>CANJYB010000020.1 GCA_947479085.1 Bacteroidota bacterium | reverse complement strand
GCCAGAGTATTAACAGCAGTATTATTAGCATCAAATCCTAAACCGCACCATTCTGTTCCATTCCATTTTGCGATACCTTTTATAGGACGACCTCCTGCATAATCAAATTGACCTCCTGCATACAACTCATTATTATAAACCTGTAAATCTTTTACTTTAGCATAACTTTGTGTCATCCCTCCTCCAACATTATCCCATTGGCTTCCGTCCCAACTCGCAATAGCATTGCCAGGATTTCCATTACTCATATTAAACATTCCACCAACATATAATTTATTATTATAAACTTCCATACAAAAAACATCCGTAAATCCTCCGGTTAGTCCATTTCCAACAGATTGCCATTGGCCACCAACCAATTTAGCTATTCTCCGAATTGTTCCCGGTTGGTTTACAAAATTACCTCCAATATATAATTCGCCATTATATATTGCAGCACAATTAAAAAACAGACCCGAAGTCCATTGCGTTATTGTATCTAATGCTATCCAAGTAGTACCATCCCACTTAGCAATGCCTACTGAGGTTACACCCATTATAGAATCAAAAACTCCTAAAGCATACAAGTCAGAATTGTTTACAAATAAAGATAATATTCCGCCATTGGTATGCGAAGCAATGGTGTCGAGTATAACTCCATTTGTAAGTAAAATCTGGTCGGATGAGGTAAAGGCAATCTTATTATTATAAACTGCAACAAAACCAATGTTAGGTGGGGAACTATTAATTACAGGAACGGAATCCCAACTTACCCCGTCATATTGAGCAATGTTATTAAGATTATTAACACTTCCTCCGGCAACTCCAAATATGCCTATAGCATATAGCTTATTAGTAACTGAATCAAAAGTAAGAGTATTAACCATATTGTTAAAACCTGTATCTACAGTCACCCAGTTTTGACAAATTATAAAATTAGGAATAAGCCAAAGGCTTATTCCTAATACTATTTTTAATTTATTCATTTTTAATTATTTTTAGCCTTTGCAGGTGTTTTCACCTGCAAACGAACGGAACTAAAATCCCTCTTTTGCCTTTGCAGGTGTTTTCACCTGCAAACGAACGGAACTAAATATTCGTTTTTACTTTTATTATCAAACAAACATAAGCAAAATAAATTTAAACAATTGAAATACCCCAAAACAAAAACCTCCCGCTCTTTTTCAAAAGCAGGAGGTTTGGTTTATTTTAATTCTTCATCTATTGTTTCCGGATTTCTTCTGGAATCAAAAATTGATAATATGGAGATGATGTCTTCCTTAATTTCATAAAATATCAGGAAATGATCTCTTACCATAAATCTGAACGCTGTGGTTTTATAAATTCTTCCTGCTTGCGGAAATTGGCTTATAATAGTTATGGTTTCAATAAAACACTTGTCCAGCTATTTCGAATATTTTTTATTTCCTGTTCGTTTAAACCAATAATCTAAAATTTGTAATCGGTCTTGAATGGCATTTTCCGACCATATTATTTGTTTAGCCATTTTTTCATCAATTCATTGGCCTGCTCATTGGTGTAATAATTTCCTTCTGCAATTTGTTTTTTAGATTCAAGCAAGCGGTTTAATTCATATTCATTCAGCTCTGGTTCCTGAACTATAGAATAATGGTGGCTTGATATTTCAGCCAGTGTTTGAAGCAATTCGGCATCATTAATATTTTCAATGGTTTCGTGCAATGCTATTTTTAATGCAGATGTTGTCATGTTTTTTGTTTAAAATTCATACAAAAATAAACTATAATTTAACAAAAAGCAAAACCTCCCGCTCTTTTTCAAAAGCAAGAGGTTTGCGTTATTGTATAATTCGTCATTGAGAGCTTTTCGCGAAGCAATCTATATTCAATTTTAGCTTTTGTCCCGAACGTGCGGGATTTTTCACCAGCAAACAAACGGAACTAAATATTCGTTTTTGCTTTTATCATCAAACAAAACTAATCAAAATAAATTAAAACCATCGCCCCCTTATACATGAGGACCAAAACAAAAAAGGCCAAAAGCATACATTACCCGGTAATCATATAAAAATTAAAATATACTTGTCTTTCGGGCAAAAAGAGAAGTCTGAAATAATTTATACATGTCTTTAAGGGAAACAGACTTGTATAATTATTTTTTGCGTTCTCAAAAATGAATTATACCACTCAAAAACTAAAAAAGACTTGTCTAAACTAATTTATACAAGTCAAAAGTATAAAGAGACAAGTATAAATTAGTTTAGACAAGTAAAATTTACCGGGAGACAAGTATAAATTAATTTAGACAAGTCAATTTTCCTTAAAGACATGTATAAATTATTTTAGACAAGTTAAAAAAAAATTATAGTCGTCAGTCCTATCGGGGTTCTTTTGTTGTTATTTCCATTTCCGCTTAATTTCACTCCATTTCTCCTTTTTATCTCTTTGTGAGTACTCTCTCTTTCTTTGTGAGTACTTACTTTCTCTTTGTGAGTGCTTTCAATGACATGTAAAACACTTTTTCTTTCTTAATTAGTGCTCACAATGAAATGTAAAACACTTTTTCTTTCTTTGTTTGCTCTCTCAATGAAACATAAAACACTTTTTCTTTCTTTGTTTGCTCTCTTAATGAAACATAAAACACTTTTTCTTTCTTTGCGACCTCTTACAAAGAGATAAAAAGTACTTTTAGTGTGAAACATTTCGCTAATGGAGTTTTTCATTCTCCAAACGTTACTTTACAGAACCCGAGCGTTGATTTTAAACTTATATAATAGATTGATTTGTATAGTGTTGATGTGAGTTTGTGCATCCTAAAATCCCCGTTTATGCCACTAAGCTTCGTTTTCATTTAAGGAAGCTTCCTTTTCAGTTTCCGAAGTTTCCTTTTTGTAAAAGGAACCTTCCCTTTCCGAAAACGGACCTTCCTTTTTACTTTCCGAACCTTCCTTTTCGATTTCTGAAGCTTCCTTTTCAGTTTCCGAACCCTTTTTTTCAGTTTCCGAACCTTCCTTTTTAGTTTCCGAACCTTCCTTTTTGTAAAATGAACCTTCCTTTATACTTTCCTAACCTTCCTTTTTGGTTTTCGAAGCTTCCCTGTTGAAAAAGGAAGCTTCCTTGCATTTTTGAGTGTTTCCGACTCCCGGGAGGTGCGTTTTTTATTATCTGGGGTAGAGAAAATGGAATTGTTAGCTTATAATAAACTATAATTTTTGTGTCGTGTTTTCCGAATTTGTAGGTAGAATTTGTGTATCACATTATTTGGTGTGTATCCCTACCTTTAATAAAGCAACTTAAAACTCCCAACAAAAAATCCCCCGAACATCGGAGGATTTTTATTGTTTTATCAAACAAGCAAAACTTGTTATTCAATCACCACTCGTTTGGTAACCTGTTGCGAACCGGTTTGCACCTGTGCAAAATAAATCCCTTTTGAAAAAGAACTTAAATCAATCACCGTTTTCCCATTTCGGCCTGTGGCCGTAAGGTCCGATTGGTAGATAATGGCTCCAAGCAGGTTATAAATTTTAATACTCTTAATGGCAGCTGTTGGGCTTTCGATAGTAAAAACACCTGAACCCGGGTTTGGATAGATGCCTATCTCTTCGTTTGCGGTGGCGGTTTGGTTTACTCCTGTGGTAATAATATAAACCGTTTGCTGCACACTGTCGGAACATAATCCGCTGTACGAAAATAAGGAAACGGTATAAATTCCGTTAGCAGTGTATGTATGCACAGGGCTTTGAGCAGTAGAAGTAGTTCCATCACCAAAATTCCATAACCAGGAAGTACCCGAAGCAGAAGTATTGGTAAAGGTTACGGTATTGCCCATTTGCGAATCGGTAAAAGAAGGATTGGTGCCGCCATTAACATTTACCACCACCGGAACCATAGCACTGGTGCAAGGGATAGTGGTTAGTTCCCAATCGTAAAAGAAATAATAACGGGCAGGGTCCGGCACATCGTTACCTGTAATGGTCACCATTCCCGCAGGGTCGCTGTAAGGATAATTGGCTCCTGCAGAATTTCTGTAAAGGTTAGGGCTTGCCGTAGCACCACATTCCAACCGGAAATTATTACCAACAGTAAGATTAAAATTAAGTGTAATCCGGTTGTTTCCTGTCGGAATATTTATCGTTGCGGTTTGTAATACTGCACCTGTGGCATCTTCCAGGTTAATGGTTCTGTTACCGGCTGTGGTGGTATATACCAGCACCGAAACCAGGGTACACGGCTGATTTACATTAAAAACCAGGTAATGGTCAAAAGTATTGTTTCCTCCTGCTCCCATGGTATTATCAAATGGAGTGGAATATACATTGGGAGAAGGCACACTGCTTTGCACATAATAAGTAGTGGATGCATTAAGGGCTGGTGTAGTATAAGTAGCTCCTGAAGTAAGCGCTGTTCCTCCTGCCGGAGAACTGTACCAGTTAAGAGATGCGCCTGTGGCAGAAAGAGTGGCAGTGCTGCCACAATTGATATTAAGAGGCGAAACCGCAGCCGGTGAAGAAAGCGGAACAATGGAAACAAAATTATTGGTAGTTACCGAATCGATACCACAGGCACTTGTGGCTACTAATTTAACACTGAAGTTGCCGGGGTTCAGATAGGTATGTGTCGGGTTCATAGCCGTGCTGGTGGTTCCGTCTCCAAAATACCAGGTATAATTTCCGCCATTGGTAGTAGTGTTAGTGAAATTAACTATGGCAGGCAAATAGCAGAAACTGGTATGTGCAGCAGTGAAAGCAGAAGCAGTAAGAGCAGGAGCATAAGCAGCCCCCACACCCACAGCATACCATGCATTGGTTACAGCGATTACCTCTGGCGAACAGCCACCGTATAAATCGGTAGCAGCCTGTATAGCATCTATGCGTGCTTCGGCATAATCTGTATTTGGATTAAAATAAACAGTGCCCATTCTGAACCATATCTGTTCGGCAGCATCTATTCCCAAACCGGTAACATTATATACATCTCCATTATCATTTGTTCCGCTTTCGCCCATGGCTACTATATAATAACAATGGCTAAGAATGGTTGAGTTTTGATGCACTTCCTGGTTCACAGCATCCCAGTATTGTCCAAGGTAAGTATCAGGATTTTGAATACTATGCGGGTTCTGCATATCACGGAAAGGTGTACCACCTATCTGGTCTCCAATCAGCCAGTCTATAGTACTTGTTTGTAAAGCATAATGACGGATGGAGTTTCCCATACAATCGCTGAAACCTTCATTCAATGCACCTCCTTCGGGCACATTGCCTAGGTTGGATGTAAACTGGGTAAGTCCGTGAGTTATTTCATGTCCGGTTACATCCAGCGTGGTTAGCGGAGTATAGGTATTGTCTCCGTCACCGTAACTCATTTGTTGTCCGTCCCAGAAAGCATTTACAAGGTTAACATCCACATGCACATAAGAAATCAGAGCAAAGCCAAGTCCATCAATACTGTTTCTTCCAAACAAAGAATCGTAATAATCATACGTTTTTTCTGCTCCCCAGTGTGCATCTGTGGCATATTGGTCCAGGTTAGCATTCACATTGTTCCAGGTAGTGGTGGCATTAGTAAAAGCTGTAGTTCCACCGGGGTTTGCATTCGTTTGATTATTATAGGTTTTAATTCCTAATCCTCGTCCTGTTTCCTGTAGCCGGTATGTTCCGGCATTGCTGTCCGTCATGATAGGGCGATTGCCACTGTATACAGTAACCGCAGTAGCGGGTACATTAATGTCTTTAATTCGGTTTTGCTCAAATATTATTTCTCCTGTATTAGCATCAGCAAACACAAAATTTCTTTTCAATGGTTTCTCCGCATATACATCAAACTTATAAGTCAGGCGATAATTGGAAGAGGTGAAATTACCTTTAACGGGTGCATATACCAGTTCTCCTTTCGGAAACCAGGTAGCACTTGCATTATTTGTTGCTTCTTTTAATTTTGCTTCACTTGTAGGGTTTTGCCATTTATACAATTCAGCAGGAGTATAATTCAATGCGTTTTGTAAAGCAGCTTCTTCATTTATTCCTGCAGATGAAGAAGTATTTGCAAGATTTTTAAAAACAAAACCATTGATGGAAACTATTACATTGTTTTTGGTGTGAACAATATACATGGTTCCTTCTATCGGGAAATTATTATTCGTTTCCTGGTAGCGGTAGTGTATCATTCCTAGTTTATCATTTTCTGTGGATAGTAATTTCAATCCAAAAGAGGAAGGGATACCCAATGCAGCATGAAACCAGTTTTCAAAACCGGAAAAATCGGTTTCTGCCCCCTTTCGAAACTGAATAAAAGCCGGAACATCCGAACCTTTATCTGTTCTTATCAGCTCTGCACCATGAATCTTTTTTTCGGCTTCATTTCCCGTTAAGGTAGTTTGAGCAAAAGAGGCGGTGATGCAAAATAGTGTTGCGATTGAAAAAAATAATTTTGTAAAAAAGGGTAAGGATTTTGTCATGTCTGAGAATGAGTTGAGAAGTAAGATTAAAATTCTAAACAAAGAAAAGAAAAGAAATCTGCATGACCAAACCTTTTAGATATAATATAAGAAAGCAGGGGTTTACTTTAAACATTTGGTTGTTGATTACTTTATGTTTTACACTTCAAAATCCATTCTTTTGTTGCATAGCTTTACACCAAGATATTAACCTATTTAATTAACGCTTTAAAACAATCGTTCTGATATATGGTGAAAGAGAAAAAGATTTTCGTACTTGATACAAGTGTAATCATTTACGACCACATGGCTGTAAAGAACTTTAAAGAACATGATGTGGTAATCCCGATAACAGTTCTGGAAGAACTGGACAACTTTAAAAAGGGAAACGATACCAAAAATTTTGCAGCAAGAGAATTCACCAGGTATATAGATAAAATATCAGCCGGCCAAACCCTCACCGACTGGATACATATAAACGGAAAAGGTCACGGAAATTTAATGATTGAAATGCATCAGAGTTCAAAGATAGATGCAGAGAAAGTTTTTGGTGAACGAAAAGGAGACCACCGAATATTGAATACTGCCATGTATGTGGCCGAAAAGTATCCGAAACAAAAAGTAATACTGGTTACCAAGGATATTAATCTTCGTATTAAAGCAAAGTCCTTAGACCTTACTGCCGAGGATTACAAGACCGGAAAGATACAGGATGTAACCGAACAGCTTTATACAGGAAGAAGTGAAATTCAAAAAGTTTCTACTGAAATAATAAACGAGATTTATGAAAAAGGATTTTGTGAACCTTCCGTTTTATTAAAAAAGAACAAACCAAAATCCAACCATTTTTACATTCTTAAAAACGGAAGCAAATCGGTACTGGCATCTTACAGTGCTGCTAAAGATTCGTTGGAGAGAGTTAAAAAAGTAAGCGCTTTCGGGGTGAATCCGCGCAATGCCGAACAGGCTTTTGCATTAGATGCCATTATGAATCCCAATATTAAACTGGTATCCATCCAGGGAGTAGCCGGAACGGGGAAAACACTTTTGTCATTGGCAGGTGCTTTGGAACAGCGCAGAACCTTTCACCAGATTTACCTTGCCCGACCTATTGTTCCGTTGAGTAATAAAGACATTGGTTATTTGCCAGGAGATATCAAATCCAAACTGAATCCTTACATGGAACCATTGTGGGATAATTTGAAATACATCAAAAATCAGTTTAACGAAAAGGATAAAGAGTACAAGCAAATCAATGAGATGGTGGAGCATGAAAAATTGGTGGTATGCCCGTTGGCTTATATCAGGGGAAGAAGTTTGTCGGATGTGTTTTTTATAGTAGATGAGGCACAGAACTTAACACCTCACGAGGTAAAAACAATCATCAGCCGTGCAGGAGAAAACACCAAAATGATTTTCACTGGCGACATTTACCAGATTGATACCCCATACCTGGATTCTCAAAGTAATGGCTTGTCTTATTTAATAGATAAACTAAAAGACCAATCCTTGTACGCACATATTACATTAGAAAAAGGAGAACGTTCGGAGTTAGCAAATCTGGCGAATGAGTTTTTATAAAAATGATTAAACCTTCAAGGTTTTCAAAACCTTGAAGGTTTGTTAAGTAATTAAGAGAAATAAAAAAGCTCCATACATTTAATTGTATGGAGCTTTTTTTATGTTTATTCTATTACTTCTTAGTCAACTGAGAAATAGCTCTCGCTCCATCTAGGTTATCAGGATTAAGCTTTATCGATTTGCGGTAATATTCCAATGCCTGTGATTTTTGTCCCATCATCTGATACGTTTGGCCTAAGCCATGATACACACTCCATGAATCAGGATAAGTAATTTCGTTTAATTTAAAAACTTTATAAGCGATGTCCATTTTTCTTGCTTTCAATAATCTAAATCCTACATCGTTAAAATGTTCATCAGCAAAAGCAGATTGTGTTGGGGCAATACCACTTAATTCGGTTTGTACAGCCTTCACTTTTACTGCAAAATAATCGAAAGGAATAATGCCTGCTACCAGATCGGACTGATAGCTTTTAATACAGTTTCCTAAATAGCTGCACTCGTCATAGGGAGCACATTTGCAGGAAGCATAACTATTAAACATTCTGTCTCCATCTATTAAATACACTGAATCTTTTTGTTGCATCACCAGTTCATCAAAATTGCAGAAAGCAGCCAATGCTAACTGGGAATAATTTTGAGATGCATTTTTGAATCCACCCCAGGAAGTTTGCCAAACCTGTTGTATCAAACTCATTCCCCCTTCGCAAGGATTAATCTTTTTAATAACACCCGCCACATTACCCGCTCCGGCATGGTAGGAGTGAAGCACTAACAAGCGAAACCATAAATCAGTTTCATTATAAGTAAGGTGCGCACTGTCTAAAATTCTTTTTGTGTATGGAATACAAATGGTTTTTAATAAGCGAGCTGCTCCCATTGCCGATTTTTCCACATTGGTGCGCTCGTCAATCTTTCCATTCACTATTAAGCCTTCCTTCCTTGCAACGGCTTTCATTAATTGAAAGGGTCCGTTAGCTCCCACTCCGGATTTTGTATTCATTTTACCGGGGCTTTCAATCAGCAATATTGCCTGTGCATACCAAGGGTCTACTTCATTTTGTTTGAATACATCTATAGAACGATTAATAATAGGCATTGCCTTTTTATAATCATAAAAATCTTTCTTCCCAATGGTAAACAGAATGTTGGAACTATCGCCAACGGAATAAGTACTTCTCAGGTTCTCTTTATAAAGCGACCGTTGTACATCACTCATTTTATTCCAATCACTCAAAGCAACACGGTCAAGCAATTGCCTTGTACCGGCAACGCTCACAATTGCAGAATCAGATGAAAGTAACATTATTTTTTGCCAGAATTGCGGCTGAGGTAATGATTGCCAGCCTTCATTATAAAGCTGGGCATCATTAATAAATTTCATTTTTGTAACATCATTATAACCTACCACATATCTTTCCACCACAGGCACATTATGTGTCTGTGCTTTTGCAAACACTGCTATGCTGCCTAACGCTAGTGTTAACAGTGCTTTTGAAATAATATGACTAGTTTTGTTTTTCAAAATGAATAAAGAAATAAATTATTTCTATAAAAGTAGTTTATTAAATGATAGTACAAATTTAGTGAATAGAAACTTTTAAACAAAGGTTTTCAACAATATAATTATTATACGCAATTATATTGCCAAGGTTACATATTGTTAATATGTTCTTACGTAACCCTACTCAGAGACGAGAAAGGGATGACATTTCCGGGAACAGAATGTCAAATAAATTAATATCCTGCTTTGGAGGAACCTATATTTTCAATAGGATGCCAGGTAGTTTTTATTTCCTGCAAATCAAATATCAGGTAAGGGCTCTGGGCCTTTTCAGAAGTCAGGGTTTCCTTATTATATATAAAAGCACGCTTCACGTTTAGGGAAGCATTTTCCTTTATTGTTTTTATTTCCGATTTATCCTTGCGGCAATAAATAATTGCATTCACATCCATGTGAGTAGAAAAATGGGAATGCAACTCAGCAGAATTTCCGGTTATAATGTTTACCACACCGCCCGGTAAATCTGAAGTATTAAGTACTTCTGAAAACGTAACAGCACATAATGGTTTGCTTTCTGAAGCAAGCACCACACAGGTATTTCCTCCCGCTATTACAGGAGCAATAGTACTTACCAAACCAAGCAAAGAACTTTCTTCCTCAGCTATTACAGCAACTACTCCAGTGGGTTCCGGAACGGAAAAGTTAAAATGGGAAGAAGCCACAGGATTTACAGAACTGTACAATGCCTGGTATTTATCGCACCAGCCGGCATAATAAACCATGCGGTCAATAGACAATTCTACCTCTTCTGTTGCAGATTTTATTGTTGCACCTTGAAGTAAAAGTTCAGAAATAAATTGTTCCTTTCTTCCTTCCATTATTTCTGCAATGCGATAGAGAATCTGCGCGCGATTAAATGCTGCACGTCCGGCCCATCCTCCTGATGCCCCGCGAGCAGCAACTACTGCATTTCGAAAATCTTTCCTTGAAGACAAACAAATATTTGCAATTACTTCACCCTTTTTATTTTTTAAAGGATAATATCTTCCTGATTCGGTTCTTGGAAATTGTCCACCGATAAAGATTTTGTAGGTTTTTAATACTTCTAAACGTGCCATATTATTTATAGTTACTTCTTTATACTTTGTACTTACTACTTTATACCTTTTCTTTTAAAACTTCAGATAAGGCATCAATCCATGCAATCCACCTTCTCTTCCAAAACCGCTTTCCTTATATCCTCCAAATGGAGAAGTAGGGTCAAACTTGTTATAAGTATTCGCCCAAACTACTCCCGCTCTTAATTTTGCAGTAAGGTTAAATATTTTAGAACCTTTATCCGTCCATACACCTGCGGATAATCCGTAAGGAATATTATTTGCTTTTTCAATCACTTCTTCAATCGTTCTGAATGTCTGAACAGTTAGTACCGGCCCGAATATTTCTTCCTGAACCACTCTGTGCGATTGCGAAGCATTAAGAAATAACGTAGGTTTGCAAAAATTACCTTTGCTTGGAATGCCGCATGAAGGCTGGTACATCTCTGCACCTTCGTCTTTTCCTATTTTGATGTATTTATTTATTTTTAATAATTGTTCTTTAGAATTAATGGCCCCTATATCTGTGTTTTTGTCCATTGGGTCGCCCACAATAAGGGTTTCCATCCGGTCTTTTAATTTACGGATTACAATATCAGCAACACTTTCCTGAACAAACAAACGTGAACCGGCACAGCAAACATGTCCCTGGTTAAAAAATATTCCATTCACAATTCCTTCCACAGCCTGGTCCAGAGGAGCATCTTCAAAAATAATGTTTGCTGCCTTTCCACCTAATTCAAGCGTCAGTTTTTTATCCGTTCCGGCAATTGCTTTCTGAATCATTTTTCCGACATCTGTTGACCCGGTGAAAGCAATTTTATTTATGTCGGGATGGTTCACGATTGCAGCTCCTGTTTTTCCGGCTCCAGTAACAATATTTACTACTCCATCAGGTAAACCACTATCACGAATTAATTCTGCAAGTTTTAAGGCAGTCAGAGAAGTGGTTTCCGCTGGTTTTAAAACCACAGTATTGCCGGTTGCCAATGCCGGTGCTATTTTCCATGCAGCCATTAACAAAGGGAAATTCCAGGGAATGATTTGTCCTGCCACACCCAAAGGTTTAGGAGTTCGGTTTGGAAAAGCATATTCCAATTTATCCGCCCAGCCGGCATAATAAAAGAAATGGTTCGCGGCCAAAGGAACATCTATATCCCTGCTTTCACGAATAGGTTTTCCACCATCCATTGTTTCAATTACCGCAAACTCACGGGCGCGTTCCTGCATTAAACGGGCAATACGATATATGTATTTCCCTCTTTCTTTTGCAGGTATTTTACTCCACTTCTCAAACGCTTTTCTTGCTGCCTTTACCGCGTTGTCTACATCTTTTTCATTCGCTTCGGCTATGTCAGCAATTTTTTCTTCCGTTGCAGGGTTATAAGTAGCAAAATATTTTTTACTGTTTGGCTTTACAAATTCACCGTTGATAAATAAATCATATTGTTTCTTTAATGAAATATGTTTAGTGTCTTCCGGAGCGGGAGCATACGCCCAGTCGGTTGTAAAATCCAATGTTGGTTCTTTTGTTTTTTTTGTCATTCTCTTTTTCTTTTTTTACCCTGTCAGGGTTTGGAACCCTGACAGGGGTAATACGTTTATTATTTCCTTAATTTATTTCTTTTTACCCTGTCAGGGTTCGAAACCCTGCCAAAGGTTCTTCCTGACAATGATGTCTTAAATTATTTCTCCATTTCCCTTTCCATCTTTGCAATTAAATTCTCATTAAACTCCTGATGGCAAAACTTAAAATTAGTTATATCATCAAACAATTCAAGGACTTCTTTCCTTTTGATACTGGTTGGCAATTCTGATACTATTGAGTGATAAGAAGTGTATTTCCAATCTTTTATTTTTTCAACAAATTGATGATGGATAGGATTAGTATGAATATATAAAATCAAAGATTGCAAATATTCAGATGAATCAATTTCTTTTCTTTTAAAAGAACGGGCAAACAAACTTCCTTTTCTGGATTCCTGTTTATTTATTGCCTGAGAATATCCATTATATAAATTTGAAAATTGCTTCGAGATGTGTAAACCCATAAAGTCTATTTCAATGTTAACACCTGTTAATCCCTGAAATCCCTCTAATGTCATTTTATCATCCGGGAATTTATTATTCCTTTTCAAAAATTGAAAAATGTCTTCTTCTGATTTTAATTTAATCAACAGATGAAAATGATTTGGCATTAAGCAATAAGCATAAGTATCTGCAATTGGTGAAATATACTCTTTGTATTTTGTAAGAAAGTAAATATAGTTGGTATCGTTAAAGAAAATATTATCATTCCCGTTTCCGTGATTATAAATATGATAGAACTTATCTGGTTTTAACTTGTCTTGATTTTCCGGCATTATATTTTTTACCCAATTAGGGTTTAGAACCCTGACTGGGGTATTATTTAATTTTTATAATTCTATTTATTCCTAATTTCTTTTACTTATTACCCCTGTCAGGGTTCTAAACCCTGACAGGGGTGCTACGTGATGTTTGTTCCTAATAAAACACTTTATCAATCCTTCGAAAAATAATCTATACTCTGATAAACTCCCGTTTTTTCCTTCGCAATCTGCATCAGCACATCATTGGCTAAGCTACTTGCCCCAAAGCGAAACCATTCATTGCTTAACCAGGCCCCGCCTAATGTTTCACGAACCATTACCAGATAATGCAAAGCAGATTTAGCGGTGGAAATACCACCGGCAGGTTTCATGCCCACCATCCTTCCGGTTTTATAATAGTAATCCCGAATAGCCTCCAGCATAACCAAAGTCACGGGCATAGTAGCAGCAGGAGAAATTTTTCCGGTTGAGGTTTTAATAAAATCAGCACCTGCATACATTGCTATTTCGCTTGCTCTTCTCACATTATCCAATGTAGAAAGCTCACCGGTTTCAAAGATAACTTTTAACCTTGCTTTCCCGCAGGCCTCTTTAATAGAAGCTATCTCATCAAACACAAAAGAATAGTTTCCACTCAAAAACTCTCCTCTTGAAATCACCATATCAATTTCATCTGCACCATTATCAACCGCAAATTTTGTATCTGCAATTTTCACCTCATGGGTCGATTGTCCGCTTGGAAAGGCTGTAGAAACAGAAGCTACTTTAACAGTTGAATCTTTCAGCGCATCCTTAGCTGTTTTTACCATAGAAGGATAAACACATACTGCGGCAACGGTTGGTAAACCTGGAATAACATCATGCAAATGAACTGCCTTATAACACATTTGTTTTACTTTCCCATCTGTATCTTTTCCTTCCAGAGTGGTAAGATCTATCATGTTCAAAGCCATTTTAAGGCCCTGCATCTTCGATGATTTTTTAATGCTGCGAGTGGTAAATCTTGCGGCACGCTCTTCAACACCCACCTGGTCAATGGTTGGAGTGTTTCTGAAATCTGGTAAAATAATAGCTCTACTCATTATTTAGTATAAAGGATATGAGCAAAGATATTCAAAAAATTCTTTTTGAACTTGATGTACTGCTTTTTGTTTTATATTTGAAACAAACAAAATAAAGACTTTTAGCAGTGGACGTTATTTTACAAAGGGGAGACAAGGAAAAATTACTTGGTCAAAAAGGCATTGCCATCTGGATGACAGGGTTAAGCGGCTCAGGAAAAACAACCATTGGTAGTGCATTGGAAAAAAAATTGTATGGTGCCGGGTTACTTACCCAAATCCTTGATGGAGACATTGTACGCGAAGGAATAAATAGAGGGCTTGGTTTCAGCGATGCGGACAGAAAGGAAAATATCAGGAGAATTGCAGAAGTAACGAAGTTGTTTGTGAATTGTGGTGTTATTACCATTTGCTGTTTTGTCAGCCCTACTGAAGAAATAAGAAGTATAGCAAAATCAATTATAGGTGATGAGGATTATCTGGAGGTATTTGTGAATGCTTCGCTGGATGTATGCGAACAAAGGGATGTAAAAGGATTATATGCCAAAGCCAGAAAAGGAGAAATAAAAGATTTTACAGGAATCGGCTCAGTATACGAAACTCCATTGAATCCTCAAATAGAACTTAAGACAAATGAATTAAGTATAGATTCATGTGTTGATATTATTATGGAGCATTTAAACAAACGGAAATAATATCTTTGCACTTAAATTTCTGTTTTAAAAAATCAAAATGAACGAATATCATCTTACTCATTTAAAAGAACTGGAAAGCGAAAGCATTTTTGTTTTACGTGAAGTGGCAGCACAGTTCGAAAAACCGGCATTGCTTTTCTCCGGGGGCAAGGACAGTATTGTTTGTTTTCATTTAGCCCGAAAAGCCTTTGCTCCGGCTAAAATTCCCTTTCCACTTTTACACATAGACACAGGACATAATTTTGAAGAAACTATTATATACAGGGATAACCTGGTAAGTAAATATGGTGCACACCTTATAGTTGCTTCCGTTCAGGATAGCATTGATACCGGAAGGGTAACAGAAGAAAAAGGATTTAATGCCAGCAGGAATGTTCTGCAAACTGTTACGTTACTTGATACGATTGAGAACTATAAACTGGATGCCTGTATTGGTGGTGCGCGAAGGGATGAGGAAAAAGCAAGAGCCAAGGAGCGTTTCTTTTCTCATCGTGACGAATTCGGACAGTGGGATCCAAAGAACCAGCGGCCTGAACTATGGAATTTATTTAACGGAAGAAAAAACATTGGTGAAAATTTTCGTGTGTTTCCTATTAGCAACTGGACTGAAATGGATGTATGGCAATACATCCTGCAGGAAAAAATTGAAATTCCTTCTCTATACTTTACTCATGAACGGGAGTGTTTTATAAGAGATGAAGTCATTTATGCCCACGCAAATGTTATTCCATTGAAACCAACAGAGAAGGTTGAAAAAATGCAGGTTCGTTTCCGGACTATAGGAGATATAAGTTGCACTGGGGCCGTTCTTTCTTCTGCCTCAACAGTGGAAGAAATTGTGAAAGAAGTAGCTGCAACCAGGGTGACTGAAAGAGGAAGCCGTATTGATGATAAACGAAGTGAAGCAGCAATGGAAGACAGAAAAAAATTGGGTTACTTTTAATAGCAGGATATAAGAATGGCGAAGAATCAGCAATCAAAACACGATATTGAACACTCCTATCTAGATATGGACTTACTTCGTTTTACCACTGCCGGCAGTGTGGATGATGGTAAGAGTACACTTATAGGAAGATTGCTTTATGATTCAAAATCAATATTTGAAGATCAATACGAAGCTGTAAAAGCAACCAGCAAAAAAAGAGGAGATGCGTATTTGAATCTTGCATTATTTACGGATGGCTTGCGCGCTGAACGGGAACAAGGTATTACCATTGATGTAGCATATCGTTATTTTGCAACCCCAAAACGTAAATTTATTATTGCTGATACACCTGGGCATATTCAATATACCCGCAATATGGTTACCGGTGCATCTACAGCCAATGCTGCTATTATTTTGATTGATGCCCGAAAAGGTGTATTGGAACAAACTAAACGTCACTCTTACATTGCTTCCCTGTTAAGGATTCAGCACATCATCATTTGTGTAAACAAAATGGACCTTGCAGGGTATGATGAAACTGTTTTTATAAAAATAAAAAAGGAATACGAAGCCCTCGCTGTCAAAATGAATATTACCAATGTTCATTTTATTCCCATTAGTGCTTTGGAAGGGGATAATGTGGTTACTTCATCTAAAAGCATGAAATGGTATAAAGGAAGAACTGTTCTGGGCTTACTGGAAACATTGACCATTGCAAATACAGGTAATACAGATGCCGCCCGTTTTCCAGTTCAATATGTTATCCGTCCGATAAATAATGAATACCATGACTACCGCAGTTATGCCGGGAGAATTGCAGGAGGTGTTTTTAAAAAAGGGGATACTATTTCAGTTTTACCGAAAGGGCTTTCTTCCAAAATAAAGTCAATTGACTTTTCAGGAGCTTCACTTGCAGAAGCTTTTGCACCTATGAGTGTTACATTTACTTTGGAAGATGATATTGATATTTCACGTGGGGACATGATTGTAAAAACCGATAATCAACCACAGGTTACACATGATATTGATATAATGGTTTGCTGGATGACTGACAAAAAACTTCAGGCCAACCGGAAATATATTTTAAAACATACTTCCAATGAAGTAAGATGTATTGTTAAAGAAGTAAATTATAAGGTAGATATAAACACCTTTGATAAAATAGAAGACGAGCAAATAATAGGGCTGAACGAAATTGCCTGCATTACTATTCGAACTACTTTGCCTGTTATTATTGACAAATACAGTAAAAACCGCAACACCGGAAGTGTTATTCTGATTGATGAAAACTCCAACGTTACAGTTGGAGCAGGGATGATAATGTAAAGATTATTTTAATCAGGCGAGCTATTCCCCAACAATTTTAATTCTTTTATTCTTTTGTTTTTTCAACTTTGGAACGATGTTTCAGAACTTTGGCTTCAATGTAAAAAATAATTTCTTCTGCCATGTTCTTCGCCTGGTCGCCTATTCGTTCCAGTTTACGGATAATAGAAAGCAGATATAATGCAGGTTCTATATTATCGGGATGAGTGCGCACATAATCTGCAACAATTTTATTTGCCTTGATGTTTATATCGTCCAGCAATTCATCCTGTTGAAATACTTTGCGTGCAATGCTGGTATCTTCCTTATCAAAAGCCTCCAATACATGTTCCATCATATTGTTTGCAGCTTCATACATTTCCACTGCACGGGTAATTTCCAGTAATTGTTTATCAAAAGTATGGTCCACATTTAATACAAATTTGGCTATACCTTCCACAATATCTCCGGTTCTTTCCAGGTTATTATTGATTTTCAATACTGCCAATACAAAACGTAAATCCACTGCTACCGGATTAAAGAGTGCAAAAATGTTTTCGCAATCCCTGTCAAGTTTTAACTCATAAGCATTCACACGCCTTTCACTTAAAATAACTTCTCTTGCCAGATCTTTGTCCAGTTTTAATAAAGCGATTTTCCCTTTGCTTAATTGTAAATTAACAAGCGTCCACATTTTTATTGTTTCTGCTTTCAGGTGTTGAAGTTCTATGTCTAAATGTGTCATTTTAAAAAAGTATTATGTAGTAAATACAAAGTAATGAGTGAAGCAGATGAGTAATTTCTTCTTCTATCCAAACCTTCCTGTTATGTAATTTTGTGTTCGTTCTTGTTTTGGATTTGTAAATAGTTTTTTTGTTTCATCGTATTCCACCAATTCTCCGAGGTAAAAGAAAGCAGTTCTGTCACTTACCCTTCCAGCCTGTTGCATATTGTGGGTTACAATAACGATAGTATATTTTGCTTTCAATTCATAAATCAGTTCTTCTACTTTTGCCGTGGATATAGGGTCCAGTGCAGAGGTTGGTTCATCCATTAATATTACTGAGGGCTGAATGGCCAACGCTCTTGCGATACATAAGCGTTGTTGTTGTCCTCCTGATAGTTCGAAAGCAGATTTTTTTAATTTATCTTTTACTTCGTCCCATAAAACTACCTGTTTTATGGATGTTTCCACTCTTTCTTCAATAAATTTTTTATCCTTAATTCCGTTTACTCTTAAGCCATACGCCACATTTTCGAAAATGGTTTTTGGAAATGGATTTGGTTTTTGAAATACCATCCCCACATTCTTTCTTAAGCTGTCTACATTTATTCCCTTTCCATAAATATCCTCGCCATCTATCATCACCTGCCCGCTTATTTTTATGTCATCTATCAAATCATTCATCCTGTTGAATAACCTCAGGTATGTTGATTTTCCGCAACCGGAAGGACCAATTAAAGCGGTAACGGTATTTGACCGTATGGCAATATTGATATTCTTTAACGCCTGTGAAGGGCCATAATAAAAGTCAACGTTTTTTGATTCTATTTTATACATTGTTTTGTTTTACTTTTAATTCATTTTTACCTTCTTACCGAAGTATTTCCTCAATCCATTGGCAAGCAAATTGGCAATCAAAACTATTATAATCAATACCAAGGCTGTTCCGTAAGCTATGGGCCTCGATTCTTCTATATTGGTTCCGCTGGTTGAAATTACATATAAATGGTAAGGTAACGCCATGGCCTGATCGAAAATACTTGTTGGTAGTTTTGGAAGAAAATAAGCTGCCACTGTGAATAAAATAGGTGCTGTTTCTCCTGATACTCTTCCGATTGAAAGGATAAGCCCGGTAATAATGTTAGGAAAAGCAATAGGAAGAACAACCTTACTGGTGGTTTGCCATTTACTGGCCCCTAAGCCTAAACTTGCCTGGCGAAAGGTATTGTCCACAGCTTTTAATGCTTCTTCTGTAGTGCGGATAACTACCGGTAGTGCAAGTAATCCCAAAGTAAGGGAACCGGCCAAGATAGAATCTCCGAAATGTAATTTATTTACAAATAAGGACATTCCGAACAAACCAAAAACGATGGAAGGAATACCTGCCAAGTTGTTTGTCATTTGTTTTATTATCTTTTTTATGATGCCATCTTTTACATACTCATTCATGTAAATAGCTGCTAATACTCCAACAGGGAACGCAAATACCATACTGCCTGCCACAAGGCATAAGGTACCGATAATTGCAGGATAAATACCTCCCTTGGTCATACCCTCTTCGGGCATTTTAGTAATAAAACCCCAATTGATTACTGAAGCGCCTTTGTACACTATAAAAGAAAGTATAATAAACAGTATAGCCACAATTGAATAACTGAGCAATCTGAAAATCCAGAATGCGATGGCCTGGTTTCTTTTTTTACGCTTAGTTATTTTTATTTCGTTAATCATATATTTCCAGTTTTACCCCTGTCATGGTTCTAAACCCTGATAGAGGTTGTTCTTGAATTAATGTTTATTATGTTTTTGCCTGTTTGAAATAAATTCCACCGTCAGATTAATAAATAATGTAATAAGGAACAAAATGCACCCCAATGCAAACAATGCCTTATAATGCAATCCTCCATTTGATGTTTCCCCCAATTCCGCTGCTATGGTAGCAGGTATGGTTCTTACAGGAGCAAGTATAGAATGCGGAATAACAGCAGCATTTCCAGTAACCATTAATACTGCCATTGTTTCTCCTATTGCCCTTCCTATTCCTAATATGGCACCTGCTGAAATACCCGAAATGGAATAAGGAATAATTACTTTATAAATGGTTTGCCATCTGCTTGCCCCTAACGCCAGACTTGCTTCCTTCATTGCTCTTGGGGTGTTTCGCATGGCATCTTCCGAAATAGTGATAATAGTTGGTAGTGCCATTATGCCAAGTACTATGCTACCTGCCAGACCGGTTTCTCCTACGGGTAAGTCAAATGTTTTTTGAATCAGCGGAACAATAATTACCAGTCCGAAGAAACCATATACAACTGATGGAATACCGGCCAATAACTCAATCAAAGGTTTCATTATTCTTCTAACGCGTTCGTTGGCTATTTCGCTCATGTAAACTGCAGCGGCAAGACCAAGAGGAAGGGCAAGTAATATAGCTCCGAGACTCACCCAAAGAGTTCCGAGTATCAATGGCAATACTCCAAGCTGTGCGGAAGGTTTGGCAGTTGGTATCCATTCTTTTCCGGCAAAAAAATCGTGAAGCGTTACCTTGTCCACTTCCAATAAAGTTCCCTGGAATTTTTTATCTAAATATTTATCAGGAAAAAAAGCAATAATATTCGGCAAACTATCTACCAGGCGACTCATGCAGCTACCTAAGTTTTGCATATTGTCTCCTATCTGTTCGTCCGAATAATAATTGGAAATGTCCTCGAGTTGAAATAAAACTATCGAGTCGTGGGTGCCGCCTACTTCACTCCAGTGGGTAATTTTCTGGTCGTAAATGTTTTTAAGCTGAACGGATGATAATTCCTTAACCTTATTGTTTTTATTAATGGCGATAACATACCCCGGCTCTACAGGCTTTTGATTAAATAAACCTATTCCTTCTTTAAAAAGAAAAACGACAATAAGTACCACGGTTAAACTGGTAATACTGCTGCTCAACATTAATAGCCCCTCTATAAACCGCTCCGAAAATTTTTTGTAAAATGTCTTCAATCTCTACACGTCATCATTTATAATGCTTCGCAAAGTTACTTTTCGGGCAGGATGAGGCTGTTGGTTCTATGTTATGGTTGTGTTAACTTAATGTTAATTGAAAAAGTACTGAAATCTCTTTTAACAAAAAAAACGCCTCACATTGCTGCGAGGCGTTCTTTCAAACTAAACTAAACAACTAGCTTATTTGGATAATGGAACGTAACCTACCTGCTCCACAATTTTTTGTCCTTCAGCTGATAATACATAATCAACAAATGGTTTTACTGCTTTTTCTACCGCTGTTGCATAATAGTAATACAACGGACGTACAATAGGGTAAGTTTTATTTTTAGCGGTTTCCATGGATGGTGCAATGTAGGTTTTACCTGCATCGTAAGAAACTTTTAAATCCTTAACCGATTTATCAGTATAAGCTAACCCAATGTAACCAATGGCACCTTTTGTTTGACTTACTGACTGAACAATAGCACCTGTTGCAGGCATACTTAATACAGATGCAGCATAGTTCTTTTTGTTCATTACGTGTTCTTTAAAGAACTCAAACGTTCCAGAACTTGACTCACGGGAATAAACCACCATTTGCATATCATCTCCACCTACTTCTTTCCAGTTTTTTATTTTTCCTGTAAAAATTCCTTCCAGTTGTTCGCGGGTTAATTGAGATACTTTGTTACTGTTATTTACAATCACCGAAAGTGCATCGTAAGCAACAATAGTTTCTTTGTAAGGTCTTCCTGCATCCTGCAATTTTATTTTCTCATCCATTTTTATTTTTCTGGATGACATTGCTATGTCAGTAGTATTATCAACCAATGCTGCTAATCCAACACCGCTACCACCACCTGTAACTGTTATTTTAGCGGCTTTGTTAGTTTTCATGTAGGTTTCTGCTTCCTTTTGTGAAAGGGGCAATACCGTGTCACTTCCTTTAATCTTTTGTGCAAAATTTACACTTGTGTAAACCATTAATGCAATTAGAATTGTTTTTGATTTCATTTTATTTTTTTATTTGTTTTTCTTTACGTTGGCAAAAGTAGTACCAACCTGAATTTTGAATGTTAAATTAATGTTGTGATATAGTTATCTGTGTTATCTCAACCGATTCTTAAAATTTGAATTGCATACGAACTGTAACCACATTGTCTTTAATATCACTTGCATATCCGCTTACAAGAGTGCCTTCATTTACTACATAATCATAATATGCGGTAAGTTTAATATTCTGATGAAGGCGGTAATTTACACCGAAACCATACGTATCAAAACGGATATCCCCGATGTTTTTAGTGGTATTGGTTCCTGCTTTTCCTATTTGTTTTCCCGAAATTTCGGTGTTAGGGTCGTACCAATCGTACTTAGCTACCACCTGGAATTTTGATTTCCCGATATTTTGAATCAGGTAAAAATAAGCTCCGTTAAATTTACGGTGGTAAAGTGCAGCAGTAGCAACTCCTTTAGGACTGTTGGAATTTCCTGCTACTCCCGGTTGTTCTCCCTGGATGTATTCTCCGCGAATGGTAGTTAAACCTGCAGGCCAATCAAGTGTAACCTGAAAATCTGCTCCCATATAATTTCTTTTTGCTTTGCGGTCATAGTTAGCTGTATCTGGAGCATAATCAAATCCAACATCTCCGTTTGACAATGTTTTAAAGTTGTAATCTTTTACGTTTCCTACTCGGTAACCTCCGTCATAGTAAGATACTGCAAATGCATATTGAAGTTTTTCATTCTTTGTTGTTTTAGCATATTGCAAACGGCCTGTAAAATCTTTATGACTGTCGAACTCCGGGGTAACACCTGCCGAACCATTCATGGCAGCCACATCCAGTTTTAAACCATATAATGGAGAAGTTTTTGGAAACTGCATGGTACCAAATACACCAAGGTCACGCTCCGTTGGAAACAACGCTCCGTTAAAGCGTGCACGTTCCGGTGTTTCTCTCACACTGGAAGATTGTGTTAACTCAAAACCAAACTGGTCTTGTAACAAACCTGCTGTAAGGCTGAACATATTTAACCAGGTATCGGTAACTCTTACAAAGGTTTCTCTCATGAACAAACCTTTTTCAGTAGCATCGGTGTTAATTACCATCTCTGCATTTTTATAGGTATAGGTAAATTTAAAACGACCTCTTCTCATCATAAAACGGCTGAAGTATTTGTTTGTTCCATTACTGAAATCTCCACCGGCTGCCGAAGGTGCTCCTGCAGAATCAATATATTGCCACTGCGGTTGAATATAACCTGTTATTTTAAGTCTTTTCATTTTGCTCAACTCGTCAGTAATGTTGGCAACTGTTTTGGCCAATGTATCTATTGGTTGCTCTTGTGTTTCCTGTGCTTTCAGCGACATGGTGTTGGCACATAAAATTAACATTGCTCCTGCAATGGTTAAAATAAGGTTTCTTTTTTTGTTCATTCCTGTAAATTTTGAGTTAATAAATTTTTTGTTCGGGACAAAAGTATCTCCATCACCGAAATAGAATGTTAAGGGTATATTAATATTATGTAAAGAAAATGGTAAGGGAATGTGAGAATGGAATTAACAATAAGGAAATAAACAGCAAAGCAGCCGCTAATACTATTGATTAGATTTCTTTTTAATAAAATTCCCTTTTGTATTCAGCTGATAATGGCCTTTTACATCACCACTCTCGGTGGTAATAATAATGAGGTCTTTACTTATTTTACTTTGTACATCCGGAAACCAGGGAACCCGAAAACTTTCGGTCAAAATTCCGGTGCCTGAATAGTTGGCAGAAGCAACCAATAGTTTATCAATCAATTTTCCTGTCTTTGTTAACGTGCATACATATTTTTCTGCATTCGGATTGCCTGAACCTATATTATATTGCATTTCATAAATAAGACAAATAAAATCCTTATTGGTTTTTAATTGGGCTGTAACATAATAAACTGGATAAACTGTATCTGTTACCTCGCCATTAATAAAAAATGGAGGTACACTTTCGGTATCATTTACTAATCACTCTATTGAATTGCAAACAGGAGATATGGTTTATATTTTTTCTGACGGATATGCTGACCAGTTTGGCGGGCCTAAAGGAAAGAAATATAAATACCCGCAATTAAAAAACTTGCTATTGAAGTTAATTCAACATCCTGTTGATTACCAAAAACAGCAGATAAGACAAACATTTATTGACTGGAAAGGGCATTTAGAGCAGGTGGATGATGTATGTGTGTTGGGATTGAAAGTATAAAACCGAAACGAAAATTCATCATAAAAATTCTCTTCACTCCTTATCCTGCCTGTTAATAACTGATTTTTGGTAACTTAAACTTCATTTAAACTTAATTTTTACTTCTTATAGCGGGACTAATTTTGTAACAAATAATTTTGATTGAATTATAACCCAAATACGATTTCACGTAGACAATTCTTCAAAATTTCACTGACCCTTCTATTTTCCTTGTTTTTATTAAACAAGCTTCGTTTGTTTTCCTTCGTTCAATATATAAATAGTTCTATTGTTGGTATATTATTAATAAACGAATCCGGATTATAT
Source organism: Bacteroidota bacterium (assembly GCA_947479085.1). Classification (GTDB taxonomy): domain Bacteria; phylum Bacteroidota; class Bacteroidia; order 2-12-FULL-35-15; family 2-12-FULL-35-15; genus 2-12-FULL-35-15. The sequence goes on along the minus strand of CANJYB010000020.1, from coordinate 58,656 downwards.
TCTGTTTTTAAATCGAGAAAATTAAATAGTTATGGAAACAAAAATTAAAACAAAAAAAAGAAAGGTGGACATCCTTGTAATTTCTGATGTTCATTTGGGGACATATGGTTGCCATGCCAAAGAACTGCTCAAATATTTGAAAAGTGTTAAACCAAAGATGGTGGTGTTAAACGGGGATATCATTGACATGTGGCAATTCAGCAAAAGATACTGGCCGGAATCGCACATGAGAGTAATAAACAAGCTTATAAAATGGGTGAGCAAAGGCGTAAAAGTATATTACATTACGGGCAATCATGACGAAATGTTACGAAAGTTTGCGGGGTTCAAAATGGGCTCGTTAGTAATTGATAACAAACTGTTACTTGAACTGAACGGAAAAAAAACATGGATATTTCATGGGGATGTTTTTGATGTAACTATGAAGCATTCCAAATGGCTTGCTAAACTTGGTTCGCAAGGTTATGACCTGTTGATTCATATTAATACATTTTGTAACTGGCTTTCTGTAAAAATGGGACGGGAAAAAATTTCTTTGTCAAAAACCATTAAAAACAGTGTGAAGTCTGCTGTGAAATTCCTTAACGATTTTGAAACTACTACGGCTGATATTGCTATTAACAATGGTTACGATTACGTTTTGTGCGGGCACATTCATCATCCTGAAATGAAAACAATAAAAACTGAAAAAGGACAGGTGGAATATTTAAACTCGGGAGATTGGATTGAGAACCTGACATCATTGGAATATAATGATGGGGAATGGAAACTGTTTCATTACAACGAAAAAGATTTTGAACAGGATGAACCGGAAGAGGAAGACAAGTTAATGATGCTTAGCGATAAAGAAATATTTAACCAGATGCTGGGCGACTTTAAAATAGCAGTGTAACAATATAAAGAAGATGAAGATACTATATGCAGTGCAGGGAACCGGCAACGGACACATTACCAGGGCCATTGAAATAATTCCTTATTTACAGAAAAAGGGAGAAGTAGATATCCTGGTGAGTGGAATACAGAGTGATATTGAATTGCCTTTTAAGGTGAAATATAAATTCAATGGTCTTTCTTTTATTTTTGGTAAGCAGGGAGGGGTAGATATCTGGAAGACCTACTGGAAAATGAATTCCAGGAAACTGTTTAAAGAAATAAAATCGCTGGATGTAAAAAAGTACGATTTGATAATAAGCGATTTCGAACCTGTTTCGTGCTGGGCTGCAATTCGGGCCAAGAAACCATGTATTGGTTTAAGCAACCAGGTAGCCACTTTGCATCCGCTAGCACCTCAACCCAAAAAGAAAGATTTACTGGGGAAACTGGTATTAAAAAACTATGCACCCACTAATTATAATTACGGTTATCATTTTAAAAGCCTCGATAAAAATATTTATACGCCAATAATAAGAAAAGAAGTAAGGGAAATAAAGCCAACTAATAAAGGGCATTACACGGTGTACCTGCCGTCTTATGACGATGAAAGAATCATCAAAAATTTGAAAAAATTCAAGTACATACGATGGGAAGTGTTTTCGAAACACAATGATAAAAAATACAAAGTAAAAAACATAACACTGATGCCTATTGATAAAGACCTGTTTTTAGAAAGCATGGCTTCGTCAGCCGGGGTATTGTGTAATGCAGGGTTTGGCACTACCAGTGAGGCGTTATTTATGAGGAAAAAACTTTTGGTAATTCCGATGAAAACACAATATGAACAACAGTGCAATGCAACAATGCTTAAAAGCATGGGTGTTCCGGTGATAAAGAAATTAAATAAAAAAAACAGGGATAAGATAAGCGATTGGTTAAGCGATAATAAAATTGTACATGTTAATTATCCTGATGTCACAAAAAAAATTATTGATACCATTGTTGAAAATCATGCGGGTAAAAACATAATAGAAACTGACTTTGAATCGCATCATTATAATATGTTTCAATAAATTACTTCACCATAATGCGAAACCTTCAAGGTTTTCAAAACCTTGAAGGTTTATTAAAGTATGACGCACAAAAAAAGTAATCACCACCCATCCATTGATTATAACAAAAAAGACTTCGGGGAAGATTTTGCCTGGGGGGTATCTTCTTCTGCTTTACAAACAGAGGGAGCTTATAACGAGGATGGAAAAGGACTTTCTATCTGGGATCAATTTGCTACCCGAAAAAATAAAATTTATAAAAATGAATCTCCCGCTGTAGCTTGCGATTTTTATAATAATTACCGAAAAGACATTGAGCTTGCCAAACAATTAGGAATACCAAATTTCAGGTTATCTATATCATGGGCCAGGATACTGCCAAACGGAACGGGGAAAGTTAACCAGGCGGGGATAGATTATTATCATAAGGTAATTGATACCTGTTTGGAATTCGGTATCCAACCGTGGATTACGCTTTACCACTGGGACCTGCCACTGGAACTGGAAAAGAAAGGCGGATGGACCAACAGGGAAATATTAGATTGGTTTCGTGAATATGTAGAAATATGTATCCGTGCTTTTCAGCATAAAGTAAAGTATTGGATGGTGTTGAATGAACCAATGGTGTTTACCGGTGCGGGATATTTTCTCGGTGTGCATGCCCCGGGCCGTAAAGGAATTTCCAGTTTTTTATCCGCCATGCACCATGCAGTGCTTTGCCAGGCTGTCGGGTTCAATACCATCAAACAAATTAATCCGGATTTACAGGTAGGCACTACTTTTTCCTGTTCGTATGTTACTCCTTATTCTGCTTCGGCAAAAGACAGGATGGCTGCAAATAAAATTGATGCCTTGCTGAACAGAGCTTTCATAGAACCTTCGCTGGGTCTGGGTTACCCGATGGAAACCATTCCGTTTTTAAGGCGAATTAAAAAATATATTCTTAAAGGAGACGAGGAGATGATGAAGGTTGATTTTGATTTTATAGGCATTCAAAATTACACCCGCGAAGTGGTTGCTCATAGTTATTACATTCCGTTTTTAAATGCAAAGCTTATTCCTGCTGATAAACGAAAGGTATATTATACCCAGATGGACTGGGAAGTGTACCCGGAAGCGATTTATGAAATGGTAAAAAAGTACCATGATTATCCCGGAATAAAAAAGATAATAGTAACCGAAAACGGTGCCTCTTTTCCTGATGAAGTTACCAATAATACAGTAAACGACAGCGACCGGAAACATTTTTTGCAATCCTATCTGCAACAGGTATTAAAAGCAAAACAGGAAGGTTATAAAATTGAGGGTTATTTTGTATGGTCGCTTACCGATAATTTTGAATGGGCCGAAGGATACCACCAACGCTTTGGATTGATACATGTTGATTTTAAAACTCAGCAGCGGACAATAAAACAATCCGGATGGTGGTATAAGGAGTTTTTAGAAAATAATTAACTCTTTAATTAAAGCGCTTATCTTTAATTAAGCCACTTCCCCTCCCCAAAAAACAAAAAGCCCAAAGCAGGCATTCACCCGCTTTGGACTTTTTTAATTTAAACACTGTTACTTATATAATAGTAACAACACAAGGAATACCATCCGGGCCGGCCTGGTTTCGGCTGTTAAGGTAAAACGCAATGATGTACACCACCTTGCCCGCCTGGGCAGCGGTAAACAGCATTTCAAAATCTGTGGTGGTTTCGTCTTCCTGCCTTACATAATCTGCAGCAGTGGGTGGTGCCGAACCAATACCCACTATGGCCATTTTTAATCCTATAGCAGCAATGCCTTTTTCTTTGCCTTTTTTAAAGGGATTTTCTGTACTTACTGCAATCAGTTTCATCATCAACGAAGTTTGCAAAATGCAGGTAAGTGCAGGTGCAAATTTTGGAACTCCTGCAGCTGTGTAGTTGGTGTCCGGCCGTTTGATATTGCAAATGGCCCTTTCCTCACTGGTTAATGTAATAGTGTTATCGTTTTTAATAGTTGAACGTACGCCTTGTGTTAGCGCGTACCCTTCATTATAGGCTGCGTTAATGGCATCTACGGTTATTGCCCCATGCGTTAGCGGGTCTACATAAGCGGCATACTTAAGATTCCACTCAATTAAAAAAGCGGTTAACGAAGCCACCTGTGTGGCAGATAAACCATACCGGGCTATACCGGCAGGTGTGGTAACAAAAGGAATAAACGAATTTACAAAAACGTTATACCTCATAATTTTGTAAGATAGTTGTGTCATTGTTTTATGGTTTTATTGGTTAGTTTTAACATTAATTTATTGATAATTAGCACTTGCAATTGTATTTTTTTAATCCATTATTTTTCCATTTCCTCTTTTGTTCCCGTTGTTTTCCTCCATTTCTACTTTTTCTTTAAGAAAAGGTAGATTTTCTTTAAGAAAAGTATTTTTTCTTTAAGAAAAACTAGATTCTTAATAAGAAAACCTGTTTTCGCTTTAAGAAAATGAAAAGATTCTTTAAGAAAAACTACTTATTCTTTAAGAAAAGTATTTTTTCTTAAAGAAAACCTTGTCTCTCTTTAAGAAAAACAATTCTTCCTGTAATAAAAGATACTTTTTCTTAAAGGAAAAGTAGAAATGGAGGTTTCTACCCTTTTCAACTCCCAACAGGAACTTGTTTTTAAGACCTTTTAACTTATCAACGAACGATAAAAAGAAGTAATCAATGTTTCTTTTTCGGTGATAAAAGTACCATAAGTGACTGTCCTCCTAAAATTTCTTTTACATAATGCAAATTATCTTTGGAATGTACCGTTAATAAAGGAAAGTTTTTTCAAATAGTTCCCGCTTTTATTACCAGTACTTATTATAATCCTGTTCAAACTTTGCCCTGCAGGCTCTGCAGATGGGAATAAATACTTTTATGTAAGGAGTTTTCGTGCGGTCTTCCATTACAGCCGACCAGTTTTGCCCCTTGGTAAAATCCAAGACATATTCCAGGTTAATAATAAAACTATCGCAATACCGCCCGAAAATACCCTCCGGCAACAGCGGCATATAATGGCTAAGCCCATACGAACTCTTAAGGATTTTGCCGTTCGACATGTGGAACAGAGAATAACTACCACAGCCTTCTATCCTCATAATATCAGCGAGGCCAATTTTTATTTTACCTTCATTATATATTGTAATCTTAGCCTTCAGGTATTCTTCTCGGCTCATTTTTGTGCCCATCTTCCAGGGGCAACTGCTAGGTGTTGTGTTTTTGTATTTCATATTTCTTTTTATTTTTAATTGGTTTATTAAAAATAAAAAGAAGTGTTTAATTATAGGTTTCAACTTTAAAAAGGAGAACTTTTTCTAATGCAAAATACTCATCAATAAGAATCTGGAATTAGTGAAATGCTTTTAAAAATGTGCTAATTATGTTTAGCTTTGTTGCAGCGATAAATAATACAGAAATCAGAAAATGAGAATGAAACAACTCTTTCAAATATTTGCACTTACATTGACACTACTAACAATTTCGTGTGGAGGAAACGATAAACAAAAGACTCAACAAATCCCTGACACAATAGAAACAAAAAGTTTAGCCGATACAACAAAAAGCTTTATATCGTTTTGGCAGACGTTAAGAAAAGCAATTGTGGACAACGATACTAATACAATAATTGCATCAACAACATTTCCATTTAAAACAAGAGGCCCTATGGATAGCGATCCGACAATAAAATATAATAGAAAGGAATTTATTAAAGTTTTTAGTGCATTCTTGAAACAATCTTATAACCTTGAAACCGAAATAGAAGACATTATGAAAACAGAACGGCCAGACACTACTTACATAAATAATGTTTGGGCAAGAGTTGGTGATTTAGAATTTAGTAAAAGTAACGGAATGTGGAAACTGACATTTGCTTATCTAACTCCAGATTTAATAGAAGAACTGAAAAGATAAACAACCAAGAACACAATGCTTGAATGAAAATTAACATACGGAAACTTAGAAAATATTTTGGTTATTTTATTATTGGTTTAGCTTGTATTAACTAAGCGATTTCGGAAATATTTAGTTTAAAAAACAACTTACAATCAAAAAGGTACCACCTTTTTAAAAGGTGGTACCTTTAAACAGTAAAAGTACTTCCGGAAGCTTCACCCCCTGCTTCGGAGAGGGGCATGGGGTGAGGCTACCTATTCCAAATCCGGCATTAACACCTTATCATCTTCAATCATAAACGTCATTTTATAATAATCAATATTGGTAGCTACCCAGGGGTCCTGTATTTTCCAGTCGCGGAACTTATCGTTACTCACCAGCAGGCAATGGTTTTGTTTTACGTAAGTAATCAGGAACAGGTCGGCAGGGGTTTCGGCAGGGGTATAGCTGAACTTGCTTAGCTTCTGCAGCTCCGGCAGGTGTTCAATATCGGTAAGCCGGTGTTTGGAAGCAGCATCGGTAAACACATGTATATCCGGAAATCCTTTGGCAGTTAAAAATTTTACCATCGTCAGAATATTTTTAAACGTAGGCCTTCTCGATTTATCGCCCTGCTTGCCATAAGCCACATTGCTTCCGTCAAGTATTACGGTGCGTTCCTGTAGTTTTTTATTCTGGAAATATTCTCCTTCGGTATCGTAATGTCCGTATTTTTTCAGGTATTCATTCTCTGCCAAAAACTGAACAAGGTCTTTCACATTGTTAATACTCATAGTAAACCAGGCCGGTATATTACCCTCTATAAAGTAATGGGTCTTGGTTTCCTGCAGTCCTTCGTACAGTTTATTAACCGAAGTTTTTTTGTTGTCGCTCATTTTACTAATCAGTATGCAGATTACTTTCTGGTCGAACGTAGCATTCTGAATTTTCACTGCTTCCAGGTCGGTGTACAAAACCAGTTCTTCAAAATTTTCTATGCCGCGTTCTTTTGCAAAATAATAATTCTCGCCATGAGTAAAACCATTGGCCGAACCGGTTTTATAATCAGCCCTTGTTTTATATTCCTTGGTAGTTGCTTCGCGGTATTCCAATGGCTCTGCAAATCCACCTTTCCAGGCCAGCGAAAATTCTTCAGCGCTTTCAAACTTTTTATTGGCCACCCATTCTCTCAGTTGGTAAGCATTTTTTATTTCTTCCAACTGCGGGCTGTCAGGGTTTTCTTTTCTGCCGTTATCCAGCATGGAATAAGCTTCTATAAATCCTTCCTTTTTTATTTCTTCGTATTCCTTGGCATCGGTTATACCGGTTTCGGTACTCATTTTATATTCGTCATACCTGTCGAAGCCAAGTTTACAGGCTTCATAAAATACCTTGGAATCCGGAAAGCCGTTCTGGCTGGAATATTTATATTCCTCTAATGATTGGTATCCTTCCGTTTCGTGTTTCAGCAGGCCTCCTTTGTTGGTAAAGGCAAAACTTTCGGAAGAAGTATGTTTGCCCGGCAAAATAAAAACGCTTTTAATCACATTCTTTTCCGCAAAGCGAAGCATCTCTTTTAACGATTCAAATTCAATGGTAAAATCCGACTGCAGCGATTTTACCCGGTAATACTCGTACTGTTTGTTTAATGGTTTCATAGTGATTGGAGTTTTAATTATAAGTCAAGTGTTTTTCTTTTTTGCAATGGTTCTTCCTCTTCGTCTTCTGCGTCAGAATTTTTAAGGTCTATTAGTCTTCCCTCAAAAATGATGCAGGAATTATTTTTCAGGCTTTCGTAACGGGGATACTCTTTTAATTTTTCTACCGTCTCCTCTTTTATTATTCCCCTGCTTTCAAGGTAATCCCAGTAAATGCCGATGGAAGTAACATACAGGTTTACCTTGTATTCATATATTTCGCCTGTTCTTGATTTTAATAATCGCAGGCGTTCGTTCTTATCCATTTCTGCCTGCAATGATTTTAAAGTTGGAGCAATGGAATTAGTGTAACGTTCGTTTATTGTTTTTAGAGAACCAGCCGCAAAAGGCATGTTCAGCAGTTCCGTTGTCCATTCAGTCATATTTGTTCTGAATTCCTGGTTGGTACTCAGCAGGTGTTCCCTTACCATCAGCAGTTCTTCGGCTGTTAAATGTACAATGAAAGGAAGTGTAAAAACATTTTCTGCCTTCAGAATTTTGATATGCTTATATACTTCCTTTCCCAGGGTGCCCATCAATAGTTGTTGTTCTTCAATATATTCTCCGAAAGTTTGTGGAACCAATAATACATCATCCGTGGTTTCCTTATCAAACCTGTCTAGTAATATTTCACTCATTAAATAATGCTCACTGTCGTCCTCTGATATTGTTTCCGGAAACTCAGTAAGGGTAGGGTTAACTATTAGTTTTTCGCCCACCAGTTTTCCCAATTGCAATACACCAGATTGTTCTAAACCCGTTATAGTAGCATTGATAAGACTATTATAAGAATTGTTTATCATGTTTTCTAATGCTTTCAGATATTTTATCTGGTCGGGAGATTTGTATTTAATATTCTTAAAAGCATTGTAACTATTGTATATCTGGTTGAGTTCTTCCAGTGTCACCCCCAGGTCTTCGCCCCTGGTTTTAATACGGGTAGCCATATCATTAATCTTATCCCTTATACTCAGTACATCATGAGCAAAGAGCTTTTCGGCCTTAAAGGTGATGTTCAAATCTCCGGCTGAAAATGTTTCATCACCTATCATTATCCCCAGCCGGAGTATTATGGCTTCAAAGGAATAATGCACGCTCGATTTGGTAAGACTTATATTTAGTGAATTCATAGTATTAAATGAATCAAATTTACACTTATCTTTTATTATATTTTTCTTTTATCCCCGATTGTTTACGAAATCTTCGGATTGTTTACGAAATCGTTGTTATTGATGTTTTAAGAAACAAAGATAATTTTTTTTCAATTTGGACCACCACCTGTAACTATCCATATTTATCTTTGAACCTTTCTATTTATAAAAATTCATTTTATGGGCTACAACTTATACATCACAAGAAAAGACAATTGGACAGACGAGGAAACTAACGGGCTTATTTCAATGAACGAATGGAAGCAGGTAGTATCCGCTGACCCGGATATGCGAATGGACAATAAAGTGGATGCAACTGTGAACGGAAAAACCATCCGGATGGAAGAAGAAGGAATAGCTGTATGGACAGCTTATTCACTTGCCGGCAAGAACGGAAACCAGGCATGGTTCAGTTTTGATGATGGAATGATTACAGTAAAAAATCCGGATAATGAAATAATAAATAAAATGCTAAGCATCGCAAAAGTATTGAATGCAAAGGTGCAGGGAGATGATATGGAAATATATGATGAAGAAGAATATAAAAAAGAGGAACAAAAACGAATAAATAAACTAAACAAAAAACCCTGGTGGAAGTTTTGAATTAATGAAGATAAATTAATTACCCTCCTGAATTGCTTTAAAAATCAGTCGTTTTCGGGTACTTACAAAAAAGCTTTGCATTATTATTTTGTTAAATTATTTTAAAAAATAGTTTGCAATGTATTTATATATACTTTTGTGCCCGATGAAAGTTTTGAAAAGCAGTATTATTATTTCTCTTCTCTTCCTGTTTACAGTGAGCATTACGCATCAGTCTTTAAACTTATTAAAGAAACTAAACAGCTATGCTTCCGTTATTGACAATGAGGATATGAATTCAGATGAACAGAATTCAGAGTCAGAAAAATCAAACGAGAAAACAGATTCCAACGAGTTTGCAAAAGATTTCTTTCATTATTCCTACAATACTATTCTGCTTTCGTATGGCAACAGTTTAAATGCCGAGCATAATATTAATTACTCTTCAGCCGATTATAGTCAAGTGGTTTATTCACCGCCCGAACAACTATAACTCAATAAAAGCAAGGCATACCGCCTTGTAACATTTCCTATTTAAAATTATTATTAATTCATTTAACGGGACAAATCTGTTCAGGATTTTCCCTGTTACTTATCATTTATTATTTTATGAACAAAAAAAAAACAAATAATCTTGGTTTAACTTTTAGCCATATTAAAAGTGATTTACCCGCTAGTATAGTGGTCTTCTTTGTTGCGCTTCCTTTGTGTCTTGGTATTGCTTTAGCATCTGGCGCTCCCTTGTTTGCAGGCATTATAGCCGGTATTGTGGGAGGAGTTGTTGTCGGCTTAGCCAGCGGTTCCCCACTTGGTGTTAGTGGTCCTGCGGCAGGGCTGGCAGTTATAGTGCTTTCTTCAATAGCCACTCTGGGTGGTTCATGGGAAGCTTTTTTAACTGCCGTAGTTCTGGCCGGAGTAATTCAACTCATTTTTGGTTTTGTCAAGGCGGGTTTCATAGCCTATTTTTTTCCATCCTCGGTTATCAAAGGAATGTTATCGGGTATCGGTATTCTTATTATCCTTAAACAACTTCCTCATGCCCTTGGATGGGATAAGGATTCGGAGGGGGATGATGCCTTTTTTCAATTGGATGGACAAAATACGTTCTCTGAAATTTCCAATGCCTTTCAATTTATTACTCCTGGGGCATTACTAATTGCTTCTCTTTCATTAGGTATCCTCATTCTTTGGGATACGGTGTTAACCAAAAGGCATAAGATATTTCAGCTGATTCAAGGTCCTATCGTTGTTGTAATTTTAGGAATAGCTATGAATTACTTTTATGCGAATGGTATTTTAAACTTCACACTAAATAAAGAACAGGTGGTAAATATTCCGGTTCCTCAAACAATGGGTGATTTCTTTGGTCAGTTTTCTTTTCCGGACTTCTCAGCACTGTCCAATTTTGAAGTTTGGAAAATTGCAATTATAATAGCTATTGTGGCAAGTCTGGAAACATTGCTTTGTTTGGAAGCTACCGATAAGCTTGACCCTGACAAAAGAATTACTCCTGCAAACAGGGAGTTAAAGGCACAGGGGTTGGGAAATATAATTTCCGGTTTAATAGGTGGCTTGCCCATCACTCAGGTTATTGTTCGCAGTTCAGCAAACATAAATTTTGGGGGCAAAACAAAATTGTCTTCAATTCTGCATGGGTTATTTTTATTAATAAGTGCAATTACATTGGCAAGTGTTTTAAATAAAATTCCTTTAGCTAGTTTAGCTGCAATTTTGCTTATGGTTGGTTACAAATTGGCAAAGCCGGCTCTTTTTAAGCAAATGTATCGCTTGGGGTGGGAACAATTTATTCCTTTCCTGGCAACTATTGTAGCCATAGTAGCAACTGATTTATTAAAAGGCATAACGGTGGGTATTCTGTTTGGTATTTTCTATACTCTTCGTCATAGTTATCGAAATTCGCACCACATGAAAGATGCTACAACAAATGAAAAAGGGAGTGAGGTTCATCATCTGGTGTTGGCAGAAGAGGTGTCTTTTTTTAATAAAGCTTCTGTGATGAAAGTATTAGATACTATTCCACCAAATTCTAAAGTAATAATTGATTGTACAAATACTAAATCTTTAGCTTATGATGTCATTGATTTGATAAAGGACTATGAAACCAACGCAAAAACAAAGAATATAAAAGTGGAGAAAATTAATTTTCATGAGTATTACTCTGATTAAAAAAAACAAAAATTCAAATAAATAAAAATTAAAAACAAGATATAAATAATTAAAAATATGAAAACTTTAACAAGAGAAATGCAAAATGCAATAACGCCTAAAATGGCATTGCAACTATTAAAAGATGGTAACCAAAGATTTGTAAATAATCTGAAAGTGAACCGAAACTTACTGCAACAAGCTAATGAAACTTCAGATGGTCAGCATCCGTTTGCTGTTATTCTTAGTTGTATCGATAGCAGAACTTCAGCAGAATTAATTTTTGATCAGGGTTTGGGAGATGTGTTTAGCATTAGAATCGCAGGTAATATTATTAACGAGGATATTCTTGGCAGTCTGGAATTCGGCTGTAAGGTAGCGGGTGCAAAAATAATTGTGGTTTTAGGTCACACCAAGTGTGGTGCTGTAAAAGGTGCCTGCGATCATGTTGAAATGGGAAATCTTACCGCTCTCCTTTCTAAAATCACGCCTGCGGTGGAAGAAGAAAAAACGATTCATGAAAACCGTAACTCTTCTAACTCAGAATTTGTAGAGAAAGTGGCAATAATTAATGTTAATAATACTGTGAAAGCTGTAATGGAACGTAGTCCTATATTAAAAGAAATGATTAATAACAAAGAACTTGATATTGTGGGCGCTTCTCATGATATCGCAACTGGTCATGTTACATTTTTTTAGTTGACAATAGCGTAAAAAAAACTCCTTGCTTTGATTGCAAGGAGTTTTTTTTGTTTAAAATAATCTGCTCTGGTTAATGTGAATAATAACATTAATACAAAAACTTGTTATAAGGATAACGTTTCAGGTGCAATGCTTTTACTGATTCGTACACTTCTTTTTTAAATTCCTCTATATTATCTTTATTGATTGCCGAAATAAACAAGCATGGCATTTCAAACTTATTCATCCATGTTTTTTTTAATTGAGGCAGGCTGATGTTTCTTTTAGTAATCGGGGTCAGGTCGTCTTCGTCTTTCTTTTCAAAAGTAAAAGCATCTATTTTATTAAACACCATTATCACCGGTTTATCACCTGCGCCAATATCAGTAAGTGTTTGGTTAACCACATTTATCTGGTCTTCGAAACCTGCGTGAGAAATGTCAACTACATGCAACAGAATGTCTGCTTCTCTTACTTCATCCAATGTACTTTTAAAAGATTCCACAAGTGTGGTGGGAAGTTTACGAATAAACCCAACCGTATCTGAAAGCAGGAAAGGAAGGTTTTCAATCACCACTTTTCTCACCGTAGTGTCAAGTGTTGCAAATAATTTATTTTCTGCAAACACATCACTCTTGCTAAGCAGGTTCATGATGGTGCTTTTGCCTACGTTGGTATAACCTACCAATGCCACCCTAATCAGTTCTCCCCTGCTTTGGCGTTGTGTTTCCATCTGCCGGTCTATTACTGAAAGTTTTTCTTTCAATAAAGATATTCTATCTCTAACTATTCGCCTGTCTGTTTCAATCTCTTTTTCTCCGGCTCCTTTCATCCCTATCCCTCCTTTTATCCTGTCATGGTGACTCCACATTTTAGTAAGCCTCGGCAATAAATACTGGTATTGCGCAAGTTCTACCTGTGTCTTAGCATGAGCGGTGCGCGCCCGGGAAGCAAATATATCCAGGATTAATGTAGTGCGGTCCAGCACTTTTATTTTATGTTTCGGGTTGGTATTTATTTCTTTTTCGATATTCCGCTGCTGGGCCGGACTAAGCTCATCATCAATAATAACAATGTCTACCAGGTTTTTATTTACAAAATGCCGAACATCATTTAACTTGCCCGAACCTATAAACGTTCGAGTATCCGGATGCTCCAGTCGTTGCGTAAATCGTTTTTTAATTTCCGCACCGGCAGTATCAGCCAGGAACTCCAGTTCATCTAAGTATTCGGTAATTGTTTCTTCGTCCTGGGTTTTGTTAATCAAACCTATAAGTACGGCAGTTTCTTTTTTCTTCGAGGTATCGTGCATTTAGAGGAGTTATGAATTATGAATTATAAATTACGAATTTGTACTTCCGTTCATAATTTATAATTCATAACTCAAAACTATTTTTTAAGAGTTTCAACATAAGCAACCACAGCAGTTATTTCCTGTTCGTTCAGCACATCTTTAAATCCTGCCATTGTATTCGAACCGTTTTTAACCTGTTCCATCATTGCTTTCATATTCATTTTAGAGAGTGTAAGGTCGGCACCACCGGCACCATTTGTTCCCTCAGTTCCGTGACAGCTCTGGCAATAGGCGGTATAAACCAACTCTCCATGTTTTTTAATATCATAGTTAGGGTCGTTCGGATTGCCCACTGTAGGGTCCACAGTTTGTTTTTCAACATTCTTTTTGTTCATCTCTGCCAGACCATAAGCTGCAATTATCATCAACAGGGAAAGCACTGCCAGTATTTTGTTTTTCTTTTTGAAACCAACTATGGCAATCGGAATAGACAATAACACAATGATGATTTTAATAATCAGTAATTTATTTGCTCCAATCTGGGTGAGCATATAAATACCGGTTACTAGAAACAACAGGCTGATGATCATTTCAGGCACCTTTACTATTTTTGTAAACTTAGCCAAACCGTCATTGTTGTTGGCAAGCAGGAGTATTGTTTTTATCAGGTAGATTAATAAAAACAAAATTACAACAATTACATGTATAAGTTTAATCAGGTTGAAGTCCATAGTTTTAATTTTTTTGTCCGCTCAAAAGTACTAAAATTCCCTTGTTTTTACCGTTCATATAAAATTAACTATACATCATTTAATAATACTATTTTTGTTTCCGTTTTAAAAAAGACAATCCACCAGCTATGAAAAAAATATATTCGGTACTCTTTACCTTTTTAATTGCCATTGCCGCCTTTGGGCAGGAAACATTTCCTGTAAATGGCACTACCAATAAGATTCATACTACCTATGCATTTACCAATGCCAACATTGTGGTCAGTGCAGATGAAACCATTGCCAATGCCACGCTTTTAATAAAGGATGGAATCATTATCGGTGCAGGCACAAAAGTTTCAATTCCGAAAGGCTGCGCAGTATATGATTTGAAAGGCAAATCCATTTATCCTGCATTTATTGATGCCTATACCAGTTATGGAGTAGCAGACTCTAAAGGAATACCAAAAACTTCTCCCGGACCACAAATGGAAAGTAATATAAAAGGAGCTTATGGCTGGAACCAGGCAGTAAAAGCAGAAGTGGACGCTTATAAGTTGTTTAATGATAATTCATCTGCCGCAGAAGAAATGCGCAAACTTGGATTTGGTTCTGTACTTACTTTTCAAAAGGATGGTATAGTAAGAGGTAGCGCTGTAGTTGTTTCGCTTGCCGATGGCAAAGAAAATAATTTAATTATTGCTGATAAAGCAGCCGCCATGCTTTCGTTTGATAAAGGAACTTCCTCACAGGATTATCCTTCTTCTCTGATGGGTGCCATTGCATTGTTGCGCCAAACATACCTTGATGCCAACTGGTATAAAACTGATAAAACAAAAAAGGAATACAACATCTCCCTGGATGCTTTTAATAATTTACAGACACTTCCCCAGATTTTCGAAACCACTGATAAACTAAGCGCTTTGCGTGCTGACAAAATAGGTGATGAGTTTAAAACGAAATACATCATCAAAGGTTGCGGTAACGAATACCAAAGGCTGGATGATATTAAAGCCACTAATTGCAAATTTATTATTCCGCTTAATTTCCCTGCTGCCTTTGATGTGGAAGATGCGTACGATGCAACGAATATTTCGCTAACTGAATTAAAGCAATGGGAAATGGCCCCAGTAAATGCATTTGCATTGGAAAAAAATTACATTCCCTTTGCCATTACCACCGCTGATTTGAAAGACAAAAAAGATTTCTGGAAAAACCTTCGTAAAGCAATTACTTATGGCTTATCCGAACAGCAGGCATTAAAATCATTAACTACCATACCAGCCGAAATGCTGAATGTATCAGATAAAATCGGGAGCCTGAAAACAGGAATGATTGCCAGTTTTATTATTACTTCAGGTAATTTATTTGATGAGAAAACAATCATTTACGAAAACTGGATACAGGGAATACCTTATAAGATTAATGATTACAATACAATTGACGTAAGGGGAGTATATAACTTTTCATACCAGGACAAACGATTATATGAATTAAAAATTGAAGGAGAAATAGAAAAACTAAAAGCAACCGTATTAATTGATACCACAAAAACACCTGTAAACATAACTGTTACAGGAAATAATGTTTCTTTAAGTTTTACTCCCAAAGATATTGCAGGAACCATTCGTTTGAGTGGAAACATTAGTACTGACCCTATCAGAATGTCCGGCAAAGGACAAACACCAGAGGGTGATTGGATAGACTGGAGTGCGGTATTCAAATCGACTAACACTACTACAGTAAAAAAAGATTCCGCTAAAAAACAACCTTCATTCGGAAAAGTGATTTACCCCTTTTGTGCCTATGGCAAACCTCATGAAGAAGAAGTTGGATTTATAAAAGAAAAGATAAAGGAATTCAAAAATCCCTACGATGCCATATTAATAAAACATGTAACCGTTTGGACCAATGAACAGGAAGGGGTGTTAAAGAACCAGGATGTGTACATTACTGAAGGGCGAATAGTGAGGATAGATGGTGATATCAATGCTCCCAAAACGGCTTTTGCAAAAGTGATTGATGGAACAGGAAAACACCTGACAGCAGGAATTATTGATGAACATTCACACATTGCTATTTCAAATGGAGTAAACGAAGGCACACAGGCATCGAGTGCGGAAGTAAGAATTGGCGATGTTATTACGTCAGAAGACATTAACATTTATCGTCAGTTATCCGGGGGAGTTACTTCTGCTCAACTGCTACATGGTTCTGCAAACCCTATTGGCGGGCAATCGGCAATTATAAAACTTCGTTGGGGAAAATCACCGGAAGAAATGAAGTTTGAAAAAGCAGATGGTTATATCAAATTTGCGTTGGGAGAAAATGTGAAACAAAGTAACTGGGGAGATTTTAATACCGTTCGTTTCCCGCAGTCACGTATGGGTGTGGAGCAGGTGTACTATGATTATTTTACCAGGGCTAAAGAATATGATGCAAAGCAAAAAGCGTTTGGTGCTATGTCCGACAAGGAAAAAGCAAGTGGAACACCTTTTCGCAGAGACCTTGAACTGGAAGCATTGGCAGAGATATTGAATAAAAAACGTTTTATTACCTGCCACTCTTATGTGCAATCTGAAATCAATATGCTGATGCATGTGGGCGACTCCATGGGGTTCCAGGTAAATACATTCACTCATATCCTGGAAGGATATAAAGTGGCAGATAAAATGAAAGCAAGAAATATTGGCGGTTCTACTTTTAGCGACTGGTGGGCTTACAAGATGGAAGTGAAAGAAGCAATTCCTTACAATGCATCCTTAATGAACCAGATGGGAATAGTTACTGCTATCAATTCAGACGATGCTGAAATGGGAAGACGATTGAACCAGGAAGCTGCTAAATCAGTTAAATACGGTGGAACAAGTGAGGAAGACGCATTAAAAATGGTGACACTTAATCCTGCAAAATTATTGCACATTGATAAAAAGGTAGGAAGTATTAAAGTTGGTAAAGATGCCGATGTAGTCTTGTGGTCCGACAATCCATTGTCTGTCTATGCGAAAGTGGAAAAAACCATTGTGGATGGTGTTATTTATTTCGACAATGAAGAAGATGTAAAAATGCGAATTGAAATCCAAAAAGAAAGAGCAAGAATTATTCAAAAGATGCTGGATGAGAAAAAAGGTGGAGCACCTGTTGTAAAGCCAATGCCTAAGAAACAAAAGCTTTATGGATGCGATGATATGGAAGTGGATTATATGAATGAATAAAAGTCTCACCCCTTAATCCCCTCTCCAAAGGAGAGGGGGCGATAGGTGAGCAACTAAAAATAAAAACAAATATCAATTAAGTAATATACTTCAGGCTCCGTCACCCCTCTCCTTTGGAGAGGGGCAGGGGGTGAGGCTAACAAGAAACAAATGAAAAAAATATTTTTTACTATAACAATCTTCTCAACCATCATTTCAACTGCCCAAAACAAAAGCGTTTTGATAATGAATGGTATTGCACACTTAGGCACTGACAGTGTTATTCAGAATTCATTAATCGGCATAAAGGATGGAAAGATAACCCTGTTAGCGGATGCGACAACTGCAAAAATTGACAGAGCAGCCTATGAGGAAGTAATTGATGCAACAGGAAAAAACATTTACCCGGGATTCATTGCTCCAAATTCCACCTTAGGTTTAACTGAAATAGAAGCAGTTCGTGCCACCAATGATTTTAGAGAAATTGGAAGTACGCTGCCAAACATTCGTTCGATTATTGCTTACAATACCGATTCGAAAATAATTCCGACAGTTCGTACCAATGGAATTTTGATGGCGCAAATTACTCCAAGAGGAGGAATGGTTTCAGGCACATCCAGTATTGTTGTTTTAGATGGCTGGAACTGGGAAGATGCTGCTTATAAAATTGATGATGGCATTCATATTAATTGGCCCAATATGGTGGGAAGAAAAGCGCTGGATGAAGATAACGGAACGTTTGGTCCTTACGAAAAAAACAAAGAGTACATCAAACAAACCAATGAATTGAAAAAATTGTTTGATGATGCAAAAGCTTACAGTGAAACAGAAATAAAGGAAGAAAAAAATCTTCGGATGGAATCCATGAAAGGGATTTTTAACGGAACTCAAACGTTGTATATCCATAGTAATGATGTAAAAGAAATAGTGGAAGCAGTAAATTTTGTAAAGAAATATGAATTGAAAAGAGTGGTGCTTGTGGGCGGAAAAGACAGTTGGTTGGTTACAGATTTGCTGAAACAAAATAACATTGCAGTGATGGTTTCGCGCACTCACGATTTGCCGCAATACCCCGAAGATGATGTGGATTTGCCTTACAAATTGCCTTATTTATTACAAAAAGCAGGTGTTCAGTTTTGTTTGAATAATGAAGGAGGAATGGAAGCTGCCGGTGCGCGAAACCTTCCTTTTCTTGCGGGTACTGCTGCTGCTTACGGGCTAACCAAAGAGCAGGCAGTAAAATCAATTACATTAAGCACTGCCAAAATGTTGGGAATTGACAAAACCACAGGAAGTATTGAAGTGGGAAAAGATGCTACTTTGTTTATTTCCAACGGTGATGCTTTGGATATGAGAACCAATAATGTGGAAAAAGCATTTATTAAAGGGAAGAGTATTGACTTGGATAATGAGCAAAAAGCACTTTATTTAAAGTATAAAAACAAGTACGGGTTAAAGTAATTTTAAGGTTTGGAATTTCGTGCCCAAAAACCCTCCTTTTTTACCCCTAAAACGCTAACTACTTGAAAATGTGTACTGCCTAGGTCGATATTTCTTTAGAAATTTGTACTTAGGCAACTGGTAAGGTCGATATTTCTTTAGGATTTTGTACCTTACCAGTCAGCTAGGTAAGAAAAGTTAAAGAAAAGTGTACCTTACCATATAGCTAGATAGAAAATTCTAAAGAAATATATACTTAGGCAATCAGCTAGGTAGGAAAAAGGTAAAAAATCAGACTTTCAAAAAGTAGTTAAGGTGAAAAATGGGTAAAAAAAGAACCAATCCCGATTCGTATCCGCCTGGGCGGACGTAATTAGTAAACCTTAAACCCCAGCTTTTCTCTCACTCTTTTCAAAGTTTGCTTAGCAATTACTCTTGCTTTTTCTGCACCTATTTGAAGTTTGGCATCCAGTTCATTCTTATTATTCATGTAATAAGAATAAGTCTCACGGGGTGCTTTAAAATTTTCTAAAATTAATTCAAGCAAAGCAGTCTTGGCATGTCCGTAACCATATCCACCTTTAATATAATTAGCCCTCATTTCAGCAACTTGTTGTTCCGAAGCAAGTAATTTATATAAGCCAAATACATTACAGGTATCCGGATTTTTAGGCGCTTCCAACGGAGTGGCATCTGTAACAATGCTCATTATAACTTTCTTTAATTCCTTTTCAGGAAGAAATACATTTATAAAATTGTTCAATGACTTGCTCATTTTTCGTCCATCAATGCCGGGAACCAACTTGGTTTCTTCATTTACCGTTCCTTCGGGAACTATAAATACATCTCCATACTGATTATTAAATTTCTCAGCAATGTCGCGGGTCATTTCCAGGTGTTGCATTTGGTCCTTACCAACAGGTACATAATGCGCATCGTATAAAATAATATCAGCGGCCATCAAAACAGGATAGGTAAACAATCCTGCGTTCACGTCTGCCAATCGCTCTGACTTATCCTTGAAAGAATGCGCATTGGCAAGCATAGGGAAAGGGGTAAAACAATTCAAATACCAGGTAAGTTCGCATACTTCCGGCACATCGCTCTGGCGATAAAATATATTTTTGTCGATATCAAAACCGAATGCTAACCATGCAGCAGCCACTGCATAAGTGCTTTCCCTGTTAAAATCTGCATCCTTAATGGTAGTTAGGGCATGAAGGTCTGCTATAAAGAAAAGCGAATCGTTTCCCGACTGCCTTGACATTTCGATGGCAGGTATAATGGCTCCTAAAATATTTCCTAAATGAGGGATGTTTGTACTCTGCACCCCTGTAAGTATTCTTGACATAAATGGTTACTCTTTTTTGTTTTTACGTTTCAAAGATAGGATTAATTTAAAAGTCTCCATTTCATAAAAAATAATAAATAACTATATTTTGAATAAAATTAAGTAATTTAGCATTCCTTTTTCTGCAAATCTTTTAAAGAAATGAAAAAATTTCTTATTTTATTTAGTCTTCTTATTGTTGGTTTTACCAATGTTTACGGTACTCATAACCGGGCAGGTGAAATTACCTATGAATATGTTGGAGATGCAACTCACCCATATCGATACAAAATAAGAGTAACAACTTATACCAATACCTGCAATACCTCTGCGGACCG
Organism: Bacteroidota bacterium; assembly: GCA_947479085.1. GTDB lineage: Bacteria > Bacteroidota > Bacteroidia > 2-12-FULL-35-15 > 2-12-FULL-35-15 > 2-12-FULL-35-15. Next base: position 38,267 of record CANJYB010000020.1, on the reverse strand, counting down.
TTGTGAGCTGATGATTAATTTTGGGGACAATGACAGCGCTAATGCTCCACGGGTTAATGGAATAAGTTCATTATGTCCTTCCACAGCTGATGGGGTTATGCTTTTGCATCCAACCTGTACCAAATTAAATATATACGAAATTACACATGACTTTCCGGGTCCAAGTCCGGGGCAAGGGTGGGAAATAACAATGGATGACCAGAACAGAAATGCAGGGGTTAATAATATTAATAACTCTGTAAACACTTCCTTTTCATTGATTACTCATCTGATTATTAATCCTTTTTTAGGACCTAATACTTCCCCTGTCTTGCTCAACATGCCTCTGGATGATGCCTGTGTAGGTGTTTGTTTTTATCATAACCCGGGAGCGTATGACCCTGATGGTGATAGTTTATCGTATAGTTTAACCACCTGCTATGCCAATGGTTCGCCCATTCCCAGCTGGCAGTTTCCGCCTAATATGTCCTACAGCAGCATTGATGCATTGAGAGGAGATTTGGTATGGTGTTCTCCAACTTCTATAGCAGAATATAATATTGCTATTTTGATTAAAGAGTACAGAAGGTTGCCTTCAAGTCCGGTACGTTATTTTGTTGGTTCGGTATTAAGAGATATGCAAATTGAGGTTTTGTCATGTGTTAACAATCCTCCGCAAATAGCGCATATTGATGATACCTGTATAGTGGCAGGAACTAATCTTAATTTTAATGTTAGCGCCACCGATGTGCAGTCAGGTTTAATTACACTGGAAGCAAGTGGTGGTCCATTTCAAATTACACCAACAGCTTCCTTTAATTCAACTCCTTCCGTTAGCCCTGTTACCGGAACGTTCAGTTGGACGCCTTCCTGTTCCGAAGTATTGTTATTGCCTTACCTGGTAACGTTTAAAGCTACCGACAGCGACCCGGGTACTGCTTTGGTTGATTATCGTTCCGTATTTATCAGAGTGATTGCGCCTGCTCCGGTTATTGTATCGGCCACCCCGAGCGGAGCAAGTATAATTGTGGATTGGAATGATGCTTTTTGCCATAGTTTGATTGGAGATAACCCATTGAGCGGTTATAAGGTATATCGCAAAAATTCCTGCGACCCATTTGTACACGACCCCTGCGAAACTGGGGTACCAGCTTCGTCAGGTTATACTTTAATTGGAACAACAACTACTACAACGATATTTACCGATAACAATAATGGTAATGGCCTGGTAGCGGGAATAGATTATTCATACATAGTAGTGGCCTATTATTCAGATGGCTCGCAAAGTTATGCTTCCGGTAATGTATGTGCCATGCTGACAAGAGATGTACCGGTAATTACCAATGTATCAGTATTAACTACTGACCCAACCAATGGTTCCATTTGGACGCACTGGATAAAACCTTTATCAACAGTGCCTAATCTTGACACCATTGCTAATCCTCCTCCCTACCAATACCGATTAATGAGAGCAGGTGGGGCAACTGGCAGTTTAGCTTATTACCAGATTTCTTCATCAACACAATACATCTATAACTCCTATCATGAATTGCCCGATACCGGATTTGTAAGCACTGGCATTGATACAAGAGATACATCTTACACATACCGGGTGGATTTATATTATACTTTTAATGGGGTACTTACTTTAAAAGGTTCTACCAATAGTGCTTCATCTGTTTTCCTTTCCTCTACTCCTGCCGGAGGACAGGTAAATTTAACCTGGCAAACCTATGTTCCATGGGCTAATTACAGGTATGATGTTTATAAGGAAACACCTCAGAACTCTGGTATCTTTATTTTCCTTGACAGTACTCATACTACTTCTTACAGCGATACCGGTTTAGTAAACGGACAAAACTATTGTTACAAAGTAAAAACCATTGGAGAATATACAGATACTTTAATTCAGAAACCATTGGTAAATACTTCTCAGATAAGATGTGAAAGTCCGGTAGATTTAATTCCTCCATGTCAACCGGATTTTATGGTAGAAGATGATTGTGGCATTTATCAAAATGTGATTTCCTGGACCAATCCGAATACTTATTGCAGTGATGATGCGGTGCAGATAAATGTATATTTTGCATATACTTCCTATGCACCCCTCCAGCTTATTTACAGCACCACCGATATGAGCATAACCAGTTTTACTCATATTTATACGTATGATGGTATTCCGTCCATAGCTGGATGTTATGCCGTAACTGCAGTGGATTCGGCTGCTACACCTAACGAAAGCCCGATAGTAAATAAAACCTGTGTGGACAATTGTCCGGAGTATGAATTGCCAAATGTGTTTACTCCTAACGGAGATAATGTTAATGATTTGGTAACTCCATTGCCTGGCTATCGTTACGTGAAGGATGTGGATATGAAAATATACGACCGTTGGGGATTGATAATGTTTCAAACCGAAGATAAGGATATACTTTGGGATGGAAAAAACAAGGATACCAAAGGGTTGTGCCCTGATGGTGTATATTTCTATATATGTACCGTTAACGAAATACATGTTGATGGTATTCGCCCGAGGGTGCTGAAAGGATTTATTCAACTCTTTCATGAATCAACCACGGCTCCTAAATAATTTATGTTTTCCGGTATAATAGAAGAATTAGGAGAAGTTGTCGGTTTAAGAAAAGAACAAACTAACCTTCACATCACCGTTAAATCCAACTTTACTTCTGAATTAAAAATTGATCAGAGCATTGCTCATAATGGCGTATGTCTTACTGTAGTAGCCATTAATGGTAATGAATATACAGTTACTGCTATTGACGAAACGCTGCAAAAAACCAACCTTGGTTTACTTTCCGTTGGAGATAAAATAAACCTGGAACGCTGCATGAAACTTGGCGACCGGCTGGATGGGCACATTGTTCAGGGCCATGTGGACCAGACAGCTAACTGCACAGATGTGCAGGAAACCAACGGCAGTTGGATGTTTACTTTTGAATACGATGCTTCCTCAAATAATATTACTGTTGAAAAAGGAAGTATTTGTGTTAACGGGGTAAGTTTAACAGTTGTCAATTCTCAGCAGAATTCCTTTTCTGTTTGTATCATTCCTTATACCTACCAACATACTAATTTTAATTCCTTTCAAAAAGGTACAGTAGTAAATCTTGAGTTTGATATTGTTGGGAAATACATTAGCAAGTTGGTAAAAGGATAAGAGAATTAAATCCCTTATCCTTCCTTACTAATGAATCAGTGAATAGTGAACTACTTCCCAACCTTCACTCTAATCCCTTCAGAATTACTTGCAAACTCGGGAGCGTACATACATTGAATGGAAGTAATTCCATTTGAGAAATCACCATTATGTGTTACCACCATCGGATACTCAAAAACGTAAGTTCCTTTTGGTAAAGAAGAGAAAAAGAAATTGGTGGCCGCATCTCTTGTACTTTCATAATACCCTAAACCATCCTGGTATTTATATTGAGAAATCACATTGGTAGGTTCAAAACCAGACGCACGCATATCTTTCATCTGCACATATTCCATGTCTCTATCCACACGTAATTCTATTCTTACTTTTATTTTATCTCCAACTTTCAACAAAGTGTTTTCTGTTATTGGTTCTATCACAGGACCAGCATCTGAATTCTTTTGTAAGAACAATTGTTTCTTTAAATTCAATGGTGTTTTGCTTGGTGTTATTTTATCCAATTGTTCAAAATACTGCCAATACAAAGCGCCCCAACTTACTCCTTCATCTTTTTTAGTGATGGTAACATTTCCCATATTTGGTTTTATATCGCTACCACTCCACGAAGTTTTGAAATATCCTGTTCCTGCTTCCTGCTTCACATCAGGCATTTTCTTTGGGTCCACTTTAATATCCCCTAACGAAATCTCGATGTTACTTTCAGTTGCCAGCCAATCTGTTCCTCTTAACAGCAAAGCATAACAGGCTTCGGTTGTGGCTTTAGTGGTCTTCCAGTCCTGTGTTTGTTTTGATTTTAAGAGCCATACTTTCAAATCATCTACTGATTTTTTATCATTGCTCACTTCATCAAACGCTTCAATCAACAATGCCTGTGCTTCTATTGGTGCCTGGTACCAATAATATCCACCATAGTTTTCCTTCCAGTACATTCCCATCTCTTCGTTGTTCAATGAATTTTCTTTCAATGATTTCATAATACCTGTGGCAGTTATTTTATCATCATAACGGCTCAATGCCAATGCTATCATGCCTTGCATATAGAAACTGTTTTGGAGCCAGTACTTTTTCTCCTGTCCTTTATAATAATCAAAGGCTTTCTGGTTGCGACCGTCAACAGGAATATCTTTAAAATAACTGCGTGCATACAAATATTGAATCTGCAAATAACTCAAATGATTATCATCAATGTGTTTGGCATCGTATTTCAAAACCCATTCGTAATCTTCACGAATTCTATTGTCTAAATACTTCACACCGGCATTCACCATGTTCCATGTTGGAACATCCGCACGAATGTTTTTTACGCCAAGATGATCTAAGTGTCCCATTCCGGTAATGATGTGCTGAGTAATATAACGGTCATCAGGCATTCCCTCCCACCATGGAAAACCTCCATTCGGTGTTTGCATCTTTTGCAACTTCTTCATTGCTTTTGCCATTTCATTGCTCATTTTATTTAAGTCGAATAAAAGAGCAACGCGCTTCTTACGTTCCGTTTCATCCTTTGCATCCACCACCCATGGTGTTTCTTCCAGCATCAATGATTTTAATTCCTGGTTCTTTTCCAGGTTAGATAATAGTGCTTTCGAATCGGGAGTGTTTTTCCAGGAATCGAATACTGCTTTTATTTTAGGTGACGAATTAGCAATATGTGAAGCAATGCTGTTTGCATAAAAGCGAGAGAAGGTTTGTTCCGCACATTCATAAGGATATTCAATTAAATAAGGTAACGCCTGCACCGCATACCATGCAGGGTTGGCAGTGAACTCCAAAGTAAGTTTGTGATTTCGTAAAGTTGAAGAACCATTGCTTTGAGAAATCAGCTTATCAAACCTGAATGTTTTTGTTTCTGTACTTCTTATTGGTAATGGCAATGTTTCTGTTACCAGCATCCTGTTGGTTAAAACCGGCAATGCCATTTCCTCGCCATCGCTAAAATTACCAGCCTTAGCCACTACTTTATAAGTAATGGCACCAATACCTTCAGGAATAGTAATGTTCCAGTTTGCTGTGGTACTCAATCCTTTTTTTGCAGAAAAAGACTTTATGCCTTGAGCCCCTTCATAGGAAATGGGAGCCATTACAAGTTTAGAAATGTCTTTCATAGAAGTAGCATCATAAAAGAATACCTGCACACTTCCCGTCATGTCTGCATCAGAGAGATTTGAAATTTTAGTACTGAATTCCATCTTGTCGTTTTCCCTGAAAAACCTTGGAGCATTTGGCACTACCATTAAATCTTTCTGGGTAAAAAGTGTTTTTTCAATCATACCATATTTTAAATCTTTGGTATGTGCAAAACCCATCATCTTCCATTTGGTCAGCGATTCAGGAATGGTGAATTTTACAATTACATTTCCGTCCTTATCTGTTTCCATTTGAGGATAAAAGAAAGCTGTTTCAGCAAAATTACTGCGTGCATTTACTTTTGATAAGTCCTCTCTTCCACTTTCTTTCCCTTCTTTGTCACCTGCACTCCAGCTATAAGCAGCAGTGGCGTTAGGTATTGTTACTTCTGTGGTGGCAGTGGTGACATCTTCTAAAGATGCTCCCGTATCTCCTTTGGCAGAAATCTTCCTGGTCTTTTTATAATTTCTTTCCTTGTCTTTGCTTCCGCCTTCATCCTGTTCAGAAACTTTTTCTTCCAAAGCCATCATGTTTTGAGCCCGGGGAGCGTTAGCCATAACACCACCCAATGCTCCCCTGTAATTATAACCATCTCCATCCATGTCATAATCATTTCGACTATAATATCCATTGATGTATCCGAACCAGTTTAATTTATCATAATATCTAAATGCTCCCACCGGGTATTTGTTCCAATCCACAGCAAATAATTGTGCATTTACGGTACCAAAGCCCGCATTGCCATCCCAATACAAAGAAGAATAATAACTATTATAAAGACTAAAATACCAGTTGTTTGGCTTGAAAGCATCCAGTGAAGCATCGTATAAGGCCGTCATCATTTCAGCCATTACCTTATCTCCTTTCTTATCTTTAATTTTTATTTTCCATTCCTCCTGTTGTCCGGGCAGCAATTTATCGCGGAAGGTTTCAAATTCCATATCCAGCTCTTTGTTGGTATAAGGTACTATAACAGTTCCAGTCTGAGAATACGAACGATTGTTTTTTACAAAGGATAAATGAAAACAAAAATTACCGCGGTGCTTTTCTTCTGCAGGGATTTCAATTAGTTTTTGCTCTTTATTTAGAGTAATGATTTCCTTTTTCACAATCTCTCCCTTATGTTCTATCTCATAAAGTACTTTCACATTTTCCTCTTTTGTTCCGATTATAAACTGCGCTTTCCCACCCGGTTCAATAGCTTTGGTGGTAAGTTGATTAAACCAGTTGATTTCATTTCCAGGAACTTCCGTGCCTGAATTGGAATATACCGTGAAATAATTAATTGCTTTTACATCTTCACCATATTTATCCTTTGTATGCGTTTCCATAACATACGTTCCCTGTTTCCATGCTTTCAGATTGGTAATCCGTAAACTGTCGTACACATTTTTTTCTATTGAAACTCCTTTATCATTAACGGTTGCAGAAGAAGTATTGGTAAATGTTTTTTCCAATACCTTTTCACCTCTCTGCCATTTATACATATTGTTTTCGTCTTTGTACTCGTCATTCGGGAAAGATTTTTCAAAGTCTTCCCTGCTGATTATATACTTATCAGGTTTTGCAAATGCCCTCGAACGGTAAGTTTTATCCGGCTGTTTTAATTTATAAATTTCTACTTTCCCCTGTGTCCCCTGAAACTCACCACTCATATTTGTAGTGGAAATAGCAAAAGCATCCTTGCTTTCTTTTTCAAGCAAAGATGGAACACCAACGGATAAATTTAAAGCGGTATAAGCGACACTTACGTTGGTCTGCCCGCTATGCGTTTCTCCGTTAATATCTGTAATGTCCGAATAAACAGTATAACTATAGGTAGGCTGATAGGATTTAGGAATTGATAAATCCGGAATAGCTTTGAAATTTACAAAGAAAGCTCCTGTATCGTTGGTGCTAGTTACCCCATTTGTGATTTCCATTTCTGCTGAAGTGGGATAATATCCTCTCCACCAATACCACCAATAAGGGAAAGAAGCATTTCTAACTACCCGGTACTTTACCTCTGCCCCGTCTATTCTTGCTCCTGAATAGGCTTTTGCATTTCCGTTTACTTTCACACTATCATCCAGCCTGTAGCTCCCTTTCACCGGATTAAAACTCACTTCAAATTTTGGTCGCTTATATTCTTCTACCGAAAAATAAATATTTCCACTTCCGTTATTCAAACTCATTTGTCCGTTCATTACTCCCTGTGGAGTTGTGAAGGTGCCGCTGAACGTACCATATTCATTGGTAGTTAAATCAAGCGAAGAAACTTTCTGATAATTTACATCATAAAATGTTACTGTTGTTTTAGTATTGGGCATAATTTTGTTTTCTTCTCCATGTATCGAAAGCATTATGCCTTTAAAGTAAACGGTCTGCCCCGGACGATAAATGCCCCTGTCTAAAAAGAAAAAGGTTTTAGGGTATTCCACATTGTATGTTCCATTCTTGTATTGATATATCGCGTTCTCCGTCTGTAAATGGTCGAGAGCATCAGTGAAAGGAGAAACTGCTTTGTAAGTAAAGTCAACTGTAAAATTTCGGTATTCTGCTGTAGGCGGTACATTAAAATACCCGTTTTCATCTGCTGTGTATTTTTCATCTTTTACATAATCGTATTGCCTTGTCAGATAATTGTATTTCTGATAGTAGATTTGAGCCTTTGCCCCCGCCAATGGAACACCCGTTGAACGGTGTTGAACATAGAAGTCGTAACTCCCATTGGTCATTCTTCGGCTAATGTAACTGATGTTTGAAGCCCAGAGATGAGCATAAGCTATCCCGTTGCTTTTATAGGAAAATGATTTATCGCTCCCGATAAGCAGTATATAATGCCCAAGTGGAAGTTCCGGAATTTTTATTTCTGTAGAATGAGATTGGTAATCTCCGTCATCCGGAAGTTCCACTGACCATTCTTTAATTGCTGTGAGTTTTAAAAACTCCTTCATCATTGGTTCACCATAATCTTTTGAAATCACCTTGTTGTATTTGTCAATGTCCATTTCCGCTATGCGTACATAAGCTGTTTTTATATTGCTATAAGTTAACAATGCACGGAATGGTTGATTAGGAAGGTTCACTTTTTCCGTAATAAAATCTACATTGCGGGCAGTAATATCAGCTTTCAGTGCTTCACAGTTTTTTGCTCCATCACTTGCCGGAAATGTTTTGATGACATTGTTACATATTTCAACAGACTGTTTCTTCCACCATTTGTTTTCTTCCGATTGCTGCGGATTATATTTGCTTCCTTTTTCATTATAAAATTTTGCAATTTCATAATTTACATCTGCTGAACTGCAATATACAGCATCCGGCTTTTTCAACTGGTTTTGTAAATCAAAAGGTTCCACTTTTTTTGCCAGGTTTTGCAAAGCGGATAAATACAAACTGTCCTTAATTTCAGAAACAGATTTGTTTCTTACAAATTTCAAACGTTTTAAATCTGCATCAGTTAAAGCCTGGGGATTTTCATCTTTCAGATGAAATGCAATGAGTTCCTGAATCGTTTTTATGGCAAAATATTTTGATGAAAACGTGTCTTTTGTTTCTATCCTAAGCCTTACAAAATCTTCATCTTTCCAGAAATAACTTTCGGAACTGAGTTCGAACTTATAGGCAGGTCTTTCGATATCAGGCTCTTCGTTCGAATAAAAATCAATAGCACGATGGGCAAGAAAATCAAATAAGGTAGGTCTGAACTTTCTGGATTCCTTTTGCTTTAAAATAATATCGTCATATATATTAAGAGGGGTGCGTTTTAAACTATCTGCATTTTCAAGAGAAGCATTGTAATTTTTGAGCACCTGAGAAAAAATGGTTTTTAAGTCCCAAGTGGTGATGTCATCGTTTTTAAAATTAACCGTTTCGGTACGGTTATAAAATTTCCATCGGTTGTTCTCATAATATTGCCAATAGCTTTCGGCAAGCATCGATTGAAGAACGGGCTTAACCGGATAGCGGGCCTCTTTTACTTCGCTCTCCAATTTGTTTAATGCATTTTCAAGCGAATATTCTTCCATGTATTGTTCCAGCTTCATGCGGTGGATAATAGCTTTTACAAACTGGGGAGCATTGTTTTCGGATTTGGCTTTCGCATAGATTCCATTCACCACTTCCAGCGCGCTTTTATTCAAGCCTCTCGAAACAAGTGAATCCACTTTTTTCCATTCTTTTGTGTATGTACTTCCTTTCGGGAAAATAAGGAGGGTTTGTTTTAAATTTCCTTTAAACCCCATTACAGTGATAGCGCCTATTATGCTTGCTAAAGCAAAGATGGCGATGAGAAACGTTTTTTTTCTTTTCATAATTTTTCTTTTTAACTCTCATGCATGTTTCGTCTGCTAATAAAATTGCAGATGCAAGTAGCTGTGAGTATTTTTAGTTTACTATTAGTATGACGAAATGTTCAACTTCTAAGGTTAAACTAATAGGTAGATGCAAGATTTGTCAAAATTCCATAAATAAAATGAAAGTTTTTAAAAAAAATCAAAATGTATAATTCAAACAGATTTCTTTTTTCTAAAAAACCTCCCGCTTAAATGAATAATACCATTGTCTACAAAATGATGGCTTTCATCTAATTTACTGGTTTTCACTTCACTTTTTTAAAAATTAAGTCATACATTCGCAATTCAAAAATTTATAAATTCTAATCTATGAAAAAAGCTACACTTATTATTACCTGTTTGTTTTCGATGGGGGCATTGTTTGCGCAGGAATCAAAAAACAAGAACATCCCGGAGTCGGGGTTCGTTACCTGTTCGCAGGTGGGCGTAACCAAGCCTTTGCGCGAAATGTTTCCTGTAAATACACCTGAACCCAAAAAGAAATGGAGAGGAGTCGAGATGGAAGACAGGGACTATAATATTCCTCAAAAATTTCCTAAAACTCCCGAAAAAGATGGGGCGGCTTATGGAAATGATGAAGCAACAATGCAAAAGGAAATGGGGACAATACCTGGTAAAGCACCCATTCAGAATTTTGCAGGGCAATCAAACGGTAACTTTTATCCTTTAGATCCTTCCGGGGCTGTAGGACCAAATCATTATATACAAATGATTAATTCCACTACTTTTAAAGTTTACTCTAAAACAGGTACCACATTGCTAACTGGAACTCTTGGTAACTTATGGAGCACGGTTTTGTCAAGCAATGATGGAGATCCAATCTGCTTGTATGATAAAGCTGCTGATCGTTGGTTCATGAGTCAGTTCGGTCAGACAGGTAATAAAATATACATTGCAATTTCACAGACACCCGATCCAACAGGTGCTTGGTATACTTATACTTTTACATCTCCCGCTTTTCCTGATTATTTAAAATTCTCGGTTTGGCAGGATGGTTATTACATGTGTTCTAATCAGGCGCAAAAAGTATTTGCCTTTGAAAGATCAAAAATGTTACTGGGTCTGACAGCTCGTTCGGTATACCAAACATTTAATCCACCACATATTTCTTCTTCATTTTTTGTACCCTTACCCGGTGATTCCGGAGATGGAACTTTAGCTCCTGCGGGTACTCCTTGTCCTATTTTTTCTTATTCTGACAATGGTTGGGGAGGAACATTTAGTGACGCTGTGAATATATATAAAGCAACTGTAAACTGGGTGCCAACAACTCCAACAATGACAATACCTTCAGGTGGAAGTGTAGCATGTACTGCTTTTAATGCGGCTTATAATTCCGGTTGGAATGATATTGTACAACCAGGGACTACCACAAAGTTAGATGGAATTGGTGGGACATTAATGTTCAGAGCACAATGGAAATCCTGGAGTGGATACAACTCGGTAGTTTTAAACTGGGGTGTTCTGATAAGTGGTTCTCAAAGAAGCATTAAATGGTGTGAATTACGTCAGGACCAAACCACAGGAGTATGGAGTATGTTTCAGGAAGGAATTTATACACCTGATGCTGATACCCGTTGGATGGGAAGTATTGCAATGGATGATTATGGTTCAATAGGGTTATGTTACATGAAATCGAATGCAACTAATACTTATCCGGGATTATATTATACCGGAAGAAGGGTTTGCGACCCCCTTGGAACATTACCTGTTACAGAATCAGTTGCACATACGGGAACGGCTTCTCAAATAGGAGTAAACAGGGATGGAGACTATTCACAAACCTACCTTGATCCGGATGGAGTTACGTTTTGGCATACCGGTATGTACATGGGTGCCGGTGGTGCTCAAAAAACTCAAATTTATTCTTTTCAGATAACCCCTTGCGCAATTACAAATCCACCGGTGGCCAACTTTACAACTTCATCAACTACAGTATGTGCAGGAGTACCTGTTACTTTTAATGATTTAAGCTCTAACTTTCCTACTTCCTGGTCGTGGACATTAACAGGTGCAAGTCCCGCTACTTCTAATTCGCAAAACCCGACAGTGATATATAATACTCCCGGAACATATAGCGTATCATTAACAGCAACAAATACAATTGGAAGTGGTTCGAGTACCCAAACAAATTACATTACGGTTAATCCTGCTCCCGGCACTCCGGTTGCCAGTAGCAATTCTCCGGTATGCTCCGGTCAGCCCATCAATTTTAGCACCCCGACAGTAACAGGTGCAACTTATCATTGGACAGGACCTGTTGCTTATGTTTCCGCATTGCAGAATCCAATCAGAACTCCGGCAACACTGGCTTTTGCAGGAAATTACATTTTAACCGTTACTGTTGCAGGATGTACCTCTCAGCCAGATACTACTGTAGTGGTAATAAATGCAACTCCAACTACTCCGGTTGTTACCGCTAATACCCCGGTTTGTGCAGGTAACACACTTACAATGACAATACCTGCAGTTACAGGAGCAACCTATAGCTGGACAGGTCCCAACTCGTTTACATCATCTACTCAAAATCAATCAATACCAGGAGTAACTGCTGCAATGGCAGGGACATATTCCGTTACCACAACTTCATCTTTAGGTTGTGTTTCTGCTTTAGGGACAAAAGTGGTAGTGATAAATCCGGTTCCTCCGACACCAACGATTACTCAAAATTTTTCTATCCTTACTTCCAGTGCAGCTACCGGAAATCAATGGTATCTCAATGGAACACTAATTCCGGGAGCTACCGGACAAACCTATACCATGCTTCAGAATGGAACATATACAGTTATAGTAACACTTAGTAATTGTCCTTCTGTTGTTTCTTCCGGTTTGAATGTTACTAATCTAGGTATAAATGAAATGACTGAAAGTGGTTCTTTGGTTATTTACCCAAATCCTAATCAGGGGGTATTTGGTATTTCATTTTTTGCCGCTAGCAAGAAAAACTATAAACTGAAATTATTCAATGCTATTGGCCAATTGGTTTACGAAAAAGCCATTGCCAATGTATCAGGTAATTTTTCACAAACCATTGATGTAAGTGGTTACGGAAAAGGAATATATATGTTTATCTTATCTGATGATAAAAATCAAACAGTTAAACAAATTGTAGTCGAATAGTTTAATTGAAAGTGTATAAAAAAAAGTCCTGCTTTGAATTATCAAAGCAGGACTTTTTTTATTAAATAGATTTATTGTTTAGTTGATGGTAACCAATGAAAGAATAGATTCTAAAATTAATCGCCCGTCAGTATTACTCAACTCTTCATCAACCGCACGCTCCGGATGAGGCATCATTCCAAAAACATTTTTGCCTGCATTACATACCCCTGCAATATTATCTGTTGCACCGTTAGGATTAGCGCCCTCGGTTATCTTGCCATTTTCATCACAGTAACGGAAAATGATTTGTCCGTTCTCATTCATTTTCTTTAATGTTTCTGTGTCGGCATAGTATTTTCCCTCACCATGCGCAATCGGAATTTTAAGTACGCTTTTTTCAGGAATGGAAGCAGTTATCAAAGCCGTGGAAGTTTGTGGTTTGATAAAAACATTTTTACAGATAAATTTTCGTTCATCGTTGTGCATCAATGCCCCCGGAACTAACCCTGCTTCGCAAAGAATCTGAAAACCATTGCATACTCCCAATACATATCCGCCATTATTCGCGAACTCAATCACCTTTTCCATGATGGGAGAAAAACGGGCAATGGCACCTGAACGTAAATAATCTCCGTAAGAAAAACCTCCCGGAAGTACTATAAAATCGCACCCTTTCAAATCGGTATCTTTATGCCATAATTCCACCACTTCCTGCTTCATTATATTTTTTAATGCATAAATCATGTCCTGGTCGCAATTAGACCCCGGGAAAATAACTACTCCAAATTTCATATTATATATAAATTAAATGTCAAATCTTTTAATGATTACAAAGTTAAAAATACTTTGCGAAATCGTTGATTAAAATGGAAGCAATAAATAAAAGAAAAAAAAATTCGCCCCATATTTCCTTTTTCATATTAAAAAAATAGTTTGTAGCAAATACCGAAAACGGAATGGCGAGTACTGCAAAATAGGGAGATGACAGTTCGGGTGCAGGAAACAAGGAGCCTATGCAAATTACAAAAAACCAGATAAAGAACAATACATTTTTTTTTGTTTTTTGTGACCCCAATAATACGGTAGCAGACAGTTTGCTGAACGATAACAGTGCAATAACACCACCGGTAAAAAGAAGAAAATAAAAAGAAGAAGAGAAATCGAAAGAGGGCCTTTCGTGGTAAATAAAGTAAGCAAGTTTATCATTCCAGTAATCCATAAGGCTATCATTCCAGAAGTAATAAGTAACCACAAAGCAATAAGGAACACAAACACCCAAAAAGGAAACGAACAATTCTCGCCAGTTAAAAGTTCTGAAAATGAATAATCCAAAACCAAGTACCGGAAAAAGAATAACAGAAGGGAAATAAAAAACAGAAGCCATTGAAAGTAGAAAACCAGCATCAAATACCTCTGAAAATGCACTGTTTTTACGGTAAGCATTCATCATTTTGTGCAAGGCAAAAATAATAAATAGGTTTGCCAGCATAGCAGGATGAAACACTAGCATTGCTTCATTATTGCTCATGATAACAATGTAAAACAATGCAGGAAGAAATGTTTTTCTGTCGGTAATCTCGTTTTCATTTACTACAAAATTGATGAGAAAGGAACCGGCAATAACGAGCAAAAAAGAAACAGAAGTTCCAACCAATGGAATAAGATTGATGTATTTCGCCAAAGCATCAAACAATATGGTGGAATGCGAACTAACTAAAACAGGTGGATGTAAAAATGCAACTATCCAGAAAACCAAAGCAAAAACAGGTAAAATGAAAAAATAGGATGGGTTATTGTTTTTAAAAAACCTTATGAACATTCGAACAGATTATTATTTGCTTTTTCTTTTACCAAAGGAAATACCTCAGAATCAATCTCACAGAAAAGGATTTTTTTACTAAGTATTTCGTGGTTAAAATTAGGTTAAAAAAAGTAGAGCTCGTATAAATAATATTAGTATTTTTGAGCCACTAAAATTTATTGATTATGAATATGACAGATGTATTTTACGGAATTGGAAGTTTTTTTCAATGGACTTTTCAAATTATGAAACATGTAGGTTTTGCTGCCAATCTATTTTTCTGGCTGGTAATTGTTTCCTTGGTTATTACCTGGTTAGGTATGCAAGCTAAATATAACAAGGAAGCCAAAGTAAATAATAAACTGGCTTAACTTTTTCCTTTTTTATAAAAAAGCGCCCTGCATTTTAGTTAATGCAAGGCGTTTTTATTTACCAGAACAGGTGATAATATTGTTCTGATTTTTATTCCTTTTCAAAATATTTTTTCAAATCTTTCCCAATATCCTTCCTGTAGTATTTCCCTTCATAATTAATGCGTTCGGCATTGGCAAAAGATTTTACTAAAGCTTCATCCATGGTGTCACCATAGGAAGTGATGGCTATCACACGGCCTCCGTTAGTAACAATTTCTGATTTGGAATCCTTGGTTTCACTGGTTCCGGCATGAAATACTAAGCTTTCCCTAGTAGTTTCCAATCCTGTGATTACTTTTCCTTTTTCATAATCTTCCGGATAACCACCGGAAACTAACATAACCGTGCAAGCAAACCGGTTGTCTACTTCAAAGGTTTTTTCATTTAAGTTACCGCAAGCAACCCCGGAGAATAAATCCAGCAAATCCGATTTTATTCTTGGAATCACTACTTCTGTTTCGGGGTCGCCCATACGTACATTGTATTCTATCACTTGTGGATTTCCATTTACATTCATCAAACCGATAAAAATAAAACCTTTGTAAGTAATACCTTCTTGCTTCAAGCCATTGATGGTGGGGATAATTACACGGTCTTCCACCTTTTTAATAAATGCTTCATCTGCAAAAGGCACAGGGGAGATAGCGCCCATTCCCCCGGTATTTAAGCCGGTATCTTCTTCACCAATTCGCTTATAATCCTTTGCTGCCGGAAGTATTTTATAGGAGTTCCCATCTGTTAAAACAAATACTGACAGTTCAATTCCTTTTAAAAACTCTTCTATTACCACTTTTGATGAAGCATTACCAAACTTAGCATTGGCGAGCATTTCCGAAAGCTCTTTTTTTGCTTCTGCCAAAGTAGTTGGAATTATTACGCCTTTCCCTGCAGCTAAACCATCTGCCTTTAAAACATAGGGAGGAGAAAGTGTTTCAAGGAATGCTAATCCTTCATTTAATGTTTCTTTAGTAAATGTCTGGTATTGCGCGGTTGGTATCTTGTGCCGGAACATAAACTGTTTGGAAAAATCCTTGCTTCCTTCGAGTTGTGCTCCATCGGCCTGTGGCCCAATCACTGCAACTTGTTTCAGTTCTTCATCGTTAATAAAAAAATTATGAATGCCTTTTACAAGCGGGTCTTCCGGTCCCACCACCACCATGGTTACCTGGTGCAATAAAACAATTTTTTTTACTGCATTAAAATCTGTAGGAGAAACCGCGATATTTGTTCCGAATGCAGAGGTGCCTGCATTTCCGGGTGCAATATAAAGATTAGTACATTTAGGGCTTTGGGATAATTTCCAGGCAAAGGCATGTTCTCTGCCTCCTGAACCAAGTATTAAAATATTCATTGTAAAAGATTTTTACAAAGAAACAAAAAGAATAGGTTGGAAGCTGAAAATTCTAATCTCTAAATTTTAACAGGGAACTATTAAAACTCAAAT
Organism: Bacteroidota bacterium; assembly: GCA_947479085.1. Lineage (GTDB taxonomy): Bacteria > Bacteroidota > Bacteroidia > 2-12-FULL-35-15 > 2-12-FULL-35-15 > 2-12-FULL-35-15. Next base: position 21,886 of record CANJYB010000020.1, on the reverse strand, counting down.
TTGTAACCGATTCCTTTTACTGTTTTGATGTAATCGTCACCGAGTTTTTCGCGGAGTTTGCGAACGTGAACATCAATGGTTCTGTCGCCTACCACCACATCTCCTCCCCAAACTTTATCAAGAATAACATCGCGGGTGAACACTTTTCCGGGCTTGGAAGCCAGTAGTTCCATTAATTCGAATTCTTTTTTAGGCAGGTTGAACTCCTTTCCATCTTTTATCACTACAAATCGTTCTCTGTCAATTTTTATTCCACCCAGGTCTGTTGTTTTATCACCAGTTGCAACTTCTGTGGTTCCTCTTCTAAGGAGGGCTTTTATCCGGCTGCTTAATACGCGGGGCTTAATGGGTTTATTAATATAATCATCTGCACCTACCTCAAAACCTGCTATCTGCGAGTAATCTTCGTTGCGGGCAGTAAGGAATGCCACCATTACATCTTTTAAACCGGGTAAAGCACGTATCTCCCTGCAGGTTTCTATTCCATCCATATCCGGCATCATCACATCAAGAATAATAAGCTGGGGGCTCACTTTTTTTGCAATGGCAATGGCTTCATTGCCATTAGTGGCGGTATATACATCGTATCCTTCCTTTTTCAGATTATAGGAAAGAAATTCCAGTATATCTGTTTCATCATCCACTAATAAAATTTTTGCTGCTGTACTCATTTGGTTTTTGTTTTAAAAACGATGTAAATATCCGAATTAGTTGAACAGCATGTGTTAATTAATAATTAACAAAGTATTACCAAAGTATGATTTGCAGGAGGATTTATCGCAGAAATCTCTTCTGAATTCAAAGAAAAACTAAGATTCTTTTCGTGGTGAAAGATATTCGTTTGTGAGATTTAAAAGGTTTTAGAATTCAAATACCGCCTGCGCATGTGTGCAGGATATTCCACTAAACAGTGGAACGTCCTGTGTTCGAGTGCAGGCTCATCTACTAAATAGTGGCATGTCCTGCGCTTGAGCGCAGGCTTATCCACTAAACCGTGGAACATCCTGCTCATGTGTGCAGGCCTATCTACTAAACAGGGGGACGTCCTGAGCATGTGTGCAGGCTTATCTACTAAATAGTAGCATGTCCTGCTCATGTGTGCAGGCCTATCCACTAAACAGTGGGACGCCCTGCGCTCGAACACAGGAGGCTCCACTATTTTTTGCACTTTTATTTCTAAAGTAATTATCTCAAAGAACCTGGATTTTCATTCTTTCGCTGGTTAAAATCAGCTGATTATAATATACCGGAAGCTTAAAAAAGTAAAAAGACAAAGAAAAATCACCTGAAATAACGCTTTATCTTATCAATGTTGCACTTCCTATATATTGATGAAACAGGTTTTCTACATCATCTCTAAAAGTTATTTTGTAAACAAATACATCCGAAGCGGCTTCATTTTCTTTATAAGTTCCATTCCAACCTTCATTCAGGTCGGTGGTTTCAAATAGTTTTTCTCCCCAGCGGTTGAAAATGGAAAACTGGTAGTCGTGAACACCAATGAGTACAGGCTTAAATACCTCGTTCAAACCATCGCCTCCCGGGGTAAAAGCATTGGGCACCCAAAAGCGGAATTCGGGACGGATGATAACCTGCGACCTTGCCGTGTCGGTACAACCGTAAATATTGGTGACCACCTGTGTAATGGGATAGATGCCAGGTTTGGTATAAGAATGAAGACCATTACAATTGGTTCCTGTGGTGCCATCGCCCCAGAAAACTTCGCAACTTACCGCAGAGACACTATGGTCGGTCATGGCCACATCAGGATAAAAAATGGAAGTATCAGTAGGCGTTACCACAAAGGCAGCAGTCGGTAAAGGAAATACCTGCAAAGGATTGACCTTATTAACTGTGTCTTTGCAGCCATGCATGGTGGTTACTATCAGCGAAACGTTATAATTTCCGGGCAGTTGGTATATAGCACTTGGATTTTGCTGGTTGGAAGAAGTATTGTTACCAAAGTTCCATGCGTAAGAAAGAGGGGTGTCAGCATGAGAACTATCAGCAAAATAAACAGGATGCAGCGCACAGGCTACCGTTGAAACCATATCGAAATCAGCATCCGGTTTAGGATAGACTATCACATTAGCAGTATAATTGGCCGAACAACCATTTTCTGCAACAGTAATGGTGACGGGAAACGAGCCAACAGAATCAAAAACTATATTGGTTGGATTCTCGAGCGTACTGCTAGATGGTGTAGCATGAGGACCAAAATTCCAGGTAAAAGTTCCGTTGCCCATGTAATCGCCACCTACAGTAAAATTATAATGATTGTCGTAAACACATTGTCCGGGCGGTGGAGTAAAGACAGGTGCAAGATGAGGATAAATATAAAAGGTAGTTTGCCCAGTATCAGAGCAAGGGGTACCCATATTAATAGTTAAAGTTACCACGTAAACACCTGAATCCGCATAGGTCCAGGAAGGATTGGAAATATTGGAAGTATCAGCAGTGGAGGTAGGGTCGCCAAAATCCCAGTGGTAACTGAAGGCATTGATGCTCGAATTTGAAAAATTAACAGTATAACCAAAACAAAAAGTGGTTTGTTTAGGAATTGTGGATGCTGAAATAATGGGACAGTTGGTTACATTAAACTGAAAATCTCTTTTGTTGGTAGTAAGCAAAACTCCGTTACGGTATTCTTTAACGCAAATCCCTACCACCCATCGGCCAATCATATTAGGGGTTCCTGTTAGGAGACCCGTAAAATGATTAATGGTAAAAGCAGGCGAAGAACTCATCGGATAAGAACCTGAGTAAGGAGGACTATAGGTTACAAAATTATAAGGAGGAGCGGCAGGTGGCACAGGTTGAGGAGCATTAGGGTCTGCACCTTCAAATGGTTCGCACATATCATAATATAAAGAATCTCCATTTGGGTCAGTAGCAGAATTATCAAATACCAAAGGCATCCCCACACATACAAAAAGTGGAGGAAAGTAGGTAAAACGGGGTGAACTGTTACAGTTAACTATAGAATTATCTAAAATCGGGATTTGATAAGTTGAGCCAACATTTGAAGCATTCGCTATATTAAGAATCGAAGAATTTCTGCAACACCTTTGATAAGACATTACGTATCCTCCGGGAATGGGAGGCAGGTTAATAGTCTTGGTATACATCCCTTCTTCCACACAAACATTATTAGGAAAAGAATAACATGGATTTACGATTGTATTCTGAAGCGGAGTGATAACAGGAATTCCCATATTAATAGTATCAATAAGTCCTCCTGCACTATTAAATAATCCTAAATAGGGAACAGGGCTATCAAAGGGAGCGCAAGTGGGACAACAATCCCTGTAAATTTTGAGTGTGATTTTATAATTGTTGTTTCCCAAACAATCATAATAAATTTCGCCACCCACAATATGGGTGGCGAAACTTTTTATTGAAAAAGCAGCGAACATAATTAATATGAGATACTGCTTTATTCTCATTGAGGTTGTTGTTTTTACTTATAATAAGTAAACGGTTTATTTACTTCTCACTATCTGAAAAAATCCGGGAATAGACCTTCCATCAGAAACGGTAAGAACATAATAATATGTACCATCAGAATATTTACTTCCACTCCAATCGTTCGAATAATTGCTGTTATCGTAAAGTTTACTTCCCCAGCGATTATAAATTACCAATGCGCTTCCAGGAAACTTATCGAGGCCGTCAATATAAAACAAATCATTTAATATGGTTCCTGCTCCATCAGGAGTAACTATGTTAGGGAATGCAAGACCACAGCTTTGCTCCACTGTTACAGAAACGGTATCGCTACGGGTGTTAAAACAATAGTCAGTGACTGTTACATAATAAGTACCGGAAGATTGCCCGGGTGAAACGGTATTCAAAAGATAATAATTTGACAAAGAATCAGCACCGATACTACTTCCCCAAAAATAATTATATGGTTCAGAAGTGGCTCCCCCTGTTGCAATAGCATAAAAATTTATTGGTGTGTCGGGGCAAACAGTTACATCACTTCCTACACTTACAGTCATATCATTAATCAGAATTACATCGACTCTCACAGTATCAGAAATTGAGGGTGTTGGATCAGGGTTGCCGTTGCAGGCATCGTTCACTGTAACTGTAAATGTGGTCGAGGATGTTACGTTTAATGTAGGATTAGAAATCGGGGATGCTCCACCTGTCCATACATAGGTATAAGGTTCTACTCCACCTGTAACTATAGAATTCAACTGAACCATTCCACCAAAATTACATAAAGTAGTATCTCCGGAAGTTAGCATGGTAAGGGGAGGATGTTCATTCAGATAAATGTTGGCATCGGTAGTTGTTTGTTGACAAGGTCCTGTCTGAATAATGGATAAGTGAATAGTATCTAGCCCTTCGGTAACTCCATCTGCAACTGCATTTATGCAATACTGGATAGAATCCTGTCCGGCAGCAAAAATTAATTGAGTTGGGAGTGGCACACCCACAACTCCTGTATTATAGTCCACACCATTTACCGCACTTCCACTAATATTTACAGTAATTGTATCTGCATTGACCAGTCCGGATGTTCTTACAAAATAAATACAAGCTAAACCGCAACCCTCGTATAATGTAGAATCATTAGGGCCTCCGTAACTAATCTCAGGAATAATCTGAACTCCGGTACTGGAAAAACTCCCGGCTTCCAGAAATACACCTGAATCATAAATTCCATCAGAACCATCTCCGATAGCAATTTTAATATGGTATGTTTGGCCACATTGAACGGCCGAAATAGCTGTAAGCGGAACAGTAAAACCATTGTATTGAACAGATGCTCCGTCAGGAGCGGTTCCTGATCCAATACCATTTCCATTGTCAATGTAATACTGGGGATTAAAATTCAAATTTACATTATCAATAGTAACCGGTGTAGATGTTCCGGGAATAAGCGCAATGTTTTTGGAGTTATTTGAATACGGCCCAGTTATTCCCGGTCCACTGATAAAAAAGCCAAATCCATCACTAATACCGGTATTTGCAAAAACCATGTATTCGTCAGAGCCAAACACATATCGGAATTTAACCGTATCGGATACCGGAATAAAATCAAATTCCAGAACAGAGGCATCATTACTTGATGTTGGATTCATAATTGCATCCAAATCAGGATCACCAGGCAAAGCATTGTCAGAAGACACGAATTGCAGATTGTTTGGACCAACGGCATCCTGAATAGTACCGGACGTTAATAGAACCCCGGAAGCAAAACCAACATTAGAGGCTGAACCATTAAAAGTACCACTTGCAGCAGCAAGACCGGTATAAGTCACATTGCTTACAGTTATCCCTGTTCCGACAAGATAATTTTGTACCCATTGAAGTGGTGTGAGAGTGCCATTAACCGTTAATTGTGCTTTTGCTGAAACTGACAATACCGTAAGTACAACCAATCCCATTTTTTTTAGAAATGTAATTTTTGATTTCATTTTTTTATTGTTTTTTAATTATCTCACTAAGTTAACGTTTCCTATTTTTTTGACTTCTTTTTTATTAAATGTTTCTAAATCGAAAATACAAACATATACTCCTGCCTCTGCTTCTGCCCCTAAATAAGTGCCGTCCCAACCTTTTGTAATATCATTTGTAATATATATTAATTCTCCCCACCTGTTATAAATTGTCATTTGAAAAGACTTAATACCAATGCCATAGCCTGTAAATGTATCATTTTTTCCATCATCATTTGGAGAAAAAGAATTTGGGAAATAAAAATAAAAATCGGGCAGAATTACCAGTGTCTGAAAAGCAGAATCTTTGCAACCCTGCGCATTGGTCACCACGAGAGAAACAATAAAAGTTCCATCATGTGAAAAATAATGGGTAGGATTCAATTCATAGGAAACCGAATCGGCAGAACCATCACCAAAATTCCAATGATAATTGGTCGCTCCGGTTGATGCATTATTAAACTGCACATTCTGATTAGTTACCTGGTTAAAATAAAACAATGCCTGAATAGGTTGAGTGCTTACTGTAACTGTGCCGGTAACGGATTGATTGCATTGGTCGGTAACTGTGACGGTGTAAAGCGTAGTATTGGATGGACTCACCCTTAATGAATCGGAAGAAGAACCACCGGGAGTCCAGTTATAAGTAAAGTTTGATCTTCCTCCTGTTAACTGTGTTTTCAGGGTAACCACATCTCCGTAACAAATAGCAGTGTCGTTCGATACGGTCAACTGCATGGGTACATAAGCTGTTACAATAATGTGCATGCTGTCGGTTGCTGTATTACCACATCCATCAGACACTGTTACATAATAGGTGGAGGTTTGTTGCGGATTTATGGTGGCAGTAAAAATCGAACTTGTTGCATTTACCCAACTGTATTGGTAAGGAGGAGTTCCTCCAGCAGTAGCTGCAGTAATCTGCATACTCGCTGGAGGACAGGAAAACGTTGCATCCGGGTCTAGGTTTACCGTTAACGGTGGAGAGTCGATAATGGTAAAAGTGATGGAAGCCGGTGGTGTTGAATTAACCACATTCAGAGTAACGGTTTCATTGCCTTCTGTTAATGCATCCGGATTTATATTTAAAAGAATGGATGCAGTATCAATATTGGAAGCATACAGAACGCTGTCACCAATGGCAGTATAATCAACTCCGTTAGTGGCTGTTCCACTGATGGTATAATAAACAGTATCAGGATAAATTAAATTGCAGGCGGTACCCAATCGTTGAAAATGAATTCTTGCTTTTCCGCAACCCTCGTAAAGCAAAGTGTCATTTATAGTTGGTTGTCCGGCCATAAATGCATTGGAAGTAACCACAATTTGTTCGGGGCTGGAAAAACTTCCTGCCTCTAAAAACACTCCTGAATCGATGGACGAATCAAATGCATCTCCGATTGCTATTTTAATATGGTAAGTTTGCCCGCATTGCACAGCAGAGATAGCTGTTAATGGAACGGTAAATCCATCATATTGAATAGTCAATCCATCAGGTGCAGTGCCTGTTCCGGCACCGTCTCCATTATCAAAATAGTATTGACCATTATTATTTAAACTCAGATTATACATGGTAACAGGCAATGCAGTTCCCGGAACCAGTGCAATATTTTTAGCATTGTTGCTGAATGGCCCTGTAATACCAGGTCCGCTGATAAAAAATCCAAAACCATCATTCACAGTAGCTGGTAATGGTGGAGAATTTACATATTCCATATATTCTTCCGAACCAAAAATATAGCGAAACTTAACGGTATCGGACCTTGGAATAAAATCAAACTCAAGAATGCAGGCATCATGGCTAACTGCCGGAGCGGTTATGATATTTAAATCTGCATCACCGGGTAATCCATTTACATTAGTAATGCTGGAGTTATTGTTAGGTCCACAAGCGTTATTTATATGACCGGTACAAAGAAGTACACCGGTTGCCAAACCAAGATTGGAAGTGGAGCCATTAAATGTTCCCCGGGCCAGCGGAGCCCCCGTATAGGTAATATTAGTTGCAGTAATTCCTGTTCCCAATAATACATTTTGAACTAACTGAGCCGGTGTCATTGCATTGCTGGTTGTTAATTGTGCTTTTGAAATGATGGAAACAGAAAACAGTAAACAGGCAAAAAGCGTTTTTTTATTTCTTAAAAAGTTCATTAAAATAGTGGTTCATTGTAATTTACCTGCAAAAGTATCAAAATCTATTGCCAAAGACAAAGAGTTTTCAGGTTTATTAAACTGATTTCCTCCTTTAAAAACACTCTGTTCCTTAAAATGGCAGTTGTTTCTAATGTTATAGAGTCATTTTTTAGCAAAAAGGTTGCATCTGTTTTTTTTATTTTTGAAAAGCCAGCCACCTGATTGCGGATTCCGGGAGGGTTAACTTTACATAATTTTAAGAAAAACAAGGTGTTGTTTTAAGCAAATAGGATGGAAAGACATTTTCAAACGAAAAGCAACTTGTTTTTTATCAGTTACTTATCAGCTTCTTGTTTCTTAAAGCCTTAAATTTCATCAGTGACACAGTTTACCGTTTCAGTGACACAGTTTAGTCCTTCAGTGACACAGTTTATGGTTTCAGTGACACAGTTTGCTCCTCCAGTGACACAGTTTACTGTTTCAGTGACACAGTTTAGTCCTTCAGTGACACAGTTTATCGTTTCAGTGACACAGTTTGCTCCTTCAGTGACATAGTTTGGCGTTTCAGTGACATAGTTTGAAATTTGGGTATTCCGGATTAAAAATTAATGGAGAACCCATTAATATTTTCAAAGGATTTTTATTGTAAAAACCTTTTGTCTGTGTTTAATCTAAAAACTATACTTTCGCATTTTATTTTGAAAAATGTTTAAAATAGTATTCAGACTTGGGGGGTGGAAAGTAACCCACAATATATCCGATGAGGTGAATAAATGTGTGGTAGTGGTAGCACCTCATACAAGTAATTGGGATTTTGTTTACGGCATGGGAGCGGTAAGGTTTATGAAACTTCATCCCCGTTTTGCCATAAAAAAAGAGTGGCTTCGGTTTCCGTTCAAACGATTGATGATAAAATGTGGTGCGCTTGCCATAGACAGGGATGCCAAAAATATTGCCGGGGAGCAAAAAGGAGCAGTGGAGTCGATGGCCGAATTATTTAACCATCATGAAATTTTAAGACTGGTAATTACCCCCGAAGGAACCCGAAGCAGAAGAGAGAAATGGAAAACAGGATTTTATTATGTGGCACTTAAAGCCAATGTTCCTATCGGCTTAGGATTTATGGATTATGAAAAGCGCGAGTGCGGTATATTTAAGGTGATTTATCCCACCGGAGATTTTAAAAAAGACATGAAGGAAATCATGGATTTTTATAAAAACATTAAAGGAAAACATCCAGAGAATTTTTCGGTGGATGTGGAATTGAGCCAGTAAGAAATTAAAAGAATTAAAAACAAAAAATGAGTTTCTGATTTTAAAGTCATTCTTTCAATTACCCAATCATAACTGTCGAAGACAGAAATCATAAATCAAATCATAAACTCTCCCCAAAGAAGAAATCATTTTTTATTCTGAAGAATCATGATAATCTGCGTTCCAATTTTACTCCACTTTTATTAAATCTATCAATATCCACTTCCTTATTTAAAGGGATATTATTAATCAAAAAATCAGCAAACTGGTTTGCAAAATGAGGAACCAGCATCACTCCTTTAGTTCCCATTCCATTAAATACAGCCAACTTATTATTTTCCGAGTGAATGCCAATCAGGGGGCGCCTGTCCAGCACAGTAGGTCTTATTCCGGCCTGTTGGTCAATAATTTCAAATGGAAGTTTAATTACTTTTTTCAGTTTGTCTTCCAGTTCCAGTTTTCCTTTTTCAGTAGTTTTTTCAGTCAAATCATTCCATTCATAAGTAGCACCTACTTTATAAATATTATTTCCCAGGGGTAAAATAAAAACTCCTTTGTTCAAAACAAACTCATCGTCTATTTTAAAATCGGGAATCTTTACAGTCAGTATTTCTCCCTTGGTTAATTTAAACGGAAGCCATGAAAAGTAAGGGTTGTCAATGGTTTTATATCCTTCACAAAAAATAATTTTATCAGCTTCAATGTCTTTGTAAACAACTTTATTTTCAGAAAATGAAACCCGGTTGTAATCAAAAGTTTCTTCCAATAAACAATCATTTTGAGAAAAATAATTTCGAAAGCAATTTAAGAACAAAGCAGTATTCAAATTTCCACCCTCAAGTATTTCAGAAACTCCAAGTGGGTTGTGGATACTTTCATTCTGAAAATGGTCAAAAATAATGGCACTTAAATACCTACCCACTTCTTCGTTTACTTTTTTCTCCCATAATGTCCTTTCCTGTTCTTCAGCAAAAGGTTTTACAATTCTTTTTTTGAAATAGAATTTTTGATTCAATAACTTTTCGGCACCTGCATAAAACTCATCCATGCAAGGAATCAACTCATCAGCCATCCAGCTTTTTACAAGCCTTTTAAATACCACAGGGTTATATAGTCCGGCTGCAATGCGCGATGCATTCGAAAGAGCAGGCTCATCAATTACAAGTATGGATTTGTTTTGTTTTAATAAAGTTTGAGCAAGGATAGTTCCGGCAAGTCCCTGCCCGACAATTATGTAATTTATTTGTTTCATATTATATAGCTCCTCTTCTCAAATATCGAGCAAAGCAAAATTACCACTATATCTTTGACTAAAAGTTTTTATCTTGCGGATGAATTTTATAAGCAATGACTTCAGAAAGTGAAAAATTAGTAATAGGGCGAAGAGAAATAATTGATTTTCCTGAATTGAATTTGTTTGGAATAGAGGCAAAGATAGATACCGGTGCGTATACTTCTGTCTTGCATTGCCACACTATACGTGAGGAATCGGGGGTCTTGTATTTTTATTTTCTCGACCCGTCTCATCCTGAATACAACAACGTGGAACAAAAGTTTACAGAATATTCGCAGAAAGAAATAAAAAATTCTTTTGGTGAAACAGAAAAAAGATACATCATAAAAACAGTAATTAAAATAGGACCCAAAAGAATTAAATCTGTAATTTCGTTGACCGACAGAGGCACAATGAGGTATCCTGTTTTAATCGGCCGGAAGCTTTTGAAAAATAAATTTATTGTGGATGTGAGTTTATTAAACAATTTAGCCATCGAAAAATAATTAAACTTTATAAAATGAAAATTGCAATTTTATCACGAGGACCAAAACTTTATTCTACCCGAAGATTGGTAGAAGCAGCTGAACAAAGAGGGCATGAAGTAATTGTGCTTGACCATTTAAAATGTGTATTGGCAATTGAAAAGGGCAACCCGCATATATTTTATGGAGGAAAAGAGGTTACCGGAATTGATGCCATTATACCCCGCATTGGTACTTCAGTAACGTTTTATGGTGCTGCTGTTGTTCGGCAGTTTGAGCAAATGAAAGTTTTTTCATCTGTGGAATCGCAGGCATTGGTTCGCTCACGCGATAAATTAAGAAGTTTGCAATTACTTGCTAAAGCAGGAATCGGAATGCCTAAAACGGCTTTTGCATCCTTGCCAAAAAACATTGATAATGTAATTGAGATTGTGGGTGGCGCACCGGTGGTAATTAAATTATTGGAAGGCACGCAAGGTATAGGGGTGATATTAGCCGAAACTCATAAATCCGCAAAGTCGGTTATCGAATCTTTTCTTGCCTTAAAAGCAAATATCCTTGTTCAGGAATTTATTAAAGAAGCGGGAGGTGCTGATATTCGTGCCTTTGTGGTAGACGGAAAAATAGTGGGCGCAATGAAACGGCAAGGACTCCCTGGAGAATTCAGAAGCAATTTGCATCGTGGCGGAAGTGCTTCGGTATTAGAATTAACCAAGGAAGAAAGAGAGACGGCCATTAAATCAGCAAAAAAATTAGGATTGGCCATAGCAGGTGTGGATATGCTTCAGTCATCCCGCGGCCCATTGGTAATGGAGGTAAATTCTTCCCCCGGCTTGGAAGGCATTGAAGGAGCAACAGGTGTGGATATTGCCGGAAAAATAATTGAATACATTGAGAGAAATGAGTTTAATCATGAAGCTTAGGTTTTAGTATGCATTATAAGAACAAAGACCTTTTTATAAACGGATTAGAGATCAAGCCAGGAAACTCAGCCCAGGTAAGCTTAAACTGGTACCAGCTTCCAACCAAAACCATTATTGAAATTCCTGTTTATATTTATCGTTCTTCTCATCCCGGTCCAACATTACTCATCCAGGCGGGAATGCACGGAGATGAAATTAACGGGATTGAAATAGTAAGGCGATTGATTACTCGTGAGGATGTGCAGCATCCTTTATGCGGAAGTATCATTGCTATTCCAATCATTAATACCGTTTCCTTTTTATATGGGACCCGCGATTTGCCTGATGGCAGAGATTTGAATCGTTGTTTCCCGGGAACAAAAAGTGGTTCGTTAGGAAGCAGAATTGCTTACGATTTGATGAATGAAATTATTCCTCAAATTGATTTCGGAATTGATTTTCATACAGGAGGCGCAAAGATTAACAACTACCCTCAAATACGCTGTGTGTTTAATAATGAAACCAATCTGGATTTAGGAAAAAAATTCTCTCCTCCTCTTATTATTAATTCAGCATTCAGAGATAATACCTTGCGTAAGGAAGCATCCAAAAAGGGGAAATCCATTTTGGTTTTTGAGGGAGGCGAGTCTTCCCGATTCGACTACCATTCTATTAATGAAGGGATGAACGGATGCTTGAGGTTGATGAAACATTTTAAAATGATTGATTTGGATTTACCTAACAATCCTACTGTTTATCTTACCAAATCTTCATGGGTAAGAGCTAAATCTTCCGGAATGTTTCATACCTCCAAAACAAACGGGGCGCACATTCTGAAAGGAGATATTGTAGGAATGATTTGCGATCCATACGGAGAACACCAGGAAAAATTAGTTGCCCCGCATGACGGATATATTATCGGAATTAATAATCAACCGGTAATTAACCAGGGAGATGCATTAATGCATATTGGTGTGGAAGAATAACAAGATTTTGGATTTCGGATTTCGGATTCTCCGAGTTTAACAAATCCGCGATCCGCAATCTCAAATCTTAAATTACATTTAACTCTTTCCCTACTTTTTCAAACGCTTTAATGGCTTTGTCAATGTGTTCTTTTTCGTGAGCTGCTGAAAGCTGAACACGAATACGGGCCTGTCCTTTGGGTACTACAGGATAAAAGAACCCGATAACATAAATTCCTTCTTTTAATAACCTTGAGGCAAATTCCTGTGCAAGTTTTGCATCGTATAACATAACAGGGACAATGGCCGAGTCGCCATCTTTAATTTCCAGCCCCACTTTTTTTATTTCCTGCTTAAAATAATTTACGTTCCATTCCAATTTATCCCTAAGTGTAGTGGCTTCGCTAAGCATATCAAGCACAGCGATGGAAGCCCCAACAATATGCGGAGCAAGAGAATTGGAAAACAAATAGGGACGGGAACGCTGGCGAAGCATACTGATGATTTCTTTTTTACCGGAAGTAAACCCACCCATGGCACCTCCAAGGGCTTTACCTAAGGTACCGGTAATAATATCCACACGATTCATAACATTTTTCAACTCCACTGTTCCTCTGCCTGTTTTGCCAATAAACCCGGTAGCATGACTTTCGTCAACCATTACCATTGCATTGTATTTATCTGCTAGGTCGCAGATTTTATCCAAAGGAGCAACAAAGCCGTCCATTGAAAACACACCATCTGTTACAATCAGTCGGTAACGCTGAGCCTGCGCCTGTTTTAATTGTTCCTCCAAATCTTCCATATTGGAATTTTTGTAACGATACCTTTGTGCTTTACATAACCTAACCCCATCAATAATTGATGCATGGTTTAATTCGTCCGAAATAATCGCATCCTCTTCCCCAAGCAATGGCTCGAATACCCCACCGTTTGCATCAAAGCAGGCAGCATATAATATAGTGTCTTCCTGCCCGAGAAAGGTTGATATTTTCTGCTCCAGTTCTTTATGTATATCCTGTGTACCACAAATAAATCGAACACTGCTCATTCCGTAACCATGTGTATCCAGGGTTTTATGAGCAGCTTCTATTACTTTTGGGTGAGATGATAAGCCAAGATAATTATTGGCACAAAAGATAATTACTTCTTCTCCTGTGCTAACATTTACCATAGCACCTTGTTCGGTAGTTATTATTCGTTCGCGTTTGAACAAGCCCGCTTCTTCAATGTTAGCCAATTCTTTCTGTAAATCATTTTTTAAATTTCCGTACATAGTGATAAGTGTTAGTTATAGTTTTTTTTACAAAAATAGATATAAAAAGCAATTAGGATTTACGCTCATATTCTTTGAAATAATCCCTTGCTTCTTTCATTAATAAAATTATTTCAGCCCGTTCGCTTACTAAGTTTTCTACAACATCTCTTTGTTTTCTGACCATTCGCAATAGCCTCCAGCGACCGAATATTTTTTTCCTGACAGGATAAAAGAATAAATTATACAACCCCAATGCAATAACAGAAACAGCATAAATGCCAATTAAACTCCAGTTCCGAAACAAAAGAGCAACAGTAAGAATTTGTATTCCGAAATAGATTCCCCATAGTATCATGGCAATATGTAAATAGGCAGATGCATAAAATTCTTTTTGTTTTATTTTTTTATCGCTGAAATATTTCCCTGAAAAATACGGAGGGTAATTAGTGATTAACCCAAAAAGATAAATAATGTTGCCCCATAATATTACCTGGCTTTCTAATACAAAAGTTCCGAAATTCATTTTACTTATTTTTTCGGGACGAAGAAGATGATCGCGTAAATCGGCTTCGGTAAGTTGTTTTAAGTAGGTTGTTGTTTTTACATTAATTTCATCTAACAATTGTTTGTGATTTACTTCCAGGAAATTAACCATTTGCGCAATTTTGCGTAAGGCATGATATTGATTATGTAAATTTCTTGGGTTAGCACCATCATCTTTAATCCATTCTTCCAGGTAAATTTCAGCAATTGCATCCATCGCCTCATCATAATCTTTATTGTTTATGATAAGAAGATGCTCCTTCATTTTATTCTCCAGGACCTTTGTAAAATCATTAATGGTGCGAACCTTATCTTGCTTATAACGTTCTTCGTATTCAGTTATGGTAAGCGGTTTTCCAATGTCGATGAATAGTTTGCTTCTGAATTTCCATGCCGCTGTATAGTTTAACCCCACGGGAATTATCAGAAGTTCTTTCTTGAAATCCAATGTTTCCTCGGTTTGAAAAACAATGCGGGTCAATCCTTTTTTTAAGGGAACTAACCTTTTATCCTGGATACAAATTCCTTCAGGGAAAATTAAAATTACCTGGTTGTCAGTAAGCCGTTGCCTGCATTCTTCAAATGTTTTATCATTCTTCTTAATCTCAGCATAGCCTTCCTGCATACGGTACATGGGGCTGATGCCAATACTGCTCAATATCATTTTTAAGAATTTCCCTTTGAATACATCGCCACGGGCAAAAAATCTTACTTTGCGTCTTGTCAATAATCCTAAAGCAACAGGGTCAATAAACGCATTGACATGATTAGGTGCAAATACCACCGCTTTGTTTGCGGGGATATTTTCAACTCCTTTATAAGAGAACCTATAAAAAACTCTGTAAAAAATATATACGAACGGTTTTATAATCCAGTAAAGCACAATGAAGTATTAAGTATTAAGTACTGAGTATTGAGTATTGAGTGCACGGGAGCTTGTCTATCTTTCAAATTTCAATCGTTGACCTTTTGTGCTTTCGTCCCATTTCCCATTATCGTAAACTAAATTTCCGTTTACAAATGTTTGAATTACTTTGGAACGAAACAGTTGCCATTCAAACGGTGACCATGCGCATTTATATAAAAGATTACGTTTGGTTACTGTCCAATGATAGTTAATATCAACCAAAGCCAGGTCAGCATAATACCCCTCACGAATGTATCCCCGCTTGGAAATTTGAAAACAATCCGCCACTGCATGAGACATTTTTTCAGCAATTTTTTCCAATGTAATTTGTTTGTTATGAAAAAACTCCAGCATGGTAACCAATGAATGCTGCACCAATGGACCACCGGAAGGCGCTTTCAGGTAAGGTTGCATTTTTTCCTCCAGTGTATGCGGTGCGTGGTCTGTGGCAATAACGTCCAGTTTATTATCCAGCAGTCCTTTTAATAAAGCTGCCTTATCCTGGGCTGTTTTTATTGCAGGGTTCCATTTAATTAAATTCCCCAGTCTTGGGTAATCGGCATCCGAAAACCAAAGATGATGAATACATACTTCAGCAGTAATTCTTTTTTCCTTCAATGGTATCGTGCTGTCAAACAATTGTAATTCCTGTGCTGTAGAAATATGCAATACATGTAAACGGGTATTGTATTTTTTTGCAAGCTCCACCGCTAATGAAGATGACTTATAACAGGCCTCTGCACTTCTTATAACAGGATGCAACTGTGGTGGTATATTTTCAGCATAGCTTCTCACATAAGTCTCCAGGTTTCTTTTTATTGTTTCTTCATCCTCACAGTGAACTGCGATTAACATTTTGCAATCTTTAAAAAGACCTTCAAGTGTTTCTCTTTTATCCACCAGCATATTACCAGTGGAAGAACCCATAAATATTTTTACACCACAAACTGTTTTAGGATTTGTTTTTAATACTTCTTCCAGGTTGTCATTGGAAGCTCCCATGAAAAAAGAATAATTGGCAAGGGAATTTTTAGCTGCGATTTTATATTTGTCTTCGAGTAATTGTTGTGTAAAAACGTTAGGAATGGTATTCGGCATTTCCATATAAGAGGTTATTCCTCCCGCCACAGCTGCCTTTGCTTCCGTATATATTTCTCCTTTATGGGTAAGTCCCGGTTCACGAAAATGTACCTGATCATCAATGCAGCCCGGAAATAAATAATTGTCCTTGGCATCTATTACTTTATCCGCTTTTACATTTATTTCGTATTCGGAAATTTTGGAGATGATGTTATTATCAATCAATACATGTCCCTGAAAGACTTTTCCTTCATTTACAATGTTTGCATTTCTGATTAAGGTTTTCATTTAAAAAGTAACTGATAGTTTGATTTCTTTTCCTTCTCTTATTACTGTAATTTCTGCTGTATCGCCTTTGTTAAAGCTAGAAAGCCCTTTCATATAATCCATAGTGCTTTCTACCTTTATTTCACCAATTTTTACAACTATGTCCCCTCTCAGCAATCCTGCTTTTTCAGCAGGTTTTCCGGCTGTAACTCCATCTATGCGCATTCCTTTTCCATCAAAAGCATAGTCAGGCATTACACCCATGGTTACTTTATACTTGCGCGTTCCGGATTCAGTATTCCTTGTTTTCAGGAAAGTCATCTTTGGAAGCTTTTCAGTTTCTTCAATTATTTTTACAATGTATTCCAGAACAGCTTTCTCTCCTTCAAAATTCACTTTGTCAATATCATCACTTGGTTTGTGATAATCTGAATGCTGACCGGTAAAGAAATGCAAAACAGGAATGTCCTTTAAATAAAAAGAAGTCTGGTCAGATGGGCCGATTCCCGCGCTGTCTTTTTTTATAGAGAAGGTGGTTGGCATTTTGTCAATCAATGGAACCCAATCAGGAGATGTACCAACTCCATAAACAATTAATTTTTTAGTGGAATCATTCAACCGGCCAATCATATCCATATTAATCATGTAATTAACTTTTTTGAAATCAATTGTCGGATTTTCACAAAACCTTTTCGAACCATATAATCCAAGCTCTTCGCCAGAGAAACAAATGAAAAGGAAATTGAATTTTTCTTTCGTTTTGTTTTGAGAAAAATAACGGGCAAGTTCTATAACCCCGGCAGTTCCGGATGCGTTATCATCAGCTCCATTGTGAATTTTCCCTTCGGGATTTGCATCCAGCGAATTATGATCCATCCCAGTACCTAGGTGGTCATAATGTCCTCCAATGATGACAGTATTTTCTGCACCATTATCCAAATACCCAACTACATCCATTGCCGAAATTGTTTCTCCTCCAACGGTATCGTTTTTATCTTTTGGTTTTTTGAACTTGAAAGTATAGAAATAATTATCACCATTACCTTTGGGTTGTAAACCGTAAGTCTTAAAATTATCTGCAATGTACTTTGCTGCCACCAGTTCCTCGGGAGAAGAAGTCCCGCGTCCCTTCAGCTTATCATCAGCAAGAAATTGAATGTGTTTTTTTATTTGTTCTATTTTAATATTCTGAGCAAAAAGCAGTGAGTTGCCAAGAATTAAAAGCAGTAGAGAAATTTTTTTCATAACTAATTAAATGTTTATGCAACTTTTTTAAATCGCATTTGAAGTACCCCCCAAAAGGCCTCCTTAAATATTCCTTTACTCATTTTTGAAGCCCCTTCTACCCTGTCTGTAAAGGTTATTGGCACTTCTGCAATCTTAAATCCAAGTTTATAGGCAGTATATTTCATTTCAATCTGAAATGCATAGCCAACAAATTTAATCTCGTTGAATTTTATTTTTTCCAGTACCTTTCTGGTATAACATTTAAAACCCGCAGTAGTATCTCTAATGTTAACACCAAGAACAATTCGCACATATACAGAAGCATAATACGACATCAATACCCTACCTCTTGGCCAGTTTTCTATCTTTCCGTCTTTAACATAACGAGAACCTATCGCCATGTCCGCACCATTTACACAAGCTTCGCGCAGGCGAATCAAATCATCAGGATTATGTGAAAAATCGCAATCCATTTCAAAAATATATTCATAAGTACGTTTCAATGCCCAGGTAAAACCATGAATATAAGCTGTTCCTAAACCTAATTTACCTGTTCTTTCTTCAATAAACAATCTTTCAGGAAATTCGAGCATTAGTTTTTTTACAATCGCGGCTGTGCCATCAGGGGAACCATCGTCAATGATGAGGAGATGAAAAGGATGTGTCAAAGAAAACACCTTACGAATCATTCGTTCTACATTTTCCTTTTCGTTGTAAGTAGGTATAATAACTAAACTATCAGACACATCAATTTTTTTGAAAAACGAAGATAAAGGAAATTCATGCACTAATAAAGTTTTAACAAAATTTTTAATGAAAAAATCCCATATCTGTCATTCCGCATCTTTCATTCGGGATTTCATTATATATTGATTGGAGTTATTTATCTATGGTTTTAAAGATGAGCTACTTTTTTCCATTTGGCCTTATGTCCAACAGGCAAGTAAGCAAAAAGAACTCTTTTTGCTTACTTCCCAGTTACCAAGTTAGCAAAATGAATCTCTTTTGCTCACTTCCCAGTTACCAAGTAAGCAAAATGAATCTCTTTTGCTCACTTCCCAGTTACCAAGTAAGCGAAATGAATCTCTTTTGCTTACTTCCCAGTTACCAAGTAAGCGAAATGAATCCCTTTTGCTCACTTCCCTGTTGATAAGGATGCGAAAAGAATCCTTTTTGCTTACTTCCTAACTGCATATTGCACATAATCAGCGTTTTGTAATTGTCTTTAATGTATGAGTTAGTGTTCTTTTTTGTACTAAATCGAAAGCACAACTTATCAAAATGATTAAAGCCAAGGCCATTGCAAACCAGCTAGCCTTTAACATAAGCACTTAAAGAGGGAATAAACTTTTACTTATTTAATCGCTCCTGCTTTTATTTCTTCCACCACCATCGGATCGAGAAGAGTGGAAGTATCGCCTAAGTTATTGAGTTCACCTTCCGCTACTTTTCTCAAAATTCTACGCATTATCTTTCCGCTCCTGGTTTTTGGCAATCCTGTAACTATTTGAATTTTATCCGGTTTGGCAATAGGGCCAATCATTTTGGTTACCTCTGCCAGAATTTCCTTTCGCAAAGTTTCCGCATCTTTTTTGCTATTGGTACAAATTACATAAGCGTAAATTCCCTGCCCTTTAATATCGTGCGGATAGCCAACAACAGCTGATTCCACAATATCAATATGCATATTAATAGCACTTTCCACTTCCGCAGTCCCTATTCTATGGCCGCTTACATTCATCACATCGTCCACCCTTCCTGTAATCCGGTAATAACCGTCTTCATCTCTTTTGCACCCATCTCCGGTGAAATATAAATTGGGATAGGTGGCAAAATAATTTTGCCTGCATCGTTCGTGGTCACCATAGGTGGTGCGGATAATGGAAGGCCATGGAAATTTAATACATAAGTTTCCTTCCACTCCGTTCCCCGTTATTTCATTCCCTTTTTCATCCACCAAAATAGGTTGAACTCCCGGTAAAGGCAATGTTGCAAAACTTGGTTTTGTTTTGGTAATTCCTGCCAATGGAGAAATTAATATTCCACCTGTTTCTGTTTGCCACCAGGTATCTACTATCGGACATTTTCCTTTTCCTATATTTTCGTGATACCAGGTCCAGGCTTCTTCATTAATAGGTTCACCCACACTTCCCAATACTTTCAAAGAATCCAGTTTATAAGGAGTTACAAAACCAAGTCCGGAAGCTTCCAATGCGCGTATAGCAGTAGGAGCGGTATAAAATATATTTACTTTATATTTATCAATCACCTGCCAGAATCTTCCTGCATCAGGATAAGTGGGTACTCCCTCAAACATGACAGAAGTAGCACCTGCCAATAACGGAGCATAAACAATATAAGAATGGCCGGTTACCCAACCAATATCTGCAGTGCACCAGTACACCCCACCGGAGGAGGGGTACTGAAAAACATTTTCAAAAGTGTAATGTGTATAAACCATATAACCTCCGCAGGTATGCACCACACCTTTTGGTTTTCCGGTAGAACCAGAGGTATATAATATAAACAACATGTCTTCTGCATCCATCTGTTCAGCAGGGCAATCGGCATTTACCATCTTTATTTCATCTTCCCATAAAACATCCCTGCCTGCAACCATATTTATTTCCGAGCCTGTACGATTAAGAACAATTACTTTTTCTACTCCCGGGCAAATTTCCAAAGCTTCGTCAGCTACAGCTTTAATAGGAATGGCCTTTGCTCCCCGGTAGGCTCCATCAGAAGTAACAACAATTTTACAATCGCAATCCTGGATTCTTCCTGAAAGTGCAGAGGCCGAGAACCCACCAAATACTACAGAATGTACTGCTCCTATTCGTGCACAGGCAAGTAAAGCAATTGCCAGTTCCGGAACCATAGGCATATAAATACATACACGGTCTCCTTTCTTTGTGCCGTTCTTTTTAAGAACGTTTGCAAATTTGCATACCTCTTCATGCAATTGTTTATAGGTAAGTTGTACGGCTTTTTCGGTCGGCTCATTTGGTTCCCAGTAATAGGCTACTTGGTCCGCTTTTTCAGGCAGGTGCCTGTCCAGGCAATTCTCGGTGATGTTCAGTTTCCCGCCTGCAAACCATTCTATTTTTGGTTCTGTGAAATTCCAGTTTAATATTTTATCCCATTTTTTGCTCCAGGTAAACTGCTCTGCCTGCTCTGCCCAAAATGCTTCGGGATTATCCACACTCTTTTTATATTGTTCCTGGTATTGTTCGAAGGAAGTTATTCTTGCCATACGCTGTTTATGTAAAATGATTTTTCCAAAGTTAGAAAAAAGTAATGCACCTCATTATGTACTTTACAATCAAAATCAACTATTTTATTTGTATTTAAAAATACATTGTTATAAATTAGCAGGGTCAAAACGAAAGGAAATTGGGAAGTGTTCATCTAATCTTAACATTATGAAACTAAAACAGCACCAAAAGTATTTAGAAGAACTTTTTGCGAACGAAGAGGAACGTCTCAATAAGTTGCACAGTATTGTTGCCGAAGCAATTCGTGAAGAAGAACTATTAACAGAACATTTATTGTCGGACACGGACGAAGAAAAAATGCCTATAGGCGACCGGATATCCTATCATGTGGCCCGGTTTGTAGGCAGCTGGGGATTTGTAATTTCGTTCAGTGTAGTATTCGGGTCGTGGATAGTGCTTAATTCGTTTGGCGATTTTTTTAAAGTTCATTTTGATCGTTTTCCTTTTGACATTATGAAAATCACCTTGTCTTTAATTGCATCCATACAGGCTCCATTGATTATGATGACACAAAACAGGTCGGCAGCCAAGGAAAGAACACGGAACGAAAATCAATACCTGATAAACCTGAAAGCAGAAATAGAAGTAAGGAACATTAATAAAAGCTGGACCTGCTAATGAAAGAACAAATGAAAAACCTGTTGGAAGTTCAAAAGGTTCAGATGGATTTGATAGAGAAATTATATGTAAAACTGGATAAATTGAAACAGCAATAATGTTCTTATCAAAAATGACTGTACAAATTTAGATTCCTCACTTCGTTCGGAATGAAATATTTTTACAAGGTGGAGGAGAGAGAGGGGGGGGGGGGGGCTCACCCACCCCCCCACCACACAAAAAAAAAAAAAAATTTATTAAAAAAAT
>CANJYB010000019.1 GCA_947479085.1 Bacteroidota bacterium | reverse complement strand
CATAGCACAAGGTTATTCTGATAATTTTTTTGAACCCTCAAAGGTTCAAAAAAAAATTATCGGAAATAACCTTGAGTAACATCTGTTTTTATTCATTATGTTTGTATCACTAATTAATAACATTTGTTGCGATAAGGCCTTGAATCCACCTTGTGCCGATACATTTAATATTCCTAAAAGGAATAAAAGCGTCAGGCTGTGAATGAACTTCGTTCGTTTTGTACTTGTTTTTTTCATTGTTTTTTTAGTTGAGTTTGGATTTAATTGTTTTTGTTAATTGTTTTTTGTTTTGTTTCATTTTTTGTTTTTATTTGTTAATTGTTTGATTTCGATTTATTAACTTATACCTCATAAAGAATTGTCCGGTTTCAAAAAAAATAAACTTAATTTTTATTTATTTTATTTTTTTTGAAACCGAATTTGAAATCCTTATCCATGGCTTGTTTTACAAAAATTAAAAATCTCCTTTTTTCATTTTTTTTCGCAAAGAGATACACTGAATTGCAAATTGTATTTCCAAAAACAATACAAAAAACAACCCTTAATTCTGAAATAAATCATTTCACACTTGTTTTAAAGCAAGCAATTAAAGTTATAGGACGAGAAATTCGTCTCCCTTTCTTTTTAATTATATTTCATCATCATCATTTTTTTAACGCAGTTTTCTGCCAATTACCGTTGTTTCATATCAACAGAATTACAGGTCATAACAAGTTAAACAAATATTTAGTTGCAATATTCCGGAAGTATTCATCTTCACTTAATTCGGTTGATAATATTTTTAACTGAATACTGTCACAGCCAGCATTGTCATTAATAGAACCATAATCAATAATCTTTTTATAAGATTATTCAGATTAACTGTATTTGTATTTGTATTTCTCATTTTGTTTTAATTTTTAATTGTTAGTTTATTTATTAATTTTTTTTCATTTGTTTTATTAATCTTAGAGTTTTAAGGTTTCAGAGCCTTTATCTATATCTTTTGCGAGAACAGAAAACCCTCGTTAAATTAAAGCAAGGACTATTTTTTTATTTCAAAAGAAGCAGAAAATAACACTACCGTATATTAAAATTCAAGATCTGTTTTTAGCAACAGAATATTTGATTAGTGTAAATCTTACTCCTTATGATTTATTCGTCCGTAAAAAAGTACTTTTCTAATATTGAATACATGATTATTTATTTAAATTCATTTTCAACCTATAAATTTTTTAATAGACAGATGTCTTTTTTTTACTACCAAAATTGTCATCTTTCACATTTAAATTATTTTCAATAACTATATTTGAAATACCAATACTAGACTCCGATTTGTTATAAAATTATATATCCTTATTGAAACTTCGATATTTGAAATTTTAGTCTATATTTTAAAAAGGATACCTAAAAATAACCCAGCTGATAGATATAAAAATCCTATGTCTGTTTTAATTAAACAGATTCTATAATAGAAGAACATTCTCCTATTTATAGTTCTTCATAAGTAAAAAACGCCCTTCTTATTTCATTTTCGCTAATTTTTTTTATAAATATTATATACTAAAATTTATTCTTTTTGATTTGTAAATACATTACAAGTCACGAAAATCAACAAACCATTCTATAAATGAATAAGATGTTTTAGGCGGTTTTACTTGATGGACAGAGATTAAGTTTCAGTTTTTCTTTAATTTATTTTTTTAAATTTTAAAAATTTTGAAACCTTTTTTAAAACCTATATTGAATGAAACTTTCGGATGTTTTGAAATAAAATGAAAAGAGGGATTTTTATTCGAATAATTTTGCTGAGTTAAAAAATGGCGTGGTATGGAGAAAAAGGAAGACAGGTTTCAGAAACTTGTAACTTTAAGAAATAAAGGAAATAATGGAGGAGAAAAAAACAAAAAAGCCAGTTCCTTTAGAGGAACTGGCTTAATAATGTGATCCCATTTGGATTCGAACCAAAGGCCTACGGTTTAGAAAACCGTTGCTCTATCCAGCTGAGCTATGGGATCAAAACAAAAAAAGCCAATTAACCAATCTGAAAACTTATTCTTCAAGGAAGAAAAAATTACGAATTAACTAATTAGCTAATTGATGTGTCGGGGCGGCAAGATTCGAACTTGCGACCTCCTGGTCCCAAACCAGGCGCGATGACCGGACTACGCTACGCCCCGAACTGTAATACTTATTAAAAGAACTTTTTAAGCGGGTGCAAATGTACTATTATTTTCAACCTGCAAAAAATAAATTTATAAAATACTTAATAAAAAGTATTCTCTAAACTAAGCGGAGAGAGAGGGATTCGAACCCTCGGTACCGTTTCCAGTACGACAGTTTAGCAAACTGTTCCTTTCGGCCACTCAGGCATCTCTCCAATCCCGATTTTTTTAGGAGTGCAAATGTAGAAAAAGATTTTATATTAGCATGATTCTGATGGAGAATTCTCTTAAAAGAAATTAAGCAGGTCGGTATTTTATATGGGATGGGGCAGTAAAAAACGAAAACAGGTCAAATAGAAGACTATTTGACCTGTTTATTAAATGGGAATTATAATTACCTAACCCCATTCATCATTTTTACCAGTTTTTTCGATAGGAAGAATAGAATAATGGAAGCGATACCGGCCATTACCACAAATAACATAAAGAATGAATAAAGACTATTTATAGTATAACCTGCAAATGATTTTTCTTTTATCATAGAACCCTTGAAAATGTTGCTAACTATTGAAGCTTTTTCTTCTTTCGATTTTACATCAGCAAAAGAAATCAAATCAATACTAACGTATTTTGTCCCGTTTATGTCTTCTGCCTTATCCAGTTTAGGGCATAAGGTTATTGCATGTGCAGTTTGTTCAGCCTCAACAGCGGAAACGGTAATCATTGTTTCAGGATAAAAAGAACTCAAGGTTCCTGCAAACTTATTTGCTGAAGCGGTCGATAAAAACCAAACTCCCATTAATAAAGACGCAAACTTTACAGGGGCAAGTTTATTTACCATGGACAAGCCAATAGGCGATAGGCATAATTCTCCGAATGTATGGATAAGGTATAAACTTACTAACCAAATCATTCCCACTTTGGTTTCAGGCGCAATTCCTTTTACTCCAAAAGCGATAACAAGGTATCCTATGGCCAATAAAAACAAACCAATGGATTGTTTATAAGGAGAGGCAGGTTCCATTCCTTTTTTGCCTAAAAAGCCCCATAGAGCAACAAAAACTCCTGCAAAAATTACGATAGCAACGGCATTGATAGATTGAAAGTAACTGGCCGGAATCTCTTTACCAAATAAAGTTCTGTTTGTTTGTTCTTCTGCAAAAAAGGTTAGAGCAGCACCGGCCTGTTCAAAAGCAGCCCAGAAAAATATTACAAAAAATGCTGCAATGTAAATTACCCAGATGCGTTCCCTTTCCACTTTTGTAAGGCTTTTGTCAGAAATGATAAACCCGGGGGCAGCAATGGACAAAGAGAAAATGAAACAGCCAATTACTCCCTGACCTAAGAAATAGAATAAAGTAAACAAACCAACTTCAATTCCAAGCCATGTAAATATCTGTGCCTGCGAGAACTCGGATTTAGCTTCTGCTATTGTATCAATATCTTCTGTTTCGCGTTTACTGTTTGCAATTTTTCCAATTGCAACACCTTCAGGAGTAACGATGTATTTATCTTTTAAAGATAAGAATAATACCAAACTTAAAATCATACCACATCCTGCTGCTAAGAATCCCCATTTAAAATCTGCTGGGTTTCCAGTATCACCTAAATAACCACATAACAGTGGGGCTATAAAGGCTCCTAAATTTATCCCCATATAAAAGATTGTAAATGCTGAATCTATTCTTTTATCTCCTTTCGGATAAAGTTGACCAACCATTGTTGAAATGTTTGGTTTGAAAAAACCATTTCCGATTATCAAGGAAGTTAAACCCACCATCATTAATACCCTTGCCATATCAAGATTCTGGAAAAAAGACCCACTCATAAACATAAAGAACTGTCCAATGGCCATCATTATACCGCCTATTATGATAGACTTGCGATTTCCCCAATATCTGTCTGCCATGTACCCTCCAATAAGTGGTGTTAAATAAACTAACCCTGTGTAACTACCATATATTTCACTTCCAAAGGCTTTGTCGTAAAGCAATGCTTTGGTTAAAAACAATACAAAAATGGCACGCATTCCATAATAACTGAATCGTTCCCACATTTCTGTTACGAATAATACATATAATCCTTTCGGGTGACCTTGTTTTACTTCTGACATATTAATAAATTTAGTTAAGATTAATTATTTAATTGGCGAATATAATTAAAAATATATCGTTACAAAGAAAAGAGTTATTAAAAAAACAAAAGAAATGAATTTTGTACGTATAAAATATTTATCTTTGTCGTATTAAATAAAATAAAATCCAATGGATGCAAAAATTACATTATCATTTGATAAACAAATAATAGAAAAAGCGAAAAGATATGCTGAAAATAATAATATTAGCTTGTCCCGATTAATGGAGTTTATATTAGATAAGATTACCACTCACCAATATGAGTCCCTTGAAGACTTGCCTGTTTCGGATTGGGTTAATGCTGTTGCCGAAGGGGAAGCTGAATACATTGCAAAGCCTAAAAATTATGCGAAGCAAAAACAGGAATACAGAAACAGAAAAAAATGAGAATTTTTTTGGATGCCAATGTTCTTGTTTCAGTTCTTAATAAGGAATTCCCTCTTTTTACCTATAGTTCAAGGGTTTTAAGTTTAGCCAATAATCAAAAGTTCACAGTTTCTACTTCACCTCATTGCCTTGCTATTGCATTTTATTTTGCGGAGAAAAAACACGGAACGAACATGGCAAGAAAAAAAATCAGTTTATTGATTGAACATTTAAGATGCACCACTATTGATGAAAAATGCGTGAGGGATGTCGAAAAAAATAAAAAGATTCATGACTTTGAAGATGGCTTGCAATATTATTCTGCCATTGGAGATGCATGCAAATGTATAGTTTCTGAGGATAAATCAGGTTTTTATTATTCAGAAATAGAAGTACTCACCTCCCGCCAGTTTATTGAAAAATATGTTTTATAAAATTCCTTTATAAATTATTTAAAATAAAGTCAGTCATTTTTGTGTAAAGATGTAAACGCGTGTTTCCCCCGCTAATTCCATGGTTTCTATCAGGGTAAACAAATAAGTCAAATTGTTTATTGGCTTTGACCAATGCATTTACCATTTCCATTGTATTCTGATAATGCACATTGTCATCTCCGCTACCATGAATCAACAGGTACTTTCCTTTTAGTTTATCTACATAGTTGATAGGGGAGTTGTCGTCATAACCGGAAGCATTTTCCTGAGGTAGCTGCATAAATCTTTCTGTGTAAATATTATCATAATAGCGCCAGTTGGTAACAGGGGCTACAGCAATTGCTGTTTTAAAATAATCGGCACCTTTAGTAATACATAATGAACTTAAATAACCACCGTAACTCCAGCCAAATGTACCGATACGTGCTTTATCAACATACGGAAGAGTTCCAAGATACTTAGCAGCTTCTATCTGGTCAGCTACTTCTAGTTTCCCAAGCTGTTTATAAGTGCATTTTTTGAAAGCCGTTCCCCTGAACATAGTTCCCCTATTATCTACACAAACTATCATATACCCTTTTTCAGAAAGCATCTGATACCAGAAATAATTTCTACTATCAAAGTTATTAATCACCATGTTACTTCCCGGACCGCCATAAAACACAAGGAAAACCGGATACTTTTTATTGGCATCAAAATTTACCGGTTTTATCATCCAGGCATTCAACTCAATATTTTCAGTGGTTTTGAAAGTGAAAAATTCTTTTTTAGATAAATTAAATTCACCCATCTTTTTGGTCAAATTATCATTGTCTTCCAATATCCTGATTTGTTTTCCATCAGCACTATTAATTGTAATAAACTCAGGGGTGTTTGCACTTGAATAATGATTAATGTAATATTTCATTCCATTACTGAAATCAGGATTGTTAACACCTTTTAAGGCAGATATTTTTTTCTTTCCTGTACCATCCATCTTTATGGAATAAATATCTTTTTCGGCAGCAGTAGTTTCGGAGGAAATGTAAAACAACGTTTTGTTTTTTTCATCTATTCCTTTATAACTCATCACATCCCAGTTGCCCTTAGTAATTTGATTTACCAATTTGCCTGTGATATCATACAAATACAAATGATTGAACCCATCTTTTTCCGATTGAATAATAAAATTTTTGTTATCACTTGTAAAATAAACATAATCTCCCTGGCCCTCATGGATATCAAGATAGGTTTCAGAGGTTTCGCTGTAAATAATTTTAGATTCACCTGAACCTGCATTAGCAAAAAGTAAATCAAGTTTATCCTGATGACGGTTCATTCTCAATATAGAAAGCACATTTGCATCTGCAGTCCATTTGATTCGGGGAATATATTGGTTGGTTTCTTTTCCTATGTCCATCAGTTTATCTGTTGCGCTTATTATATCATAAACATGTATAGTAACTATCGAATTATCTTCTCCGGCTTTAGGGTATTTAAATTTATATTCCGAAGGATACAATTGATTATTAAATTCATTGAACGAAAACTCTTTTACCTTACTTTCATCAAATTTATAATAGGCGATTTTCTTATTATCAGGGCTCCAGAAATAGGCAACCGAAAAAGCAAATTCCTCTTCATGCACCCAATCAGTAGCTCCGTTGATAATATTATTTTGTAATCCATCTTTGGTTACCTGGGTTTCTTTTCCTGAAACCAAATCTTTTATGAAAATATTATTTGCTCTTACAAAGGCTACTTTGTTTCCGTCTCCCGAAAAATTTGCATACTGCTGTTTCTCTCCACTAGTAAGTGGTGAAAGTTGTTTTGTTTTTCTATCGAAAATGTAATAATCTTCGCGGGTGGAGTGGCGGTAAATATGTTCAGTATTTGTGGCAATTAAAATTTTGTTTTCATCTTCACTAAATTCATAATTATCAATACCGATGTTTTTCCCTCCTGACACCAAATTGTTTTTGCTTATGATAATTTCAGGTTTGGAAGTTTTAGCATATTCATAACAAAAAATGGTATCGTTTTTAAGTGTGGAATAATGTAAACCATCTTTCATGGAGGTAAGTCCGCTAATTCCTTTGGAAGCAAATGTTCCATTTTTCCAGATGTCTTCGAGGGTGATATTTTTGTTTTGAGCGAAGGCAGAATTCAGGGCAAAAACAGCCAAAAGAATGGTGAAGAATTTTTTCATAATTTTTGTTTGAAATGGTTGCACGAAAGTAGAGAAATTTGGTTTATGTATTTATTAAAATGTGATGAGTGGGAGGAAGAGTTTTTATCAATTTTCGGTAGCTCATGAACCAAGTCTTTTTATACTAACAATATATTTTTCCTTTTATCCAACATGCGATTTTTTAGCCATTTTTTACGCTTTGCTCAATTGAGTTTTTACGAAATTCGACTCATTTGTAGTTAATTAGCTGGATTTTAATATTTTATAAAAAAAGTGGAGACTTTTGAGCCATTTATGGAGCTCCATACGTCACGCATGGACGTCCATACGTGACGTATGGAGCTCCATAAATGGCGTAAGGAAGTCAATAAAACTTAAAATGCTTTAAACAATAAAATCGGAAAGGACTAATTTCGATTGTAGCATGTAAGAAAAAACAGACTTTCTGATAATTATTCAACCTTATTACCTTATTGGCTATAATAATAAAGTAGTCAGGTTTTGATTTTTTGTATACTGTTTTTTCTACTAAGGGTAAAAAGGAAAGAAAAAAATCCCGCTCTTCTTTCGAAGAACAGGATTTTTTTATAATAAGCCTGACAGGTATTTAAAACCTGTCAGGTTTGTTCGCAGAGACTAACTTATTCCGAAATAATCAATCTTCCGGTGGTAATTACTTTGTCATTATTGATTAATTTATAGAAATACATTCCTGAATTCAGGTCATTTCTTTCTATTCTCACTTCATGTTCCGTAACATTGGTCATGTTAATTACCTGTTTGCCCAATACATCAAATACAACAATGGATGCATTATCTAATGTTATTCCATCTCCAATTTTAACAGTGGTATAGTCAAGGAATGGATTAGGATAAACAGTTACATCTGTATTGTTATTTCCTGAAGCAAGACCTGTACATAAGTCAACTGTTAAAGGACCGTTAGCAGAAGCTGAACAACCTGAGTTCGGGTCTGTATAAGTATAAGTAATAGTAAATGTACCTACACCAGATACTCCCGGGTCAAACAGGTTGATTCCACTAACACCAATACCAGAATACACACCACCTGCACCTGAAGGGAAACCTGTAGTTAGAGCAATCGGGCCGGCATTGTTACAAACATGTGCCATGGCACCAATTTGTACAATAGGAGCAGGGTTCAATGTTATGTTCAGTATTACCGGTGAAGCAGAGCCACAACCGTTACTTGCTGTAACTGCTAAGGTACCACTGCTTACGTTAGCAACCAAAGTGATTGAATCCGTTACAGAACTTCCAGTCCAGTTTCCTGGCAATGCCCAGAAGTAATTGGTAATGTTAGGGTCGGTAGCTACATAGAATATATTGCTTGAACCTTCACATACAGTAGTTGGACCGGAAATAGAAGCCGGAGCTACAGGTAAGCTGTTTACGGTCACCACTACCATGTCGGTAGAAGAACAGTTTCCGTTAGATACCGTTACCGTATAAGTAACAGTGGTTGTAGGACTTGCTATCGGATTTGCAATGTTCGCTGCTGATAAATCAGTAGCAGGCAACCAAGCATAATTTGTTCCTCCAGAAGCATTCAACGTTGTAGTGTTTCCTGAACAAATGTTAACATCTGAACCTGCATTTGCAACCGGAGTTGTATTAACAGTTACGGTTACCATATCGGTTGAAGAGCACGTTCCGTCCGACACAGATACTGTATAAGTAGCTGTAGCAGCAGGGGTAGCAACAGGGTTTGAAACAGATGCATTACTTAAACCAGTGGTTGGTAACCAGGTATAAGATACTCCGCCTGTTGCATTCAGCATCACTGAAGTTCCAGAACAAATGGTGGTGTCTACTCCGGCATCAGCAATAGGTAAAGGTAATACTGTTACTGTTATCGAATCAACAGTGGTTCCACATGCACTGGAAACAGTTGCTGTATAGGTAGTAGTTGCTAATGGTGTTGCAACCGGGTTAGCAATATTTGCATTGCTTAATCCTGTTATTGGTAACCATGAATAGGTTGTTCCTCCCACAGCATTCAAAATAGTGCTTGCACCCGAACAAATAGCAACATCCGGACCTGCATTGGCAATGTTTACAATCACAGATACCGTATCATTATCTGAACATATTCCATTGGAAACAGTTAAGATATAAGTTGTATTGACGATTGGAGTACACACAGGATTTGCAATGTTAGGGTCGCTTAATCCGGTTGCCGGTGACCATGAATAAGTAGTTCCGCCTGAACCATTCAATGTAGTGTTATTTCCTAAACAAACCGTAACATCACTTCCTGCGTTAGCTAAAGGAGTTGGGTTCACGTTTACAATTACTGCATCTGTTGTTGAACAGGTTCCGTTAGAAACTGTTACCGAATAAGTAGTTGTGAAACCAGGAGAAGCAACAGGGTTTGCTATAGAAGCATTACTTAACCCGGCCGATGGAGACCATGAGTAAACAGTACCACCTGAAGCATTAAGGTTAGTTGTTGTTCCGGAGCAAATAGTAACATCATTTCCTGCATTAGCAACAGGAGGAGAAACCACGTTAACAGTTACAGCATCCTGCGAGCTGCACAATCCGTTTGAAACAGTTACTACATAAATGGATGTTCCGGAAGGAGAAGCAACCGGGTTTGCAATATTAGGGTCACTTAATCCAGTTGCAGGGCTCCATGAATAGATGGTTCCACCATTGGCAGCTAAATTAGTTGAGCTTCCTGAACATATTGTAACATCAAGACCGGCATCCGCAACCGGAGTAGGGTTAACAGTTAACACAACAGCATCAGTTACCGAACAGGTTCCGTTAGAAACAGAAACTGTATAAGTGGTTGTTGATGTTGGATTAGCCACAGGGTTAGAAATAATAGATGAAGATAATCCTGTTGAAGGTGTCCAAACATAAGATGTTCCACCGGAAGCACTTAGGTTTGTTGTATTTCCAGAGCAAATAGCAACATCACTTCCTGCATTAGCAACCGGAGGAGCCACTACGTTAACAATCACTGCATCAGTTGCAGAACAACCTGCAGTGGTTGCAGTAACTACATAAGTAGTGGTCACTGTAGGGCTGGCAATCGGATTAGCAATTGCAGCATTATCTAGGTCTGTAGAAGGTGTCCATGAATAACTAGTTCCACCAGAAGCGTTCAGGTTGGTCGTACTTCCGGAACAGATAGTAACGTCAGTTCCTGCATTGGCAACCGGAGTAGCATTCACTGTTACCACCACTGCGTCTGTAGAAGAACAGGTTCCGTTAGAAACAGTTACTGTATAAGTAGTAGTAGCAGCCGGAGTAGCTATTGGTGATGCAATGTTTGCAGCATTCAATCCGGTAACAGGTAACCATGAATAAGATGTTCCGCCTGAAGCACCCAAAGTAGTACTTGTGCCTGAACAAATTGTAGCGTCACTTCCTGCATTGGCAGTAGGAATAGCGTTAACAGTTACCACCATAACATCTGTTGAAGAACATGATCCGTTAGAAGCAGTTACAGTATATGATGTAGTTGAAGATGGATTTGCAACCGGGTTAGCAATGTTTGCATTGCTCAGTCCTGTTGCCGGTGACCATGAATAAGTAGTACCACCTGAAGCAGATAGAGTAGTGGAGTTGCCGGAACAAATGGCGACATCAGCCCCCGCGTTTGCTATCGGTTGAGCTACCACGGTTACCACAACAGCATCA
The DNA here is from genome assembly GCA_947479085.1 of Bacteroidota bacterium. Lineage (GTDB taxonomy): Bacteria > Bacteroidota > Bacteroidia > 2-12-FULL-35-15 > 2-12-FULL-35-15 > 2-12-FULL-35-15. The sequence goes on along the minus strand of CANJYB010000019.1, from coordinate 80,194 downwards.
GTTGAAGTACAGGTTCCGGTAGTTCCGGTTACTGTATAAGTAGTGGTGGATGCAGGCGTAGCAATAGGATTTGCGATATTCGTTGCACTTAATCCGGCAGCAGGTAACCATGTATAAGATGTGGCTCCTGTAGCATTCAACTGTGTATTATTGCCTGAACAGATAGAAACATCCGATCCGGCATTGGCAACACTTCCACCAACGGTAATGGTAACCATGTCTACTGCAGTACAAGTACCACTGGTAGCAGTTAATGTATAAGTAGTAGTAGTTGTTGGATTAGCAACCGGGTTTAAAATAGTTGTTGAACTTAAACCTGTAGCCGGAGCCCATGAATAAGAAGAAGTTGCAGGTAATGACCATGTAAATGTTGTTCCTGCTGCCGGTACTGTCCCAGGGGTAGCACTATTGAAATAACAGGTACTTGCATTCGTTACTCCTGCAGTTGAATTTACCCAGGCACCGGTTGAAGCAATAATGTTTCTGTTACTTACATTTGTTGCATACGTTCCGTCAACTCCTCTTAATCCTACTTCAGGATAAGTGGCATAAGCACCTAAAGTTGCAACAGCAGAATAAACTATTTTAATTTGATTAGTAGAAGTATTTAATCTTATCTGGAAACTAAATCTGTCATAAGTAGTAGTTGCAGTAGTATATCTTCCCATATCCTGCCATTGAATGACAAATTCGTTTGCAACTTGCTGATATCTTACTTCAGGTGTTCCACCGGTAAATGATCTGTTAAGGTCCATTCCGAATGCTGAAATACATCCTGCGTAAGTATCTCCGCCTGATATAGGTAAACTTATTGCTGTTGGTGCGGATCCAAAGGAAACTATACCATTAGTTGTAATGTATAAACTTGTATACACGGTATTGTTAAATGTAAATGCCGGAATTGCGATTGCACCAGAAACTACATCGTCCATTGAAGCAGAAGCGGTATTCACGAATACTGTTCCACCTGAGATAGGAGCATAAGTACCTACATTCTCTGTAAATACATAGCTGGTATGCATATTCACCCAAGAACCACTTCCACCTGTTACTGAACCCGCAAGAGTAGTGCTGCTTCCTGTACAAATGGTTACATCAGACCCTGCATTAACAGATAAAGTGCCTGTTGTTAAGGTTACCGAAGCGGTTGATGAACAAGTTCCGTTAGAAACCGTTACAGTATAAGTAGTTGTATAAGGAGGTGTAGCAACAGGATTAGCAATGTTAGGATTGCTTAATCCTGTAGTTGGACTCCATGAATAGCTTGTTCCGCCTGATGCTCCTAATGTGGTGGATGCACCACAAGCTATGGTTACATTTGAACCGGCATTAGCTACCGGAGAAGCAGTAACGTTAATTAATACTGTTGCAGTAGAAGAACAAGTTCCATCTGAACCTGTTACTGTATAAGTAATAGTGGTTAATGGAGTAGCTATAGGATTTGCAATAGATGCATTACTCAATGTAGCTGAAGGTAACCATGAATAAGTGATTCCTCCTGATGCTGTCAGCGGAGTAGTAGTTCCTGAACATATACTTGCAGGAGTTCCTGCAGTAACTGTAGGAGCGGTATTAACTATAACCACCACCACATCATTTGCATTACATATTCCGCTTGTTACGGTTAATGTATAAGAAGTAGTAGATGAAGGGTTTGCAACCGGGTTAGCAATGTTTGGATTGCTTAATCCTGTTGTTGGACTCCATGAATAACCTGCTCCTGTTCCGTTTGAAGTAGCTGTTAATGTAGTTGTTGTATTGCTGCAGATAGTAACATCATTTCCAGCATTAGCTGTGAGAGCATTTACCGTAACTACCACCGCATCTGTTGCTGTACAGGAAACTCCATTGTTAACAGTAACAGTATAAGTAGTTGTTGCAGCAGGATTCGCTACAGGGTTAGCAATATTAGGGTTGCTTAATCCTGTAGTTGGACTCCATGAATAAGTAGTACCTCCAGATGCGGATAATGTTGTACTTGCACCACAAGTTATTGTTACGTCATTTCCAGCATTTGCTGTAAGAGCAGTTACAGTTACTACAACAGCATCTGTTGCGGTACAGGAAACTCCATTATTTACAGTTACGGTATAAGTGGTTGTTGCACCTGGGCTAGCTATCGGATTAGCAATGTTAGGATTACTTAATCCCGTTGTTGGAGACCATGAATAGGTTGCTCCACCGGAAGCAGATAAAGTAGTGCTATTGCCGCAACTAATAGTAACATCATTTCCTGCATTAGCTACAACCGGATTAACAGTCACAACAACTGCATCAGTTCCTGAACATGAACCATTGCTTACCGTTACCGTATAGGTGGTAGTTGAAAGAGGGTTCGCAACGGGGTTCGCAATATTTGGATTGCTTAGGCCTGTAGTTGGGCTCCATGAATAAGTAGTTCCGCCAGAAGCAGATAGATTAGTGCTGTTACCACATGTAATACTTACATCAGTAACTGCGTTAGCACTTGGAAGTGTATTTACAGTTACAACAACAACATCCGTTGCCGAACAAGTTCCATTTGAAACACTTAGTGTATAAGTAGTAGTAATAGTTGGACTTGCAACAGGATTAGATATGTTGGTTGCACTTAAACCGGTTGCAGGTAACCATGAATAGGTTCCGCCACCACTTCCGGTAAGCTGAGCACTTCCACCAACACAATACGAAGCATCAGGCCCTGCATTGGCAGTTGGTGCTGTGGTAGTTGTAATAGTAACGGTGGCTGTAGATGAACAACCTAATGATATACCTGTCACTGTATAAGTGGTAGTAGTAGTTGGAGTTGCAACAGGATTAGCAATAGATGGATTGTTTAATGTTGCAGAAGGTAACCAACTGTAAGTAGTTGCTCCTGTGGCACCTAAAGTTGTATTTGTTCCGGCACAAATTGTTGCAGTTCCTGAAGCTGATGTTACAGGGATAGAATTTACTGTTACTGTATATGTTCCTGTATTGCTGCATCCGCTGGTAGTTCCTGTTACAGTATAAGTTGTTGTTGAAGCAGGAGTAGCAACAGGAGTATCAATAGAAGCATTACTTAAACTTGCAGCTGGCAACCATGAATAAGTTGTTGCGCCATTAGCAGTAAGATTTGTACTTCCTCCTGTACATATTGCGTTTGTTCCTGAAACAGTTATTGTAGGGGTTTGAGTTACTGTAATGGTCACAACATTTGTATTAGGGCAACCTGCAGCAGTTCCGGTAACTGTATAAGTTGTGGTAACTGCAGGTGTCGCTGTTGGATTTGCAATGGAGGCGTTATTTAAACTGGCAGACGGCAACCAAGTGTATGTAGCAGCCCCACTTGCTGTTAAAGGAGTTGATGTTCCTGAACAAATAGTAGCATCACTTGAAACAACAATTGTAGGTGAAGGATTTACGGTGACTGTTAAGTTTCTTACCGTACTTGAGCCACAAGCATTATCGGCAGTAACGGAAATTACACCTCCTGTTGACCCTGCAGTAGCAGTAATACTATTAGTGGTAGAAGTTCCTGACCATCCACCCGGTAAAGTCCAGGTATATCCTGTTGCACCTGCAACGGCTGAAACGGTATAAGTAGTGGTGTTATTAGCACAAATAGCCGCTAAACCACTGATTGCGCCAGGCTGAGTAGGAGGATTATTTACGGTTACAGCGTATGTTTGTGACTGGCTGTTTCCACAAGTATTTACACCTACTACAGTAATATTACCACTATTTGCAGATGCGGTTGCACTAATTGATGTAGAGGTTGAAGTACCAGACCACCCGCTTGGTAAAGTCCACGTGTAAGAGGTTGCAGTACCAATTGGATTTATACTATATGTATTTGTCGAACCATTACAAACCGGTGTTGTACCACTTATAGCACCTGCCTGTGGAGGTACAGTATTTACTGTAACTGCAAACGATTGTGAAGAACTTGCACCACATGAATTATTTGCAACTACTGTAATATTACCTGAAGTAGCACTTGAGGTGGTAGTTATAGAAGTATTTGTAGAAGTTCCTGTCCATCCACCTGGTAATGTCCATGTGTATGAAGTAGCACCGCTAACCCCGGAAATTGTATAAATGTTTGATGTATTACTACAAACCACATTGTTTCCGGAAATAGCACCAGGTTGAGCCGTTATTGAATTTACATTCACAGTCAAGCTTTGTGCACTGCTCACCCCGCAGGAATTTACAGCAGAAACTAATATAGTTCCTCCGGAAACACCCACAGTTGCAGTTATTGAATTGGTAGTTGAGGTTCCTGTCCAACCTAAAGGTAGGATCCAGTTGTAAGAAGTAGCTCCACTAACCGCAGTAATACTATAAGTAGCTGTTGCGTTGGCGCAAACTGTGGCACTTCCTGTAATTGTACCAGGTTGTGTTGGTGCATTAGTTACAGTTACCGCAAATGTTCTTGACGTACTTGCACCGCAAGAATTGTTAGCAACAACAGTTACGTTTCCGCTGGTAGTATTTGCCTGGGCAGAAATACTTGTTGTGCTCGATGCTCCGCTCCATCCACTTGGTAAAGTCCAGGTATAAGAGGTAGCTCCGGCAACAGCCGAAATAGAATAAGTATTTGTTGAACCGGAACAAATAGTTGCATTTCCTGTAATTGTTCCGGGTTGTGTTGGAACTGTATTTACAGTTATTGCAAGCACTTGAGATGAACTACTTCCACAGGCATTATTTGCGGTTACTGTTATATTTCCCGATATAGTGCTGGAAGTTGTAGTGATCGAATTGCTCGAAGAAGATCCGGTCCACCCGCTCGGAAGCGTCCATGTATATGAAGTTGCGCCACTTACAGCCGCCACCTGATAGATATTGCTGGTGCTGCTGCAAATAGTTGCATTACCAGTAATTGCTATAGGTTGTGTTGGAACAAGGTTTACGTTCACAGAGATACTTTGGGTTGTACTGCTTCCGCAAGCATTGTTAGCAGTTACTGTAATATAACCACCAGCGGTATTTGCCACTGTTGCAATACTTGTAGAAGTTGAAGACCCTGACCATCCGCTTGGTAAAGTCCACGTATAAGAAGTAGCACCGAAAACAGGGTTAATACTGTAGTTATTTGAACTGTTAGAGCAAATTGAAACGTTTCCGTTAATACCCAATGGTGCAGTAGGAACTGTATTCACAGTCATAGTGATATTGGAAGAAGTGGCAGTTGCTGATGTATAACAAAGGGCATTGGTTGTCATTACACAGGCAACAATATCTCCATTACTCAAGGTAGTGCTTGTATAGGTAGAGCTGTTTGTCCCAACAGGACTTCCGTTCAGTTTCCATTGATAACTTGGTGAGGCTCCTCCATTGGTTGGAGTTGCTGTAAAAGTAACCGAAATACCAGCACAAATTGTTGATGAAGGCGAAGCAGATATTGAAACAGATGGAGTAACAATATTAGATACACTCATAGTAACGGCATTGGAGGTAGCTGGGCTTCCTGTTACACAAGCATAACTTGAGGTCATAACACAGGTAACCACCTGTCCATTAGTTAAGGATGACGTAACATAAGTTGGACTGTTTGTTCCGACATTCACATTATTGACTTTCCATTGATAGGTTGGATTATATCCTCCATTCGTTGGAGTCGCTGTAAAGGTCACTGTTGCGGAGTTACAAATTATATTAGAAGGAGATGCTGCAATGGCAACTGTAGCTGCAGGATTTCCTGATACAACAGTTACAGCAAGGTTGTCTGTATAAATACAACCTCCGTTATTGGAAGTAATAGTGTAAGTTACAGAAGAACTTAAGGTAGCAACAGGATTTGCAATGGTTGTAGAGCTTAATCCGGTAGCAGGTGACCATGAATAGTTAACGCCACCAGTTGCATTCAGTTGTAAAGGAACGTTGGCACAAATGGTGGTATCGCTTGTTGAAGTAATACTGCCTGTGTTGATGGTAAATGCCGCATCACTCATATCTAATGTTGTAGGCTGAGCAGTTGAACGCACCCGAATCAAACAATTGGAAGAACTTAATCCGTTCGGAAGTATCCATGAATAACTTCCTGAAACAGTTGCATAACCTGTAACAATATTGGTAAACGTTGTTCCTCCATTGGTTGAATAAGCAATATCATAAGTTCCTATTACCGGAGAGTCTGTCCAGGTGATGTTATAACTTTGACATCCTGAGAGTGTCTGACCTCCATTTGGTGTTAACAGGGTAACAGGAGGAGCTGTTGTGCTGATAGTAAAAGCCACATCACTCGTATCATTTTTACAACTTGCTGTATTATCTCTTACCCATACTTTACAGTTTGTAGAAGGAGTATTAGGTAATGTCCAGGTATATTGATTGGTAGCAGTATTATAAGCCGTTATAATGTTTGTATAGGATGCACCTCCATTTGTTGAATAGAAAATATCATATACGTTGGAAATACCATCTGAAGACCATGTAATGTTATAATTACTTCCAACCTGAAGTATTCCACCAAAATTAGGTTGAATAATAGTCACTGGTTTAACGATAGTAAATACAGCATCACTTAAATCAAAATACGATGGCTGTGTATTTGGAATAACCTTAACCAAAGTTACTGTACTTCCGGTATTAGGCAAACTCCAGGTAAGCGTTGCTGGGTTAGCTGCACTTGTGAAACTTGAATTGATAGTAATCCAGCTTACACCATTATTAATCGAATATTGAATAGAAAAATTTGTATAAGTAGGTGAATGCTGAAAAGTGATAGAGGTAACTGTACATCCTCCAAGTAATTCTCCTCCGTTAGGAGTAACAATTTTAACAGCAGGTATAATTGTAAATACAGCATCGCTTTCATCTTTAATAGTTACATCAGCTGTGTTTGCAATACGAACCAAACATGTGGTAGAATTTGCATTCGGCACTGTCCAGGAATAGAAACCATTATTTGTTTGAGATGTTGCAATCGTTGTCCAGGTTGTACCATTATTCAGGGAATAATAAAGATTAACGGTAGAATATATCGTTGCAGTATTCCAGGTGATTCCATAAGTGGCACCTGTGTTTAAAGTTTCACCTCCGTTTGGAGTTAATAGAATTGGTGTTGCAGGTGCGATTGTGAAAACCGCATCACTGATATCCAGGCGACAATTTGCAAGGTAATCCATTACCCTAACCAAACAGGTGGTTGAAGATACATTTGGCACATTCCAACTGTAAGAATTACCTGAGTAATTAGTGGTTAAAGTTGTCCATGAAGAACCATTATTTAAAGAATAATATACATTATAAAGTCCGGAAGCATAAATTGAATTGGTCCAGCTAATGGTATAAGTAGTTAATCCCTGTATGGTTTGTCCACCATTAGGAGAGGTCACCGTAATATCATTGCTTGGAAGAACAGTAAACGCATTATTACTTGCATCATTTATATTATTATAATTACTGGATACCACTTTTATTTTTGCCTGAATACTATTTAAGTTATTTGGCAAAGTCCATGCATAGGTTTGGCTGGTAGCTCCATTATCCGTTACACTTGTTATATAATTATAAGTTGCTCCGTTATCTAATGAATAATAAATATCGAATCCGGTATTGCAAGGAGAAGCTGATTTAGTCCAGGTAATGTTATAGGTATTACATCCTGCCCAGGTTTCGCTTCCGTTAGGAGCAGTAACAGTAATGTTTTGATTTGGAGTAATGCTGAAATTAGCATTGCTTACATCAAGATAGGTACCGGGATAGGAAGCAGATTCTATTTTGATTAATCCTTGAGTAGTAGTTAAGTTATTTGGTACATACCAGGTATAGGATTGAGAAACTGTTCCATTGTTTGTTGGGCTTGCTATTAGAGTATAGGTGCTTCCATTGTTTAATGAATAGTAAATGTTCCAGTTACCAATACAATTTGATTTGTTCCAGGTAATAGTAGTGTTGGTGCAACCAACAAGATTTTCCCCTCCATTTGGAGATGTAACTGTAACCGAAGCGGGAATAGCGAGCAATGCGTCACTAACATCATATAACGATAAGTCAGCGGTGTTACTTGCTTTAACTAAAATATTAGAAGATACTGTATTCGGTACCGACCAGTTATAACTTCCATTATTCGCAGTGCTTGCTATGATATTAAACCATGTTGCTCCTCCATTGGTTGAGTATTCAAGTTTTACAGGAGAATAGAAAGTGCTGGCATTCCATGTAATATTATAAGAACATAATATTTGTAATGACTCACCTCCGTTTGGAGTTAATAAAATGGGCTGAGGTGGAGTAATGGTAAACACAGCATCACTCTGATCAATTTTACATGAATTTATATAATCAAAAACACGTATTAAGCAGTTGGTACTAACTGCAGTATTTGGTACTGTCCAGTTGTAAGAGTTACCTGTAATGTTAGATACAATATTGTTCCATGATGAACCTCCATTTATTGAATATTGAAGCGAATATTGTCCCGAAGCTGTTCCTAAGTTGGTCCATGTAATAGTATAGGTGGAAAGAGCAGCAATAACCTGTCCCCCGTTTGGAGCTGTAAGGGTAATATCATTGCTTGGTGAAATATTGAAAACGCTATTACTAACATCAGTATAAGCGGTTGAATAGTAAGATTCAACTTTAATTAATGCCTGTGTGGTTGTTATTGTATTTGGTACTGTCCATGCATAACTTTGATTGGCAGAACCATTATCTGCAACCGCATTTACAACATAAGTCCAGGTATTTCCGTTATCAATTGAATAAAAGATATTCCAATAAGTAGTAACGCAGGTTGATTTATTCCAGGTAATGTTATAGGTGCTGCAACCATACCAGTTTTCATTTCCATTAGGAGAAGTTACAGTAACTGGTGTAAGAATAGTAAATACAACATCACTTACGTCATAAACAGCAGTATTAGCATAGTTAGCAACTTTTATCAAACAATTTGTTGATGGGAAATTCGGTATGGTCCAGGTATAATAACCATTATTAGTTTGGTTGGTCGCAATCGTTGTATATGTTGCACCATTATCTATCGAATAATAAAGATTAACAGTGGAATAATAAGTAGCGGTATTCCAGGTTATACCTGTTGTACAGGCAACGTTGAATTGTTGGCCTCCATTTGGAGTTAAAACAATTGGCGTTGCAGGAGAAATTGTAAATAGAGCATCACTCACATCAAACTTACATGGAGTAAGGTAATCGATAACTTTAATTAAACAGGTTGTTGAAGGTATATTAGGTACATTCCATGTATACGAGTTCCCTGTAATGTTGGTAACAATTGAAGTATAAGAGGAACCTCCGTTTGTTGAATATTGTATAGAATACAATCCGGAAGCACCTGCTAAGTTACTCCAGGTGATGGTATGTGAACTTAAACCTTGCCATGTTTCCCCTCCATTCGGACTTGTAACAGTTATATCAGCGCTTGGATTAATAGTAAATACAGCATTGCTAACATCAAAAATATTATTCCAGTCATAAGAAACCACTTTTATTAATGCTTGTGTACTTGTAAGTGTATTTGGAACACTCCATGAGTAAGTTTGAGAGGCTAGGCCATTATCAGCAACAGTTGTAATGCCAACGTAAGTTACTCCATTATCTAATGAATAATAGATGGTAAAATTACTATTGCAAGGGGAAGTTGATTTATTCCAGGTGATATTAAATGGTGAACAACCTGTAGCCGTTTCACCTCCGTTTGGAGAAGTTACGGTAATATTCTGACTTGGATTAATTGTAAATACAGCATTACTTTGGTCAAAATAGGTACTTGGATTACTGTATGATTCTACTTTAATTAATGCGGTAGTTGAACTTAAATTGTTTGGTACATACCAACTGTATGTTTGTGAATTTCCTCCGCTATTAGTTAAAGCATTTACTATCTGAACCCAGGTAGTTCCATTATTTATTGAATAATATATGTTCCAATAAGTAGATACGCAATTCGATTTGTTCCAGGTAATGTTAACATTAGAACATCCGGTAATTGTTTCTCCTCCATTTGGTGCGGTTACTGTTACAGCCGGTGCTATTGTAAACACAGCATCACTAAAGTCAAATAATGTTAAGTCGGATGTATTACTTGCTCTTACCAAACAATTTGCTGAAACGGTATTTGGTACAACCCAACCATATACGCCATTATTTGTGGTACTTGCAATAATCTGAACCCAGGTGGAACCACTGTTGGTAGAATACTCAAGCTTTACAGGAGAAATGAAGGTACTAGCTGTCCATGTAATATTGTAAGTACATCCAATTTGTACAGTTTCTCCACCGTTTGGTGTTAGTAAAACCGGACCGGAAGGTGTAACTGTAAAAGTAGCATCACTTTGGTCAATCCGACAGGAGTTGTTATAATCATACACCCTTATCAAACACTGACTGCTGGATGTGTTAGGCACTGTCCATGTGTAAGAGTTACCAGTGATATTAGTGGCAACTGTATTCCAGGATGCCCCGTTATTGCTTGAAAATTGTATGGTGTAATTTCCGGAAACCGCTGCCGTATTAGTCCATGTAATATTATAACTGCTTTGCGAAGCCAATGTTTGACCACCATTTGGTGTAACTACAGTAATATCATTGCTTGGTGAAATAGTAAATACTCCATTGCTTTGGTCAAAATAGGAGGTAGGATAATAATAAGATTCTACTTTTATTAAAGCCTGTGAACTTGTTACTCCGTTTGGAACCTGCCAGCCATAAGTTTGAGAAGTTGCTCCGTTATCTGTAACAGCATTTACAATTGCAGTCCATGTACCGCCATTATTTGTGGAATAATAGATATTCCAATATCCTCCTATACAGGTTGATTTTGTCCATGTTATATTGTAACTGGTACATCCAACCCAACTTTCACCTCCATTAGGCGCAGTTACTGTTACCGGAACAGCAATGGTAAATACCGCATTGCTTACATCAAAAGAAGTGAGGTCTGCTGTATTGGCTATTTTAACTAAACATTGGGTAGATGGAAAATTAGGTATTGTCCAGTTATAAGATCCATTGTTTGATAACCCGGTAGCAATGGCTGTGTAACTGCTTCCGTTATTGGTTGAATAATATAAGTTTACAGTTGAATAAATTGTAGCTGTGTTCCAAGTTATAGAATAACCGGTACATGCCACGCTGAAATTTTCTCCTCCATTTGGAGTAAGTAATACCGGAGTGGCGGCAGTAATGGTAAAATTGGCATTACTAACATCAAACTTACAGTTATTTAAATAATCAATAACTTTAACTAAACAGGTAGTAGAAGGAGTATTTGGTACAGAAGCCCAAACGTAAGAATTTCCGGTATAATTGGTTGCCAGAGTAGCCCAGGTACTTCCGTTATTAATGGAATATTGTATCGTGTAAAGACCGGAAGCTCCTGCAAGGTTAGTCCATGTAATGGTATGAGAGGTTAAACCCTGCCAGCTTTCTCCTCCATTCGGTGCGGATACTGTAATGTCAGCACTTGGATTAATATTAAATGCAGCATTACTTACATCACTGATATTTGTCCAGTTACCTGATTCTACTTTTATTAATGCCTGAGTGGTTGTTATGCCATTTGGTACTGTCCATGAATAGGATTGAAAGTTAGTACCATTGTCTGTAACACTGGTTATATAGGTATAGGTAGTTCCATTGTTGGTAGAATAATATAGGTTGTAACTGGTATTACATGGCGAAACCAATTTGGTCCAGGTAATTGCTAATGTTGAACAGCCTAATACAGATTCCCCACCATTGGGAGCGGTAACTTGTATATTATTACTTTGAGCAAAGGTAAATGCTGCATTGCTCACATCGTAATAAGTTCCAGGATTATTGTAAGACTCTATACGAATTAAACCTTGTGCGGAAACCAAATTGTTTGGCACGTACCAACTGTAAGATTGTGAAGTAGAACCATTGTCTGATAAAGCATAGGCTATATTTACCCAGGTAGTACCATTATTAATAGAATAGTAAATATTCCAATAAGTACTGATACAGTTTGATTTAGCCCAGGTAATAGTTGTATTGCTACAACCTGTCAGGGTTTCTCCTCCATTTGGAGAGGTTACAATAACGGGTGGAGCTATAATAAATACTGCGTTACTTACATCAAAACTTGTTAAATCGGAGGTGTTGCTTGCACGGATAAGGCAGTTGATAGATACTGCATTTGGCACTGTCCATGAATAGGAACCGGTATTGCTCGTGCTGGTAGTAATGGTCGTCCAGCTACCACCATTGTTTGTTGAATATTCTAATTTCACAGCAGAAAAAAAAGTAGAGGCCGTCCAGGTAATAGTATAGTTACATCCTACCTGTAACGTTTCTCCTCCGTTTGGAGTAAGTAATATTGGTGTGGCAGCTAATATTGTAAAGTTGTTATTACTTTCATCTACCATACAATTGGTAACATAATCCATTACCCTTACTTTACATTGTACCGAAGGATTATTCGGAACGTTCCAGGCATAAGTTCCGGTTGCTGAAGCATAATTAGTAGCAATGGTAATCCATGAGGCACCACCATCTACCGAATAATAAATATTGTAGTTACCCGAAGTACCTAAAGTATTCCAGGTAATGTTATGACTTGTAAGAGCCGACCATGTTTCTCCACCATTAGGTGCTGTTACAGTTATAGGTATATTCACTGTAAAATAACTGTTACTCACATCAGTGGTTGCGGGATTTTGAGTATCCGTTAGCCTGATTAAGGCTGTAGTAGTTTGTATGTTAGGTACTGTCCATACAAACTGACCGTTTGCAACAAGCAAATTACTTGCTATTGACGACCAGGTTGAACCTCCATTTGCAGAATAATCAATATTCCAATAGTTGGAGGGGCTTCCTGTTTGTGTCCATGTAATGGTGTAACTCTGACATACGTAAAGAACGTTCCCGCCATTAGGATTGGTCACCGTTACCGTTTGAGCTGCTGCATTGTTAAATGCAAATGCAGTAAATAAAACTGCTGATAGTAATCTTACTAATCTCATGTTTTTTGTTTTAAATGTAAAGATTTATTATTTTATGGTTTTGAGGGTACAATGTTACTGAAATTCCAGTTACTAACAGTCGCGTGTTAGTAAGTTCGGGTGTTTTGGAAGTTTTTTGATACTATTTCGCCTCCTAAAATCAAATGCCAAGAATGGTTTGAAAGGGTTGTTCCGTTCACAAGGTTTTTTTCACAAAAACAAATTTGTTAAATAACCTTTAGTTATTCTTCGGAAACAGGTTGTTTTTCTAATGAAATACTACTTGTTAATGGCAGGTAAGGTAAGGGCAAAGTTTGGAGCTTGACAAACTTTTTGAAGCAGCTTTAAAAATAAATGTATTGGTCTTTGTATCAAAAACAAGTATCTGTGAAACAAGGCCTGTTTTATCTTCTCCGATTTGCAAATCATTGTATAATTTATCGTTCCAGATAAAACATAGTTTTTTACTGTCAAAAATATGACTTAATCTCTCTTCATAATCTACTTTTATTCCTTTTCTTTTTTCTTGCAGAATAAATAAAATCCGTTCTTTCGGGATGTGACTTTGTATGATATAATCAGCAAGTAAATACGCATTGTTTAAACAAGGAATACATTCACCAAAATGAATGGTAAAAATAAATACATTACCAGAATGGTCTGCCTGTTCCGTTTTATTCGATTTGCTTAAAGCTGGTTGTAAAATCAATAACAAAACAACTATAATTACTTTATTCATCTGCGTGCAAAGAGTATTTATTTATTTCAACCGAATCTTTATTTTCATCATATTCATAAAGAAAATTGGAAGGAGAAATTAGGTACATACCTTCTGATTTTAATGGCTCATTAATTAACATCTTATTAGATTTTATATCCAGCATTTTTATATTACAACTACTCAACGAATTTACATAACCGTATGTTTTAGTTCCTAATCCAGGTTTCTCAAATTTTTCAGTTGTGTAAATTAAATAATTGTCCTTTAAGCTGAAATTAGAAACGTATTCATCCGATTCGAGCACTGGTTGAATTGAAAATAATTTGTTTGCGGTCAGGTTAATTATTTCTTTACCCATCGAAGCAAGTAAACCCTGATCGCTTTCAAAATAACTTATTCGCTGCATCAGGTGTCTGGACCAGTTGTATTCCTCCGAATGAATTAAACTTTTTTCTACCAATAATTTTCCGGCAGTTATGTTATTTTCTGAAACCGAATAGGCCCTGAAATAATAATCAGGTTCCATTCCCTTTAAAGACATAGAGTCAGATGGGCAAACCACTTTTTTGGAATGCAATGGAAAATAATAATTACCTGCATAATAATAACTTCCTTTTGTTTTGGTCACATTTCCTTCTTTGTTTTTCAAATCAAAAGGAAAAATATTTGTTTGCTTAAAATCTTTGTCAGTCACCAGCATATAGCTCAAACTCTCTAAAGAATTTACCTTATTGTTACCGTATAAGGCTTTAATGCTGTCTATTTTTCTTTTGTTTTTTGAATTAAGTACATCATCAAATACGTTTTCGGCCAATGCTTTTAATGAAACAGGTATGTAATAATGGTTATTGTAAAATGAAAAGTTAGACAACACAAAAAGATTGTGGTCATAGTTTTTCAGGTCTTTATCAGAATGATGATAATAACGGTATTTATGAATATTCAATGGTTGATAGGTAATAGAAATCAGTGAATCGATATTGAAATCAATTTTGTCTAACAGTACATTCAGTTTTTTTGTCTTAATGTTATATTCAAGAAATTTATCGGGAGGAACTAAAAAACGGAAAACGCTGTCTTCAATTAAGGTTATTTTATTAGGTAATGTTCTGATGAGCCCATTGTCGTCAGAAACTAAATAAGATTGTTCCAGTCTAAGATTGCTTTTTTTACCGGAATGACCGCATCTCACTAATTGAGATGCAGTCACTACTAATAAAAAAAGAAAAAAAATATTTTTTTTAAATTTTAACACGTTAATTGTTTATGGAAAAGGAACATAGGAAATGGTCTTATTTCCGTTAGCGTCAACTGTAATATCAACCGTTCTAACATCCGCAGAAGTTGGTGCATCTGGCTTTGCCTCTATTAACACTGCATCACCTTTTGCATTAAATGATAAATTAATATTCGGATTGGAATCATATAATGAAATGGAATCTTGGATAGTTAAAGCTGGATGAGTGGTTACCACAATAATAGAACAGATCTCGTCTATTTCATCTGTACAATTTCCACCGGCATCATGATATCCTTTAATTATAGTTATTGTTCCTGGTTCCTGTTTATTTTCGTACATTCTTGTATACAATTCAGGATTAGCAGCTTTGATAATTGATTTTACATCGGTGTTATCATAACTACAAACGCCTTTAGGCTGTGCCAATGGTTCTTTAGAGCATGAAGATACTGTTAATGCTACTGCTGCTGTGCAAATTAATGCGATGGTGTTGATTTTTTTCATTGTTTACGTTTTTTAATTGTTTTAGATTAATAATTGTTTTGGTTAATGTTTAATTTTTAATTACTTGTATTTTTTTTTGTTTTGTGAAATTACTTTCAAATCAGAATCGTATTAAACCACCTTAAAAAAGTTTATTAGAATGTTTTCAACAATTCTTTTTTTATGTAAAAAGCCGACAAAGCTACTATTTTTACTGATATAACCAAATAAAATAAATTTGATTTATTTCCTGAATAAACCTCCCAACTTTTTAAATTGTATAACGACAAAAAATAATGGAATTGTTAGTATTAAATTAAAGTGAATTGAAAAGGAACTCCAATTTAATTATGCCCTTTTAGAGTTGATTCAACAAACTCCGTCCGGTTGTAAGTTATCTGTTTTTATAGGTATGTAAAACAAACAAAAGTGGACAAATGAGCAAAAGTGGACAACCTACTGAATTTAGTTCAAAGCCTTTACCAAAGAAGGTTTTGGCTTGTTTTAGTTCATTTTCTGTTGTCCACTTTTTAATAATATGTCCACTTTTAAGGAAATGAGCTTCCCTATTTTTTAAATAGATTATTTGGATATTGAAATCATATTGGAAAAGTGGACAAAAAAAAAGCCTCGCATCCCTGCAAAACCTTTTATGAAACAAATTGTCGCCAACTCATAATTCATATCTCATAACTTATAATTATTTAACTTCCCCCAACGTCCCTTTCTCGAGTTTATATTTCTGTTCTATGGCAGCTATCTTATCCTTCAGCCATGCAGCACTTCTGAGTATTTTAAATGTATTGTCCAGCGAAATATCGGGATACATATTTTCCCCTGAAAACAAAATACCGCTTTCTATATTTTTATTAATCGGGAACTTTACCCGGGCTATTTCATATTCATCATACAGAATGTTTTTTGCGTTCCATGTTTTCACATTCTTTTTGGCTATCAGCCCATGTTGCGTGTGCAGGCGAAGACTAAGCGATGAATGGTTCTTTCTCAAATCGCTTACCACAAGGTTCTTTGAATTGGTATTCATAAACCTTATGTACCCATGTTCATCTTTGTTTCCATCCATGGCAAACCAGATGGCCACATAAATATTATCCACCATGTCTATCACTGGCGACTTAATACCATAATGCTGGAACAGGTTATCAATGTCTTCTTTTTTAAATCTCGAAACGGTTTTGTTATAATGCCTGAGCACTGCAGTTTTTAATTCGTTGTAGGCTTTGAATCGGTTTTGTATGGCGCGGGTATCGGTCATCGGGCCACTGTTTTCCCTAAACAGCGAAGGCACCACATGTGCATGGTTACCGGCTTCTCCCCGAAAATATACTCCTTCTTCTGCATTCCGGTTTTTGAGGTAGCCGGCCAGAGAAGAAATAATAATGGGGTTGTTTACATATATATAAGGTGCTCCATCGCCTTCCACGTATTCCAGCACCACACCTGCCTTTTTCAGGTAGCTCCTGTTTTTAATAAAGGTTTTAATCAGCGGTGGAATCATTACTTCTCTTACTTCACTTATTTACCCGCAGGTTTTTCATTGGTAAACTTCACCGGCATGGTGTACCTTACTTTCACTGCCCTTCCGTTTTGTATTCCCGGTGTCCACTTCGGCATCGACTGTACTACCCTTTTTGCTTCTGCATTACAGGCCGGACCATTCTGTATTCCCCTGCTTATCTGCACATCGGTAATACTTCCATCCTTATCCACCACAAATGCTACATAACAGGTACCTGAAATTCCTTTATCATACTCCTGCTTGGGATACATAATGTTTTCAGAAATAAATTTCTTCATTGCATTTTCCCCACCTTTAAATTCAGGCATTTTCTCTACAATCAAAAATATGGGCTCTTCTCTTTTTGCCAAATCATTCGGGTCTGAAACAGAATCGGGAGGAGCGGCAATACTCTTTGGAGTTGCTGTTTGTCCGGCAACTGACAGGGATAAAAATGTAAAAGCAGCTATTAGTTTTATTGGTTTCATTTGGGTTTTCAGTATTGTTTTTATGGCTTAAAGGTAAATAAAATTAGAAAGGGCGGATGTGGATTATTAAGAACCTAATATTACAATTATGAATTTAATAGTGGGTGAAGTTAGGGCAGGATGGAACCCCGAAAGAAAATCGGGACTGTAAGCACAGATTATCATGATTGAGAAGATTTGAATTAGGGTAGGATGATTTGCCAACGTAAATAAAGATGGAAGTCGGCTTCTTTAGGGATTTGAGTTGGGAGGTGTTTTAAATATGCCAGTATGACACCATGCGCCCCTCAATGTAGAATAAATGGCAGGAAATCTTGGCCAAATACCCGATAACTTGTGCTAGATTGATGATAAGTTGTTCTGGATTGATCACAAGTTGGCCTAGATTGATGATAAGTTGTCCTGGATTGATAATAAGTTGTGCTAGATTGATAACAAGTTGTCCCAGATTGATGATAACTTGTCCTAGATTGCCATGGACTTGTGCCAGATGGATGAGAACTTGTTTTGGACTGCCGTCAAGTTATGCTGGACTGCCGTCAAGTTGTGCTGAACTGCCATCAAGTTGCCCTGAACTGCCATCAAGTTGTGCTGGACTGCCATCAAGTTGTCCTGAACTGCCATCAAGTTGCCCTGAACTGCCATCAAGTTGTGCTGAACTGCCATCAAGTTGCCCAGAACTGCCATCAAGTTGTGCTAGATTTATGACAGTTGGTTCCAGATTGATGACAGATTCTCACGTTCACGAGATTCATTCTCTCGTTCACAAGATTGAATCTCATGAACAAGACATGAAAAACCGGAAATAAGACCTCTTTTCTTACCGTTTATGCATCATTTCTTATTAAAGATGCACTATCTCATTCGGTCAAGCTCCCTTCTCCCTTGTTTTTTTACACTTTGGAATCTTTCTCTTACCATCTCATTGCCTTGGCGTACCATTTCCTTTTCATTAAAACACAGAGCCTTGCCCTCGCGCACCGTTTGCCTGCTCTCGCGCACCAGTGCGATACTCTCGCGCATCATCGCGAATCGTTCGCGCATAAGTGCCCTGCTCTCGCGAACCATTTGCCTGCTCGCGCGCACCAGTGCGAATCGTTCGCGCACAAGTGCGATACTCTCGCGCACTGTTGCGAATCGTTCGCGGACCATTTGCCTGCTCTCGCGCACCATCGCGAGGCATTTGTTAAAATTTCGGCTGTCTTTTCGTCAGAAAACACTTCTTTTCAGTCATTTTGGCTTAAGTGAGGGGTGTAAATGTTGAGATTATTTCGTTTCTCGCAAGGACGAGCGTAAGAAAAATATATTTACCTCCCAAAAACAAAAAGTCCTGCCCCGGTTACCCGAAGCAGGACTTAAATCTTAAATCTCACATCTCAATACTAAGTACTCAATATCCAATACTGAATACTCAAAACCTAATAATACCTCAAACGGTTTACATCAGATATTTTCTTAGCCAAACGAATTACCTGGCGGGTATAACCGTATTCATTATCATACCATACGTAAAGCACACAGCTATTGCCATCTTTGGCAACAATAGTAGCAGGGCTATCGAACACACAGGCACAAGGGTTACCGATACAATCGGTAGAAACCAGCTCGTTTGAAAACGAATATTGTATCTGCTCAACAAGGTTGCCTTTAAGTGCTGCGTCTTTCATAATATCATTAATACCTTCTTTAGAAGTAGTTTTGCTAAGGGTAAGGTTCAAAATAGCCAACGAAACATCAGGTGTCGGTACCCTTACGGAGTTACCGCTTATTTTACCGGCTAACTGAGGCAATACTTTTGCCACTGCTTTGTCGGCACCGGTTTCAGTAATTACCATGTTCAATGCAGCAGAACGCCCCCTGCGGTATTTTGGGTGGTAATTATCCAGCAAATTCTGGTCGTTGGTATACGAGTGAATGGTTTCAATATGTCCTCTTGAAATACCTAATGCTTTGTCTATTACTGCAAGTACCGGAACAATTGCATTAGTAGTACAGCTGGCTGCGGAAAACACTGTTTCATCCTTATCGTATTCGCGGTGGTTAATACCATGTACAATGTTCGGAATATCTCCCTTGCCCGGAGCGGTTAATAAAACCTTTGCCACTCCTTTTGATACCAAATGTTTGCTCAATCCTTCGCGGTCTCTCACCACACCGGTATTGTCAATCAATAAGGCATTATTAATACCATAAGCAGTATAATCTATTTCGTCAGGTTTGTTGGCCGCTATCATTTGTATGGTATGACCATTAATAATAAGGGCTTTGTTAGCAAAATCCTCAATAATGGTTCCCGGGAAAGGACCATGAACAGAGTCTGTACGCAATAAGTCAGCACGTTTCTGGATATCCTCATCAGAATTGGTACGGGTAACAATGGCGCGCAGTCTTAGTTGCTCTCCTTTACCAGCCTGTCCTATCAGTTCGCGGGCAGCCAATCTTCCTATACGTCCGAAACCATATAATATCACGTCTTTAGGGGTAATCTTGTTTTTGTCCGCCCCGATGTAGTCTTTAAGTTTATCTGCCATAAAATCTCCGGCAGTTTTGTAGTTGGCTTTTTCCTGGCTCCATTCCGAAGCAAGGCGGCCAATGTCCATACGAGATGGTACTACATCCAGCTTTTGAATTTCTCGGGCCAGCATCAAACTATCGGTTACATTGATAGGTTCTTTCACTATGTCTTTGGCATACTGGTGCAGCTTCATAATTTCGCTTGCACTGCGGTCAACGAGTTGGTTACGGAAAATGATCAGTTCAATTGATTTCTCGAACCATAGGGTTCCGATAACGCCTATCAGTTCGATGGCTGCTTTTTCATGTTTAATCCAGTCGTTTAGTTCAGATTCATAAGAGCCTTTATGCCCTCCTGTCAAAATTTCATTTGTGTCAAATGTCATAGTTTATAAGTTTGTGGTTTGTAGTTTTTTGTTTGTTGTTGTTCTGTTGTTATTTTCTAAGGATTAAAATTTAACCACATAGAAACATAGATTATTGTTTTTATAAAAGGAAACCAATAGAAGCTTCGCTTATCACATATACCGGCTATGCTTACTCTTCGAAGAAGAGCTATCCCTATTCTTTATTTCTATGCACCTATGTGTTTATATTTTTTCTGCCTGCAAATTTTTTCGCGAAAGTAAAAAAATAAACCGCATAAACATCAGCGAAATTTTTAGTAGTTTTCAACTGATATTTATGCGGTTATCATTATTCTTTAAAGAACCTTAGCCTTTTATCCTAAATAGGTTTTTAAGAGTTTACTTCTTGAGTTATGACGCAATCTGCGTATGGCTTTTTCCTTTATCTGACGAACGCGTTCTCTTGTTAAGTCGAATTTCGCACCTATTTCTTCAAGAGTCAATCCATGGTTGATACCTATTCCGAAGAAAAGTTTCACCACATCTCTTTCTCTTTCTGTCAATGTAGATAAAGAACGTTCAATTTCTCTTTGTAAGGATTCGTTCATCAACATGTTGTCTGCTCTCGGAGAATCGTGATTCACCAATACATCCAGCAAACTGTTTTCTTCACCGTTAACAAAAGGAGCATCCATGGATACGTGACGACCAGAAACTCTCATGGTGTCAGCTACTTTATCCTGTGGCAATTCCAATAAGTCTGACAATTCTTCAGCACTTGGTTCGCGCTCAAACTGTTGTTCCAGTTTAGAAAATGCCTTGTTGATTTTATTTAAAGAACCAACCTGGTTCAAAGGTAAACGTACGATACGTGATTGTTCAGCCAACGCCTGAAGAATGGATTGACGAATCCACCAAACGGCATAGGATATAAATTTAAATCCACGGGTTTCATCAAAACGTTTTGCAGCTTTAATCAATCCTAAGTTACCTTCGTTAATCAAATCGGGTAAGCTTAATCCCTGGTTCTGGTATTGTTTAGCCACAGAAACCACGAAACGTAAATTTGATTTGGTAAGTTTTTCGAGAGCTCCCTGATCCCCATCTCTGATTTTCTTTGCCAATACTACTTCTTCATCTGCGGTAATCAATTCCTCACGTCCTATTTCCTGGAGGTATTTATCCAAGGAAGCACTTTCACGATTGGTAATTGATTTGGTTATTTTGAGCTGTCTCATTTCTGTTATTAATTTATTAGGTGGTTTTAATCGAGTGCAAAGGTAATCTTTTTACCTGAAAAAACAATGTCCACTCTACCTATATTTTAGATTTTTTTTACTATTTATTCACAATCTACATTCCGAAGCCATAGTAGGCTCTCATGCCGTTTGCATACACTCCTTCAATCAAAACTCCACCCTTTTTATTTTCGAGCGATGATTTAATATCTTCTATGGAGTTAATTTTCTTTTTATCGACATTGGTAATGATAAATCCTTCACGAATTCCGGCACTTAATAATTTACCTGCACCCAGTTTTGCAATACGCAGACCGTTCTGAATGTTCAGTTTACGCATGTCACTATCGCTTACTTCTTCAAAGGTAGCGCCTAATGTAGATACTACTTCCACCTTAGGCTTTTCTACCACATTGGTGTTCCCGTTTTTGTTTTTAAGTACCACAGGCAATGTTTTTTCCTGGTTATTGCGTTTTAAGGTCACATTTACTTTATCGCCAGGGCGGTAGCGGCCCACTTGTTCCTGAAGTTCCGGCACATTGTTTACTTCCACATCACCCACTTTGGTAATCACGTCACCTTCCTTAATTCCGGCTTCATCACCAGAACCACCTTCGATGGTTGAAAATACATAAACCCCTTTGATCTCGTTGATGCTTTTTTCCTTAGCCAGTTTCGAATCCAAGTCCTGAAGTTTTACACCAATAAACCCACGTTGCACTTCTCCAAATTCAAGTAAGTCTGCCACCACTTTGCGGGTAAGGTTAACCGGTATAGCAAACGAATAACCGGTGTAGGAACCTGTATTCGACTGAATAGCAGAATTGATTCCAATCAGCTCACCCTTGGTATTTACTAATGCCCCACCACTGTTGCCGGGGTTTACGGCTGCATCGGTCTGTAAATACGATTCGATGGTGCTGGAACTAAGTCCTTTTGCTTCATCATTGCCATTGCCAAGGATATTAATATTCCTTGCTTTTGCACTGATAATACCTGCAGTAACGGTTGAGGTAAGGTTAAACGGATTACCAACTGCCAATACCCACTCTCCTACTTTTACATTATCGGAATTACCATAATTGATAAAAGGAAGGTTGGTTTCTTTGATTTTTAATAATGCAAGGTCGGTGTTTGGGTCCTTACCAATGATATCGGCCACATAGCTGCGTTTATCATTTAAGGTAATTTCCACTTTATCTGCTCCGTCCACCACGTGGTTATTGGTTACAATATAACCATCTGCCGAAACAATAACCCCTGAACCGGTTGCCATTGGAGCTTCCTGTTTAGGCATTTGCTGCCCGAAAAGGTTACGGAACGGGTCGTAATAAAACTGGTTTTGATTGGAATTCATCGGGTAAGTAGTTTTAACATGGACCACGGCATGCACTGACAAATCGGCTGCTGTGGTAAAATCCACATTGGTCTCAGGAGCCGCACCGGGCATATTTACAAATTTGGCCGGAGGCTGATACGTTAACTGGGATGCTGTTTGATTTTTATCAACTAAAAAATGATTGAACCCTAAAGCGGTAATTCCGCCAATGCTTGCAATTAAGAATACTGATGCTATCTTTTTCATCTGTTTAGAATTTAATTGTTATTACTTTTTGTTAATGAATTTGTTTTTTTATTGCGAAACAGATTGCAAATTCTATTCCGATTATTCTGAACCGCCTTGTTTTTAACAGAAATTAACGGGACATCATTCTTCAACCCAGTAAAGGCTGAAACGAAATGCAAAGTTATTAACTGGTAATAACAATAAAAAATAATTGTGCCAGTTTACAAACGTTGATTAACTTTACCGTCAATTTAAAAACCAAAAAAGTACACTCAAAAAGTTAATGGGCAGATTCAGAGAAAAAACGCAGCCGTTTATAATGGGCTTGATGTTAGGTTTATTAATTGCAGGCGGTTTTTTTATACTCAAACTGGATAACTATTTTAAAGAATTAAATTTCTACAAGTCCCTGGTTCATACCTTTACTTCCGAAACAAAAGTTTCCGAAACAGCCGATAACAATAAAGAAGACAATAGCTCTAAGGAAAACACCTCTGTCACTACAAGTGCTCAACATAAATTTACATTAGGGAACGATTCAGCGGAAACAAGCTTAGCAAAGTCAGGACCTGCCGGGGATGTGGACTCAGTAAACACCAGTTCAAATTCAAGTGATAGTTTAATCACCAATGAAGAAACACAGGATGAGATAGTGGTAAGAAAGGATGAATTGCTTTCAACAAAAACATTGGAAGTAATTAATCTTAATCCTGCGTCAGCAAAGGCAAACTCAAAGGATTCATTGTTGCAGAAAGTAAGCGGAGTGCAGGATGATAAAAATAACAAACAGTTATTAAACATCGAGTTCTGGCAATCGCCTATCAATTATAAGGGCTACAGGATGAGTAAGTACAAAATTGTATTATATGGAATAGTTGCCGCTGATGGACTAAAACTGTTTAAATCGGAGGATGGAATATATCTGAAAAATCAGGGAGCAGTTTATAAGCTTGACTATGCCAGTGAACTAAAACCTTACGAAAAGATTTCGGATGAAAGTATTTTAGCCAGGTTAAAATAATCCGTCAGGTAAGATACCGCGCAAAATAAAATGAAAATTCAATTTCAGAAATACCAGGGTACAGGGAACGATTTTATTGTAATCGATAACCGTGAACTGAAATTTAACAGGGCAAACAATGATCTTGTTAAAAAGCTTTGCGACCGGAGATTTGGCATTGGTGCTGATGGATTGATACTATTGCAGAATAAAACCGGTTACGATTTTGAAATGGTGTATTATAATTCGGACGGAAATGAAAGCAGTATGTGTGGAAATGGCGGGAGATGCATCGTTGAATTTGCAAGAACTTTAGGTCTTGTAAAGGATAAAGCCATTTTTTTTGCTATTGATGGAAATCATGAAGCAGTGGTGAAACCGGGCTTTATAAGTTTAAAGATGAAAGATGTAAAGGAAGTAGAAATTACGGCTCCCTTTGCTTTACTTGATACAGGGTCTCCTCATTATGTAGCTTTTGTGAATAATGTGGAAAAGTTTAATGTTTTTGAAGAGGGCCAAAAGGTGCGTAACAGCAGCCGGTTTCAAGAAAAAGGAGTGAACGTAAATTTTGTGGAAAAAAAATACAATGACTTATTCGTTCGTACATACGAAAGGGGGGTGGAAGATGAAACCTTATCCTGCGGCACAGGTGTGACAGCAGCAGCTTTGGTTGCAGCTTTGAGAAATGTTTCAACTACCCAGAACGATTGTGATATTCAAACCCTGGGTGGGAAATTAAAAGTAAAGTTTAATAAACATCCTGACAACTCGTTTACAGATGTGTGGTTAGAAGGGCCGGCAACTTATGTGTTTGGAGGAGAAGTGGAGATATGAGAGGTTCACCACTAAGGCACTAAGAAACACTTTGAAAATAAAAGAAAAAGGAAAATGAATAGAAGTCATAATAATGAAACCTTAGTGTTCCTTGTGAACTGCGTGTTTTAGTGGTAAGAAAATGAAACTACAATCTAAAAATATTTCCCTTCGTGCTATGGAACCCTCTGATATTGATGTTTTGTATCAATGGGAAAACAATACTGAAAACTGGAAGGTAAGCAGCACACAAACTCCTTTCTCAAGAAAAGTATTGGAAGAATACATTGCCACTGCTCACCAGGACATTTACAGCGTAAAACAACTACGACTCATGATTTGTGAGGCGCAAGGCAACCCTATAGGTTGTATTGATTTATTTGAGTTCGAACCCAATCACCTTCGTGCAGGAATTGGAATTCTGATTGCTGATAAGGAAGACAGAAGAAAGGGATATGCTTCAGATGCATTGGAATTACTGATTGATTATTGTTTTGAAACATTAAACCTTCACCAGCTATATTGTAATATCACCATTGATAATGAACCAAGTGTTTTGTTATTTCAGAAACATGGTTTTTTAATAACCGGCATAAAAAAACAATGGGTTCGAGATGGAGCAAAGTATAAGGATGAGTTGATGCTTCAGCGAATTAAATAAAATAACCATACAATACGGAGAAGCAAAGGATTAATGAAACTATCTGCCCGCAATCTTTTTTTATTCTCCTTTTCCGGTATCGTTATTCTCTCCATGGTTTATTGCGGAAACGGCAATGAAAAAAGCAACCTTTCCTCCATTAATACTGATAAATACTTAAACCATGGCGACTCTGCTCATTATGTGGGCATGAGCCAATGCAAACTCTGCCACCAAGATATTTACAATTCATTTATAGAAACAGGTATGGGCAAAAGTTTTGATCATGCAGGTAAACAAAAAAGTTCCGCAAAGCTTGATAAACACACCGTCATTTATGATAAATACAAAGACTTTTATTATCATCCGTTTTGGGACAAGGATAGTTTAAAGATTATGGAGTTCCGTTTAAAAGGAAAAGATACCATTTATAAACATATCGAAAAGGTTGATTATATTGTTGGTTCGGGACAACATACCAATTCTCACATCATGAACACCAACGGTTATTTGCATCAGATGCCAATGACCTTTTATACTCAGAAAGGGCAATGGGACCTGCCTCCCGGTTTCGAGAATGGTTTTAATACCCGTTTTTCGAGAAAAATAGGATTGGAATGCATGAGTTGTCATAATTCATTACCCGATTTTGTGGAAGGTTCCGAAAATAAATTTAATGCATTGCCCGAAGGTGTTAGTTGCGAGAGATGTCATGGTCCGGGAAGTATTCACGTAAGACAGCGTTCTTCCGGAGAAAAAATTGATACCTCCAGGTACATCGATTATTCCATTGTTAACCCCGGCAAACTGCCTATTGATATACAGTTTGATGTTTGTCAACGTTGCCATTTGCAAGGAAACACTGTATTAAAGGAAGGGAAATCCTTTTTTGATTTCAGACCCGGGATGAAACTTTCGGATTACATGACTACTTTTTTACCAAGGTATAAAAATGCGGATGATAAGTTTATCATGGCTTCTCATGCCGACCGGTTAAAACAAAGCAAATGTTTTATTAAGAGTTTTAAACCCGAAACAGATTCGACTACCTTGCGTCCTTATAAAAATGCATTGACCTGTGTAACCTGCCACAATCCGCACATTAGTGTAAAGGTAACCGGGAAAGAAGTATTTAATAATGCCTGTAAGAATTGCCATAATGAAGTAAAACATAACGGACTTTGTTCTGAAAAAGCAGAAGTACGAATGAAAGTTGCTGATAATTGCGTTAGCTGCCATATGCCTAAATCGGGCTCTATAGATATTCCTCACGTTACAGTTCACGACCATTACATCCGCAAACCTTTGAAAAAGGAAGAAGTGGAAAAGGTAAAGGAATTTATAGGGTTATATGCAATCAATGAAAAAAAGCCTTCCAACGCAACCAAAGCAAAAGCTTATATACAGCAATATGATAAATTCGAATATAATCCAGCGTACCTTGATTCTGCTAAAGCTTATTTGCCGGATGTTACGGTAACTGATATAAAACAAAACTTTGAAACATTGGTTCATTTGTATTTTATTAAACAGGATTATGCTAAAATACTTGCTTATGTAACACAGGTGGGTAAAGATAATTTGCTGAATACGCTCCTTATTAAAAAATCATGGAGTAATGATAATGCATGGACATTGTACCGCATTGGAGAATCTTATTATAACACAGGAAATATTTTGGATGCATATACCTTTTATAAAAAAGCAGATGAGCTTGCACCTTTTAATCCTGAATTTAAAAATAAACTTGGAGCTTCGTTTATGGCTCAAAACAAAGTAAACGAAGCCATCCCTCTTTTTGAAATGATAGTAAAAGAGAATTCTAAATTTGTTCCGGCACTAAATAACCTTGGTTATGCAAGCCTTGTTTCGGGGCAAGCAGACAAAGCAGAAAAATTATATAATCGGGCCTTACAGCTTGACCCTGATTATGAACCGTTATTGATGAATGTTGTAGGTTTGAATATCTATAAAAAGGATTATAAAAAGGCTGCAAATTTATTAAAAGAGATTTTAATTAGAAACCCGAATAACAAGCAGGCTAAGAAAGTGCTAAGCCAAATTTCAATGACTAATTACAAATAAATAATAATTTACAAATCATAAAAATTGTTTAATTATAGAATATACATAGATTTGTAAATTCATATCTATTCTTAATTCACGGTCAATTGGCTAAAAAGAAAAATAAATTTTTATTAAAAAAAACACTTCAGGCATTTTTTATCCTGTTGGTCCTGGGTGGTGCTGTGGGTGGTTACTATGCTTACAAAACTATTTACCAACCCAATGTAAACCTTGGAGATAAAAAATCACAGATTATCTATATCCCAACCGGCTCTAAGTTTGAAGATGTGGAGCGCATTTTAATTGATAACAATATTCTTAAAAATGTATCCACCTTTGAATGGCTTGCGGAGAAAAAAAAATATAAGAATTTAATTAAACCGGGTAAATACAGGATCCTTGCAAAAATGAATAACAATGCACTCGTTAACTTATTGAGAGCCGGATTGCAGGAACCTGTAGAAATTAACTTCAATGGATTGCATACTGTTGACCAGTTTATTAGTAGGGTAGGGAGACGCATTGAAGCCGATTCATTGGCTTTAAGACAAGCGATTGCTGATAACGGCTATGTAAGTAAATATGGATTTAATTCTGATAATATACAACTGCTGTTTATTCCTAATACTTATGAGTTTAAATGGAACACTTCTGTGGATGAATTCTTTGACCGAATGGCAAAAGAATATAAAACTTTCTGGACGGAAGCAAGGCGAAAAAAGGCAAAAGCAATTGGTTTTTCTCAAAACGAGGTAACTACTTTAGCATCTGTGGTGCAGGCAGAGCAATGTTGTGATAATGATGAAAAAAAAATTATTGCGGGACTTTATATCAATCGAATAAAAATAAATATGCCTCTGCAATCTGACCCAACAGTAATTTTTGCAATTGGAGACTTTACTATTCAACGGGTTTATAATGAACAAAAGAAAACAGATTCGCCATACAACACTTACGTAAATAAAGGGTTGCCGCCAGGTCCTATTGGCTTTGCGCAAGGCTCAAGCATTGATGCAGTTCTTAATTATACCAAAAGCGACTATATATATATGTGTGCGAAAGAAGATTTATCAGGCAAACATTATTTTGCAAAAACCTATGAACAGCACCAGATTTATGCGAAAAAATATCACGATGCTTTAGACAGCAAAGGAATCCGATAATATTTTATTGAAAATATGAAAAAGCCTATTCACGGAATTCAATTATATTTGCGACCTTAAATAAAAAACAATGACAAAAATTAAATTTGGAACAGACGGATGGAGAGCCATCATAGCAAAAGATTTTACTGTTGATAATGTTGCAAGGGTGACAATTGCCTCAGCAGCCTGGGTAAAAAAGAACTTTGATAATCCTACAGTTGTGGTTGGACATGACTGTCGTTTTGCAGGTGAGTTGTTTGCAGAAACAGCAGCTAAAGTATTTGCAAATGCCGGAATAAAAGTTTTTCTTGCCAGGGATTTTGTATCTACTCCAATGATTTCTTTGGGAACAAAAAGATTGGGAGGTGCTCTTGGAGTTATTATAACTGCTTCTCACAATCCTCCTTCCTATAATGGTTATAAGTTAAAAGGAAATTTCGGAGGCCCCTTGTTGCCGGAAAAAATACAGGAGATTGAAGATATTATCCCCGATACCAACACAATAGATGTAGAGAAACTTTCCATTGAAGATTTTATTAAATCAGGAATGATTGAATATGTTGATCTGGAAACCATGTATGTGGATCATGTGGAGAAAAATTTTGACATGGAAGCTATTCGCAATACAAAAATGAATTTTGCTTATGATGCCATGTTTGGAGCAGGTCAAAATGTAATGCGCAGATTATTACCTGATATCACTTTCATGCATTGTGATTACAATCCGGGATTTGAAGGGCAAGCACCAGAGCCTATTCATAAAAACCTGATTCCTTTTTCAACTTTAATTTCTGAAAGTGGTGATATTGATTGTGGTTTGGCAACTGATGGAGATGCCGATAGAATAGGACTTTACGGCAGTAAGGGAAACTTTGTAGATTCGCATCATATTATTTTGTTGCTTATTAATTATATGGTTGCACAAAAGAAAATGACCGGAAAAGTGGTGAATGCTTTTTCTGTAACTCCACGTGTCAAAAAAATGTGTGAGTATTATGGACTGGAATACGTTGTGACTAAAATTGGCTTTAAATACATCGCGGCCATTATGATTAACGAAGATGTTTTGCTTGGTGGAGAAGAGAGCGGGGGTATTGCTATTAAAGGACATATTCCTGAAAGAGATGGTATCTGGATGGGGTTAACCATTTGGGAATACATGGTAAAATCAGGCAAAACCCTTGACGAATTAATTCAGGAAGTATATAAAATTGTCGGGGAATTTAAGTTCGAAAGAAGTGATATGCACTTGAAGGAAGAAGTAAAAGTAGCGATAGTTGAGAATTGTAAAAACAATAAATATACCTCATTTGGACCCTATCAAGTAAGAAGAGTAGAAACAATTGATGGCTGGAAATATTTCTTTGATAACGATGAGTGGCTTATGATTCGTGCTTCTGGAACAGAACCTGTACTTCGTAATTATGCTGAATCATCTACGACAGAAAAAGCATTTGCTATTTTAAAGGCAGCGGAGAAAACATTGTTAGGATAAATTTAGCACACTTATTGCTATCTTTGTCCCGCTTTGAAAACCCTGCATAAATTCATTTTAAAATCCTACATAGGTCCTTTTATACTGACCTTCTTTATTGCTGTGTTTGTATTCTTCATGATGTTTGTTTTCAAATACATTGATGACTTCGTGGGGAAAGGGCTGGAAGCAAGCCTGCTTGCTAAACTATTTTTTTATTATTCATTTACTACCATACCTATGGCATTGCCTCTTGCAGTGTTGCTTTCCTCGTTAATGACGTTTGGTAATCTTGGAGAACATTTTGAATTGACAGCAATGAAAAGTGCCGGCTTATCACTTCAGAAAATAATGTTTCCTTTATTGGTTACCACTATTTTACTTTCCATTTCAGCCTTTTATTTTTCAAATAATATTTTGCCTGTTACCAATTTAAGGGCAGGTTCATTATTATACGATATTCGACAATCCAAACCTGCATTGATGTTTAAGGATGGAGTATTTAATCATAGTATTGATGGTTTTAGTATGCGTGTCGGGAAAAAGGAAAAAGATGGAAAAACACTGAAAGACATTTTAATATATGACCATCGCGCCATGCAAGGGAATAATCTGGTGATTTATGCTAAAAGTGGTACAATGGAAGAAACCGGGGACAAAATGTACCTAGTGCTAACATTAAATGAAGGAGTGAGTTATAAAGACATTATGGATAATCCTAAAGATAATCAGACTCATCCGATGGTACGTGATAAATTTTCTAAACGCATTATTCGATTTGATTTATCTGCTTTCCAGTTATCAAGAACAAATGAAGAATTATTTAAGAATAATTCTCAAATGATGAATCTTTCACAATTAAGTCAGTCTGTTGACTCAATGGAAATAAAATCAGCAAAAAGGAAATTTGATTTTGCTGTTCAACTCAAAAAAAGTTACTATACAAATTCAATGACATCTATTTCACAGATGGATCCTGCTAAAAAGAAAGTAATAAAAGAAAACAAATTTTCGGAATTGCCTCGGCAACAGCAATTGGCATTAATAGAAAGTGCCGCTAATCTTGCCCGCAGCGCAAAGGCTTATGCGGATTCAGTAGGTAATGATTCCGAGTCGTCAGAATATAACAGGGTTATGTTTCTTGTAGAGTGGCATAGGAAATTTACCTTATCCATCGCATGCCTAGTTTTATTTTTTATTGGTGCTCCTCTTGGAGCAATCATTCGAAAAGGAGGACTAGGAATGCCTGTTGTAGTTTCAGTTATCTTTTTTATTACATTTCATATATTATCTATTACAGGTGAAAAACTTGCAAAGGAAGGAAGTCTGCAAGCCTATCAAGGTATGTGGATGGCCACCTTAATCCTTTTACCTGTAGGTGTTTTTCTTACCTATAAAGCTACTGCTGACAGCGCGCTATTTGATGTGGACGCTTATATACTGCCAATAAAGAACTTTTTTATGAAAAAGAAAAAAGTTCAAGAATAGCCAGAGGGAAATTAATTTAATAAAAAACTAACCCTTCTTCTAAAAAGCCAAGAGTTAAAGAAAAATATTTCATTCTTTTTACTTCATCATTCGACTCATTTCTCTTTCTGTATCACGCTTCTTAATATCATCGCGCTTATCGTAGAGCTTTTTTCCTTTTGCTAAAGCGATGTCAAGTTTTGCATATCCTTTATCATTAATAAATAATCGGATGGGTATTATGGTAAGCCCTTGGTCTTTGAGTTTTCCTTGAAGTTTATTAAGTTCTTTTTTATTGAGGAGTAGTTTTCTGTCTCTTTTTTCTTCAACGTTATTATATGTGCCATTAAAATAATGAGCAATATGCATGTTGCGGATATGTAATTCGTTTTTGTTGAAAATGCAAAAAGCTTCATTAATTATCGCTTTTCCTTCCCGTATGGATTTTATTTCCGTACCGGTCAGTTGAATTCCTGCTGTGTAGTTATCAATAAAGGTGAATTCGAAAGACGCTTTTTTATTTTTTATGTTAATGGTATTTTCGGAAGTCATAGTAGTGCAAAGATAGAGGTTTTATATGTTTTGCAACTATGTCGTTTTTAAATTGTTTTGCGGATAGGTAAAATTAAACTTTATAAGATGGTTGCATTTATCCTATTTAACAATTAATACAGGTGTATTTACCCCATGTCTTACAGCATCCAGGGTGGTCCCAAAGAGTATATCCTTCAATCCACGGTGACCATGTGCCCCCATTACCAATAAATCACAATTGCAATTGTTTACGATTTCAGGAATGCTTTTTTTAGGATTTCCGAAACCTAATTGAGTTTCTATTTCATATCCTTTAGAGATAAGTTCCTCTTTGTATTTTTCCAGATTAACCTTATCTGAAACAGTTTCCAGATCATCAATTTCATTATTCATCATTCTTGCTCCTGCAGTTTCCACAATATGAATCAGAATGTACTTAGCATTTTTTCCGCCCTGAGATAGTGCATTACTAATTGCTTTGCTATCGCTGTTGCTAAAGTCAACTGTTATTGCAATACGTTTATAATTTTTCGTAGTTATTATTTTCAAATCATCAGGCAGTCCATCCGGTACTTGTTTTTCTTTTTCCTTTGCCTTTTTGACAATTGGAGTAAAAGTGATGTATATCAATAACAGTCCTGCGATTACAACTAATGGAACTACTGTAAAATAAAGGATTACTGGATTTTCAGAATTGCTTACCCAGCCTCCGACAGTTTCAAAAACCAATTTCCCGTTCAATAAAACAATAATAGAAGCAACCAACCAAGCGGTAATTTGCACCCATTTTTTATTAACAAATTCGCCCATTAATTTTTTATCGGAAGTTAGGTGAATAAGAGGAATAACTGCGAATCCAAGCTGTAAACTCAAAATAACCTGACTTAAAATGAGTAATTGCCCGGTTGCGCCTTCGCCCAAAATGTATATAACAAGAAAGGCAGGAACAATTGCAATCAACCTTGTTATTAATCTTCTTAACCAAGGTTGTATTCTTAAATTAAGATACCCTTCCATCACAATTTGGCCGGAGAGGGTTCCTGTAAGAGTAGAGCTTTGTCCGGCTGCGATTAGGGCAACAGCAAATAGAATAGGGGCGAAGCTGGTTCCCAAAATATCATTCAGCAAACGATGTGCATCCTGTATTTCAGATACTTCATTATGTCCGGAGGTAAAGAATGCGGCACCTGCAAGTATCAAAATGGCTGCGTTTACAAATAAAGCGAGGTTTAAAGCGATGACGGTATCAATAAAATTGAACTTTATGGCTTCTTTTATTCCCGCTGAAGTCCTGTTTATTTTGCGGGTCTGCACAAGTGATGAATGAAGATAAAGGTTATGGGGCATCACTGTTGCGCCTATTATTCCAATTGCAATATATACCCCTTCGCTGTTTGGAAATGTTGGAATAAATCCTTTCAACAGTTCAGCTCCATCAGGTTTTGCAAAAATTAATTCAGCAATAAAAGCAAATCCTATAGTAGCTATTAGTGCCAGGATAAATGCTTCCATTTTTCTGATACCATGTTTTTGTAATACTAATATCAGCAAAGTATCTAATACTGTAATTGATACACCAACAAGCATCGGGATATGAAATAATAATTGCAACCCGATAGCCATTCCTATAACTTCCGCCAAATCACAAGCGGCAATTGCTATTTCAGCCAAAACCCAATTCATGAAATTAATTGCGGGTGGATAAGACACTCTGGAGGCTTGCGCTAAATCTAATCCCCGAACCAAACCAAGACGGGCGGATAAACT
This sequence comes from Bacteroidota bacterium, assembly GCA_947479085.1. GTDB lineage: Bacteria > Bacteroidota > Bacteroidia > 2-12-FULL-35-15 > 2-12-FULL-35-15 > 2-12-FULL-35-15. Next base: position 46,277 of record CANJYB010000019.1, on the reverse strand, counting down.
TTGAAGGAGCAACGCCATAAGATTACTCATTAATAAAACCCAAAGTAAAGTATAACCAAACTGACTTCCCCCTGCTATGTCAGTAGCCCAATTACCAGGATCCATATAACCCACAGAAACTAAATAAGCAGGGCCAATGAATGCAAATAGTTTTTTCCAGAACCCTTTTTTTTGTGTTGTATCAATACTGGAGTGGACTTCTGATAAGGATTTGTCGGAATGAGTTTTCATGATTATTTTGTAATTACTAAAATATTTTTAGCTACTTCAAGACTAATAAAAAGAGTATTCTTTTTATTTATCATAATCTGAAGAGACTTATCAAACTCAATAATTTCCTTTATTTTAATTTCAAATCCAAGGGCTAATCCGGACTTGTCTAAGTACCTTAGGAAGGCAGGGGAATGGTCAACCACCCCGGTAATAACTAATATATCCCCAGTGCTGAAATTTGAAAGCGATTTCGATTTCTGCAATTGTAATTTCCCGTTTACATCAGGTATAGGATCCCCATGCGGGTCAACTTTCGGATAATTTAGGAATTTATCTATCTCTGCAATTAATTTATCAGAATGGATATGTTCTAGTTGCTCAGCTACATCATGAACTTCATCCCATTTAAAATCCAGTTTCTCCACAAGAAACATTTCCCATAAACGATGTTTACGGATAATATTCAACGCCACCTTTTGTCCTTTAGGAGTTAAGCTAACCCCCTGGTATTTTTGATAATTAATGAGTTTTTTATCAGCAAGTTTTTTAAGCATATCACTTACAGAGGCTGCTTTTGTCTTTATCTTATCAGCAATAGCATTGGTAGTAACCACATCTGTATCATGTTCGATGAGCTTATATATTGCTTTTAAATAATTTTCTTCCGTATGAGAATTCATAATGAAATAATTTTGTACAAATATAAATAAAATTTAGGCTAGTCTAAATTTTATTTATAGAAAATAAAATAAAAAGTATCTGGAACAAAAAAAGCCTCACTTATGTGAGGCTTTTTAAATATTGCTTGTATTTATTAGTTCTATTTTCTAACCACCTGGACAAATCCGGTGCTTTCATGAGATTCTCCACCCGGAGTACAAAGCGAAGTATAAGAAGCCATCCAGTAATAAACTCCTTCTTCTGCAGGGTTTCCGTTAATTCGTCCATCCCATTGTGTATGTACATCACTGGATTCAAAAACTTTTTTACCCCAACGGTTAAATATTTCCACATGGAAATCTTTTGTATAAGTAAATTGATTCAAATCAAATTTATCATTAACCCCATCGCCATCAGGAGAGAATACATTTGTAGTAACAATATAGTTAGGTAAATTTGGTGGTGGAGAATATTGTAAACTGGAAGAAATCATATAATCACAACCAATAGGAGGATGCACCCAGACTGTATAAATACTGCCAACTACAGGATTAGGAATTAGCAAAGTATCATCAGTAGAAAGTACAATTCCGCTTGCTGAAGTATCAGTTCCGGCATACCAGGTATAAGTTCCTAAGCCTGCAGGAACACGCAGTACAATGTTTTTATCTTCCATACAAAAGGTTGTATATAAATTAATGGAATCTTCGGGGTTAGATGGTTGATTGATTATTATGGTATCCATTTTCCCGCAACCTCCATACGTCTGGACATTTACATAGTAAGTACCTGCGTAAGCATTATTATAAGTAGCAGTAGTATTTACTACGGTACCGGTGCTATTGGTCCAAGAATAAAAGTAAGGACCCGCTGCTGGTCCTGAAGTATTGACAAAGGCAGAACCATCATTATTGCCGTAACACGTCACATCGGTATGCCCATCAGTAATCTGAATATTATTTGATTGCAATGTAACAGCAGACCAATGAGGACAATCAAGCGCACAATAAAGGGTATCTCCAATACTTGGCATATTTGGCGGATGTAAAGTTAGCACAACATTATGACCACCCAAAGCATCACTAACAGGCAATCCATTCTGAAACCAGTGGTAGCCTAATGCTCCGGCCGGGGCAATTAAAGTAACTGTTGTGTCGTTAGGACACATAAGAACAACACTCGCAGCAGTTGTATCAGGTAAAACATTTGGTTGGGTAATATGTATTGTATCTGTTCCCGAACAACCTCCCGTTGAAGTAATATGAACCACATAGTCTCCGGGACCTAAATTAATTAAACTATCATTATTTCCTCCTGCGCTTCCTCCCGTAGCCTGATTAGTCCAAGTATAAGTATATGGCGGATTAGCTCCGGTTAAAGTAACGTAAATCAAACCATCTGACAATCCGAAACAGGATACATTTGAAAAATGGTCAGTGATTTGCATTGAAGTATATTGCAATGTAGTTGTAATTGAAGTGTTACATCCGGACAGAGAAAACATACTAACAGAATATATTTGTCCAATGACAGGATTATGGATAAACAAAGTATCATTAGTTCCTCCTTGGGCTGCCGGGATAAGAATATTGTTGTTATCATACCATTGGTAAGTGGAATAGCCACCCGGAGCGGTTAACATAAGTATGGTATCATTAGGACAAAAAGCGATATTTGTTTGCAATTGGGAGCAGGAGCAATCGATATAAGCATATCCAAAGTGCCCCCCAAGTGTGCAGTCAGCAGTTTGGAATTCTATAGTTACAGTAGTTCCTATATATGGAGTTAAGTCGATACCAACAGTTGTCCACTTTTTATAAAATCCACCTGCTGAAGCAGCAACTCCACCTGCATTAAAAGGATGAAATGTTGTATCTCCGGCAGCGGCAAGCCCTTCAACAGCATAAACACCGCAAGGTCCTGATACGGGAGTGCCAAACTGATCAAAAACCTGTATGTTAAATCTTGGTTGTTCTGCATTATTATGCCCTGTAGGACTTTCTAAAACTACGGCATATTGGTAAGTAAAAGAAGTGTTTTGAGGAGTAACTGTAATAGGATAATCTAATTTTTCTGTCTCTCCTCCAGTATCATAATTACCTAAACGAACAGAAACACCTCCGCCACCCGGCGCCGTTAAAGGAATTTCTGGTAAATTAGTAACAGCATTTAAAGCAACAGGGTCAAAGCCCGCTACATTGGTAAGTATGGTATGACGGGAGGGTCCTGCAGCGGAAGCATTAAGTCCACCATTAATGAAACCTGGTGTCCATACTGTTCCCGGAACTAAACCCGTTGCTCCGGTCCACATATTAAAATTAACATCTTCAAAACCGGAGTTTATACAAGGACCTCCTCCACCCTGAGGGGGATTGCTTGGAATTGATGTTAGTTTTTTTTCTCCTTTTTGCTGAGAAAGGTAAAGAGCCTTTTTATGTTTTAGGATACCGGGAAATTCCGATTGAGGAATACCTTTTGCTTTTAATTCATTAATCACAGATTGAGCATCAAACCCTTTTAATAGCTGCAAATCATTTGCAGAATAAACCGTTGGAGCCGATTTTGAAGTTTGTGCGTGCACGTCATTGCGTAACGATAAGCTTAAAACTGAAATTGTGAAAAGTGCAAGTGTTTTTATTTTTTTCATTTGGTTAATGAATTTAGTTAAAAGTGACGCAATTTATAAAATATATTTGATATGGTTTAAGTTTTAAGGAGATTTTATTCACAAATGAAGCTTTAAATTGCATATCAATAATAGCTTTAGTAAAACTAAAACTACAAAATCTTCGTATGTTTGTTAGATGCATCTCAAATTAAGAATCCTAATTAGTTCCGTATTTTTATTTCACAGTTTACTGTTTTTCGCCCAGGCTACCGATAATACAGCTATTTACAGGAATATAAAAAGTAAAAGCTACATTCGTCTGCACTACGACAATGATTTTTTTGCTTCTACGGATCAATATTATACTCAGGGAATTAACCTTGAAGTCATTTCTTCAAAATTAAAATTCAATCCTTTAACAAGAATTCTATTAAAAACTAAAAATAGTTCTTTGCAATATGGTTTGGCTTTGGTTCATGAAGGTTATACTCCTTCCAGTATTCGTCACGAAGAAATAATACTGAACGACCGGCCTTTTGCTGCTGTTTTTTGTTTGAATACGTTTGTAATTTCAACAGATACTGTAAAACATAAAAGAATAACTTCCTCCATTACTTTAGGTATAATTGGCCCTTTAGCCGGTGGTGCGGATATGCAAAAGTCCATTCACAGATGGTAAATAATATACAACCGCTAGGATGGGAGCATCAAATTCAGAATGATGTAGTGCTGAATTTTAAGGTCTTTCATCAACAGGAACTCATTTCGTATAAAAGTCTTTTCATGCTTTGCACAGAAGCTAATCTGCATTTAGGAACATTGAGCGATAAAGCAGGCTTGGGTTTTACAATGATGTTTGGTTATTTTGATTCTCCTTTTAAGTCAATTGAAAACAAATCAGCAAAGAAATTTTAGATTGTTTTTATGAACAACCTTTAATTAGTATCATCGGTTACTATGCCACCATGCAGGGAGGCATGTTTAATGACAGCAGTCCTTATATTGTGGATAGAGATAAACTTAACAGGGTTAACTTACAGAATAGTTTTGGTGTCACCATCAGGATAAAAAAGGTTTACCTTGAATATTCTCATGTGTTTTTAAGTGAAGAATTTAACGGACAGGGAAACCACAGTTGGGGCGGAATAAGAATACGAACAGCTTTTTAAGCTTCCTGTTTTACTTCATTAAATTTAAACATCTCCTTTAATTTGCTGATGGTATAATCAACTTCTTCTTTAGTAGAATGTTTACTGAACGAAAAGCGAACAGATGGTCTGGTAACATCAGCACCAATACCTGCCAATACATGCGAACCTTTATCACTTCCGCTGGTACAAGCACTTCCTCCCGATGCGGCAATACCTGCAATATCAAGGTTAAATAAAAACATCTCTGCATTTTCGGTGTGCGGAAAGCGAACGCTGAGAACTGTGTATAAACAATTATCAAGACAGGAACCATTAAATTCAACTCCTTTAATGTTTGCTTTTAATTGTTCCACCATGTGTTTTTTTAACCCGGTAATTTGCTGTTGATGGTGTTCCAAATCACGGTTGGCAATTTCCAATGCTTTTGCAAGACCAATAATACCATATAAGTTTTCGGTACCTCCACGCATATTGCGTTCCTGAGAACCTCCGTAAATTAATGGATTAATTTTTATTTTTCCGTTTACGTATAAAAACCCAACCCCTTTAGGACCATGAAATTTATGAGCAGCACAGGTAATAAAATGAATATTTATTTTCTGTAAATCAAAGGCATAATGCGCCATTGTTTGAACTGTATCGGAATGAAAAATGGCATCGTATTTTTCACATATTTTACCCACCTCTTCTAAAGAAAGTAAATTTCCAATCTCGTTATTGGCATGCATTAACGATACTAGCGTCCGTTCGTTTTCTTTTAATAATTGCTCGAGGTGGTTCAGGTCAACATGACCATCGGGAGTTAAATTTACGTAACTTAATTTTATTAAACCTTCGTGTTCCAATGCTTCCAGGGTGTGCATAACAGCATGGTGTTCTATGCGAGAAGTTATTGCATGCTTTAACCCTAAATCATGAATACTACATCGGATAGCCATGTTATCCGCCTCAGTACCGCCTGAAGTAAAGAATATTTCTGATGGAGAAACGTTTAGCGATTTGGCCACGGACTTACGGGCAGCTTCTATGGCAGTTCTTGTTTTTCTTCCAAAAGAATGGATAGAGGATGGGTTGCCGAAAAAATCGGTCATGTAAGGAAGCATTTCGTCCAATACTTCTTTATCTAATGCTGTGGTAGCTGCGTTGTCTAAATATACTTTCATTGGTTTGTGTAATACCCCTGTCAGGGTTCAAAACCCTAACAGGGGAAAGTGGTTTAAGCTGTTATTTGTTGTTTTTTAATACAATCTCTTATGTCTGCCATTATCTTTTTCGCCAGATTATCAGCAGTCGTTTCGCTTTCGCTTTCCGAATAAATACGAATAATCGGTTCGGTGTTAGACTTCCGCAAATGTACCCATTCTTTATCAAATTCTATCTTTACCCCATCTACTGTATTTACAGGTTGTTTTTTATATTTTTCCTTAATGTCCTGCAATATTCTATCAACATCTATCTCGTTGGTTAACTCTATCTTGTTTTTAGAAATATAATAATCGTTAAAAGTAGAACGAAGCATGGAACAGCTTTTACCATGTTTAGCAAGGTGAGAAAGAAATAAAGCAATTCCCACCAAGGCATCGCGGCCATAATGAAGTTCGGGTAATATAACCCCTCCATTTCCTTCTCCGCCAATAATGGCTTTTGTATCTTTCATTAGTTTTACCACATTCACTTCGCCTACTGCAGATGCAGAATGAATACCACCATGTTTTTCGGTAACATCACGCAATGCCCGGGTAGAAGAAAGGTTTGAAACTGTATTTGCTTTTTTACCATCCGCTTTTTCGGCAGGTGTCCGTTTGCTTAATACATAATCAGCACAAGCTACCAATGTGTATTCTTCTCCAAACATTTCTCCGTCTTCGCAAACCAATGCCAAGCGGTCCACATCAGGGTCCACCACAATACCAAGGCTTGCATTCTCCTTTTTAACAACCTTTGCTATGTCACGCAGGTTTTCAGGCAATGGTTCCGGGTTATGAGGAAATTCCCCCGTAGGGTCGCAATACAGTTTCACTATTTTTTCTACTCCTAACGCTTCCAACAATTGAGGAACGATGATTCCCCCGGTAGAGTTAACACAATCAATAACTACTTTAAAGTTGGCTTTTTTAATGGCAGCCACATCAATTAAAGATAAGGCCAGTATTTTATCTATGTGTTTCTTAAAATAAGTATCATTCTTAGTTACTTTACCAAGAGAGTTAACATCAGCAAATACATACGTTTCAGATTCGGCTATGCTTAGCACTTCGGCCCCGTCTTTTTCACTGATAAATTCGCCTTTTTCGTTCAGTAACTTTAAGGCATTCCATTGCTTAGGGTTATGGCTGGCGGTAAGTATAATTCCACCATCTGCTTTTTCTTCGGTTACCGCTATTTCCACAGTAGGAGTGGTGGATAAACCAATGTCCACAATATCGGCACCCATGCCCTGAAGTGTACCGATAACAATATTATTCATCATTTCGCCCGAAATACGTGCATCGCGACCAATGACAATTTTTATTCTTTTATTCTTCGATTTCCCTTTAATAAAGGTAGCATAAGCTGAAGTAAACTTTACAACATCCAGGGGACTCAATCCTTCGCCAGGCTTACCACCTATCGTTCCTCTTATTCCTGAAATTGATTTTATTAATGACATATTTTCTTTTTAGTATAAATTCTAATGTATGGAGTTAAAAACAATAACCCTATTGGTTAATTCCTAAACTTTTTTACTGTATATCAATTATGATTCCAGACTTTGCGTTAAGAACATTTTTTCGGATTGCAAAGATAAGTTTTTAGGTACTTGATGAACTAATTATTTAATAACAAATAACAGGGGAAAGATGTTAACAAAAAAAGATAAACCTCGACTTTATATAAAACGGTCCTCACTTTGTATTAAATGACCATCATTTTATATAAAATGATAGTTAATCAGTAAAATTACTTAATAAAATCATCTGGGATTTTATTTCAAATGCTCTAGGTTGTTTTTGGCTCGTTTATTATCCGGCATAATCTTCAATGCCTGTTCAAAGCATTTCAAAGCATTTTCCTTATCTCCCTTGTCTAGGTAAGCTTCGCCCATATCGTTCCAGGCAATGATTATTTTCGGGAATTCCTTTGTATAGACTCTGTAAAGCGAAATGGCATTATCATAGTCTTTTTCCTGCAAAAGGGCTTGTCCGGCATTCAGCAGCATCATATCATCCTTTTCCCTCATTCCTGAATTTTTTATTTCCTGCTTATAGTTTTCTTCAAAATACTTTCCTCCCTTTGTTTTAATCAGGTTGAAGAGATATTTAGGAGCAGGCTCCTTAAGAGGCTGAACAGGTTTATTGTTCAAAATGGCTGAAATTCTTATTCCTATTTCTTCTGCAGTTCCTTCATCATAATTGGATAAAATGATGGCAATGTTGCCGGTTTGCATATTTACGGTAAACATAGTACTTACTCCCGGGGCACCACCTGCCGGGGAATAACGTCCGTTTTTTTGAAAATCGTTCCATGTTTTTATTTTGCTTTCGCGCATCATTTCCGAAACGTATTTCAGTTTGCTGCTATCAGTCAGGAGTTTATTATCATAAAATACCGAAGTAATGAACGCAAGCAAATCATGGGTGGTAGTATATATTCCTGCATCACCTGCACCTGCCAGGTGCCATTCTGAGTTGTTTTGCAAAGGCCCTATCTGGTTGGTAAGGTAACCGGTGGCTATTCCGGGCATTGGCTTTGCATAACCGTTAAACGAAGTATTATTCATGTTTAGTTTTTCCAATATCATTTCTTCCAAATCCTGGTAATAATTTCGGTTGGTTATTTTTTCTATTAGAGCAGCCAGAACCACATAGCCCGAATTGGAATAGAAAAACTGAGAACCTGGCTTAAACTGAAGCTTTTCTTTTTGAATAATAGGAATAATATCAGGAATGGTGATGGTGCTGCCCTGCAGTTGTTCAAAATCCTGTGTATTATGATAATCGCCAAGTCCGGAAGTAAAATTAAGCAATTGCTGAACAGTTACCTGGTTCACTTCATCCGAAAAGCCCGGAAGGTATTTCCCAATATTATCAGTTGCCGAGAGTTTGTGTTGTTCTATCAGTTGCAGAATCATCACTTTGGTAAAATCCTTGGTAATGGAAGCAAGTTGAAACTTTGTTTCGCTGGTATTTGCTATGTTTTTTTCATAATCGGCTTTACCAAACGACTTTTCGTAAGCTATTACTTTATCATCCGCTATGAGTATATTTCCCGAAAAAAGGTTCATGGATATGGCCTTGTTTAAAAGTGAATCCAGCCTTTCGACAGGAATAACCGGAGCGGAAGAACAGCTAAAAAGAACAGCAGATAGAACTACCGAAAAAAGGATGCGTTTAAAATAATTTTTCATGGCAGAAGGTTTATTAGTTGGTTAATAATTAAGAATAGTTGGTGTCAGGATTTTTCTTTCATGCTTTGCAAAATCCAATTGTAAAAGGTACTTACCCGGGTGTAATATTCCACCGCTCCGTATCGCCCTTTTCCATTTGTACTTCGCTGATGTGAACTGATTCCGACAATGTATCGTTTTGAATTCACTTCAAAAAATGCAGGTCCTCCGCTATCACCGGGACCACTCACCCCTTCCAGTTTAGTTACATTAGCTGAACCCGGAGCATCAAATGTAAAATGTATCCAAAGGCTGTCTGCTCCATCTATTTTGTTTGTTGCTGCTCTTGTAATTTTATCCCATACTTTCGGACCTTTTAAACCTGTTCCTATATCACCCATTCCTACTATGGTAATGTCCATGCCCGTTTCTTTTTTGTCCCTGTAAATGTTTCCGGGTACTATATCTTTGATACTTCCTTTTATTTTTACCAATGCAATATCGTTTACCACACCTCTCGGAGTATCATCAAAATCAGGATGCACTATTACTTTTTCCAAATCATACTTTTTCCCATTGCAGGTTACTGCAGTATTGCGGCCATTGGTTATATCCCGTTTTAAGTCTCTCCCAATATGCCCTACAGTAAGTATCCAGCTGGAGTCAATTACTGTTCCTTCCCCCATAGCAAAATGAGCAATCTGTGGATATTGTTTTGCGAGTTCAATAAACTTAGCATCCGGCACATCATCTCTTACCACCAATGATTGCAAAAGAATTAAACCAATAACAACAATAGGGAAGAGTATGATTTTTTTCATAGTCGGTTGATTAGTATGGGTTTGTATTGATTACTTGCAATTGTTAATTATTTTATTTAATGATATTTTTAATGATTCAATCTCTTCTTTGGAAAAAGATTTGAGCGCCTGTTTCCGGTTGGCTTTAACAATGGGCATAATGTCGTTTATTATTTCTATTCCTTTTTCGGTTATCGACAATTCAAATCTTCTTCGGTCGGTGGAGTGGAAGTCCCTTGAAAGGTATTCTTTTTTTACAAGCAGTTCAATCATCCTGGTGATGGAGGCATAGTCTTTAAATGCACTTTCAGCTATTTCCTGCTGAGATGCTGACGGATTGTTCTGTATGGTTTTTAATACCAACCATTGATCAATGGTTATATCAAAATTTTGCTGATTTATTTGCCGTTGCGCATATTGACGGTATGTTTTAATTGATTTTTCAAGTGAATAAAAGATAATCTGGTCCAGTTTTTCCATCGTGGTGATTGTTGATTCTGATACAAATATAGTTGATATGTCAATTAATTATTTTTTATTTGGTTTAATTAACAAATCGGTTATTTAATTAATGATAAGAATAAACAAGAATTACCAAAAGCAGAGATAAAAAGCAAGGCAGGTATGGAATAGCAATAACTATTTGCAAAGACAATAATCACTATTATAAAACTCAGAAAGCAGGGAAAGGGGTTTAAATCAAATGGAGGGTAAATAAGGTGTTTCTTATTCCTTTTCCAGTTTACCTTTCTTTACTACTTCATTTTTATTCCTTATTTCATAAAGATAGATACCTTTTGCAAGTGTTTCGGTAGAAACAGAAAGTGCAGAACTGAATTTCTGTTGAAATACTATTCTCGAAGTGATATCATAAAGTACAATTTCAGAAGGAAGGTTATTGTCAACATTTACAGTAAGTAAATCGGTAACCGGATTTGGAAAAACGTTCACATTTATATCCATTCCTAATTCGTTAACTCCAAGTATAGTTACATTAAAAGGTTCGGATGTGGAAGTGCAGCCATTACCATCTGTATATGTTACCGTATATATACCAATTTGGGTAGGATAATAGGTTTGATAAATAGCACCTGTAAGTATGTTTCCATTCAGATACCATTGGTTTCCGGTTCCGTAAGTAGAATACAATACAAATCCCGGATAACTTATTACCGGAGGGGAAGGCAATGGGTTAACATTCACTGTAACATTTCCAGTACCCATGCATCCGTTTCCATCTGTAGCTAAAAGAGTGTAGGTGATGGTGGCGGAAGGAGATGCTAAAGGATTGTAAATGGTATCATTTGACAATGAAGCAACAGGGTTCCAGTTATAGGTAAAAGTATTTATTGGAGAAAACCTCCACCCATCATTTGTTGCAGTCCAGGTGTTGTCATGATTTCTTCCCGGAACCGCCAAACCAAGTGTGCCATTAGCATTTTCAATTCCTTGTGTATGTCCCCACCAGTAACCATGAGAATTACCCGGCATGTCAGCCGTGTGAATTTCTATAATATTTGTAGTTTCGAATAAAATAATTTGAAAGGTTAATGAATCTCTCGCAGGGGAATGAGGTATAGAATTAAAATTCACTACCAGTTTTCTGTTTGGGAAAGTACCGGTAACAAAATAATTTACTCCTCCCCCGGCAGGAACATTCAAATCTTCCCAAGCACCTGCTATCAGGTTATTCGGATTAGCAGCATTCGGAAGCATTTGTCCGGAACAACATCCTTGATAATTATTAGTAGAAGCAGCAGAATCAAACGTAATAAATCCGTTTGAACCAATAAAGAAGTGTGAATAGTAATGTGTATAAAAGCTAAAATTGAAGCCAATGGGTAATGGGCTGCTTACCTGGTCGTCTCCTAAAATTACAGGTGTTCCAATCCCCGTTATTACGGGAGAATAAGTAATTGGAGTTACCGCATAATTGTTTGTACTGGTAGTGGTTACCGAAGCTGTTAATTGAGAATTGCTTCCGGCACAAATGGTGGAAGGATTAGCGGTAATAGAAGTAGGGGGATTGTTAACTATCACACTTACAGAAGTGGAGTCGGTGCATCCATTGATATCAGTAACAATAACCGTATATAATGTACTGACCGATGGAGAAGCGACAGGATTAACACTGGTAGGATTGGTTAATGAACCTGAAGTACTCCAGGAATAATTCAGGTTGATTATGCCAGGAGAAAATCTCCACCCTTCATTTATTGAAGTCCACGTGGTATTATTTCTGCCTGGCACGGGCAGGCCATTTAGCCCATTTGCATCCTCAATTCCCTGAACATGGTTGGTATTGGTAGCTATTACGGAGGTATTATGAAGTTCAATAAAATTAGTGGTTTCGCACAATACATATTCCATAGTTATCGGATTTCCTCCGGTAAAATGCATTACACTGTCAAATCGGACTACTAATTTTCTGTTTGGAGCAAATCCGGTGGTGAAATAACTAACTGTTCCTCCATTATTCGGATTCAGGTCGGCCCATGATCCGCACACCATGTTGTTGGGAAGAGATACATTGGAAATCGCTGAAGGGGTAAAGGTTTGCGAATTAGCAGCAAGAAAAGAAATAAACCCATTAGAGCAAATATTGAATTGACTATATACATTACCAAAAAAAGTAAAGTTAAAGCCAATGGGTAACATCGTGCTTAGTACATCGTCTCCCAAAGTAACCATTGTTCCTGAGCCGGCAATCGGGTTGTAATTTATCTGAGATACTGTGTATCCTCCTCCAGTAACTCCTGCTGTTACATTTAACTGAGAGGTGTTTCCATTACATACAATGGAAGGAGAAGCAGAAGCAACCACAGAAATTGGAGGACATTGAGCAGTTACCAAAGGTTTTGCAACAAAAAATAACAAAACAGCAAAACAAAAGGATAAAATAGATTTAGAAAATAAATGATCATGTTTTTTCATGGTATTCTGATGTTTAGATTGTTATGTTAAATGCAAATTTGCAATCATGAAATTCAAAACAAAGTTAATTTAATATTACTTACAAATGAAATTGTTAATAAATAAAGCTTTGAAATTTAAAGTATTATCAGTAATCTTACAGAATAATTACAAACCTTTAAATCTACAATTATGAAAAAAACTCTACAATCTTTAATTCTGCTCGCTTTCATCAGCTTGAGCGCAACCGCTCAAACCCAGATTTGGGGTACTTCTTACAGTGGCGGAGCAACCGGACAAGGAACTATTTTTTCTGCGGATGGTAATGGAAATAATTTCCATACAGTTTACAATTTTATTAATGCTTCCGGGGCAATGCCGGTAGGGCGTATGTGCCTGGCAGGTAATGGAAGTCTTTACGGATGTACGGAGTTAGGCGGCTTTGGAGATAGCTGTGTTTCTTTCAGATATGACATCGTTTCGGGAACATATACTAATATTCATGATTTATTTGCTAACACCTTATTGGGTTGGGAATCATGGAGCGGAATGATGCTGGCAAGTGATGGAAAAATGTACGGAACCTGTGCAGCCGGTGGGCAAAATGGGGGAGGAGTTATTTTTAAAATAGACCCTGCTAATGATCAATATTATGATATTTTTGATTTTGATAATGTTAATGGAGGCAATCCTTATGGTGGTTTAACTCAATTTCCTGACGGGAAATTATATGGAACTACATTTAATGGAGGAGCTAACGGAGACGGTGTTATTTTCAGTTTCGACCCTGCAACCAGTGTTTACACAAAGCTCTATGTTTTTGATGGAGTAGGTGGAGCTCATCCTAAATTTGGAGATGTAATGCAAGGAACAGATGGTAAAATATATGGTATGACTTCAATGGGAGGAGCAAGCAATAACGGTATCGTTTATAGCTTCGACCTTTCAACTGGTACATTTACTGATATTCATGATTTTGATGGTTTACAGGGTTCCGGCCCGGTTGGTGGTTTAGTTCAGGCAGCTAATGGAATGATTTATGGAATGACACCTTATGGAGGAAGTTTTTCTCAGGGTGTTGTATTCAGTATCAATCCTGCTACCAATGCATTTACTGATATTCTTGATTTCAACGGATCAAATGGTGCTAATCCTACCAGGAGTTTAACACAATCCGGAAATATGTTGTTTGGAACTACCAACGGTGGCGGTGCAACCGGAGAAGGAGTTTCTTTCAGTATTAATTTTACTATCAATACCTATACTAAATTAGCTGATTTCAGTGCTCTTACCACTGGTGCTCATCCTAATGGAGAAATAACCATTACTCCAGAATTTGCCAGTGTAGGTGTAGCTTCTTTAACCTCTAACTCAGGAATTAGCATTTATCCTAATCCTGCTGTAAACTCGCTTACTGTTTCCAATTCGGAAAATGAGGAGGTGATAAACTTTACTGATGTTTTAGGCAGAGAACTTTCAACTATTAAAACCTCTGCATTAACCAAAACTACTGTTGACATTACTTCTTTTCCAAACGTGTTTTTTGCAAAAACAAAAAACGGTCTGACAGAAAAGTTTGTAAGAGAAAAATAGGTAGTTATTATATTATTATAAAAAAGACTGGTAAGCTGTTTACCGGTCTTTTTCTATGTTCTAATAGATTCAGAAGGTTTTACACTTTTTTAGGACAATTTCCTCTAAAAAATCAAGCATATTAAGAGTTTTTTTATCTACTATACAAATTCAGATTCCTCATTCCGAGCGAATTGAGGAATCTCATTAAAATGTATAATAGTTTACTTGTTTATGTAATTTAGTTTATACTCCTGGCCTATCCTAACGATGGTTATGTATGTCATAACGTTGGTTAAGTGTGTCCGAACCATGGTTGTGTGTGTCATAACGTTGGTGAGGTGTGTTCGAACCATGGTTATGTGTGTCTGAACCATGGTTATGTGTGTCGGAACCATGGTTATGTGTGTCGGAACCATGGTTATGTATGTCATAACGTGGTTCTAAGCAATAAAGTCAATGTTATAAGTATTCGAATTTTAAAGCATCAAACTGAGGTACAGCGGAATAGAATGTTTCCACACCGCAAAAAAACACTTTTCCAGGTTTAAATCAAATAAAAAAGCAATCTCTTTTGAATGAGATTGCTTTTTCAGGAAAGTAAAATTTCGAAGTTTAATCAATGATAATCTTCTTCCTTATAATTTTTAAATCATTAGTGGTTGCCTCAATAAAGTAGATTCCTGTCCTCATGTCTTTTCTTTCTATAGTCAGGTTTTTCCCTTCATAAAGAATCACTTTATTAACTTCTTTTCCCAAAATATCAGTTATTTTAATAACAGTATTTTTTTGCTCATTGGCAAAGGATAACGTTGTTTGTTCCTTAAACGGGTTGGGTGAAATTATTAATTCATTGTCATCTAATGTTAAAGAATTAACACCGACAGAAAAAACCGACATACAGGCTGAGGTGTCAATACAATTACCATTAGAAATTATGACTGCATAATTGCCATTGGAAGTGGCAATGAAAGTCTGGTTAGTTTCACTCTGAATCGGGGAATTGCCATTTCCGCAATCTATCCACTGATAAGCAGCTCCTGGTTCAACAGCAGTTAAACTCACGCCTGCCTGATTAACTCCTGGGTCAATGGTGTTGATGGTTAAGTTTAAAACCACGACACTGTCGCAGGTATGTGCATTAGTAAGCTGTTGAGTGTAAGTTCCGGAAGCAGTATAGGTTTGCGAATTTAAAGTATAACTGCAGTAAGCGGAAGCATTAACAGTGGTCGAATCAATAGTATTAATGGTCAGATTAATAGTAAGAATACTATCACAAGCATGAGCATTATTAAACGTTTGTGTATATGTTCCGCTTGAAATATAGGTTTGAGCATTTAACGTATAACTGTTGCAGGAAGTTTCATTAATAGTATTTAAACTGGTGACACAGGAATATAATTTAACCAGCCAGTAATCATAAGTACCCTGATTACTGGTAACATCTCCATCCGATGAAGTAGCATGCCCAGCCAGTAAATAACCACCATCCGCTGATTGGATAAGGGAATAGGAAGCTTCATTACTTGTCCCTCCCATTGTTTTTTGCCATTCAATTATTCCTGATGAATCCATTTTTACCAACCAGAAATCGCTTGCACCATGATTACCTGTTACATCACCGTTGTTGGAAGTGGTATATCCTCCAAGCGCATATCCTCCTTCTGAAGTTTTTACAAGGGTAGCTGTATTCTCGAAACCTGTTCCCCCATAAGTATGCTCCCATTGCAATGTTCCTGCCGAATCAATTTTAATAATCCAGTAATCTTCGTTACCATGATTGCCGGTTACGTTTCCGTTAGTAGAATTGGAATACCCACCAACTGTATAACCTCCATCGCTTGAGGGCAATATAGACCATGCATAATCATAGTTGTTTCCTCCAAATAATTTTTGCCATTGTAAAGTACCTACTGTATCTAACTTTACCACCCAATAGTCATAACTGCCATGGTTCTGAGTGACATCGCCACTATAATTTGAACTGGTAATACCTGCCACTGCATATCCGCCATCAGCAGTTTGAATAATGGAATGAGCTTCATCATTCGAAACTCCACCAAGACATTTTTGCCATTCAATTGTTCCGGCCGAATCTAATTTCAGTATCCAGTAATCATCCACCTGGTTGGGCCCACTTAGATGTTGCCCAATTACGTCTCCGTCATTTGAGAAAGTATATCCTGCAATAGCATAACCATTGTCAGCAGTTTGAATAATCGAAAAGGCAACATCACTTTTTGTTCCTCCAAATGATTTTTGCCACTCTATTGTTCCTGAAGTGTCCAGTTTTACAATCCAATAGTCTGCCTGCGTTAACAAACCCTGATGACCAGTTACATCGCCATCATTGGACTGCGAATATCCTGCTACTGCATAACCACCATCGTTCGTCTGAATGATTGCATAAGCAATATCATCGCCAGAGCCCCCGATTGATTTTTCCCATTGAAGGGCTCCGGAAGCATTTAACTTCATAATCCAGAAATCCGAATAAACGGTAGTTCCATGATGACCAGTAATATCACCATCATTTGAATCGGAGTAACCTGCCACCGCATAACCTCCATCACTGGTTTGTACAACGGAATTAGCAACTTCAGCATTGGTACCTCCAAACGATTTTTGCCATTGAATATTAGGCTGAGAATAGATTGACAAGGAAAAGGAAAGGCAAATAAGTAATAATTTTTTTTTCATTATGGTTTGTTTTTTAAAATGAGTGTTTTATCTAATAGATGCAAATAATTGAATAAAAGTTGCATCAAATAAAATTAATTAAATATATTTTAACTAAGAAGCAAACCAGTCCTGTGATTTTTTTGAGTAAAGTCTCCCATTAGTAGCAAATTAAAAAGGAAAATTCAACATCAAATCTAAAAGGGAACTAAAATTCCAATAATTAAACTTCAAATGCAACCTTTTTGTTCATTTTTGCATCTTAATATTAGAAGACATAAATAGTAAGCTAAATAATTTAAAATTTCAACTAAAAATTAAAACTCCGACCAATGAAAAAACAAACTAAATTCATTGTTTTCTTAGGACTATTCTTAATCACATCTTTTTTATATTCACAAAACGTAGCAATTAATGGGTCAGGAGCATCTCCAGCAGCTTCGGCCATGCTCGATATCTCTTCCACTACCTCAGGATTACTTATCCCCCGCATGATCACTGCTCAGCGAACAGCAATAGCTGCGCCTGCTACCGGGCTCAAAGTTTATGATACCACCACAGGAACGTTTTGGTATTATAACGGGGCAATTTAGGTAGAAACCTTAGGCACAAATAACGGATGGGCATTGGCAGGGAATACCTTGGCAGGAACAGAAAAACTAGGTTCTGTAAATGCTCAGGCCGTTAAATTTTATAGTAACAATATTGAACGTTTCCGCCTGAACCCAACTGATGGAGAAATGGTGGTAGGTGCTACAGCTTCGCCTTATGCTGGTGACGAGCTTGCAGCAGTGGCCACACCTACACTTACTTTTGCAGTAAATGGTTACAGTGCTCAAAATGGTTCCGGAACCTGGGGTGAGATATTGGCAGCATCCACAACAGCATTTTCTGCATTACAGGGTGTTTATGGAGGTTCTGGAGCCGGATCAGGCTGCTTGGGAAATTATAATGGTACTGGTACTTCCAACACAAGGGCTGGTGTTTATGGTGTCTGTTCCACACCTGCAGCAAATGCAGGCGGGGGAGGGGTAGTAGGTTACAATGCTATAGCCAGTGGAAGTCAGCGTATGGGTGTTCTTGGTTATTATAATGGCGCAGCATTTGGGATTGGGGTTAATGGTATTGGGTTTGGTGGAGGAATAATTACCGGAAATAATGATATTGCTGTTGTTGGCTGGAGGGCTAATAACCAGAATTACAGCGGTTATTTTAACGGAAATCATGTTATTGCAAATGGTACCAAATCTGCTTCTGTTGCAACAAGTAAAGGTAATCAGCTTTTGTACTGTGAAGAAGCAACAGAAGTATGGTTTAGCGATATGGGTAACGGCCAATTGATAAATGGAGAGGTTACCATTTCTTTAGACCCATTATTCCTGGAAACAGTAGTCATTGATGCAACTCACCCAATGCATGTATTTATTCAGATGGAAGGGGAGTCAAATGATGTATATGTGATTCCCGGAACGAACAGTTTTGTGGTAAAAGAAAGAAACCATGGAACATCCAATGCCGGATTTTCATACAAAGTAAATGCAAAGCGAATGAACTTTCAGGATCATCGTTTTGGTAATGACCCTGTTTGGGGTTCTGGCGATACACGCCAGTATGCTCAATATGCTCCACCACCTCCAATTGATTACGAAAAATGTGTGAAATTTTGGGAAGAACAAAAAAAGAACTGGAAACAAACTCCAATGCCTGCTGGCTTTATTGATTATATGACCTTGCAAAAAGAGGCAAAACAAATGGAACTTGTAAAACCTAAAAAATAACTTATTATATTTGTAACAATTACAACTATTTAGAAATGAAAAAAATTATCATTATTATACTTTCCATATTTTCCTTTTCTGCATTTGCACAGGGGATACTAATGAATAATGACCCATTTATAATCCTGAACAACAGTGCTTATGTGGTTATTAATACTGGCAGTGCGACCGGTATTACGCAGTTAGGTACAGGAGGAAGAATTGTGTCGGAAAGCGAAACCAATATTATCCGCTGGAACATTTCCAATTCAACAGGAACCTATACACTTCCTTATTATGATATAGATAATGCTTCAGAAATTCCTTTTTCTGTTACCATTGGAACGGCAGGTTCGGCAGGTGGCCGTATTGATTTTTCAACTTATGATAATACGGGAGCATCCTCTTGGGACAATTCACTTTATATGCCAAGTGATGTTACAAATATGAATAGTGCTATCGGAGGACCTAATAATTCGGCAATGGTTATTGATCGTTTCTGGATTACTGATGCAAACACTTATACTACCAAACCGGATGCAACATTTTCGTTTACATATATTGATGCAGAATGGAGTGCAGCGGGAAATACTATTACGGAAGGTAATTTAGGTGCTCAGCGTTTCAATACCCCTGCTTTAAACTGGGATGCGTATGTGCCTCAAGGAACAGTTTCAACAGCTGCGAATACTGTAACAGGTGTTCCTGTGCCTGCTGCTGAATTTTTTCGTTCCTGGACATTGTCCGATAACCTTTCTCCATTGCCTATTGAATTGATTTATTTTAATGGGAATTGCGAAAACAATAAAGCAGTTTTAAAGTGGACCACAGCATCGGAAACCAATAATGATTATTTTACCATAGAAAGAAGTACCGACCTCATTAATTTTACAGAAATAGGAAAACTGGCCGGAGCAGGCAACAGCAGTTCAACGTTAAATTATTCTTTCATTGATAATAACTCATTGTCGTCAGGAGCCTATTACCGCATTCGTCAAACTGATTTTAATGGTGACAATAAAACATCTTCTGCAATTCATGTTACTTCCTGCGGCAATTCAGGAAGTATAGATATATTTAATGGTGGCAACAATAGTTTTATACTTGCAATTAATACACCTGAAGCCGGTGATTATACCATGACAGTTTATAACGAACTGGGGCAACACATTACAGAAAAAACAATCTTTATTGAACAGGGATTTTCAAAGACAACTATTCAACTCGAAAACATTGCCACAGCTTTGTATTTTATAAATGTGAAAGGGAAAGACAATTCTGTTACAAAGAAAATTTCCATTCTTAAATAACATTCCTCTTATTATTTAGCTGAGAGAAAGAAAACAATACAGCTTCCTTTACTTCATTTGATTACCAATATATAGGTACTTCTTTCCGTTAATCGTATCGCCTATGCTGTTATAAGTAATTCCTAAAAACTGGAACGCACTTTTATAATCAGGTTTAAGTTGCGTGGCTATTGTAAAATTGTCTATTGCAAGGTGAAGGTACTTATTTGCATTTTCCACATCATTTGCTCTTTTATAAGCTTGTCCTATTTCTCCATAGGAGCTTCCAAGATTAGAAAACGAATCCGGGTCGTTGGGATTTAGTTCAGATGCTTTTTTAAATTCTGCGGCTGCTTCAGGGTAATTAGCTTTTGCAAACAAACAGGTAGCTACATTGTTGTGGTAATTAGCCATTCCTGGGTTCAGGGCCATTGCTCTGCTATATTCCTTTAAAGCTGCATCGTAGTTTTTATACTCATACCATATTCTTCCTGCCACATTGTGAGCATCCGGAAGTTGCTCGTAAATGCTTATTGCCTTATCTATTTCTCTTTGGGCAATTGCAAAATGGTTTTTCCTTTGCTCATCACTTAGCCCAACTAACGAATCTTTTAAGGTTAAATTATCAGCATGAAACAATAATAAGTGGCTGCTGTTGGGAACAGTTTTTAAATCCTTTTCGTATAAACCAACACCTGTTTTCCAGTCTTTGTTCCTTGCAATGGTTTTAATTGAAAACAGGATTAGCACCACAACTAGTCCTGCTATAATGCCTTTGTTAGAATTAAGTACTGCACTTAATTTGGCTGCCGTGTTTTTTAAATCCAGCTTTGCTGCTTTTGCAAGCAGGTAAGCCATAGCAAGGCAGAAACCAATGGAAGGAAAATACAACAATCGTTCTGCCATATTGGTTCCTATTATCATAAATATATTGGAAGCAATAGCCATGCTGATAAAATAAAACAATATGCAGAAAGAAAGAAAATCCTTTTTCTTAAACTGTTTTAAAGCATAAATTAATAAGGTAACGTGCAACAGCAATGAAATAAGGAAACCTGCATTGGCAGCAGAAGTAACAATAGGAATAACATTAAACGAATAATCGCTGGACAAAGGATGAGGGAAAAACAATAACAATAAATACTTTCCTAAAATCAATATGGCCGTTTCCTTTTGTTGCAGAAAACTTGTGGCCATCAATATCGGGTTATCGGTGGGATGAATGTTTGGTATACCAATGGCACCCATTACTTTCAGATGTATGAACAAATAAACAAAGGCAGTTACTGCTATGGTTGCAGTGATTTTCAAATTCTCTTTCAACGATACTTCTGAAAAGAAATAAATAACTATCGGCACCAATGCCACGTAAACAATTGCCGATTCCTTGGAAAGCAACGCAAGAAAAAAGCAAACTACCGAGAGTAGCAAGGAAAGTATTTTTTTAGAATTCAAATAAGAGGATACCGTTAACAAAGAAAGAATTAAAAACAAAGTGCTCATTATTTCGTCCCGGCTCTTGATATTGGCCACTACTTCGGTATGTATTGGATGCACTGCAAATAAGAGCACAGCAAAAAACAAAACATACACGTTCATTTTTATATAACGCATCAGCATGATGAATAAAAGCACACAGCTAAGTGCATAAAACAGAACATTCATTAAATGCCCTAAAAATGGTTTGTTAGGAGAAAGCTGCCATTCGATGGCGAACATTATTTTGGACAAAGGACGGTATGTACCATGGTCGTTGTTTGAATATCCTTCGCGATAGCTCGAACTTAATATTTTAGAAATGGAATGAATACCACCTTTGGTTAAAGAGTTTTCTTTTATCACCGCTGCATCGTCCAGTACGTATGAATGGTGCAATGTATTTGCATATAATAAAAAGGCAACAACAAATAAAATAACCGAAAGGCGAATGATTAGTTTTTTATCAGGCAATGCGGCAAATGCATTGCTATGGGTTTTGTTAGTTTTTACTTTTGCTGCAGGTTTGTTTGTTGCCATACTATTTAAAAATAAGAGATGGTTTTAATAAACGATTTGTTTTACTGTTCAATTTTTTTCAAAGATAATTATTTTTAATAATCCCTTTTATTATTGAATGTGAAGAAAGGGCAGGAGGGAAGAGGTTATTTATTTTTATTGATAGTCTCTAACAAACCATTATGAAACTTATCATCGTAAAGTTGCCAGAACATAATGCCGCCAAGCTTATTCTTAACCGCATATTTTGTTTTTAAAGCAATGGATTGTTCATCATCATAAGTAGCGAGTAATCTTCTTGTGGTATTGATTGCGTATGGAGCTTTTGCCACATCGTCCCAATGTTTTTCAAAACCATTTTTTGCAGAAAGAGAATCTGCACTGAACTTAGAAGAGAACCCATGTGAAAAGCTGCAGGGCATATATAAATCAACCTTATTGCCGTCCTCTATTTTAAAATAACGCCCGTAAAAGGCAGCCCCAATCACCAGTTTCTCAGCAGGCACTCCTGCTTTCAGCATCAGTTGCACTGCATTGTCAGTAGATTCTGTTTGTTGCGGGGTGGAATACAATGGGGTATGATGTCCGCTTATTTTGCTGTACCCATGCACTAAGTCGTAGGACATGATGTTAATAAAATTGGTGTACTTAATGGCTTCTTTCCAGTCAATCGATTCCTTGATATAAGAAGTAAAACCACCTGATGCAAAACTGATTTCAAAGGAAGCTCCATTTACTTCTCTTAATTCTTTAAGCAATAAAGTAAAATTAGTTTTATCTTCGGGCCGGAAAGTATGGCCTGGAAAACCTTTGATGGCAGGATATTCCCAATCCAAATCAATGCCATCTGTTTTAAAATAAGCTGATATTTCTTTTACCGATTGAACAAACTCTTTTCTTCCTTTTGCTGAATTGAATACATCCGAACACATCTGACAGCCACCCCAACCACCAAGACTCAGCATTACTTTAAGATTTGGGTTCCTGCTTTTTAATTCCACCATTCGTTTAATGGTAGCACTATCG
The DNA here is from genome assembly GCA_947479085.1 of Bacteroidota bacterium. GTDB lineage: Bacteria > Bacteroidota > Bacteroidia > 2-12-FULL-35-15 > 2-12-FULL-35-15 > 2-12-FULL-35-15. The sequence goes on along the minus strand of CANJYB010000019.1, from coordinate 23,248 downwards.
ATAGCGGAATGAATGCTGAAACGGTTTTCTTTTAAGCTTCCGAAACAGAAAATAAGATGGGTTAGTTTGTTGATTTCAAAACTATCGACAGGAATGGTGGTGCCGCAATAATAACCTACTACCCGAAAACCTGCATTTACCTGCGCGGATGTTTGAAGTCCGCAGCAGGTAAGTGTTAGGAAAAGTAAGAAGGTTATTCTTGTTCTATTCAATTTAGTAGTTCTTCAACTAAGATTAAAGTAACGAATGCCAGATAAAATTATGAATTTACTTAATAACTTATTTTTTAGCTACTACTTTAAATCCTTTGGCAATCATTAATGCATCAGTGCTGGGTTCATGTCCTCTGAAATTACGGTAAGCTGTAGCTTCATCGATAGTACCTCCCACACTGAAAATATTATCGTAAAGGCGTTTTGCAACTGCTTTGTCATATGGTCCGCCTGCTTCAGTAAATGCTGCAAATGCATCTGCACTCAACACATCGGCCCAGCAATAACTGTAATATCCAGCAGAATAACCATCGCTTGAAAAGATATGTCCGAAGGCTGGTAAGCGGTGACGCATTACCATTTCGGATGGCATTTTAAGTTCGGCCAATGTTTCTTTTTCAAATGTTTTAGGATCAATTTTAGCATCTCCTGCAAGGTGTATTTTCATATCCACCAATGCGCTTGATAATGTTTCAACAGTGGAGAAACCGGTATTGAATTTAGACGCATTATTAATTTTATCTACCAATGCCTGTGGTATTGGTGCTCCTGTTTTGTAATGCAATGCAAACTTGTTCAACACTTCCGGTGTAGTTAACCATCTTTCCAATAGCTGAGAAGGAAACTCTACATAATCTGTTACTACACTGGTTCCTGAAAGCAGGGGATAAGTAACATTTGAATTCAAGCCATGCAATGCATGACCAAATTCGTGAAACAATGTACGTGCATCTTCCAATGAAATTAAAACAGGTTCTCCATCTTTTCCTTTGATGAAATTACAATTGTTCGAAACAATAGTCGTGATTTCTCCGTTCAGTTTTTCCTGGTCGCGATACGCTGTCATCCATGCTCCGGAACGTTTTCCTTTGCGGGCATAAGGGTCGAAATACCAAAGCCCGATTTGTTTACCACTGGTTTTGTTGATTACTTTAAATACTCTTACATCCTGGTGAAATACAGGAACATCGTTTACCTGTGTGAATTCCAGGTTAAACAATTCGCCCGCTACATAAAACAATCCTTCTCTTAATTTTTCCAGTTGTAAATATTCCTTTACCTGGTTCTGATCAAGATCGTATTTTGCTTTCCTGACTTTTTCAGCGTAAAAGCGGTAATCCCAAGCTTCTATTTTAATTTTTGCTCCTTCCTTATCCGCCAGTTGCTGCATGTCTTTCACTTCTTCGTGCACACGCTCCACAGCAGGAGTCCAAACGGACATTAATAAATCCATTGCTTTTTCAGGTGTTTTGGCCATTTTATCAGCCAGTCTCCAATGTGCATGAGTGGCATAACCCAATAGTTTGGCACGTTCTGCTCTTAACTGTAATATTTCGGGAATGATGGCATTGTTATCATTGGCATCACCGTTATCTCCACGGCTGATGAACATACGCCATGCTTTTTCGCGCATAGCCCGGTTAGTAGCATCGGTAAGAAAAGGTTCGATTGACGAACGGGTATTGGCAATAATCCAGCTGCCTTTTTTTCCTTTCTTTTCGGCTGCACCTGCAGCAGCAGCTTTCACTTCTTCCGGCAATCCATCTAAATCTTTGGCATTGGTTATCTCCATAAATTTATCTCCTTCGTCAGCCAACTGGTGCTGGTTAAATTTGGTAAACAGGGCAGCCAGTTTCTGGTTTATCTCTGCTACTCTTGCTTTACTTTTATCATCCAGCTTGGCACCGGCAAGTACAAAGTTGTTGTAATATTTAAAACACAAACGTTGTTGTTCGGGTGTCAGTTTTTCTTTTTCAGGAGAATTATAAACCGCATCTATCCGTTTGAACAAGGCTGTGTTTTGTGTAATGGAATCTCCGAAACCTGCAATGCGGGGTTCCATTATTTCCTGTACCGAATCTAATGCTGATGAACCCATGTTGGATTGCCATACGTAATAAACAGCTTCTACCCGTTTGCGGGTAATGCCTGTTTTTTCAAGGGCTTCCACTGTATTCGCAAAGGTGGGAGCTTCTGTATTTTCTGCAATGGCTTTAATCTCATTGCGCTGTTCGGCAATGGCTATTTCCTCTGCAGGAACAAAGTCTTCAATTTTTACTTTATCAAAAGCTGGAATACCGTTATAGCGGTCGTCCCATTTTTGTACCAAGGGATTGTTACTGTTCATAGTAGTAGAGGTTGCGTTATCAGACTTTTTAGGTGTACAGCCCACTGCAAGCAGCAAGGATGCACATAAAACAGGATAAACGATTTTGATGGATGATGTATGTTTTTTCATTTTTATATTTTTGAGGCGCTAAAGTAATTAAATTGTGGTAATGTGGGGAAAGTATTATGTAGTAAGAAGTAAGTATTGAGTAACGAGTATTGAGTATAGGGTAATGAGTATTGAGTTTTGAGTAACGAGTATTGAGTTTTGCATATTTAATACATAATGCACAAGGGAAGTCTTGCGTGAGGGATTGCAGCGAAAATCCTTTTTTTATTGGGTTGAAATAGGGAGGCAAAAAAAGATTGTAGCGGAAAGCCCGACCCCCGATTCTTCATCGGGGGACACGCCCAAATAAAAGAAATTATTTTCGAAAGCTTACTTCTCTTTCAGCTCTGCTAATATCTTTCTTGCCTTATTTTCAAACGATACACTTGTTTTGCCCAATTGGTCTTCTATCACCAGTTTTAATTCCTGCTGAAGGTCTTTATGTTTAAGAGTAAGCCTATGCAATGCCAGTAACGAAAAGGTTTTGGTAGTTACATTCATTTTTGCATCCATCAACCATTTAAAAAGCTCATCAATGGCTTCGCCTTCTATTTCTTCCGGAACGCCTGATAAATAAAAGAACTTGGCAAGGCTGCGATTGAAATTTGGAAATTTAATTTCATTCCTGTGTTTAAAAAAATAAGGAACCGATTCCCGCAATGCTTCGGGATGATTATCAGCAATATCGCCAAGCACCCAGCTGAACCGCATGGCTATGGGGTGTTCGTGGTGCATCAGTTCTGTAAGTTGAACAATGGGAATAGTATTTTCAATAATATAAGCTGACCATCGTTTTCGGTTAATATCGGTATTGTCCTGCTTTAACGAAATACTTATTTGCTTTATCAGCTCTGAAATAGCAGGCATATAAAGAGAAAGTTAATGATTGGAAATAATAACGAAGGATGATTTCTGTTTTAATAAAACAGTATTATTCGTAAACAAAACTTTCGAGTGATTTTTTAAGTTGCTCCACTTCATTTCTGAAAACAGGTTGTTCAGAAAGTTCGTTGGTTGTTTTTTTACAGAAATGAATGATTTCTTTTTTCAGTGCTTCGCGTTTTTCGGCATCATTGGCATGGGAATGTACAAAACGATGGGAATCAGGCGAGGTCAAAGACTTATGAGTAATGTCGAAAGAAGTAACCAAGGTCAGCGCATCTTCCAGGTGAAACTCTATTTTTTCGCCTTCGCGGGTTTTGTCAACAGTGGTGAGTAATGCCAACACACGTGCTATGTCGAGCATGTTCTTTTTACGAAGTATTACACCAAAAGCGTTTTGAGAATCAATATAACTTTCCATGGCTATACATAATGCAAGGCGCGCATACAAAGAATCGGTTTTTTCTTTTTTTAATGTAAGTGCTAATCCCATGATTTCAAATATTGATACAACAAAGTTATTGTTTTTTTAATGCAACCGGAAATTATTTCTTCTTTTTTTCAGTGGCAATATATTCCTCTTAAAATAGCAAACAGTCCGCAAAACGTACATTTTTTGAAAATATAGCCATTTAAGTGATTATTTTCTAGTGTAGGTCTTCTGATTTTGGTGCGGGAATATACTCCGCATAAAATTAGCAAAGAGTACGCAAAACGTATTTTTTTATTAAAAAGTGAAAACCTTGTCATTGCTTAGTTAAAAACTCGCAATGACCCAAAAACTATTTCACAGAACTCCTCTTAATACTCACCCAAAAGGCAGCAAAATCATGTGTTAACCTCCAACGGGTTCGTGTTAACCTCCAACGGGTCCGTGTTAACCTCCAACGGGTCCGTGTAAACCTCCAACGGGTTCGTGTAAACCTCCAACGGGTTCGTGTTAACCTCCAACGGGTCCGTGTTAACCTCCAACGGGTCCGTGTAAACCTCCAACGGGTCCGTGTAAACCTCCAACGGGTCCGTGTTAACCTCCAACGGGTTCGTGTTAACCTCCAACGGGTTCGTGTTAACCTCCAACAGGTCCGTGTTAACCTACATCGTGTTCATGTTAACCGAATACATGATAATGTTCCAGTTAGAGTCTCATTATCATTGCGTTACAATTTTCTCTTACCCCAAACCTGAAGGCAAAAGCAATATAAACCAACAATTTTAATCCCATGAGTTCGGGATATTATTAAGGAACTCCGTAAAATTTAATCAAGAAGGAATAGTTCCTTTTGAAAGAGAATTCAAAAATATTTCTATTTACCCAAATCCCATTACCGACAAACTAACTATTCAATCAAACACAAACGAACCATCCGAAATAACACTTTGCGAACTTTCATCCAGAAAACTATTAAAACAAAGTTTTACAAACACCACCATGCTAAACACCGAGGAACTTGCTAAAGGAATGTACCTTTACGAAGTGAGAAACAAAAAGGGAGTTATTAAGAACGGGAAGGTGGTAAAGGAATGATGGGGAGAGGGCTGTGATTTTTCGAAATATAAGGGTAAAGAGGGTCCATTAAATTTTTCTTTTACAGGATGCAAATTTTCCTTTGAAAGGCCTGTTAACAGGGTAATGAAAATTCTACATTTTTAGCCATTTTTTGTGTTTTACAAAAAAAGGAAGAAAAAAAGGGATAGTTAATATTATACCTTTTATAAAATAAAAAATCGCAGGAGAGAAATGCATTATTGTAAGCTTTGCTTACATTTGAAAAGATAAACTTTTAAATACTTATAAATATGAAAACACATAACAAAGCATTCCATGCCCTACTTGTCAAACCAAAATACCATTTGACACAAACCAATTATTAATGGGAGTACAATTTGACTGTCCCAATTGTCAATCAGTCATTGGCTTAGCTACTGAAAGCAAGGAAATAGTGCAGGAAACAATGCAAAAGCGGGAGGAGATAAAAAAGGGAGAATTTAGAAGTAATAAAAAGTAAATTTCAGATTTTGTTTTTCTTTCTTTAACCTTTGTTGATGTTTACTGCAGCAAAAGTACACCTTTAACAACTCAATAACAAGTTAATAACTACTGAATAACAGGAGGGTATTAATAACAGAACTAATTTTGAAGTTTAAATTTTTCTGTTGTTAAATCGAAAGAAACAAAACAAATAAAATATGAAAAAATCTGCTTTACTATTTTCAGCAATTGTCCTTCTCCTTGCTTCTTGTAATAACAAGAGTAACACTACTCAAAACACAGCCGCCACCAAACCATTGGATTTTATACAACAGCTCTACCTGTTTGGCGAAAGTGCAGATGAATTGTTTACTGGTCAGTTGCCGGGCGATTCAGGTGGTGTATTTGGTGCTGCTTACTTTACAAAAAAGGGAAACGTAATTTATAATACCATGGATATGGATGGAGATACGGTAAGTTATTTTTGGGGTAAATATACAGTAACCGATACTACCATTACTTACCAATTAACCGATGAGTTTTATTATCCCGGTAAGTGGGATGCCCGCTGGGATGCTAAAGACCCTGATTATAAAAAGGGCAAAACCAGGAAAGTGCAACCAATGGAAGTAACGCTTCATAAATCGAAAGATGCCTGGTTCCCTTTGTACAGGCCTTACACGGCAGAAGAAAGAAAACAGGCAGCAAAAAAGTTTAAAGGCACTATTCCTTTTGGTCTCGTGTTTCAACCTTACTCGGAAACTAAAGACATGAAGTTCTATACATGGTTTTATAAACAAATACCTGCATTGGCAGAATTGTAAGGAGGAAACAATTTCTTGTTTAATTGTAATTACTGTCCCTAAAGAAATAAGTAAAGTGATAAATGGTATTTTAAATTAATAAATTTGCCTCGAACACTCTTTGTTATTATTTTTGCCGGCAGGCAGACATATAAACACATAATATTAAATGGAACAGGTTAACTCTATTGATCCTAATTATTCCTTAATAGCTGCTGTGCATGGCATTACAGGACTTGTCATATTTATTACGGGTATATTACAATTTACTTTAAAAAAAGGAAACTGGTTACACCGCATTATTGGCCGGGCTTATCTTTATTCATGGTTTGTTATACTTACCACAGGGGCATACATTGGGTCATTGCTTATTGTCGCCATTGTTTTGTTAGGGTTTTATTTGAGTATTACTGGCATAAGGGCTGCCGTGCTTAAAGGCAAACCTTTTGCTGTTATAGATAAAGCAATTATAATTACTGCAGGGCTTGTGGTCTTGTTTATGATTGCGGCAGGTATTATTCAACTTATCAAACATAATTATACCTATGCTATTCTGGCTGGTTTTTTCTCTTTATTATACAGCAGAATTATTGTCCGTGATATTCAGTTTTATATTTTTAATAAAAAAGTGTTTAGAAATGATTACGGTAAAATGAACTGGTATGTCAATCATTTAACCAGAATGCAGTTTTCATTTATTACAGCAGTAGGTGCTTTTGCAGCGGTACAAAATGTTTTCGGGAACATGGTACTTAATTTCACGCTTCCTGCCTTGGTTGGTGTTATTGTAATAAGGTTAAGTACCCGCCACTTTGTTAAAAATTTAGATAGCGTAAACTAACTGTAGCTGATAAGTCGGTTTAGTTTATATCTTTGCTTTATGTTCAGTTAATCATGAAACCCATTATTGACCATATACAAATAACAGTTAAAAACCTGGAGACAGCAGAACTGTTTTATGATAAACTAATGCCAATTCTTGGATTTGATCTTAACCGTAAATCAAAAGGCAGGGTGGCCAAGCATGAATTTGATGTGGTGGAGTATTTTCATCCTTTACTTATTTTTGGAATCAATTCACCACGAGAAGCATTTAAGGAAGACATCATTCACCGAAGAAAACTGGGAGCCTTGCATCATCTTGCATTTAAAGCCGAATCGTGCGAGGAATTGGATGAACTGTATTTGCAGATAAAGGAAACAGGCGCCACCATTGTGGAAACGCCAAAGTTTTTTCCTCAACATGGCGAGAAGTATTATGCATTGTTTTTTAAAGACCCTGAAGGAATTAAATATGAAATCGTTTTTGAGGAAAGGAAATAATTAAATCTGGACAAAGTAAATAAATGAAAATAAATGAAATTATATATTTTCTTTTGTTATCCGAAAGAGCATAGACCTTTCCCCTTCTGCAAGAGTCAAACTTCAACCGTTTACAAAGATTATTTCACATTGCCAAAAAATAAAAATATGTTGTGGCTTATTTACTAAATTTGCTCCTCAATAAATTCAAATTTTTGGGGTGGGGAATACATTTTCTAAATTAAATCTTTTCAAAATCTATTATTCTTTATTGCTTTGTTCTCTTTTCTGTTTAATTGCAGGGAATAGTATGGCGCAAATGGACAAGGCCGACTCCCTTAAATTCCAGGGGAAATATTCCGAAGCTTTAAAGATATATGAACAAAACCTGACCGAAGACCTCACCAGCGGTAACAAACGAAATCAAAGTGTAGATTATAACAATATCGGCAATATCTACAGCGATATTGGTGATTACGAAAAATCAACTGATTTTTATTTTAAAGCCATCAAAATTGCCGAAGAGCTTGGAAACAAGCAAATGATGGCTTCCATTTATTATAATATTTCCCATAATTATTATAACATTGGTAAAACAAATTATACCCTGGAGTTTATAAATAAAATAATTAAACTTATCGGTAATGAAAAAAATTATGAATCGACCTTAGGTGCCTGTTATGATATGATAGGAGGGGTGCTGTTAGATAGAAAACAGTTTGATACAGCACTTGTATGCATGCGCAAAGCAGAACAGTTTTATATCATTGCAAAGAGTCCTAATTCGGTTACCAACGTATATAATAATATTGCCTTTCTGGGCATAGCAAAAAAGGATTTTAACCTTACAAAAGAATACGCAATTAAAAGTCTTTCCGAATTTAGGGAACAGGGAGATTTAGTGGGAGTGGCAGCATCTTATATTAATTTGCAGGTAGCTGAAATGAACCTTTCGGATGAAAAGACAGGAATCTTAAAAAGAAATTATCCCTATTTAATTTCTCTTCTCGATTCAGCATCCGCTGCAGTAAAAGAAATAAACGTTCCCGAAACGAAGATTATTATTTTCCAGGGTAAGCAGGAATTATACAGGGACATGAAGCAATTTGACAGTGCTTATGTTTATCAGAATAAATACGTGACCCTGAAAGACTCCATTCATGATATTGAAAAGAACAAACAACTGGATGAAGTGAAAGTAAAATATGATGTTGAAAAAAGAGAACAGGAAAATTTACTTTTGCAACAAACTGCAAAAAATCAAAAATACCTTGTAATAATTCTGTTTATTCTTTTAATTGCAAGTATTTTGTTTTTTATTTTACTTTTCAGAATTAACAGATTTAGGGCGCGACAAAATCAAATACAGTTGGAACAACAGTTACTTCGCCTGCAAATGAATCCTCACTTTTTGTTTAATGCAATTAATAGTATTCAGAACTTTATTTTGAAAAAAAGCCAACAGGAGGCTTATGATTACCTGGCTAAATTTTCAAAACTTATTCGCATTGTATTAAACAATTCTCAGGAAAAAACATTGATATTGCAGCAGGAACTTGAAATGATACAACTTTATGTGGAGTTGGAACAACTGAGATTTAATAAGGAATTCGATTTTGATTTAAAAATTGATAATGCTGTTCGTCAGTTCGAAGTAAGTGTTCCTCCTATGCTTGTTCAGCCTTACATTGAAAATGCTATCTGGCATGGATTAATGAATCTTAACAACGAACGAAAAGGAGTGTTGCAGGTGGACATAACAGATGAAAATGGCGTTTTGAAAATTGCAATTGAAGATAACGGAATTGGTCGCCAAAGGGCGAAAGAATATAAAAATGATGATTTGCACGAATCGGTGGGGATGAAATTAACAGAGCAACGACTGTTAATGATTAATAAAATGGAGAAATACGAAAAGGCAAAAGTAGTAGTAACAGATTTGTATGATATAGCTAAACAGCCTCGAGGTACCAGAGTAGAAATATTTATACCTACCAATGGAAAATAAAATTACAGCCATATTAGTAGATGATGAAAAAAACAGCAGGGAGGTATTAACCACACTGCTTCATAATTTTTTTCCTCAGGTTGAAATTCTTGGTGAAGCAGATAGCGTGGATACTGCTTATAAACTCATTAATTCTACCAAACCGCAACTGGTATTTTTAGATATTCAAATGCCAAGACAAAGCGGTTTTTCATTGCTCAGAAAGTATGATGAAATGCCTTTTGATGTAATATTTGTTACCAGCTATGACCAATACGCAATTAATGCCATTAAGTTCAGCGCACTCGATTACTTACTCAAACCTGTGGAAGTAAAGGATTTGCGTGAAGCAATAAATAAAGCTCAAAAAAGCATTGTACTGAAAACAAAATCCAATGTGCAATTTGTCAATCTTCTTAAAAGTCTGGATAGTGATACAAAAGAAAGAAAGGTGGCAGTGCATGTTGGAGAAAATGTGAAATTAATCAGTGAGAATAATATCATTTCGATCGAATCGGATGGAAGTTATTGTATAATAACTACCAGCACAAACGAGCATTATACCACTTCAAAGTACCTGAAGGATTTTGAAGAATATTTTGGAGAAGATTCCGACTTTGTTCGAATTCATAAAAGCTGTATGCTGAACGTAACCCACATGAAGGAATACAGTAAAGGGGAGCCTTGCATTGTAGAAATGATTAATGGCAATACTTTTGAAATTTCCAGAAGAAAAAAGCAGGAAGTGCTTGAAAAACTGAAAAAATAAATTCTCTTTTAATTAATAAACTATCTGACCATCGAAATTTTCGATAAGTTTTTGTTTTTTGTTATTTGTTATTTGTTATTTGTTATTAATTATTTCACCAGGTTTTTAATTGGTCCGCAGTAAATGTCCATTGGGGAGTTTCGAGTTCGCTGATGATATCGTTACTGTACCAGGGACTCAATATTAAATCGTTTGGATTTTTAAGTATTTGTATATCCTGGGCAGGCATATAACTCTGAGCCAGCAGAAATACTTTTTTCCCTTCACTGTTTTCTGCCACATCCATTACTATAACGGCATGTCCGGGTGAACCTCCTCTTATAAATACATCACCAATTGAAATGTCTTTTACGTTTTTAGCTTGCAGGCTCTTTGAAAGAGATAATGTGCCCGCATAATTAAAAACAAGTTCCATGTAGTTCCTGAAATCCTTGTAGGTATTGGATGGGGAGGATGTTTTTTGCCAGGCAGTAGTATTTCCATTTACCTTCACTCTGTTTCCTTTCATCCATTCTGTGTAATCGGTCTTAAAACCGTTGGTAAGCGTAAAACTTATTTTATCATATAACTTTTGAGAATAAAAATACTCACCCCTAAGCCGCATTACTGCATCTGCACATTGCTGTAAATTTTTATCTCCTATTTCCATATCCACCACCGCATCATAAACTAATTCTTTTTTTACCTGTCCGTCAAAGTATTTTACTTTCGTTCCATCCGGCTTTAGTTTTACGTTCCGTAAATAGGCAGCAAATGAATTTTCTTCAACTGCTTTTCTTTTATAACCTTTGGGAGTGTCAAATCGGGTTTGAACTGTTGAGCCGGATTTGATAATAAGAACTTTTTTTTCGTTAACTGAATTACTTTGAGCAACTAATCTTCCTGATTTATCAGGGCTTTGCAAACAGCCGGATACTAAAAATAAAACAAATAAAGAAAAAATATTCACGTGTTTAGATTGCATAAACTTAAAGTTTTCGCAATTGTTTTGCCAATTTAAAAATACTGTCCTTTCTTCTCGGGTCGTAATGCCAGTTATGATCAAAACCTTCCACAACATCTTCATTAGGATAACCACCAATTACAAGACTATGAAACTTATTGCCTTTTTCCTTTACCATCATAATTTTATTCAAAACCGAATCTTGTATCTGTGGCATTTCAAAGTCGGAAATCATAAGCACATCTGCTCTTTCAAATTCTTTCTTTTCAATCATCTTTGTTGCTTCGGCCAATGCAGGGCTTGCATCAGTTCCTCCGTGAAAACTCATGGCAAGAAAATCAACAATTTTTTGCATGTTGTTTTTAAGGTTGGTCATGTCTAGGGTAACAATGCCTACACTAAAGGTAATCAAATAACAATTTCTGTTTTCTTTCAAAGCAATTTTCAAAATGGCCAGGCAAATGGTTTTAGCAATGGTTTCAGGGATTCCAATCATGGAAGAACTTGTATCCACACAAATAATAAAAGGCCCCTTTATTTTATTTTTTCCTTTTCTTTTTCCTGCCTTGCCGGAATCTACTTCATTCGATTTGGTCCGGTCTTCAAATTCAAATGTTTGAAGTTTTTTTTCTGCAAACCTTTTAAAGAACAAAGTTTGAAGTACCGGGTCGCTTAGCAAAACAGTTTCGGATGGCAGCAGGTTATTCAAATCATCACTTTCTCTTATCCCTATCAAATCGGTGCGGCTGGCATGTTTTGCATTCCATTCAAATTTTACGAGGCTCGAATTTATTGCTTCTTTTTCAGATTCAGTCATTGCTTCCCGCATTTGCCCAAGCATTCTCACCAGTTCTCTAACCGCATGACTCATCTTCAGCAGTTCATTGAATTTTTTGAGGATGTCAAAATTTTCCTGACTCATTCCTTCTTTTGGAACATCAAAAATTTCATTGAAATTCGTTTTAAAGTTCTTCATCATATCCGCCATTTGTTTTCTGGCTTCCATTTGCTCATTCAGTCCGGTACAAAACTGCTGTTGCAATTCCTCCATTTTCTGTTTTTGAAAATCTGTAAGTTTTAAAAGAATCTCTTCTCTCCATCTATCAACAAGGTGGTCGCGAACACTTTCATAACTCTGAAACTCTTCCGGGTTTTCACCTTCATCTTTTGCCTTTTTCTTTTTAATTACCAGGTTAAATTCGCGGGTGTAAAACTCAGTATTTATAACACTTTTATCGTATGTTTCATTCAGAAACTCACTTATCATTTCCCAATAAGACTTGTAATCCTTTGCAGTAGTTACCGAAAAACTGTCCAGCATTCTTACTTCATTTTCATACGGATTACCTAGTGCAGTAATGGTTCTTTTGGTTTGATGAATAAATTTTAAAATTTCCTGTGTGGTAGTTTCCGCCAGTTCAGGGTCATTTTTTGTCATTTCCCTCAAAACAGGGTTGGCAATAATTATTTTTACAATGGTTGAAAAATTTTCTGTTTCCTTATCTGATAAAAAAAACTCCTCGGCATTCATGTCCTCCAACCCATTCAGCAACTTATCAAAAATGGTTTCAGCTATTATTTTCCGGGTTTCAGCATCGCAGATGGCCCCGAATTTTTCGAACTTGATAAACGGATTTTTCATTAGCCTTTAATTTTATGAATTAAAATCAATTCCTTCCTGGTCTTCCACTTGTTCCCAATAGTGCTTTATTCGGTTGGCTTCCACTTCCAGTTTTTCAATTTCTTTATTGGTGTTCACCAGGTTTTCGTCCACAGTATCTGCATGAGAGGTATTAACAAACATATTTTCTCTTAACTGCACCACATCTTTTTCCCTGAAATGAGTTACTTGCTTTTTTAAATCTGTAGTAGTGGTTAAAATCACTTTTAATCTTTTTGTCCATTTGCTAACCTGTTCTGCATTTGGTTTTTTTGTAAATGTTTCTGTTCTTACACAGTCTGCCAGTTTTATTGTGTATTCATCATCCTGGTAAAAAAGAGTATCCTCATGGTTGCCCTTACTGAACTCAAACCGCTTTGGTTTTTCCATAGTAGCACTGTTACCACTGTCGCAATGGATATTTACCACCTGCGCATCTTTCCTTAGTTTTTTAAATTCCGATTTCAGAATCAAATCAAACGTTCCGTTAAATGTAAAGCTAAACGAAAAGCCAACAATTTTATAAAACTTGGTATAAAACGTTTCTGGCTCCTGGTAGTTCACCTGCTTTTTAAATTTACATCCCTCCACTACATCTTCGTTAAACTCTGCCAGTTCTTCCTGTATATCCGGCAGGTTCATATTTAAAATGTAACCATATTCCTGGATGGCATTTTTTACAATCTCGTTTACCACCTTGTATTGTTCCGATTCGTGCCAGATGCAATGCGTTATCAGAAAACAATCCATCATGTCCACATTGGTTCTTCCGTTCAGAAAAGCAGAAGTTCGCATCAACCTGATAATTTTTCTCCATCTCCGGTCGGATATATAAATGGGTTCCTTATCTTTTATATCCTCCGAATTATTATATCCTTCAATGTGTTTGCGAATAACATGAATAACATTAAATATATCTTTGGGAATAGTTACGTTTTCTATCTGATCCGAAATTGTGTTATAAAGTTTATCATTTATTTTATTTGCTGCAGAAATATTATCTTCATAATTCCGGAGCGTTTTCGAAATCATTTCATTAAAATTATTTCTGTCCTCAATTCCGCCCACAATATAGCGAACCAAAAAACGATCCCATAATGCTTCCAACCCTTCACCTTTCAGGGGCAACTCGTTTGAAGCTGCTATTAAAGCTTTCATGGGTACATGCACTTCGGTATCTCCGTTTCTGTAAATTTTTTCATTCAAAACAGTGAGCAAGGAATTCTGAATTGAGGGTCCTGCTTTCCATATCTCATCCAGAAACACCACTGTAGCCGTAGGCAAATAGTTTTTTATAATACGTTCATATTTATCTTCATCCTTTAATTTAGATATGGATACAGGTCCGAAAATTTCATCAGGTGTACTGAAACGGTTCATCAGGTATTCAAACGAAGTACCTTCTTTAAATGCAAATTTCAACCTTCGAGCCACCAGACTTTTGGCAACACCAGGAGCACCAAGCAAAAAAATACTTTCTCCTGCAATAGCTGTTAATAATGCCAATGCGGTTACTTCTTCTTTTTCGTAAACTCCTTCATTTAATTCGTTAAGCAATAGCTTAATCTGCGATTTTATTTCCATGTTGTTAAAAAATAATATTCTCTGTTTTTCTTTTTTTTATGTTGATTTTTTAATTGATAATTTAAAGTGCAATAAAAGTAAATAGTTATCCGTTTTTGAACATTTGACAAACAAAGTTAAATAATCTTTTTTTTTATTTCAAATAACTATTGATAAAATACTATAAAATAAAAAAAAATCCACGTTTTTTAATAATTGCCATAAGGGAGAATAAAGTAAAATTCAATAATAACAGGGTATTTAACCATGCTTTAAAAAACGTGAAAGGATTTTTTTGTTAATTAATTTCTTTTTCTTCAGAAAAGGGTAATTTTATTTCGCTACCTTTTTCTTCCAAAGACCTATAAAATATAGCTTTTTGCCCATTTTTTCGAAAAACAAAAAGTACCCAAAATTAATTTGAAAGGCAGTTTCAGATGCATTATATTACTCCGGTTTTTTAAATCCCTTAATTCCATATAGGAACATCATTTTTGTTACAAAAACCAATAATATAGGGGAGTGGTTAAAGTTAGAAACGGTTGGCAGCAAATTTGGTGTTTTGATAATACCCGAAATAATAAGATAAGTTAACGAATTCTTAACTTTTGCTTTACGATTGCTGTTGCAAATAGCAATAAGTTTGTAATAAAATGAAAATTTGAACCATGATAACCGAATTGAAAAAAACAGGAAAGACTACTAATTCACCCGGCAATAAGGACTTTGCAGGAGTAATGATTATTCTTGTTATGCTGGTGGTAACTGTTAATGTATTGGTTTTAGGACTTATTCAATTGTATTTCTAAAGGGTCGTTTTATTTCCCATTCGCATTGCTTCTTAGTGCCCAATCAGTGATATATTGTTTTTATAGAATTTTATTTTTTAGTAATAGAAATTCCAAATTCAATCCGGTTTTATTTCAATAAGCACCTTGAATAAAAACAGTCAATTCTAATAAATGGAATAAAAAAAATCCCTGCCAGGTGGCAGGGATTTTTTTATACCCATTCAGGTTAAATTTCTCGACTTTTACATTTCCTACAATTACCTGAAGATTCACTACTTAAATCATACCTTTTAATACTTAAATCGTCAGATTTAACTAGTGGTAGCTACCTACCGCTACCTAAATCCTCAGATTTAAGTATTAAATCCTCAGGTTTACGTATTAAATCCTCAGATTTACGTATTAAATCCTTAGGTTTACGTATTAAATCTTCAGGTTTACGTATTAAATCCTTAGGTTTACGTATTAAATCCTCAGGTTTAGGTATTAAATCCTCAGATTTAAGTATTAAATCCTAAGATTTAAGTATTAAATGTAACATACACGATAATATATTTTGATTATCAATTAGTTGTAAACGGTTTCTAGAGGAGTATCAAACCCTTCATTACTATTTTAAGGGGGAAATCATTGTTTACTTAACTACGAAAACAGTTCAGGAAACTATTTACTTGCAAATAACTTTTCCAGCCCAAACATTTCATCCCTTAATCTTGCAGCTTCCACAAAATCGAATGCCTTGGCAGCAGCATCCATTGCTTTACGGGTTTTGGTAATGGCTTTCTGCAGTTCTTCCTTACTCATGTATTGAACCACAGGGTCAGCAGCATAATTTATTTCTTCATTCTCCACATAAGGTCGCGCCAGATTTCCTTTGGCATCCACTATTACGGTGGTTTGTCCCATTATGGAAGCTTTTGATTTATTTAATGCGGTTGGCACCAAACCATTGTCAAAGTTATAGGCAATCTGTTTCTTGCGTCTGCGTTCTGTTTCATCAATGGTGCGTTTCATGGAGTCGGTAATTTTGTCGGCATACATTATTACTTTTCCATTAACATTTCGTGCAGCACGTCCTGCTGTCTGGGTCAATGCCCTGTCCGACCTTAGGAAACCTTCCTTATCTGCATCAAGTATGGCTACCAGTGAAACTTCCGGTAAATCCAATCCTTCTCTTAACAGGTTAATACCTATTAATACATCAAATTTACCCAATCGCAAATCGCGGAGTATTTCCACCCGCTCCAGTGTTTCCACTTCCGAATGGATATACCGGCAACGGATACCAATGTTGAGCATGTACTTCTGCAACTCTTCGCTCATTCGTTTGGTAAGGGTAGTCACCAATATGCGCTCATCGCGTTTGGTAACTTTATCAATTTCTTCCAGCAGGTCGTCTATCTGTTTAATGCTAGGGCGTACTTCAATAATAGGGTCCAATAAACCTGTCGGGCGAATCACCTGTTCAGCAACTATACCTTCCGATTTCTGCAGTTCATATTCAGCCGGAGTAGCGCTTACGTAGATGGTTTGATTTATCATTGATTCAAATTCATCATACTTCAAGGGTCGGTTATCCATTGCAGAAGGTAACCTGAAACCGAATTCAACAAGGTTCATTTTTCTTGAACGGTCGCCTCCATACATGGCTCTTATTTGTGGCAAGGTTACATGGCTTTCGTCTATCACCATTAAAAAATCATCCGGAAAATAATCAAGCAAGCAAAAAGGTCGTGTGCCGGCAGCGCGATGGTCGAAATAGCGGGAATAGTTTTCTATTCCGGAACAATATCCCAATTCTCTCATCATTTCAAGGTCATAGGTCACACGGTCTTCAAGGCGTTTCGCCTCCAGGTGTTTTCCCATTTCTTTAAAATAGTCTACCTGTTTCACCATATCTTCCTGTATTTGCCAGATAGCACCCTGCATTGTGGCTGGGCTTGTTACAAATATATTGGCAGGATACACCACGACACTTGCGAGCTTCTCGAAACTCTTGCCGGTGTTGGTTTCAAAATACTCAATCTCTTCTATTTCATCACCGAAAAAAGAAACACGTAGAGAGTAATCAGCATAGGCTAAGTTAATATCAACAGTATCGCCTTTTACCCTGAAGTTTCCTCTCAGAAAATCTCCTGTGGTTCTTGAATAAAGTCCTTCCACCAGTTGGTGTAAAAATTTATTTCTTGAAATAATATCCCCTTTATTATAGGTTCTTACGTTTTCACGAAATTCCATTGGGTTACCTATACCATAGATGCAGGAAACAGAGGAAACCACAATAACATCCCTTCGGCCGGAAAGTAAAGCAGAAGTCGTACTTAACCGTAACTTTTCTATTTCATCGTTAATAGCTAAATCTTTTTCTATATATGTATTGGTACTTGGGATAAAAGCCTCGGGCTGGTAATAATCGTAATAAGAAACAAAATACTCCACCGAATTTTGAGGAAAAAACTGCTTAAACTCACCATATAGCTGTGCTGCTAATGTTTTATTATGTGATAAAATAAGAGTTGGTTTGCCGGTTTGCTTAATTACGTTGGCAATGGTAAATGTTTTGCCCGAACCGGTAACACCAAGTAAAGTTTGAGCAGGCAGATTGCCCTTTACTCCTTCCACCAGTTGTTTAATGGCAGTGGGTTGATCTCCTGTAGGTTCAAAATCGGATATAATGCTAAATTCCATAATGGGTGCAAAATTAAGAAATATAACCGCTTTATGTTATCTATGTTTAACAAAGACGTCTTATTAAACTTTATCTTTACCTTGACTTTATTCCTCAAACGAAAAGTTTCATAATTCCCTTAATTGAAAAAATAAGTAAATCAATTTAATTTCACATATTTGCAGTTCCAAATTTAAAAATATGAAAAACTTAAGTCTATTAACAATTACATCATTTTTCATTTCATCTGCTTTCGCACAGGAAATGCCACCAATAGTTAAAACCAATGATTTCAGCACCAATCACAAAGGAAGTAAATACCAGTTTTCTGTAGTAAAGGATATTACTTCCACTGAGGTAAAGAATCAGAACAGAACCGGTACCTGCTGGAGTTATAGTACCGAATCATTTTTAGAAAGCGAAGCCATTCGTTTAGGAAAACCTAAAATGGATTTCAGCGAAATGTGGATAGTGCGCAACTCATATCTGGAAAGGGCTATGAACTATGTGCGCAGACAAGGCAAGGCTCAGTTTGAAGAAGGAGGGGAGCCGCATGACGTTATTAATATTATTCGTAAATATGGTTTAATGCCGGAGAGTGCTTATCCGGGAGGGAATGAAAAACCAAATCATGCAGAACTGGTAGCAGTTTTAAAAGCTTATTTGGATGCTGTTATTAAACAACCAAAACTCAGCGACCATTGGTTGGAAGGATTTAATGGAATACTGGATGCCTATCTTGGAAAAAAGTCAGACAGCTTTACGTATGATAGTAAATCGTATACGCCTGCCAGTTTCCTTCAATACACAGGCATTAACCCTGATGATTATGTTGAATTCAGTTCTTTTACCCACCATCCGTTTTACAAACCCTTTATCATGGAAGTTTCTGACAACTGGGACAACGGTGCAGTGTACAATGTACCATTGGATGAGTTCACCAATCTGGTGGACAACAGCATTGATAAAGGATATTCAGTAGAGTGGGCGAGTGATGTAAGTGAAAAATCATTCTCCTTTAAAAATGGGATTGCTGTAATTCCTGAAGCTGATGCGGATACTATGCAAAAGGCGGCATTGGATTCCATGTTCAACAATCCAATAGCAGAAAAAGTAATAACTCAGGAAATGCGTCAGAAAGCATTTGATAATTTATCTACTACTGATGACCATGGAATGCATATTATAGGATCAGCAAAAGACCAGAAAGGAACTCCTTATTATATTGTTAAAAATTCATGGGGCACCGACCGTAATGATATGAAGGGATATTTCTTTTGTTCCAAATCATTTTTTCAATACAAAACTACCTGTGTTCTTGTAAATAAAAACGCAGTTCCTTTAGCCATAGCAAAAAAAGTAGGCTTAAGTCATTAACCATTAATCAAACATTTTAAAGAGGAATAACCGGTAAAAAGGTATTCCTCTTTTTATTTTTAAGCATAAATGTAACCTTAACAGAAATTAACAGGGCAATTCAAATAAAATGTTTGTACTTTCGCCAAACAAAATGACATCCCCAGGTTGCCCTTTAAATAGTATTTTTGAAACCAATTTATGTTTACATTACTAAAAAAGGAAATACGTAGTTTTTTAAGTTCACTCATCGGGTACATAGCTATCTGTGTATTCCTGTTGCTAATCAGTTTGTTTATGTGGGTTATCAACTCCAATTCAAATGCGAGTTTTAATGCAAACGTGCTGGATAGTGGTTATGCCAATATCGATTCTCTATTTATTATTGCACCATGGGTATTCCTGTTTTTAATCCCGGCCATTACCATGCGTTCGTTTGCTGATGAGAAAAAATCAGGAACCATTGAACTATTGCTTACCCGTCCAATAACCGATTTGCAGATTATTCTATCAAAATATTTTGCGGGCTTACTATTGGTTTTGTTTTCCCTGTTGCCCACGCTTATTTATTTTTATTCGGTGTACAAGTTGGGAAATCCAGTTGGCAATATTGATACCGGTGGCACCTGGGGTTCTTACATTGGTTTGTTATTTCTTGGTGCTGGTTTTGTTTCCATAGGCATTTTTGCTTCTGCCATTACCGAAAATCAGGTGGTGTCTTTTATTATCGGGTTATTGCTTTGTTTCATCATGTATATTGGTTTCGATTTCATGGGCTCCTTTGCTCTTTTCGGGAAAATAGACAATGTGATAATAGCTTTAGGTATCAATCATCATTATACTTCCATGAGCAGGGGAGTGATAGATACCAGGGATATTCTTTATTTTTTAAGTATGATAGCCATATTCATTTTTGCAACCCGCATTGTGTTGGAGAGTCGTAAATGGTAAGAAACAATAGAAAAACATAAATTGAAAGTAGCAAAACGAAATAAAAAAAGAGATTTAACCGCCTTTAGCCTGGTCATTATCATATTGATTATGCTCAACTATGTGGGTTCTTTTGTGTTTCATCGTTTCGATTTAACTTCCGAAAAACGTTATACCCTTTCCGATGCCACCAAATCCCTGTTAGGTAAACTTAACGATGTGGTGTATGTGAAGGTTTACCTGGAAGGTGATTTTCCGGCCGGTTTCAAAATGCTAAGAAATGAAACCAAGGAAATGCTAGACGAATTCAGAACCTATTCCAATGATAATATCGAATACGAATTCATCAACCCTTCGGCCAATCCTGATAAAAAGCAAAACGAAGAGGTGTACAGGCAACTGTATAAAAAAGGCCTGCGTCCCCGCCCGATAGAAGACAATACGGACAACAAAAAAACCGAACAGGTGCTTTGGCCTGGCGCAATTGTAACTTATAAAGGTCACGAAATAGCGTGGAACTTGCTGAAAACCCAGATAGGTAAATCTGCCGAAAACCAGTTGAACCTTTCCATCCAGTCACTTGAATATGAATTTGCAAGTTGCATCCGTAATTTAAGTCAGGTTATTCGTCCCGAAATTGCCTTTATACAGGGACATGATGAATTGGATACTACCGATGTAAAAGACATTGCTCACGCACTTGAGGAATTTTATATTGTAAAACGAATTACCCTGAAAGAGCAGTTAAATGCCCTGGATGGGATAAAAGCCATCATCATTGCCAAACCCGATTCTTCCTTTTCAGAAAAAGACAAACTCATCATTGACCAGTTTATCATGAAAGGAGGAAAGGTGCTTTGGGCAATCGATCCATTATATACCAGTTGGGATAGTATTCGTAAATTGGGAGAAACTATGGCCGTTCCTTACGAACTCAATCTGGATAATATGTTATTCAAATACGGAGTAAGGATCAACCAAAACCTTGTCATCGATATGAAGTGTTCTGCATTACCTATTAATAAGGCCATGCGTGGTGAACCTCCTAATATTGCTCTAATGCCATGGATATTTAGTCCCTTGGCTTCACCTGTAAATAATCATCCTATTACTAAAAACCTGGATGTGGTAAAAACAGATTTTGGTTCCAGCATCGACACCATTTCAGCCTTAGGAATCAAAAAAAGTATTTTACTTCAGTCTTCCCGCGATTCAAAAACACTGGCAGCTCCGGTACGTATATCTCTTGATTTCCTTCGCCATGAATTAAACCCGAAAGCATTTATCAATCCTTATCAAACCATTGGAGTTTTGCTGGAAGGGAAATTCAAATCGGTGTTCGAAAATCGCGTATTCCTTGCCGACCCAAAACAGGACGAAGAATTTAAAAAAGAAATGAAATACACCGCTACCGGGTTAGAAAATAAAATGATTGTCCTTTCTGATGGTGATATCCTTAAAAATGATGTACAGACCAGTTCCGGTAAACCGTATCCACTGGGTTTTGATAAATATACCAACCAGATGTACGGTAACCGTAATTTTATTCTCAATTGTATGAATTACCTCTGTGATGATTCCGGCTTAATCAGTGTGAGAAACAGGGAGCTCACCTTACGTTTACTGGATAAGAAAAAAGTAGAAAATGAACGAATGAAATGGCAACTCATTAATACATTTGTTCCATTGCTGTTAATCATCCTTTTCGGAATAATTCAACATTACCGGAGAAAAAGAAAATACGCAGCTTAGTTTGTTTTAAGAATAGTAATCTTGATAAGTACACCCCTGTCAGGGTTCTAAACCCTGACAGGGGTAATGCAAAAATAACAAATCAACACATGAAAAAAAACAGGATAGCAATACTATTAGTAATCATTTTAGGTTTCTCTTCATTTTGGTTCATTATCAACAAACATAATGGAACAATAAAAGAAACCTTAAGAGATTTTGCGGTGCAGGATACTGCCTCCATCAATAAAATTTTCCTTGCCGATAAAAAGGGGACAACCATTACCCTCGAACGCCAAAAGGAAGGTGGATGGAGAGTAAACGGAAAATACGATGTTCGTAAAGATGCTATTGATGTGTTATTGATGACCATTCGTAAAGTGGACGTAAAGGAACCCGTTGGGAAAAACGCAGTAGATAATGTAATTAAGCGACTGGCAGGAAAGGCAGTTAAATGTGAAATATACCAGGACAACAAACTTACCAAAGCCTATTATGTGGGCTCCGAAACTCAAGATGCTACAGGTACTTTCATGATATTGATTGATCCTGAAACAATGGAAACGTCAGCTAAACCTTTTGTAACGTATATACCCGGATTTGAAGGATACCTCACCACCCGTTATTTTACCGAGGAAAATGGATGGAGAGACCGCACATTGATTAAGTACAATCCTAATGATATTGCTTCAGTAAAAATGGAAGTTCCTTTCAAACCAGAATACAGTTATGAGTTAAAAATAAAAGGGAACAACAATTACGAAGTAAAAATGCTGGGCACCAATTCGCTTTTACCCAATGTGGACGAAATGGCGGTAAAACAGTACCTTTCTTACTTTCAGCACCAGAATTACGAAAGTTTTGAAGTAAGTATCAGTCCGAAACAAGTGGACTCGGTAATGAAAGCACAACCCATCAATATTTTAACCATTACCGATAACAAAGGTAAAACCAATAAAATCCGTTTTTTTGCAAGAAAACCAAGAGACCCGGGCAAACAGGATAAGGAAGGAAACGAAATAGTGTACGACCTCGACCGCATGGATGCCATACAGAATGACGACAAGGAATTACTCATGGTACAATACCTTGGTTTCGGAAAAATGCTTCCCCCTGCTAATTATTTTCAGAAAAAAGGTAGAGAAGCCAATCCTGCTTCACCTTTGGTAAGGCCAAAACATTAAATAGTCTGAATCTTTGAGTTAATAACTTCTGCAAGTGCTGGCGAGTTTAGCTTATGACAATTATTATTTGGCAGCCACTAAACATAGCGCTTTATTTTATTTTATTTTAGTAGTCATTGCAATACTATTCGCCCGCTGGCGCGAGCGCAATGTCATTAAGTTAAGGAGACGAAATTAACATTATAGTTTTAATAAGATACAATGAAGTTGGGTAATTCAAGAGGAAACAAGCCCGAATTTTACAAATAAAAAATGGCAAAAAAAACAATACTCAACTTAT
>CANJYB010000018.1 GCA_947479085.1 Bacteroidota bacterium | reverse complement strand
GAGAAAAATGCTTTTAGAAACTGAAAGTCTTGCAATGAAACTCACGAAATACATTCCGTTTTTAAATTCTTCAATATTGGTTTTTACCGTGTTTGTTCCATTCGCCAATGGAGGTTTTGGATCAATCATTAAGTCATTTAATACATCCTGCGCCAACTGGTTTGTTGAGATTTGTTTGTCAGAATTTGTAACATCAATTGTAAACAGTATCCTCTGTTTTACTGAATCGGGAGGTCTTTATCCCACTTCATATCGGATTCATCCTGACTCCTGCTCATTTTTATCTATTCCTTATCCCTAACAAACGACAGCAAACCTGTGTTCGTGCAAAATCCGCTTGATTCCCTCGGAAACGCGACTGATTCCCTCGGAAACTAAAAAAGTGTCGGGAAGACAAGAAAATAGGTTTGTTGTTGTTTTAAGCTTATAGATAGAGTATGAATAGAAATTTCTATTCTTTTTTTACTTTAAAAGAAATGAGAAAATAACGGATAATGGAGTTTAACCTTTATTTCATAGTGGTAATTTAAACAGTTAAGCAAGTAGACTTAGAGATAAATAAATGTATTTCTAATTTCTTACCACCTTCGTAACCGAAACAAATCCTGATTGGTCAAAAGAAACTTTTAAGGAATATATCCCGGGTGCAAGGGTATTCATTTTTGCAGTAAGGGGAGAATTACCATCCTGAACGGTTTGCATTTCATTATCCACAATTCTACCAAGGTAATCCAATATTTCTATATGTACTCTTCCTTTTTGTGAAGAATGAAAATCAAAATTTATATCATTACTGGTTGGGTTCGGATGAACATTAAACAATGAAATCGGATTCATTGCGTTATCCACAGAAATAATGGAAGAATACGTGTATGCACTGTTGTAATCCGTTTGTTTAAGTCGGTAATAGGTTATTCCGTTATTCGGGTGTTCATCATAAGTTTGGTAGTCTATTAAGGAAGTACTGTTTCCAGCCCCATTTACCTTAGCAAGGGTCAAAAACCCCAGTCCGTCATCCGACCTTTCCACTGTAAAATAGTCGTTGTTAATTTCACTGGCTGTTTCCCATTTTATGGTGTTTCGGGAGCCCTGAGGTTCAGCCATAAAATTTAATAAAGAGATAGGTAAGATAACACATCCACCAGCCCCGGCAGCCACACCTAAGGTGAAATTACCAGTTTGAGGTCCTGTCGCCACCGCGGTAAAAAAACCATACACCTCAATATAATAATTAATTCCAACTGCAGTGGTAAAAGTAACAGAGGAACCATTTCCTGCCGCACTTCCGGTACAACCTCCTGTATCGTCATTCCCTGCAATGCAGGTAAAAGGTCCTGCGCAACTGGTGGCACTCCATACGCCAAGTTGTGTATTGTAGTTGGTAGTTCCTCCACAGGTACTGATAATAAGTGTGCTGCCATCGCCCGCATAGTTATACCAAAGTGCAACAGGAGATGTGGCGGTAGCCGATCCGCAATTGGTAATATCATTATTATTGGTTGCCGTAATGGTGGAACCGGTAAGAGTGGTTCCGCAGGCTGTAAGTATAGCTCCCGCACATTGATCGTTAACAGGTGGAGTGGCGCAGGTTACGGTTAAGGTAAAGTTGCCGGTGGCTCCTGCCCAACCACTCACAAAAATGTAATAATTAGTACCAACCAAGGTGCCAAAAGTAAGCCGGGAAGCCTGGGGATAACCACATGTAACGCCCCCCACACAACTTGGATTACACATATCATCATTCCCCATCAAACAGGTTAAACTGCCGCAGGTACCAGTATAAACAAATAATTGTGTGTCAAAATTGGTAGTACCTCCGCAGGTAGTAAGTATTACATTTTGTCCGCTACCCGCATACACATACCAAACCCCTTGAGAAGGTGCCGTTTGTGCAACACAAAGAGCAGTAGGGTCACCGGTTCCTGTCATTCCGCAGGCAACAGAGGTGCAGCCATTGTAAACACCCCCGCAAACTGCAGTAGAAGCATTTGCACATAAATCATTGGAGGGGGTAACGATACAAATAGCAAAAGCAAAAGTAGTGGGTGCACCACTAAAATCATACACTCTAACCCAATATTGTGCTCCACCGGTTAAACCGGTCCATGCAAAACTTTCGTTTCCACCAGCACCTGTTAAATTTATACAACCTAACGAAGTTCCTGCGCCTCCGCAGGGATTGGAAGAAAATAATTCATACACTATATTAATTCCGGCAGCACCATTTACTGTGATAGTTTGGTTGGCTGCTCCTGCTGTAAAAGTATACCATACATCAGAGGTAATAGTTCCCCCGCAATTGGCAGGAAAAGAAACAGTACCATTTAAAAGAGAACCTGATGTAAATGCACAGGAAGTGGCAGGGGTAAGTGTTGTGGCCGAAGCACAAAGATCGTTAACAGGTGGAGTGGTAACACAGATAGTAAATGTAGAGCAGGCAGAAGTACCATTAAAATCATAAACTCTTACCCAATAGGTTAAACCGACAGTAAGACTTGTCAGATAAGCAGTTTCAATACCGCCAGCCCCTAAGGCATTGGTACAATTAATAGAAGTTCCTCCACAGGAACCGGAATACACTTGTATCACCGCATCAAGATTGGCACAGGGGGTGATGGTAACAATATGAGAAGTGGAGGTGGCCACAAAATTGTAAAATACATCTCTTGAAGCTGTTCCTCCGCAGGTAGCAAGAAAACCGGAAGCAGAAGCACCGAGCAGCGTTCCTGATGTTGTAACACCGCAAATAGCTGGAGTAGTAAGGTTACCAAAAACGCCTAATGTGCTTCCCGGGCAGGCATCATTTAATGGCGGTAAGGTGATACAAATGTCAAATGTGGTGGTCGCAGGATAAGTGGAATTGGCATCATATACCCTTACCCAATAGGTGGTGCTGACTGATAAACCTGTCAATGTAGTTGTTTCTGTGCCTCCCAGGGTTGCATTAGCATTTGTACAATTAACGGAAGTACCACCACAGGAAGTGGAGTAAACCTGGAAAACAGGGTCAAAGCTGGCCGAGCCTGTCACGGTTATCACATAGGCCTGAGCCGCTGTGGCATTAGTGGTAAAACTATACCATACATCATCATTGGCATTGCCTGTGCAACCAACAAAAGACTGAGTGGCACCCGAAACATTACCTGTTTGTTCATTAGCTCCAAGAGCACAGGTTGCAGAAAGTGGAGTAAGAGCGATGGCACCGGAGCAATCATCATTGGCTGGAGGTGGATTTAAAATACAAATGGTAAAATCTGTTGTTCCCGGATAAGCTATACCATAATCATATACTCTTACATAATAAACAGTACCAATAGAAGTTGCAAGAATACTCGAAACAGACAGTCCCGTTTGTCCACCGGGTGCATTGCAAAGCACCGAAGTAAGACCTGCACAGGAACCTGTGAATACTTCAAACCCGGGGTCGAAACTTGCTGAACCGTTAACAGTAATAGTATGCGAAGTGCCGGTAGCGGTAAAGGTGTACCACACATCATCATCAGGATTACTGGTGGAACAACTGGTTGATACAGCAATACCTGAATTGGAAGCTACTCCAACATTCCCTATTACTCCTACACAGGAAGCAGAAGGTGTTAGCAAAACTGCATTCAGGCAATCATCGTTAGCAGGAGGTGTTTGAATACATATATCAAAAGTTGAAGTTAAGGGAATTCCGGAAGCATTTGAACCATTATCAAACACTCGTATCCAATATTGAGTACCAATAGAAAGCCCTGTTAATGTTGATGTTTCTGGCTGACCACCGCTATTATTAACATTGGTGCAATTAATAGAAGTTCCTCCACATGAAGACGTATATACTTCGAAAACAGCATTAAAATTTACAGAAGGAGTAACGGTAATTACATGAGTTGTACTGGTTGCAAAGAAAGTGAACCATACATCATCATTGGCGGAATTGGCCGCAGTTGAAGAACATCCTAAATTTGCAGGTAATGATTGTGTTGCCCCTGCAGTTGTTGCAGTATAATTCGAGCATGCAGCCGAAGGAGCAGCAGGAGTTAAAGTAATGGCACCTGAACAATCATTATTGACTGGTGTTGTATTAACACAAAGTTTGGCAACGGTAATATTAGAACCTCCTGCTAAAAGATTTAATAGCCTGAAATAATAATTACCCGGAGCGAGATTAGTTAAAGCAAGCGCTTCACAAGAAGCGCTGCCCACCGGGATTGCATTTGCACAGTTTATAACATTTGCAGCATTACAAGCAGAAAAAGCATCAATTCCCAAATTTTGTGTTGTGGATGCTAGGGTAGCCGTAATGGTAACGTTTTGATTTGGTCCTGCCGGGACTGTAAACCCAAGCCAACCTTCTCTACGGAAAGTACCACCATTTAAACAAGCAGCAGCAGGAAGAGCGGGATAGTCATTAGTTGGATCACTAATAGCAACGTTTGTAGCGCATGTATTTAATGGCATAAAAGAAACAACACCCCCACAGGTGGCAGTAGCCTGCGCATTTGCTTTAAATGAACATAAAAAAACAGAAAGAAAAAAAAGCAAACCCAAAAAGAGGGAGTGAAGATGATGCAAATAACTTTTTGTAAATTTTTCCATTTGGGTAAGTTTAAAGAAATATTAAAAAAGAAATTAAACAGGTTTAGAAATTACACTATCAATAAAAAACAGAATAGACATACTTCTCATTAATTAAGATGCGTAAAGTTAACAAAAGGTTGCATTTCAATATTATAAATTTAACAGTTTGTTTTTTTATTTTATAATAGTTATCTGACTTTTTATGCTCTATATATGTTTGTTCCTTTTACCATGGCTAATAAAAACAACAAAAGCAAAAAAGTTCTACCTTCGTGACGAATTAAAAATATTTTGGAAAAACATATACTTAGTAAATCCACCTTCTTAAGAGGACTGCAATGTGCGAAATCATTGTATTTATACAAAAACTTTATCCAGCTTCGGGACAAACAATCTGCTGAAACAACTGCCATTTTCAACAGGGGAAATAATGTAGGTATCCTTGCTCAAAAGCTTTTTCCTGGAGGCATAGATGCCACACCTGCCAAACGTTCAGACAATATTGGTGCTGTAAAAAGAACAAAAGAACTGATAGAGAGCGGAGCAGAGGTGATATACGAAGCCGCTTTTCAGCATAACCAGGTGCTTGCAATTTTGGATATATTAGTCAAAAAAGATAATTGCTGGTACGCTTACGAAGTAAAAAGTTCAACTAAAATATCTCATACATATTTGCTTGATGCATCCCTTCAGTATTGGGTAATTACCAATTCTGGTCTGCAGTTGGAAGATATTTCATTGATAATAATAAACAATCAGTATGTCAGGAACGGGAACGTGGAACTTGACAAATTATTTTCCACCAAATCAGTAAAGGAGGCTGTGATAAAGCAGCAGGAAATGGTGGAAGAGAAAATCGATGTATCAAAATCCGTAGTTGCAAATCCTCAATTGCCTGTGGTGGCTATTGGAGAACATTGTTTCAGCCCTTATCATTGCGACTTTATGGGTAATTGCTGGAAAAATGTTCCTAAGAAGAACTCTGTTTTTGAGATAACAGGGATACCCAAAGCGGAGCAATTTGCTTTGTACTATGCAGGTTATGAAACAATAGAACAGATACCTGCAAGTAATAACCTGGATGCAGGTGCAAACGCACATATTTATGCAGTTAAAAATGACGAAGAGAAAATAGAGAAGGTCGCCATTAATAAGTTCCTTGGGAAAATATATTACCCTTTGTTTTTCATGGATTTTGAATCATTTATGCCGGCAGTTCCTATTTATAATAAAACAAAACCTTATCAGCACATTCCCTTTCAATATTCACTTCATTATAAAAAGGAGGAGAATGCCGAATTGGAGCATTTTTATTTTCTTGCCGAGCAGGGATTCGACCCCAGGAAATCTTTTTTGGAGAGTTTATTAAAGCATACAGAAACAGAGGGAAGCATTTTGGTTTACGATGCATTAATGGAAAAAAACATATTGAACGGATTAAAGAATGATTTCCCTGAATATGCCTCAGCCATTGATTTACGATTAAAACGAATCATTGATTTAATGGTTCCTTTCCAGGAAAAAAGCTACTATCATCCCGCCATGAAAAATTCTTTTTCCATCAAAAACCTTCTTCATGCACTGGTTCCTGATTTATCTTACACCAATTTAACCATTTCAAGCGGAAGTATTGCCATGACTGCTTATGAAAGTTTACAAACCGAAACAGACATGTTTAAAATTCTGGAGGTTCGGGACCAGTTACTCGAATATTGTAAACTCGATACCTTATCCATGGTAAAGATTTTTGAGAAGCTGGAAGAGGTTGTAAAAGAGTAGAAACAAAAAAAGTTCTTCTTTTTAAAGAAGAACTTTTCTGTTAAAGCTGTATAAATCAGATTTTAAAATCTTTCCAGTTGAGAGAAGTAAAAATTTCCTTCTATGGCTGCATTTTCATCACTGTCCGAACCATGAACGGCATTTGCTGCAATTGATTTTGCATATATTTTACGAATAGTTCCTTCATCTGCTTTAGTGGGGTCAGTAGCACCTATTAAGGTTCTGAAATCAGCAACAGCATTTTCTTTTTCAAGAATAGCAGCTACTATCGGTCCTGAAGACATATAGTCCACCAATTCTCCATAAAAAGGACGCTCTTTGTGTACTTCATAAAAACTACCTGCAGCCTCTTTTGAAAGTTGAGTATACTTCATTGCAACAATGCGAAAACCTGCATCGTTTATCATTTTTAATATTCCACCAATGTAACCGTTAGCAACTGCATCCGGTTTAATCATAGTAAAAGTTCTGTTTGTTGCCATTTTTTTGTTTAATTGTTTAGTTATTAAAATGCCCCTGACTTCAGGGGCATTTTTTTGTTAATGTTTGCGGACCGGACGGGACTCGAACCCGCGACCTCTGCCGTGACAGGGCAGCATTCTAACCAGCTGAACTACCGATCCAAAAATTGTTTTTGTTAGAATTGGAGTGCAAAAGTAGTTTTATTTTCAATACCACCAAGAAATAAATTAAAAAAACAATTTTATTATCAATTTATCCAGGAAACCCCAATAGTTAACTCTTCTCTTTAAATAGCAAGTAAAAATAATAATGTAATTTTGAATCAATTTAATTCTGCACGCTAATGATATTATTATTTTCTTACTTCGGACTTTCTGTTACAGGGTTAATTTTAGGAGGTATCCTTACTTTGGTAACTGTTGTTTTTGGAATCATTTCATTAGCTGGCGGTAAAATGCAACAGGCCGCAATATGGCTTTTTGGTTTTTGCATTGCTCTTTCGATGGTTATTTTTTCGGTTATTCATATTGTGGAAAGGGTAAAAGAAAAAGTAGAAACGGGAGTAGAGTGG
The DNA here is from genome assembly GCA_947479085.1 of Bacteroidota bacterium. Lineage (GTDB taxonomy): Bacteria > Bacteroidota > Bacteroidia > 2-12-FULL-35-15 > 2-12-FULL-35-15 > 2-12-FULL-35-15. The sequence goes on along the minus strand of CANJYB010000018.1, from coordinate 88,493 downwards.
ATGTCACAGCATCAAACTTATAATAATTATAACAATCCCCAGTTTGATTATTCAAAACAACATCGCCAGGATGTAATGGATACTTTCCGGTTAATGGTGGATGAAAAATTTGCAGGCAATATTCCTGCAACGTTTTACGCTAATAAAGATAATAAATTTGAACATGATTCCGGTAATCGCGATACACTTCCTTTTATTTATCCTTATGCTTTTTTAGTATATAATAACAATTACACTTTAATTAACGCTCTTAAAAGTAGCGATACTGTTGCATTGGCAAATGAAATATCAAAAATCAGCTATGACAAACATTTTCTTCTTTTCAAAATAGAGCACTCTTCAGAATATACTTACAAAGAAAATGAACCTGAAATTGCATATTATCTTTTCGATTTAAAAACGGGAGCTCAAAAGCAGTTTCTTAATTCGGGAAAATTAAATGACCAGGCCGGGGCTAATGGGTTCAAAGGAAATACCGAAATGGAATATATCTCTGATGTTTATGCTGACTGGTTTGAAACTAAGAACGGAGACATGGAATAATAATCAAGAAACCACCTCACCAAATAAGTCATAATCTTCTGCCGATGTAATCTTCACATTTGCAAAATCTCCTACCCGTACAAAATCTTTTGCAGCTTTCACCAGCACTTCATTATCCACTTCAGGAGAATCAAATTCTGTTCTGCCAATAAAATAATCTCCTTCTTTTTTATCAAATAAAACCTTAAACGTTTTCCCTACTTTCTCTTGATTCAACTGAAAGGAAATCCCATTTTGCAATGCCATCACAGCTTCTGTCCTGGCCTGTTTTGTTTTTGCCGAAACATCATCTTTCAGCAAATAGGCATGTGTGTTTTCTTCGTGTGAATAACCAAATATTCCTAATCTGTCAAAACGGGTTTGTTCCACCCATTCCAGCATCTCTTCATGGTCCTTTTGGGTTTCACCCGGATAGCCAGCTATAAGGGTAGTCCTGATAGCAATACCCGGAACCTTATTTCTTATTTCGTTTACAAGGTCTATTGTTTTTTGTTTGGTAGTTCCTCTTCGCATACTCTTTAACATATTGTCGGTAATGTGCTGCAACGGCATGTCAAGATAATTACAAATATTTTTTCGTTCATTCATCACATCCAACACATCCATCGGGAATCCGCTCGGAAAAGCATAGTGAAGTCGTATCCATTCTATTCCCTCCACATCCGAAAGTTGTTTTAGTAATTCAGAAAGATTTCTCTTTTTATAAATATCCAGACCATAATACGTTAAATCCTGTGCTATCAGCATCAGTTCCTTTGTTCCGTTTTTGGCAAGGTGCTTTGCTTCTTTCACCAGTTCTTCAATCGGTTTGGAAATATGTCCTCCACGCATCAACGGAATAGCACAAAACGAGCAGGGACGGTCACATCCTTCCGAAATTTTAAAATAGGAATAATGATGAGGAGTAGTTAACAGTCGTTCTCCCACCAGCTCATGTTTATAATCGGCTTTTAATGTTTTTAATAGCCTGGGCAGTTCCCTTGTCCCGAAATACCCATCCACAGTAGGTATTTCCTTTTCCAGTTCAGGGCGGTAGCGTTCGCTCAGGCACCCCGTCACATATACTTTATCCACCAATCCCGCTTTTTTGGCATCCGCATACCTGATGATGGTATCAATGCTCTCCTGCTTTGCATTATCTATAAATCCGCAGGTATTAATAATCACTATGCTCGAATCGTCATTTTTGCTTTCATGCTCCACATCAAAGTTGTTTGCTTTCAGTTGCCCCATCAGCACCTCACTGTCCACTATGTTTTTTGAGCAACCAAGCGTCACCACATTTACCTTATTCTTTTTAAGCGTTTTCGTTTTCAATTTTGTTCCTGTTAAATTTTATGCAAAAGTAAGCTATTGCTTTTAAATTATATCAAGTAAAAATTGTTGTAACTTTGTACCTCAATCAATTTCCTCACAAAATGAAAGATAATAATAACTCAAAAATTTTATTAGCAGCCTTGGCAGGTGCAGCCATAGGAGTAGCCATCGGGTATTTCCTGAATTCTGATAAAAAGGATGAAATCCTTGATGATATTAAGGATGGGGCCTCCAAACTAAAAGATAATTTAACTGATAAGTTTGATGATTTAAAGAATTCTGCAGCCGAGCATTTTAACAATCCTACTACCTGATATGAGCCAGGAACCTTCATTTTTCGAAGAATTAAAGCAAATCATCATTGCTTATTTTGAAGCTAAAATTCAATTATACAAAATTGGTGCTTACGAAAAAATTGCAAAGGTTACCGCCACTTTATTTTCTTCCATTGTTATCACATTGCTATGTTTTTTCATGCTTTTCTTTCTTAGCATCAGTGGAGGGTTCTTTTTTGGAGGATTATTTAATAGCATTGCCCTAGGCTTCCTTATTATTTTTGGTATTTATGTCATACTCTTAATTTTCGTTATCATTTATCGTAAGCGATTATTGGAGAAATACATTACAGATAAAGTAATCGAACAATTATTTGAAAAAGGAGAAGATGATTAACGAACCCATTAAAATAACCAATCTGGAAAGCCTTCAGCGCGAAAAGCAGCGACTGAAAATGTACACTTCCTACCAGGAAGACCTTCTGAAGACTAAAATGGCCTATATTAAGCAAAACACCAGCCAGGTCATTGCCGAACAGTTCCTACCTTTTGAAACAGACAAGAACAAAAAAATCAACAACATCATGGATACCGCCAACGAATATGTTTTCGAAAAATTCCTTGGGCTCGACTTAAACGGAAAAAACAAACTCTCCGGTTTATTAATCAAACTATCCGAAGTAATGATTGTCCGAATGTTCAATAAATTCAAAAAGAAATAAAACTTAATTTTACAAAGTACTTCAGGTTATTGCACTTAAAAGTCCTGTAAGGACGACATATCGGTAGTAATAATATTCAGGTAATGTTTCAAAGTCCTGTAAGGACGACATATTAATTGTTTCTTGCGCCCTTAGGTTCTCCTTTAACCTGATTATTATGGGGGTAGAGGGGGATGCCCCTACTGCTTAAACAAACTATCTACAAACTCATTTTTGTTAAACACCTGCAAGTCTTCCATTTTTTCTCCAACACCTATATATTTAACCGGTATTTGAAAAGTATCCGAAATACCTATCACCACACCACCTTTGGCCGTTCCGTCCAGTTTAGTAAGCGCCAGCGTATTCACATCAGTAGCTGCTGTAAATTGTTTACATTGTTCTATTGCGTTTTGGCCGGTCGAAGCATCCAGCACCAGTAATATTTCATGTGGCGCATCCGGCACTATCTTTTGCATCACATTTTTTATCTTGGTCAACTCATTCATCAGGTTTATTTTATTGTGCAACCTGCCTGCAGTATCTATTATTACTATATCCATCCCTTTCGCCACAGCCGACTTTAACGTATCAAAAGCCACCGAAGCAGGGTCAGCATTCATCCCTTGCGAAACAATAGGCACACCCACACGTTCTCCCCATATTTTTATCTGGTCCACAGCCGCAGCTCTAAAAGTATCTGCAGCACCTATCACCACACTCTTCCCCGATTTTTTAAACTGGTAAGCCAGTTTGCCAATAGTAGTTGTTTTACCCACACCATTCACACCTACCACCATTATCACATAGGGCTTCTTATCGGTCGGCAACCAGAAATCATCCTTGTCTTCCAGCCCGTTCGATACCAGCAACTCAGCTATTTCTTCTTTCAAAATCTCATTCAGTCTTGATGTTTCCACCCTTCTCTCCTTGGCCACCCGTTTCTTTATCCGCTCAATTATTCGCAGCGAAGTATCCACACCCACATCAGAAGTAAGCAGTATTTCTTCCAGGTTTTCCAATACCTCGTCATCCACTGTCGCCTTACCCATAATGGCGTTGGCCAGTTTACTGAAAAAACTCTGCTTGGTAACAAACAAACCTTTATTCAGACTCTCTTTTTTCTCCTTACTAAAAAAACTGAAAATACCCACTTTGAAAAATATATATTAAATGATACTGAATGGAATGCAATTAAACAATAAAAGCTCCCTTTTTTGAGGAAGCCTTTACTTAAGTAACAATAGCTATCAGCTATTTATTTAGATAAAAAATCTTTAATGTGATCGTTGTGAACAATCTCTTCTTTAAATGCGTAAGCACCTGTTTTAGGAGATTTTACCATTTTAATTACTTTCGTAAAGTTATTTCCTTTACCTGTTTTTAGTGATGCAACTACTTTCTTTGCCATTGTTTATTGGATTTTAGATTTCAGATTTCGGATTTTAGATTAAACACTCTGTCTAACATCTAACATCCTAATTCTAATATCATGTTTATTATTTTATTTCTTTATGAACGGTTACTTTTTTCAGGATTCGGTTGTATTTTTTCAACTCCAATCTCTCGGTGGTGTTCTTTTTGTTTTTGGTAGTCACATAGCGAGACGTTCCCGGCATGCCGCTGTCTTTGTGCTCTGTGCACTCCATAATCACCTGTATTCTATTACCTTTTTTTGCCATTGTATTTTATTTGAAAATTATTGTGCTTATTACTTTTTTTAATCTCCGGCTAATTTTTAAATTTTTAAATTTTCAAACTTGCCCGATTGATTTTTATTTCTTCAAATGTCCCTGTTCTCTTGCTTCTTTAAGCACAGCAGCAATACCATTTTTGTTGATGGTACGTAAAGCTGAAGTAGACAAACGCAAAGTAATCCATTTGTTTTCTTCCGGCAAAAAGAATTTTTTCACCTTTAAGTTCACATTGAATTTACGTTTAGTTTTAGCGTTCGAGTGAGAAACTTTGTTCCCTACAATAGCCTTTTTTCCTGTTATTTCACAAACTCTTGACATCTTATTTTTGTATTAAATATGTACTTTTTTTAAATTTTGGAGTGCAAATATCGTATTATTTATTGAATTAGCAATAAATCTTTCAAAATTCTTTTTTATAGACACTTACCTTCCTTGGTAACCAATTTCCCTTTTGAGGATTAGTGGTTATAAGTCCCTCGCTATTTGAAAATAGGTCATTTCCATTTCTTGCGATAGCTATGCGTACCGCAATTCCCCTCTTTGAGAGGAGGTAGGGGCTTTAAGTCCCGAGCTATTAGGGAGTGTGTCATTGAAAAACTTTTCCTATAAAAAGCTCATTTAGGCTATTATTGCAAAACTATCTTCCTGTTTACCCTGCTGGCGAGAGCGCAATGTCATTAAGTTAAGGAGACGAAATTAACTTAATGACATTGGGCGCAGGCGTGTTTCGCCTGTGCCTATTATTTAGTGGCGTCCCGCCACTGCACGAAGCACTCCCGTCATCTGCGCTCACAGACCCGATTTTCTTTCTGCGTTCCATTTTTAAAAAACTTTCACAAAAACGCAACCCAACCCAAAATCTCCCGTATAACAAACCATAACTTCAAAACCAACCGCATGAATAAACTTTACAGCCATTAACATAACCGTCAAACAAAGAAATCTTTATTTCGCTGTTCCCACGGGCACTCCACACCACACCTAACCAATTAACAAAGTACGCTTACCCACAGTTTTCAATCAGTTTATTAACCTTTTAACCAAAAAACACTTACGTTTCTTGCGGCTCCGCGCAAACGAGGTTTTATTAACCTCTTTCCTCGCCCACAATAGGAACTAATAAGTAACAACGTCACACATTGGCACCCCTCCCCTTTCTTCAAGGGGAGGGGCCGGGGGTGAGGTCATTCGTTATCCGTACCAAAAACAAATTCATAATTCTTAGTATCATGACAAAAGAACAAAATAGAGAAGCCCGGAATCTCAGAGATTCCCAACTCATTCAGCAATTCCTTAATGGAGACAACAATGCCTTCACCAAACTATTTAACCTGCATCACAAAAATCTTTATAAGGTTAATTTCTATCGCCTCCAAAACCATCACGATGCAGAAGATGCCATTCAGGAAGAATCCATAATACTGTATAAATCACTTAAAGAGGGAAAATACACAGAAAACAAAAGTTTCGGCAGTTGGCTATTTCGCATCGTCAAAAATCACATCATCGATTTTTTAAAGAAAAAGAAACTCCCGGTAATCCTCATGGACGAGCTACCCGATGGTATCGAACAACAAATGGGAGACCTCATTACTTCACCCGAAAACAAAGCTAAATTGCTCAAAGCAATCAATACATTATCTCCCAGAGACAGAAAAATACTACACCTCCGTCTTTGGAAAAAACAAAAATGGGAAGAGATAGCCAAAGCCTTAAACTCAAAAGAAAAAACCATTCCCCGGCAGTACACCCGAATACTCAAAATATTAAAAAAGAAACTCGAAAAAAATAATTTTTAAAAAAACTGCCGTACTTTTCAAATTTCATCGTTCTTATATACAAAGGGCAAAACAAAACCATTTAAAAGAACCAAATAAAATGAGCACAACCTTAAAAATAAAAATTCCGGCAGGTTTTCAAACCACTTCGCCAACTTTTCAAAGCACTTCGCTAGGTTTACAATGTACTTCGCCAACTTTTCAAAGCACTTCGCTAGGTTTACAATGTACTTCGCCAACTTTTCAAACCACTTCGCCAAGTTTACAAAGCACTTCGCCAGGTTTACAAATCACCCCGCCAACTTTTCAAAGCATTTCGCCAACTTTTCAAGCCGCATCGTCAGGTTTACAATCTACTTCTCCAACTTTTCAAGCCACTTCGCAAGGTTTACAAATCACTTCGCCAACTTTGCAACTAACTTCGTCACCTTTGCAATCAACTTCATTTCTTTCGCAATCAGCACTGTCACCCAAAATATTAGCAGTATTTCGAAAATAACCCCCTTTGAGAGTCAATCGGGAGCTTACTTTTTCGACTTTTCCGCAAATAGGGGTGTAAGTAAATAATTGACAACCTCCAATTCGCAAATTCGTCCCGTTCGTCCGGGATTCGTTATCCGTACATGGCAATCTCAAATTCAATAATTCGTAATTCGCAGTATAAAAAATTCATAATTAGTAGTAGTATTAACAATTAAATTAAAATCAAAATGGAAACCAAATTAGTAAATAAGGTAACAACAATACGCACCGTATGCGTGTTCTTAGCCGTAGCAGCAAACGTAGTAATAACCAACACCATCGCTGCATTTGCAGCAGTATTACTCACAGTCAAAAACAAATTAATACTCATCGATGCTTACGACCAAATCGTTCTAAACGGAACATCTGGTGTAACACTCGATACAAAAGTGCTCCGCAAAACCATGAGTAATTTAGCTTTCAAATGCGCTCAGGCCACTCTCGCTTATGCCAATTCTGTTAACAACAACACATTGGCAAACCTTGTAAAATTCAAACCTTATATGTTGAACAGATTAACCAAGGAAGAAATTGCAGTAATATGTCAGCAAATACGAAATGCCGCAAATGCAAACGCTGGCGCACTCAATTTTGGTATTGCAGCTTCCGACATCACCGACCTTCAGTCAGCAATAGACCTGTATCTGCTTTCATCCTCCAACCCTCGTCAGGCACGAATTACAAAAAAGACTGCCGGAGGCCAAATCAAAAAGTTAATCAAAGAAATTTACAACGACCAGTTCAAAGGCCAAATGGATATAATGATAAACACTTTATTCATTTCAAATCCCGAATTTGTAAAAAACTATTTCTTTGCCCGCGAAATCATCGACCTTGGTTCCACCAAAACCAAACTAAGAGGAAGCATTACCGATAGTAATCGCGTCCCTTTAGTCAATGTTTCAGTAATCATGCGCCTTGCCGGTCAGTCAGCAATAGCTTATCAAACCCTTACATTAATTGATGGCACATTCGAAATTGTCCCGGTCATCCCCGGAAACTATGATATAACTTACGAATTAAGAGGTTTCGCTATTCAAACAGAACTCAATTATCATTTCAAACCCGGTTCCGAAAAGAAACACAAAATTATTCTTTTGCTGCCTTAATATTAATGCATCCAAAGGAAAATAAGAATAAAACAAAAAAAACTCCCTCAAATTTCGAGGGAGTTTTTCTTTGCAATCGCAAACCCATTAAAAAAAATTTGGCTGAGGCCATTTTCTGGTAAAGCCACATTACCTCAAGCTTTAAAACTTAAGTTAATAAGTGAAAAATTTGCTCTTAAAGGCTTTGTCCAATTTGTCAATTAGTAATACCAAGTTACTTTTATATAATTTATTACCTTGATGTTCTTTATTAAGTCCAAACTCCCCTACTCTACCCAATCAGCTATAAATAAATCTATCCCGGGGTTACCATGGGTATTCCGGTTAGAAGAAAAAACCAGTTTTTTTCCATCTCGCGAAAACATAGGAAATGCATTAAAGGTGCTTACATTTGTTATCTTTTCAATGCCCGTACCATCCGGATTAATCGTAAACAGGTTAAAATTAAAACCCTTGGTGGCATCGTAGTTGGAAGAAAACATAATCTTTTTTCCATCAGGTGTAAAGTAAGGTGCCCAGTTGGCTTTGCCCAAATGTGTTACTTGTTTCACATCGCTTCCATCTACATTACAGGTATAAATCTCCATCTTTACAGGCATTACAAGGTTTTGCGCCAATAAATCCTTGTATTCCTTTATATCTTCGGGTGTGGTTGGGCGGGATGCACGGAATACTAATTTTTTTCCATCGGGAGAAAAAAATGCACCTCCATCATACCCAAGTCCAGAAGTTACCTGTTTCAGGCTGGTTCCATCCACATTCATGGTCCATAATTCCAGGTCACCGGAACGCATGCTGGTAAACACTATTATTTTTCCATCCGGTGAAATAGTAGCTTCTGCATCGTAACCCGGAGAGTCGGTTAACTGCTGGGTAATATTTCCGTTCAAATCGGCTACATATATATCGAACGAAGCATACACCGGCCATAGGTATTTATGGTCCGGGCGAGGCTCCGGATTGGGAGGACACTCTTTGCCACCTTTATGTGTGGAGGCATACAATATGTGTTTCCCATCTTTCAGGTAATAAGCGCAGGTGGTTCGCCCAAGTCCGGTGCTTATACGGGTTGCTTTGTAAGTACTATCCATAGTGGCATCCGATATGTTCATATTAAAAATCTGATCGCAGTTCAATCCCCATTTCTTATTATTGGATTGAAAAGAAAGGAATTTGTCATCATAACTGAAATAGGCTTCGGCATTGTCTCCGCCATAGGTAAGCTGATGAATGTTTTTTAAATGTTTTTCGGTTTGAGCATAAGTAATGCTGCAAAATAGCAGTGAAGCAGAGAAAAATAAAAATTGCTTTTTCATAAATAGAATTGATGGAAAATTAAGATGCACAAAGCTATATATAGGGGTAATTTCAATTGTCATGAAAATGTCAGAAAGATTAAACCAATCAGATAACTAATCTTCTAAAAAAAACTGAAAACAAATACGATACATATAGTTATGTTTAAAAAAACATACCGGTTTATTTTAAATATGTCTTAAATTTGCCAAAACATTCACCAAATGAAAAAACTACTTTTAACTGTATTTATTTTATCCTTTTCTTTTTTACTCCGTTCCCAGGTAGTAATCAATGAGGTTTCCAGTGCCAGTGTATCTTCTTTCCTGGATGAAGATGGTGATCAAGAAGACTGGATAGAATTTTACAATACCGGGAATACAGCCATAAATATGCAGGGATACACTATTGCCCGAAATGAAAACGGGAATAATAATCAATGGAAGTTTCCGAGAATATTTATTAAACCTCACGATTACCTTACTATTTTCTGTTCCAAAAAAGACCGCAAAACTTTTTTTGATCATTGGGAAGTACCTGTATATTCTAATAATCCCTGGAAATATTATTTAGGAAGTTCCAACCCACCCGCAAACTGGAGAAGCATTGGATTTAATGATACACCATGGCTTACCGGACAAGGAGGAATAGGATATGGCGATGGGGACGATAGTACTGTAATTCCACCTGTAACTTCCCTGTTTATGAGAAAAACATTTACTATTGCAGATACCAGTATTATTCCTACTGCGGCTATTTTGTTGGATTTTGATGATGCATTTGTTGCCTATCTGAATGATGTTGAAATAGCTCGGTTCAATGTTGGAATTTACGGAGATCATCCCGCTTACAATACTTATGCTTATGACGAACACGAAGCACAGATGTATCAGAACGGAAATTTTTCAGCTGCTTATTTTGTTTCGCCCCATATAATTGATTCCGCATTAAAAGTAGGGACCAACGTTTTCAGTATACAGGTTCACAATTATAATAATGGTATGAACGACCTTTCAGCAATCCCTTATTTTTTAATTGGTGTAAACGATACCACAGTTACCTATTATCCTTTTCCTGCAACTGTTCACCTGCATACCGATTTTAACCTTAACAGTACAGGGCAGATATTAACACTTACTGACTCTTCCGGAGTGGTGGTTGACCAGCATACCGTAGGACCTATGCAGATAAACAATACTTATGGCAGAAGACCTGACGGGGCAAACAACTGGTACTATTTTGATAGTCCAACACCTGATACATCTAACAACACTTCTGCATTTTACATTGATTATGCCAGTCAACCTTACTTTACATTGCCTGCCGGATTTTATACCGGCAACCAACTGGCAGGTATGACAGCCGCAAACGGAACAATAAGATATACCACCGATGGAAAAGACCCTGATCAGTCTTCTCCAGCCTACTCCTCCCCTATTATTATTGATTCTACAAGAGCTTTAAGGGCCCGTACTTATTCAAGCAACCCACTTTATTTGCCAAGCCCTGTTATAACCAATACTTATTTTATTAATGAAAATATTTCTCTGCCTGTGGTTTCCCTTGTTAGCGACCCTTATAACTTATTTGATTATAATTATGGAATATACGTTTATGGTCCGGGGGCTGATATGTCAGCCATTCCTTTTCAGGGTGCTAATTTCTGGAAAGGCTGGGAACGACCTGCAAACATAGAATATTTTGACCAAAGAGGCACCCAGGGTTTTGAAACCACAGCTGGTATTTCCATCCAGGGTAATTATTCAAAAGCTTGGCCGCAAAGGGGATTTACTGTGAAAGCAAAAGAAAATTACAACGGAACTAAAATTAATTATCCCCTGTTTCCGGATAAACAAAATATCTCTTCCTATAAATCATTCAATATACGTAATGCCGGTTCTGACTGGAATACCACCCATATGAGAGACCGATTTAACCAGAAGAATGCACAAAAAAGCACGAGCCTGGATATAATGGATGGAAGACCTTGTGTTCTTTTTATAAATGGAAAATACTGGGGTGTATATGAACTGAGGGAAAAACAGGACAAGGATTATATAGAAAGTAACAGTGGGGTTTCAGGCAGTAAAATTGATTTTCTTGAATTTGACGGAAACATTATAGAAGGAGGAAATGCAGGATTTTTAAGCATGGTAAATTTCATTGGAAATAATAACATGAGCGATTCGACTAACTACACAAATGTGAAAACAATGTTGGATATTGAAAACTTTTGTGATTATTTTATTACCGAAACTTACCTTATTAATATTGACTGGTTGGGAACATATACCAATAATATTAAATTCTGGCGCCCCAATGATCCTCCGGGAAAGTGGCGTTACATGTTTTGGGATACAGATATCACATTGGGCTTTGCTCAAAGCTGGTGGGCCGGTGCAGACACAACCAATATGCTCCGGGTTGCCATAAATCCTCCTACTTCCAATCCTCATTCGGTAATGCTTAGAAGTTTGCTTAACAATACAGAATTCAAAAATTATTTTGTTGACCGTTATGCAGATTTGATGAACACCATTTTCCTACCAAACAAAATGGATGTTAATGCCTATGCAATGCGTGATGAAATGGCTCCGGAAATGGCAAGACATTTTACCAAATGGGGATACCAATCTCCGGCACCCAATGCAATAGGTCGTTCGAACGATGTTCCTTCATGGGAAGCAAATATTGACACCATGCTTCAATTTGCAGGTTCCAGGATAGGCATTGCCAGAGATCAGATTGAAAATCAGTTCAGTTTGGTAAAGCAGGTAAACGTTACACTTGATGTTCAACCTGCAGGAGCGGGTAAAATTAAAATCTCTACCATTACACCGGAATCTCTGCCTTGGACAGGAGTTTATTATGACGGAGTGCCTGTAACAATAACTGTTACCGCAAACCCGGGTTATAAATTCAAATATTGGCAATCTCCTTTATTAGTTCCGACACCCAATTCAAATAATTCCATACGATTAAATGTAAGCACTGATGATACCTTTACTGCCTATTTTGATGCATTGCAAAATGATTTCCAGGTATATCCAAATCCATTTAACAATACCTTGACTTTATCTTATACATTACTAACTGAACAACAGGCATCCATAGGGATATATAACCTACTTGGACAACTGGTGGCCGAACCAATAACTGCTGATGCCTTTCAAACTGTTGGTGTACATACCATCACTATTGACGCGAATCAATATAACCTTGGTACAGGAATTTATTTTATTAAATATAAAACTCCGGATTTCTCTTCTACAATAAAACTGGTTCGGACAAAGAACTAAAAAATTTATTTTTTAACAATTATTAATATTACCAGGGATAGGAAGCTTTAGTAAATATTAAAAGTAGGGTTGTCTATAAATTGGGTTATTTGTGCCATTTAAAGCATATATCGCAAGAAAATGAAATTAGTTAATAATGTTAACTATTAACATTTTGAACTATCTTTGCATTATGTTAACCGACAAAAGAAAATATATTTCTGAATGCATGCCCCTTGGGAAACTGATGGGCAACATTACTAAGTCCTATTATGGAGCACTTAGCAAGCAGATTGAACCACTTGGTATCGATCGCCACTTTGCCACTTTAGTAACTATTGGCACCGCCACCGAAAAATGCACACAACAATACCTTTCTGATTTACTTTATATTGATAAAGTGACAATGGTGAGAAACCTTGATTACCTGGTAAAGAAAAAGTTTATTAAACGGATAGTTAATCCGGAAGACAGAAGGGAACACCTCATTGAGTTAACAGAGAAGGCTAAAAAATTAATGCCGGAGATTCATGCAGAAATTACTGCTATGAATAATATTGCATTAAAAGGATTTACAAAAAAAGAAGCCAAACTATTCAGAGAACAACTGGTTACTGTAATTCAAAATCTTGAAAATTTACCAGTGAACACCGTAAGTATAAAAATAAAAAAATAGCAACTAATGAAATTAAAAACGCTTATTATTATTGTGATTGTTATTGGTGCTTTGCTGGGAGTGAAATATATTTTCTTTCCTTCTCAGGCAGACCAAACAAAAGGACCACAAAAAGGGAAAGCTCCTGCAAGTGCTGTTTCCATATATGTTATAAAACCTGAAAAACTTGAAAACACATTAACTGCCTCAGGAACCATTGTTGCAAATGAAGAAGTGGAGCTGAAGCCTGAAATTGCCGGCAAGATAATTTCGCTTCCGTTAAAAGAAGGAACAGAGGTTTCAAAAAATCAATTGTTGGTGAAGATTAATGATGCAGATTTCCAGGCACAATATAAAAAACTGCAATTGCAATATGACCTTGCCGATAAAAATTTAAAACGTCAGCAGGAATTATTAAAAGTAAGCGGAATCAGTCAGTCTGATTTTGATGCTTCGCAAAATGCTGAGAACACTATTAAAGCGGATATGGAGTATGTTCAATCGCAGATTGCTAAAACTGAAATCCATGCCCCATTCACCGGAATTATCGGGTTGAAAAATGTAAGTGATGGTGCATACATAAGTATCGGAACCACTATAGCTACTGTACTTCAAATTGACCCTGTAAAAATTGACTTTGCCGTTTCAGAACGTTATGCACCGTATATAAAGAAAGGAGTTAAAGTGATTTTCAACATTGCAGGAATGAAGGAAGATATGAACGGTGAGGTATATGCCGTGGAGCCAAAGATTGATATGAATACCCGCACTTTTATGGTACGTGCCATTTGTCCTAACAAAGAAAAGAAAATTTTTACCGGAGCATTTGCCGAAGTTAAAGTCTTGCTGAAAGATATTGACGATGCAGTGATGATACCTACAGAAGCTGTGATTACAGAACTTCGTGGAAAAAAAGTATTCATCGTTAAAAACGGAAAAGCAAAATCGGTTGCTATTGAAACAGGAATAAGGACAAGTGAAAAAGTACAGGTGCTGAATGGTTTGCAGATAGGAGATACAGTGGTTACCACTGGAATTATGCAATTAAAAACAGATGTTCCGGTTCATTTCAGTTCACCGAAATAAATTGTTTTTTGATTTTAAGATATAAAAATTAGTAGTTAGATTTTTTAAAATGAATATAGCATCAACAAGTATTAACAGGCCGGTATTAGCGATAGTAATGTCGGTGATTATTATTTTGTTCGGGGCAATAGGTTATAAATATCTTGGTGTGAGGGAATACCCTTCCATCGACCCTCCTGTAATAACGGTAAAGACTTCCTATGCAGGAGCGAACGCGGACGTTATTGAATCACAGATTACTGAACCGCTTGAAAAAGCAATTAACGGAATTGAAGGAGTGCGAACAATTTCTTCTTCCAGCAGCCAGGGAAACAGCAATATTACTGTTGAATTTAACCTGGATGCCAACCTGGAAGCTGCTGCAAATGATGTACGTGATAAAGTTTCGCAGGCGGTACGACAATTACCACAGGACATTGATGGTTTGCCAACCGTAACAAAATCGGATGCCAACTCAGACGCAATAGTAGCATTAACTCTGCAAAGCGATTCGAAAAATATTATGCAGGTGAGTGATTTTGCTGAGAATGTTATTGCAGAACGATTACAAACTATTCCCGGTGTTAGTAATATACAGATATGGGGACAAAAAAAATATGCCATGCGTATGTGGATGGATCCAGCTAAAATGGCTGCTTACTCCGTCACTCCACTGGATGTAAAACAGGCATTGGACAGGGAAAATGTAGAATTACCTTCGGGAAAAGTAGCAGGTGTTAATACGGAATTGACAGTTAATACAAAAGGTAAATTTACTAACGAAAACGAATTTAATAATATGATTATTAAATCGACAGGTAACCAGGTGGTGCGTTTTAAAGACATCGGTAATGCTTCGCTTGGTGTTGAAAACGAAGAAACCAATTTACGTCAATCGGGTGTGCCGATGATTGGTTGCGGACTGGTTCCTCAGCCAGGAGCTAACTATGTGGATATTGCCGATGAGTTTTACAAACGTGTGGAGCAGATTAAAAAAGATTTGCCAAAAGATTATCAGCTTGGAATTGCATTGGATAATACAAAGTTTATCAAACGTTCCATTACCGAAGTAAAGGAAACATTGCTTATTGCTATTGTATTAGTTATCCTGATTATCTATTTATTTTTCCGTGACTGGTTAATTGCATTTCGCCCGTTGATTGACATTCCTGTTTCATTAATCGGTGCTTTCTTTATTATGTACCTTTTTGGATATTCCATTAATGTATTGACTTTGCTGGCAATTGTATTGGCAACAGGATTGGTGGTGGATGACGGGATTGTAGTGACAGAAAATATTTTTAAAAAGATAGAAGGCGGCATGGACCCTATTGAAGCGGCACATAAAGGTTCTAAGGAAATTTTCTTTGTTGTAATTGCTACTTCCATAACATTGGCGGCAGTGTTTATGCCGGTAATATTTTTGGAAGGATTTGTTGGCCGTTTGTTCAGGGAGTTTGGAGTGGTATTGGCAGGAGCGGTATTGATTTCCGCATTTGTATCTCTTACCCTTACCCCAATGCTGAATGCAAGGATGGTAAAGAAAAACCATAAAAAGAGTAAGTTCTATAATTTGACCGAACCTTTCTTTGAAAAACTTGTAAACGGATATCATAATTCATTGGGAAGATTTATGACCAAACGGTGGATGGCTTTTGTTATTGTTGGAATTTGTGCGGTGTTTATCTATTTTATCGGAAACCTTGTTCCTTCAGAACTTTCTCCGCTTGAGGATAGAAGCTGGCTGCGTGTTATGGTAACCGCTCCGGAAGGGTCATCATATGAATATACCGATAATTACATGAGGAAGTTATCGAACTTTGCAGAAGATTCTTTGCCTGAGAAGAATATATTTTTAACCATTACTGCTCCCGGGTTTACAGGGACCGGTGCGGTGAACACAGGTATGGTGCGTTTGGTATTATCAGAACCTGACGAACGGAAACGCACACAACAACAGATAGCTGATTACATGAGTAAATCCATTAAAGCTTTTCCTGATGCAAGAGCATTTGTGGTGCAGGAACAAACCATAGCTTCAGGTGGTGGAGCTAAAGGTGCTCAACCAATACAATTTGTTTTGCAGGCTCCTAACTTTGAAAAACTGAAAGAAAAAGTCCCAATGTTTATGGATGAAGTTTACAAAAGCAAAGTGTTTAAAGACGCAGATGTAAATCTTAAATTCAGTAAACCGGAATTAAATATTACCATTGACCGAAACAAAGCAAAAGCTATTGGAGTTTCTGTTGCTGATATTGCTGCTACCTTACAGCTTTCATTAAGCGGCCAGCGGTTCAGTTATTTTAATATTAATGGAAAACAATACCAAGTAATTGGTCAACTGACGCGCATGGACAGGGATGAACCTATGGATTTAAAATCATTGTATGTAAGAAATGATAAAGGAGAAATGATTCAACTTGACAATGTGGTAAGTATGAAGGAACAAAGTAGTCCACCACAACTTTATCACTACAACCGTTACCAGGCTGCAACCGCATCAGCAGGTTTGGGACAAGGAAAAACAATAGGAGATGGGATAAAGGAAATGCAGCGCATTTCTGCTAAAGTTCTGGATGATTCCTTTTCAACAGCATTAACGGGATCTTCAAGGGATTTTTCTGAAAGCTCTTCCAATATTTTATTTGCATTCCTTTTAGCTCTTGTTATTATTTACCTGGTGCTTGCAGCGCAGTTCGAAAGTTTTATTGACCCTTTCACCATTATGCTTACAGTACCGCTTGCACTTTGCGGAGCATTGCTTTCGTTATGGTATTTTAACCAGACATTAAATATATTAAGTGAAATAGGAATCATCATGCTGATAGGACTCGTAACCAAGAATGGAATTATGATGGTAGAGTTTGCCAATCAACTAAAAGAAAAGGGCCACACAGTTAGAGAAGCTATACAGGAGGCTGCAGCAGCCCGTTTACGACCGATATTAATGACCAGTATTGCGACATCTCTTGGTGCTATGCCGATAGCATTGGCATTGGGTGCAGGTGCTAAAAGTCGTATGGCAATGGGTATTGTAGTAGTTGGTGGTGTATTGTTTTCGTTGCTGCTTACTTTGTATGTTATACCTTCTATTTATTCCTATTTTTCAAGAGAGCTGAAACATAAGCAGGATGAGGGAAAGAAGATTGCCACGACAAATGAATTACCTGATACATTAGTTACCGAATAAATTATTTTAGCCCAACTATGAATTTTAAAAATAAATTATTCTTTACATTTATATTCTCTTTGTTCGTTTTATTAAGTAACGGACAAACGGCTCAACTGACCATTGACCAGGCCATTGAAACAGCATTGAAAAATAATTACGACATATCGATTGCTAAAAACCTGGCAACAGAAACAAAGAACAGCAATTCGTTGGGGATGGCAGGAATGTTGCCCACAGCCAGTTTAAACGCTACGGGTGCTCTTGCCAATAATCCTACGAAACAGGAATTTTCGACAGGACAGGTGGTAGATAGATCAGGGGTGCAATCGCAAAACATTACTACCGGTGCTTATTTAACATGGACAGTATTTGACGGATTGAAAATGTTTGCTACCCACGCACGATTAAAAGAGTTGGAAAGTATCGGTATGCTGAATACCAAAATACAAATTGAAAATACGCTGGTAAAAGTGATTAACGCCTATTATACAGTAGTGATGGAAAAACAAATGATACTGGGGTTAAAGGAAAACATTGCTGTTTCGGAAGAACGTTTGAAGATAGCACAAAAGAAATTTGATATCGGAACTTCTTCGAAATTGGATGTGTTGCAGGCCAAGGTGGACATGAATGCACAGAAATCGGCATTGATGAAAGAAAATAATTTACTTTCGGATGCGAAAGAAACCTTGAACCAACTGCTGTTGCAACCGGTGGATAATGACTTTGAAGTACAGGATACTATTCCACTGATGAATGATTATAAATACGAAGATTTGAAAAACTCCATTACTGCAAAAAACTATGACCTTTTATTTGCTCAGAAAAATATAGACATTTCACGGTATATGATAAAAGAGGCCAAATCGAATTACCTACCACGCTTAAATCTTAATGCCAATTATATTTTCAGTCGTGCTGAAAACCAGGCAGGACTTACTTTGCTGAATCAAAATCTCGGGTTGAATCTTGGGTTTACTGTTGGTTGGACAATTTTTAATGGTTTTAATACGAATACACAGGTTAAGAACCTTAAGCTTGAACTCGAAAATTCTACCTTAGAATATGAAAGTACTAAAACGAAGTTACAACTAGGAATGATAAAGGCATTTAAAAAATATGAAAATGACCTTGCTATACTGGAGCTTGAAAACGATAATAAAAAACTTGCCAAAGAAAACCTGGACATTGCTTTGGAGCGTTTCCGTATTGGTAATTCCACCTCGATAGAACTTAAAACCGCACAACAAAGTTACCAGGATGCTATTGATAGATTATCTTCAGCGCGCTATAATGCTAAGGTTTCGGAGACTGATTTGCTGAAGCTAAGTGGTGGAGTGGTGAAATAATATATAGTCTTGTTTTACTGCACTGATTTTTCATTTTTCTTCAAGACGGAAAGTTGGTTTGATGAAGTATTGGGTAGGAAAGATTTCTGATTTGAATTTGGGTTAAACGAAAATGGGGTATCAATAAGGAGGATTGGCAGAGAAATTATTTTATATGAAAAAAAAATCAACTTCTAATTCAAGAAAATAAAAATTTAATAAACGGAAAATAATATTGTAATAACTATGAACAAAAAAAATATCATTCTCCTTTTAAGTATTTCTGTATTTATAGGATTTTCTTCGTGTAAGAAAAATTATACCTGCACCTGCACGGACGGGAGAGGCTTTGCTTATACTACTGAAATAAAAGCAACAAAGAAAAAAGCGGAAGCGCTATGTACTGACCAGCAAAACAGTAGCGGTAGTTTAGGTAGATATAGCTGCACCATTGAATAGTTTAAGTGTATTGATTCGGGAGGTCAGTAATTCCAATCATTTCTTTTGCCGATACAAATTATATAACTAATTTTATCGAATAAATTTAAAACCAAAACCAATGTATAAAACTATTACACGCACATTACTTATTGCATTTATTTCTATCATCGGATTTTCTTCTTGCAAAAAAAACTATACCTGCACCTGCACCACTTCTCTTGGAACTGTTTATACTTCTGAGATAAAAACCACAAAGAAAAAAGCAGAAAGCTTTTGTTCGGACCAGTCGACAGGAGGCAGAACCTGTAACCTTAATTAATATGAGAATTCCGAAAAGGTACTGCCTTTTGAAAAGGTAATACCTTTTTGTGTTTTCGTTCATCTCATTTCTTTTGTTCAAACAAATAATATATCTACTTTTATCGGGTAAAATTTAATACAGAATTCATGCAAAAAACTACTATCCATTTTTTACTGATTGCAGTAATAGCCTTACTTGGTTTTTCGACCAGTACAAAAGCACAAACCGATTTGCCTGTGGGCTTTTCGAAAGAAGAAATTGAACTGATGAAGAGTCCTGACTGGCATCCGGCAGTATATGATGATGAAAAGAGCATCACCACTCCCCCACCAGGGTCGCTGCGTGCGATGGCACAATGGGAAGAAGTGCAGGCGGTAACGATTACATGGACCAGTTATACCTCGGTTCTAAAAGGAATTGTAAGAGCACTTGCACAGGATACTAAAGTTATCATTGTTTGTTATCACTCTTTTGACAATTTTGGGAATCCAATAATTACCTCTGATTCAACTACAATTAAAAACTATTTATTATCAACTGCTAATGGAGGTGCTCTTCCTGCGTCATCGATTGCCAATTGTATTTTTGATTATACTGAATATAACAGTGTTTGGGCAAGAGATTATGGTTTGAACTCTGTATATATGAATGATGTGGACTCGTTGCTTTTTGTGGATTGGAAATACAACCGCCCTACACGAACAAGTGATGATACGGTTCCCCGTTCGATTGGCAGGATATTGCATACGCCTGTTTACGAAACGACACAGGGAAATAACCTGCTTATTAATACAGGAGGAAACTGGATGAGTGATGGTTTGGGTACTTCGTTTCATTCGAAATTAATATTAAATGAAAACCCCAGCTGGACAGTGCCACAGGTGGATACTATTTTGAAACACTGGATGGGAATTACCCGTTCTATAAAGATGGAAACATTGCCCTTTGATGGTATTCATCATATAGATATGCATATGAAATTATTAAATGAGGAAACATTGCTGGTGGGCGAATACCCTACAGGGACTGCAGATGGGCCGCAGATAGAAGCGAACCTTCAATTTGTATTATCGAATTACAATTCGGTTTTTGGAACACCTTATAAAGTAGTGAGAATCCCTCAACCACCTGATCAGAATAATGGTTATACCTATCCTGATAACGGAGGAAATTATCTGACGTATGCTAATGCAACAATAGTAAACAAAACAGTTATTGTTCCACAATACTATACACAATATGATACAACTGCATTATGTATCTGGAGAGGTGCAATGCCGGGGTATAATGTAGTTGGTATTAATTCGAATACTACTATTTCAGCAAGCGGTTCGCTACATTGTATTACTCATGAAATAGGGCCGAGCGACCCGTTATTGATAGTTCATCAGAATTTACCGAATACAACGAATACAACCACTCCTTACCAGGTGGATGCGAGAATTCAACATAGAAGCGGAATTCAAACTGCAACTTTGTATTACACCAATGATACAAGTGTTGGTTTTACAAGCACTACCATGACATTGACAAATGCTTCGTTAAATACATGGACCGGATTTATTCCTGCTTATCCATCGGGAACACATGTATTTTATTATATAAAAGGACATGCCAATTCGGGCAAGGAACAGGTTCGTCCGATGCCTGCACCTGCAGGAAATTTTAGTTTTTATGTAACAGGTTCGACAGGAATTAATGAATCGGGAAATGCTGTGTATGCTATGAAAGATGCTTATCCAAATCCATCTCATGGCATTACTTGTATACCTGTTTCTCTTGATAAAAATATGAAAGGAAGCATTAAACTGTTTGATATGCTTGGCAATGAAACAGCTGTGATATATGAAGGAGAGATGCCTGCAGGAGACAAAAATTATTTTATAAATACAGTGAATATTTCCGCAGGGGCTTATTTTATTACAGTAGAAACTGCAGAAGGAAGACTTACACAGAAACTGATGGTGAGGTAACCTCACCCCTCCCCTTCTTTCACACAAGCTGGCTCAAACAGCCACTAGCTGTTTGCCCTCCTATCCAAAGGAGAGGGGGTGTTAGGTCACAGCCCTAATGTTAAGGAAATCTTAATTATCAGAATCAGCAAAAACTTCAAAAGAGTTCAGTGTTATATTCAACTCCTCCGGAGTTGGTAAGGTGGGCTCCGCTTTTTTACCCCCAGTTTCACTGGGGGCTATTAACATTTGACTCCTCCGGAGTCTTATCTAAATCATTAACCTGACTGCTTTGTTGTTATCAGGTAGTAGTTTATAAAAAGTCTGGACTTTATTTTGTTCTTACGTAGAAATGGGAAATGTTATTCTTTCCGGTAGGGCGTTCGTCCAGTTCAATTTCTTTGATTGTTGAAATTAAATCCAGAAGCTTTTTATAGCCATAGTTACGAGGGTCGAAGTCGGGTTGTTTTTTTATTATTAAACTACCCAATGCACCTAAGAAAACCCATCCGCTTTCTTCATCCGCTATGTCATTGATGCTGTTGGAAATTAATTTTATTAATTCCTTATCGACAGAAGAAACTACTGAAGTTGCTGGAGCAGGAGCGCTTTTCTTCACCGGTTCTTTTGAGGTGTTTTTTGAAATAGTCACTTCCTTTATTTCTTTCTTTAAAATTTCGATGTAAATAAATTTATTACAAGCTGCGATAAATGCATAGGGAGTTTTCTTTTCGCCAATGCCCACCACTTTCATACCTGCTTCGCGAAGGCGGGTGGCTAATCGTGTGAAGTCGCTATCGCTTGAAACAATGCAGAAACCATCCACACCACCGGTGTAAAGAATATCCATTGCATCAATGATTAAAGCTGAATCGCTTGAGTTTTTTCCGGAGGTATAGCTGTATTGCTGCACGGGCGTAATTGCATTCTGAAGCAATACTGTTTTCCATCCTGATAAGGTGGGTGCTGTCCAATCGCCATAAATTCGTTTGAAAGTTGGAGTTCCGTATTTTGTAATTTCTTCGAGCATTCCTTTTACGTTCGAATACGGAACGTTGTCTGCATCTATAAGTACAGCTAATTTTAATTCTTTTGTTGTGTCCATTGTTAAATTTGTTTGGGGTAAAATACTTTTAATTCTGAGGTTTTAAAAAAGAGGGGAAAATATGATACCGATTAATAAAGTACAAAGATAGACAAAATAGTGTGGACTTGTTTTTTTGTGATAAAGATAATAGCAGTATGCAGTTAAATAAAAGAAATAAAAAAAGGGAGAACTGATTGCTCAGCCTCCCCTTTCATCACAAACTACTAACCCAAACTTTAATTGTACTGAATGTATTTATTTAATTCACAAACTGAAGATTCGAAACTAAATGCATCATTGATTCTATAATAGTTCTCCCTGTCCAATGTATGATTCCATGCATATTTTGCTAATTCCAGTTTGGTGCTTTCAAAACTCATCAGGTTCATCAGTTGTTCCACCTGTCCGGAAAGTAAACGATTGCTTGCTACTACCTGCTTTGCCATAATTAATCTTGTTTCATCAAATCCTTTTGAAGCAATAGATTGTTTTGCATATTCAAAATCTCTCTGGCTCATCGGGTAATTATAGTTTGCCGGTGCACAGTTGTATTGATTGTAAGAATAATTTGTACAACTTGCATTTTGCGGATTATTATTATTCTGGTTATAATAATTATTTTGATGATGATTTCCATGATGCCCGTAGGTAATTGTAGTTCCACAAGATGTGTTAGCATATTGTCCACCTCCAACCCAATAGGTAGACGATTGCTGATAATAACCATTCGGGTTATGATGTTGTGCAAAGGTGCTTACCATTAGCACCATGATTGCTGCGATTGTAAGTGTAATTTTTTTCATAATTTTAATTTTTAATTGTTATATAAGAGTAAATACAATTGCTGTGCCAAACCTAAATTTGGATTTAGAATTTAGCATTTGGAATTTCTTTTATGATAACTTTGCAGGCAAATAAAAACTGGGGAATGAAAAACATTTTAGTAATAGGAGCAGGTCGTTCAGCATCATCGCTGATAAAATATTTATTGGATAATTCAGCAACAGAAAACTGGAATGTTACTGTTGGTGATGTTTCGCTTGAACTTGTAAAACAAAAAACAGGAAACCATACTAATGCGCGGGCAATTTTATTGGATATAAATAATAAGGAGCAGAGAGAGGAAGAAATAAAACATGCAGACATAGTCATCTCTATGCTTCCTGCATTTATGCATATGGAAGTGGCGAGAGATTGTGTACGATATAAAAAACATTTAGTGACGGCATCTTATGTATCGAAAGAGATGCATGAATTGGATGAAGAAGCTAAAGCTTCGGGAATTATCTTAATGAATGAAATCGGCCTTGACCCTGGAATTGACCATGCATCGGCCATGAAAGTGATTGATGAAATTCACAGGCAAGGAGGAGAATTAATTTCTTTTAAATCGTATTGCGGAGGATTGGTTGCGCCTGAAAGCAATGATAATCCGTGGGGATATAAATTTTCGTGGAACCCGCGGAATGTAATATTGGCGGGACAAGGAACAGCACAGTATATTGAAAATGGTCAATATAAATATATCCCTTACAATCGTTTGTTTACGCAAACTGAGACAGTAGAAATGAAAGATTACGGGAAGTTTGATGCCTATGCCAACCGTGATTCATTGGCCTACCGGAAATTATATGGAATAGAAAATATTCCTACCATGCTTCGCGGAACATTAAGAATGCAAGGATTTTGTAAGGCCTGGAATGTATTTGTAAAGTTAGGTTTTACAGATGATACCTATAAAATAGAAGCATCAGATAAATTAACGTATCGTGAGTTAGTAGAATCCTTTCTCCCTGGTGATAAGATGCCAACCAAAACTAAATTAGCGCTGCTGATGGAAAATATGATAGACAGAGAAACGGCACTGAAGATAGACTGGACAGGAATATTAAGTGATGAAAGAATACCGCTTTCGAATGCTAGTCCTGCACAAATACTGCAGGAATTACTTGAAAGAAAATGGAAACTGCAGGAACATGATAAAGACATGATATTGATGCAACACCAGTTTCAATTCAAAAACAAATATGGAGAGACGAAAACAATCACTTCATCATTGGCAGTAAAAGGAGAAGACCAAACGTATACTGCCATGGCAAAAACAGTAGGGTTGCCATTAGCAATAGCAACTAAATTAATTTTACAAGGAAAGATTTCCGCAAGAGGAGTTACTATACCTACCATCAAAGAAATATACGAACCATTGCTAACGGAGTTGGAAACGCTCGGAGTTAAATTTGAAGAAACAATAAAATAAAAAAGCCCTGCTTTTAAAAAGCAGGGCCATGTTTTTTTATGTGGGGATGTTGTTATTCTCTATCTCTTGGAGGAGGAGGTGGTGGATCTTTTCTATCTTTCAGTTTATTTAAAAGTTCCATTTTAAATTGCTCTTCCGATGCATATAGCTTTGCTACCTTTTTAATAGGCAATACACCTTTAAATTTGGAATGATACTCTTTTTGTATGTCCAACTCCTTTTGACGAAAAGCAATTTCATTATCTACTGCAGCTTCCACTTCTTTATCAGAAAGTTCATCGAATTTCTGCTTTGTGTCACGAAAATCTTCTCTGCGCTTTTTGCGAATGTCCTGCAATTTATAACTGTACTGATTGTATACCGGCCAAAATTTCTGTGCTTCTTCAGGAGTCAGATCCAATCTTTTGGTAAGGAAGCCAATTTTTAATGTTTCGATGTCTTCACGTTTTTCATTCTGGCGTTCCGCACGTTTTTCCTTTTTTGCTTCAGGGTCGCCTTTCTGAGCAAATGATAAAGTTGAACAGGCTATTATTCCTATTAACATTACAGCTTTCACTTTTTTCATGGTTTTCATAATTTATTCAGTTTATAATTCATAATTCAAATTAGATTCATCAATATTGTTGTCCATCAAATAGTTTTGAATATTACCTTCATCTGCAGAAGTGCTATTGACAGCTTCATTCTGATTTGCGTAAAGTGATTCCAGTATAGTTGATTCATCAATATTATAAAGTTGCTCTTCCGTTGTTATTTCCTCTGCCGTTTCCGCTTTCGGAGTATCCCCGTTTTTATTCATAAAATTAATTCCTGCAACAGTAATAAAAACGGTGGCAATAAAAGGAACTGCAAAACGCGGTTTGATTAATAATAACAACCAATCGATAAAAGAAAATGATTGCTTTGCATTAAGTACATTTTGCTGAACTCGTGACGGCAAGTATTCAAAATAATCAGCAGGTATGGTAAACGGATTATATTTAGGAATTGCTGAGAGAACAGGTGCTTCATTTTTTATTTCTTCATAATCCACAATTTCATTCTGAAGTTTAGAAGTGAAGTTTTCAAAATAATCTTCGTTAGCTTTAAAAGGAGCATTGTTTGTCACCTTAAAAAGATGAGGAGCTAATCCTTTTAAATCTTCTTCCTGATTTTCTATATTATTATTATTGCTCATTTCGGAAGTTTGATTGGTATTTTCGGAAAAGGTTTAATGAGAAGTTAAATAATTTTCAATTTTTTTTACTGCATGATGGTAAGAAGCTTTGAGGGCACCAACAGAAGTTTCCAATATGCCGCTCATCTCCTCGTATTTCATTGCATCAAAGTATTTCATGTTAAAAACAATCCGCTGTTTGTCGGGTAAGGTTAAAATAGCTTTTTGAAGTTTAGCCTGTATTTCATCCCCTTTAAAATAACTATCACTTTCCAGATTATTTGCCAGAAAAGAAGAAACTGCATCCAATGGAACACCGGCTCTTTTTTTCTTTTGATTCAGAAAATTAATGGATTCGTTGGTAGCTATGCGAAACAGCCAGGTAAACAATTGCGATTCGCCTTTAAAGTTGTGAAGGTTTTTCCAGACCTTAATGAATACATTCTGCAATACATCATCTGTATCGTCATGGTCAATCAATATTTTGCGAATATGCCAGTAGAGTCTTTTTTGGTATTGGCGCACCAATAAATTAAACGCGTAGTTCTGCGTGTCGGGATTATTAAATTGTTCTAAAAGTTCCTTATCTGATAAATCCATTTATTATATTTAAAATCTGCTGCTGTCATCACTTCCTCCCGATTACCTTTTTTACAGCATCCACAATATTCACCGCGTCCAAACCATACTTGGTCATTAGCTGGTCAGGTGTTCCACTTTCCCCGAAACTATCATGAACAGCCACCATTTCGAGCGGTGATGGTAACTCTCTGGCCAGCAGTTGAGCTATACTGTCTCCCAAGCCTCCGTTCATCTGGTGTTCTTCGGCAGTAACAACACATCTTGTTTTTCTAACTGATGTTAAGACAGCCTGTTCATCCAAAGGTTTAATGGTATGAATATTTATTATTTCAGCATCTATTCCAAGTGCGGCTAATTGCTCACCGGCTTCAATTGCTTTCCAAACCAAATGACCGGTAGCAAAAATAGTTACATCCTTTCCTTCGTTCAGAATAACAGCCTTTCCAATTTCGAATTTCTGTTCAGCATCCGTAAAATTAGGTACTGTTGGCCGACCGAAACGCAAATAAACCGGTCCCTCATATTCTGCAATTGCAATGGTAGCGGCTTTGGTTTGATTATAATCACAAGGATTAATTACCACCATGCCCGGTAACATTTTCATTAAACCTAAATCTTCCAATATCTGATGCGTTGCACCGTCTTCACCCAAAGTAAGTCCTGCATGGGAAGCACAAATCTTTACATTCTTTCCCGAATAAGCAACAGATTGGCGAATCTGGTCATACACTCTGCCTGTAGAAAAGTTAGCAAATGTTCCGGTAAAAGGAATTTTACCACCAATGGTTAAACCTGCTGCAATACCAATCATATTGGCTTCAGCAATTCCCACCTGGAAAAAACGTTCCGGATGGTCTTTTGCAAAAGCATCCATTTTTAATGAACCTGTTAAATCTGCACACAATGCCACTACATTTTCATTCGTTTTTCCTAATTGAGATAAACCAGCACCAAAGCCTGAACGAGTATCTTTTTTTTCTGTAAAGGTGTATTTTTTCATTCTGTAATTAATAAGTTTTTCTTCCTAAAATAATTTAACGGAAGTGGAATTACCTGATTCTATTTTAAATGTCTTTTCTATTGTATAAATAGATTCTCTTGCGTTTTTAGGACGGTATTCCACACGGTATCTTCCCGGCTGAAGCACAATGGTTTCCTGAGTAATGTTGCTGTTAAGATTACAAACGAATACCATTTTATTATTTTCTTCCACATAAATACTTCCCGGGCCTTCGCTCGGTTTGGAAATAGAAACGTTACCCGACTGAGGGATTTCAACAGTTGTGGTTTTACTTTGCGATACGTCCACTTTATCTAATTTTATCCTGGGGAGCGTTAATATTTCCAAATCGTATTTCCCTATGAGGTATTTCTCTGTTGAATTAAACTGTTGAACATTCAGTGTTTGCATTTCTCCTTTTTTCCTAACAATACAAGTTGGACTAACATTTCCTCCCATTTTTAAGGTAATATAACCTTGCGCTGCATCCACTGCAATAATATTATGAATTCCAGGTATTAATACAATTCCTTTCTTTTCTACTTCAGGAATGGTGTGTACTACCATTTTATAAGTTCCAATCGGGTCAATAACAACAGTATCAGGCACTCCTTTGTTACCAATGGTGTGCATGTAATTGTATTTTATGATTCCTGTCTGCTCATCATAAAAAGTCATATCGACATCTGTTTCGGTAGGTCTTCCGGCAATGTCGTTTAAATTAACCTGAACAGTTGTACTATTCAACGCCTGGGAAACTACAATATTAAGGATGTTCTTAAAAGTGGATTCGCTGGAGGCATCATAGAATTTACCAATACAGGCAAACTGACTGAGGTAGCTCTGGTCGAGACCAATACCTATAATAAAAGGTTTGAGAACAATGCCTTTCTTTTGTAAAGCAAGAGAAACAGCACAAGGGTCACCATCGCATTCTTCTATCCCGTCAGTAATCAGAATAATGATATTCCGTACATAGGTAGAAGTTGGTGTGGGGAAATCATTTCCACATTGCTCCAATGAATAAGCAATTGGAGTGGTTCCTTTAGGCATAATGGTTTTCAACCTGTTTTTAATAGCAGCCAAATTATTTTTCCCGAAAGGCACTTCCAGTTTTGAGTCTTTGCAATCCCTTTCAGGCCTTAAAGAATGCTGATGACCATAACAGCGTAATGCAATTTCAATATTATCTCTTCCCTGCATACTATCCAGAAATTCGCTGAGCATCTTTTTAGCAATGTCCATTTTCATACCGCTTTGCCATTGGCCGAACATACTGAACGATGCGTCAAAAACGAACTCTATTCGGGTAAGTGGTTTGGTTTGTTTGGATTGGGAAAATGAGGAAAAAGGCAAAATGGCAAAAGCCAAAATAATTAAGAAAGAATATTTTTTAATTACACAGAGTTTCTCGGAGAAGACACGGAGAACCACAGAGGAAAAATATTTTTTTTCTAATTTATTTAGTTTCATATTTTATATCGCTTTAATCCGTTCTTAAGTAAAATAACATCAAAATTAAGAAGCTTCTTTCTTAATAATCCCCTAAAGTTTCCTCATTCTGTTTCAAAGCCTGTGCCAATTGCTCATCATTTGGCGCAACACCGTGCCATTTGTGGCTGTGCATCATAAAGTCAACCCCATTTCCCATCTCTGTTTTCATCAAAATCATCACCGGCTTACCTTTTCCAAGATGAGTTTTTGCTGTAGCTAAAGTTTCTACAACAGTGGCAATATTATTTCCGTTATCGTTAGAAATAACATCCCATCCAAATGCTTCAAACTTTGCTTTTAAGCTACCCATTGGTAAGACGCTGTCTGTCGAACCATCAATTTGTTGCCCATTCATGTCAACAGTAGCAATGATATTATCTACTTTTTTTGCTGTCGCATACATAGCGGCTTCCCATATTTGCCCTTCCTGTAATTCTCCATCACCATGAAGGGTATAAACGATATTTTCATCCTTGTTTAATTTTTTAGCCAAAGCAGCACCAATGGCCACGGATAATCCTTGACCCAATGAACCGGAGGCAATACGAACTCCTGACAAACCTTCGTGAGTAGTAGGATGCCCCTGCAAACGGGTATTTAATTTGCGGAATGTAGCCAATTCCTTTACCGGAAAATATCCTGCGCGAGCCAAAACACTATAAAAAACAGGAGATATATGCCCGTTCGAAAGAAAGAAAAGGTCTTCTCCTACTCCATCCATGTTGAATTGGTTAGCATTGTGTTTCATTACTTTAAAGTAAAGCGAAACAAAAAATTCAGTGCAACCTAAGGAACCTCCCGGATGGCCTGAATTTACTGCATGTACCATTCTTACAATGTCTCTTCTGACCTGTGGAACTATTTTTTCCAATTCTGTTGTTGAATCCATTATTTGTGATTAGTGATTTTTGATTAAAGAAATGAAGAATTGCTTTCTTTGATTTCAGTAATTGTATAAAATTGACCAAAAGTAATATTTAATGAAAGAGCATCATGGATTGTTGAAAATATTAGTTCATTGTTGAAAACTCAACTAATTTAAGAGGAATAACCACTTTCTAAACTTGTTCAGTTAAGTATATTTGCAGGCTGAAAAAACAAGTAAGATTTTTTGAATTGCAGATTTGTAGAATTACAAAAAACAGTTCAGTAATTCATTCTAAAATTCAGTAAATCTAAAAATCTAAAATTAATTTATGGCATTACAGTGTGGAATAGTGGGATTACCGAATGTGGGGAAATCAACTTTGTTTAATTGTTTATCGAATGCAAAAGCGCAGGCGGCTAATTACCCGTTTTGTACCATTGAGCCAAACGTAGGCGTAATTACAGTGCCTGATGAACGCCTCCTTGCTCTTGAGAAACTGGTAAATCCTGAAAGAGTTGTTCCTACCACGGTTGAGATAGTAGATATTGCAGGTCTGGTAAAAGGAGCGAGCAAAGGTGAAGGATTGGGTAATAAGTTCCTTGCCAATATCAGGGAGACTAATGCCATTATTCATGTGGTGCGTTGTTTTGATGACCCTAATGTGGTGCATGTGGATGGTTCTGTTAACCCGGTTAGAGATAAGGAAATCATTGATACTGAATTACAGTTGAAAGACTTAGAGACTGTGGATACCAAACTTAAACGATTGGAAAAACAGGCTAAAACCGGTAATGATAAGGATGCAAAAAAAGGGTATGAAGTTTTATCAGTAATAAAAGATTTGCTGGAACAAGGTAAGTCGGCACGTACTGCCAACCTATCTGAAAATGATATGGTGCATGTGGCAGATTGTTGTTTACTGACCATTAAACCGGTACTTTACGTTTGTAATGTGGACGAAGCTTCCGTAAAAACAGGTAATAAATATGTGGATGCAGTGAAAGAAGCTGTAAAAACAGAAAATGCTGAAGTACTTATTATTACTGCAGCTATGGAGGCAGAGATTGCAAGTTTGGATACGTATGAAGAACGCCAGATGTTTCTGGGCGAAATAGGACTAACAGAACCCGGAGTAAACTATTTAATTAAAGCAGCCTACCGCATTCTTAATTTACAAACCTACTTTACTGCAGGTGTTAAAGAAGTGCGTGCATGGACTATCACTAAGGGAATGACTGCACCACAGGCAGCAGGAGTTATTCATACCGATTTTGAAAAAGGATTTATTCGTGCAGAGGTAATTAAATACAATGATTTTATAACACTTGGCTCGGAAGCAGCTTGTAAGGAAGCAGGTAAAATGGGTGTGGAAGGAAAGGAATATGTGGTGAATGACGGGGATTTGATGCATTTCAGGTTTAATGTTTAAAAAAGATGTTAGATTTTAGATATTAGATATTAGAGGAAAAACATCCATCCTTTATTTAATTTCTAAAATCCAATATCTAACCTCCAATACCAAAATAAAATGACTAAAGAAGTAAAATATAACGAAGACAGTATCCGGACGCTGGAGTGGAACGAGCATATTCGTTTACGTCCGGGAATGTATATTGGTAAGTTGGGCGATGGTTCATCAGGAGATGATGGAATTTACATTTTGCTCAAGGAAACAATTGATAACTGTATTGATGAGTTTGTGATGGGCAATGGAAGAAGCATTGACATCAGCATTAAAGATAAAAGTGTTCGTGTAAGGGATTATGGAAGAGGTATTCCACTCGGAAAAGTGGTGGATGTGGTTTCTAAAATTAATACAGGTGCAAAATACGATTCGGAAGCATTTAAAAAATCCGTGGGGTTGAATGGTGTGGGAACAAAAGCAGTGAACGCATTGTCTTCTTATTTTAAAGTACAATCGTTTCGTGATGACCAAACCAAGGAAGCAGAATTCAGCCGGGGGAATATCACAAAAGATTCCAAGATAGTTCCATCTGACCAGCGCAAGGGAACATTGGTAACCTTTATTCCTGATGAAACTATTTTTGGAAACTACCATTTCATCAATGAATATGTAGAGAAAATGTTATGGAACTATGCTTATCTGAACACAGGTTTGACCATTAACTATAACGGGCAAAAATTTCATTCAGAAAACGGGTTACTTGATTTATTAACTCAAAATATTACCGGTTCTATTCTTTATCCTACCATTCATTTGAAAGGATACGATATAGAAGTGGCATTGACTCATAGTAATGCACAGTACGGGGAAGAATATTATTCATTTGTAAACGGACAACATACAACTCAGGGCGGAACGCATCAAGGTGCTTTTCGTGAAGCAATTGTAAAAACCATTCGCGAGTTCTTTAAAAAAGATTTTGAAGCTGTGGATGTGCGTACTTCTATAATAGCTGCCATCAGTATAAAAGTACAGGAACCTGTATTTGAGTCGCAGACCAAAACCAAATTAGGTTCTCAGGAAGTAGCTCCTAAAGGTCCTTCGGTAAAGGCATTTGTAGGTGATTTCCTGAAAACGGAACTGGATAATTTCCTGCATAAAAACCCGGAAACCGCGCAGGCTATCTTATATAAGATACAACAGAGTGAACGCGAACGGAAAGATTTGCAGGGTATACAGAAGCTGGCGAGAGAGCGTGCAAAAAAGTCCAATCTTCATAATAAAAAACTAAGAGATTGCCGGGTACACCTTACTTCGAATGATGAACGTAAATTGGAAACTACTTTGTTTATCTGTGAGGGTGATTCGGCAAGTGGTTCCATTACCAAAACACGTGATGTAAACGTACAGGCTGTGTTCAGTTTAAAAGGAAAACCCCTGAATGCTTTTGGATTGACCAAGAAAATTGTGTATGAAAATGAAGAATTTAATTTACTGCAGGCTGCTTTAAATATTGAAGATGGGATAGAGAATTTGCGTTACAATAATATAGTAGTAGCAACTGATGCCGATGTGGATGGTATGCACATCCGTTTATTATTAATGACTTTCTTTTTGCAATTTTTCCCGGACCTGGTAAAAAACGGGCATGTATATATTCTTCAAACTCCCCTGTTCAGAGTTAGAAATAAAAAAGAAACCATCTACTGCTACAGCGAAGAGGAACGAAGAGCAGCGATTCTGAAACTTGGAACAAAGCCGGAAATAACCCGATTTAAAGGATTAGGAGAGATTTCACCTGATGAGTTTAAATTATTTATTGGTAAAGATATTCGTAAAGACCCTGTTATTATAGGTAAAGACCGTACCATTGCTGACCTGCTTGGATATTATATGGGTAAAAACACCCCGGAACGCCAGGATTTTATTATTGATAACCTGGTGGTGGAGAAAGATGTGGTGGAGGAATAAGCTTTTGGTTCAAATTCAATTACCATTTAAGTGATAAATTAAAGGCTCCAAACAAATCTGTTTGGAGCCTTTTTTACTTAATAGACTCCATTTTTCATTTGCTTTTTCAGTTATTTCCTGGTTGTCGATATTGATTATGAATAAACCATTTCGATTATAAAATCAGGCGAAATTGGATTGCATATATTAAAGAATATATTAGGTTGTAGCTATCCACAGAAGGATTTATTGCTTATAAATTACTTTCGTGGGGTACTTAAAGCCTATCCATCCTCACCCTTGCTTATTTTCATCTATTACTTATCACTAACAAACGACTGCAAACCTGTGTTCGTGCAAAACCCCCTTGATTCCCGAAGGAACGCGGCTGATTCCTTCGGGAACGAGGCTGATTCCTTCGGGAACGCGACTGATTCCTTCGGGAACGTGACTGATTCCTTCGGGAACGCGACTGATTCCCTCGGAAACTAAAAAAGTTTCGGGAAGACAGTAACATTCATTGTTTATTTGAAGAATTAAAGTGGAAAAAGGAGGCTGAGTTTTAACATAAGTTTGTTCTAAAAAAGAAACTCCCCCTCCCGGATATTCCGGAAGGGGGAGTTCTATAAGTATCTCACCTAACACCCTCTCCCTTTCGGGGAGAGGATTGAGGAGAGAGTTTCTTATTGTTTAATCACCGTTTGAGAGTGGATAACATTTGAATTAACATCTAACAATCTCACGAAATACATTCCGTTTTTGAAATCTTCAATGTTTGTTTTCATTGTGTTTGTTCCGCTCACCAATTGGTGTTTTGCATGGATAACAAGATTACCCAACACATCATACACCTCAACAGTTACCTCCTGATTTTCGGTGGTTGAGCTTGTCGAAATCACATCGATTGTAAATTCGGATGATGTTGGATTAGGATAAATGTTAGAGAAGGTATTGCTGTTGCTTTCGGTATTGTTCATTGCAATTCCATCGTGGCAATACGTTACTGCCAATGTTCTG
Source organism: Bacteroidota bacterium (assembly GCA_947479085.1). Lineage (GTDB taxonomy): Bacteria > Bacteroidota > Bacteroidia > 2-12-FULL-35-15 > 2-12-FULL-35-15 > 2-12-FULL-35-15. The sequence goes on along the minus strand of CANJYB010000018.1, from coordinate 54,247 downwards.
TATGCACTGGTCATTCCGCAGCTGTTAGCAGAAGTTACTTTCACTGAACCTGTTAATGGATTGGTAGTTACTGATGTTCCGCTAATAGTGATAGAGTTAGTTCCCTGACCTGCTGTGATGCTCCATCCTGAACCTACTGCTAAACTCCAGTTATAGGTATATCCTGTTCCTACTGATGCTACAGTGTACGTTGCTGTGTTTACACCGCATAAAGTGGTTGGTCCTGATATTAATCCTGGCTGTATTGCTGCTACTGACAGGTTCAATGTTCTTGCTGTTCCGTTTCCACATACGTTGGTTGCAGCAGCAGAGATACTTCCTCCTGTTGTTCCGTTTAAGGCAACAGTTACAGATGTTCCGGTGTTAGAACCTACTATGGTTCCTGCTCCTGTTATTGTCCAGTTGTATCCGGTTGCTCCGGCTACCGGTGCAATAGAATAAGTAGCTGTAGATAATCCGCACACATTAGATGGTCCGGATACGGTTACCGGTGTTCCCGGTACGTTTCCTGTTACGTTTAATGCTTGTGCAGGTACATTTCCGCAATTGTTAACCGCTGATACTTTCACTTGTCCGTAAACAAATGCAGTGGTCATCGTTACATTGATACTGGTGCTGCCCTGACCGCTTACTATTGTCATGCCGGCTGGTACTAACCATGCATAAGAAGTTGCTCCAAACACTGATCCTATTGAATAAGAAGCTGATGTTTGTCCGCAGGTAGAGGTAGGACCTGATATTAATCCCGGTTGTGCCGGTTTCTTGGTCACTGCCATACTTGCTGCTGCATTGCTTGGTAAACAGTTGTTTGATGTTTGGCAAGTTACGTTTCCGATTACTGTTCCTGCTGTAATAGATACTGTAATGGTTGGTGTTCCTTGTCCGCTGGTAATAGTCATTCCGGTTACTCCTGTTGGTACGGTCCATGTGTAAAGTGTTGCTTCCGGAACCGGTACTACTGAATAAGTAGCAGTGGTCATGTTACAAACTACTGATGGTCCTGATATAACTGGTGTAGCTGGTGCTGCTCCCACTGTTACTGTTGGTGTAAAGTCTGCTCCTACACATCCGTCTGGTGATGTTGGTGTAACAGTATAAGTTACCACTCCATGTACAAAACCTGTATTGGTTAATACATCAGAAATAGTAGAAGTACATCCTGAAGGACATGCACCGTTTCCGATTACTCCTCCGGCAGTTACCGATGAAGTCCAAGTAAAGGTGGTTCCTGTTATATCTGAATTTAATGCCAAGTTACTTGGGTCTCCATTACAGATTACGATATCAGCTGCTGAACCGATTGGTAAAGCATTTACAATGGTAGTTACTGATGAACTAGCTGTACAGCCATTGATTGCATCTGTTACTGTTACATCATAAGTTGCACCTACAGTTACTAATGGATTACTTGCTGTTGCAAAGAATACTCCATTTTGATTCCATACCTGGCTGGTGCTGCCAGTTACTGGCACGCTCAACACTGTTGATTGTCCCTGGCAGAAAGTTAAGCCTGGTGCTGCTGTGATAGTTGCATCTGGTGCTACAAAATCTTCTGTAATTGTTGATGTGGAAGATGCTGTACATCCGTTTGCATCAGTTACAGTTAAGCCCCATGTTCCAGATATCGGTGCTGCTATTCCAGAAGGAAATGTTCCCCAGAATGAACCGTCTACTATCCATAAACAAGAGTAGGACATATCTGTTGGATATAATACTTCTACTGGATTGTTACAATCAATATGGAAACCATTTGAAGCAACGATTGTTGCATCAGGTAAAGCGTTTACAGTAACATTTTGTGTTGCTGTTGCACTGTTTCCATTTATATCGGTTACTGTCCAGGTAACTACTGTAGTTCCTACAGGGAATGAACCCGGTGCATCATTTGTTGTAGTAGAAACTCCACAGTTATCTCCTGTTGTAGCTGTTCCCAGATTAATGGCAGCTCCGTCACATACAGTAACATCGGCAGGTGGCACAATGGTTGGCAATACGTCATCAGTTACTGTTTGAGTATAAGTAGTAGTTGAAGTATTTCCACCTGCATCATGCACTACAATGATTGTAGTAGTTACACCTACAGGGAAGTTCATTCCAATAGAATAATACGATCCTGAAGGGATAGCAGTATAGGTATTAGAAACAGGCGCTCCCCCATTAATTGAATAGGTAACATCTACGTCTAATGAGGTTGAACAATTGTCAGAAAAAGTAAATATTCCGTTTGCCTGACCTGTGTTATTTAATTGACAATCCGCTGTTCCATCTTCTGTATCTGCATTTGTTCCGCTAAAGGAAGCTAATGTAGGAGCCTCATTATCAATTACGGTTTGAGTGTAAGAAGTGGTTGCAGTATTTCCTGCAGCATCAGTTACTGTTACAGTTACTGTAGTAACTCCTTTTTGATAGGTATGAACCGGAAACCATGTTCCTGTTCCAAGAGTCCATGTAGCAGTTCCGTCAGGATTACCATTCCAGTTGAATGTTTCTGTTACGCTAAATGATGATGAACAATTATCACTGGTGATGGTATAAGAACCTACATTTGGTCCTACACTTCCGGAAGTAAATGTACAGTCGCCTGTAGCATCATCACTTGTGTTGGCAGTAGCGTTATTTCCATTGATGATTGGTGCTTCCACATCATTTACTGTAACCGTAAAGCCACAAGTAACTACGTTTACACCATCGTTAGCAGTATAAGTAACGGTAGTAGCTCCTGCTGGGAAAGTTGCTCCCGGAGCATAGTTACTTGTGAAAGTAAGTGCTCCACAAGCATCAGCATCAGCCGCTGTTGGTGCAGTCCATGTTGCAGTTCCTGTACATAATCCTGCAGTATTACCTACAGAAATATTTGACGGGCATCCTGTAATAACTGGTGGGGTATTAGCAACAGAAGCTAACAAAATGGTGGTAGTACCAACAGTTCCTGTATAACCATCTAATTGTACATAATAAGTAACACCAGGAGTTACACAAAGTGTAGTAATAAGTGCTGAATACGCAACACCACCGTTAATACCTGCACCACCATCATCGTTAGCGGCAAGTAAAGTATAAGTAGTATAGTTTCCACAGGTAGTTGCAGAATAAACTGCAAGTTGGTCATCAAAACCAGGTGCCTGAACGGTTACTTTACCAGAGGCAGGACCTACAAAAGTGAACCACAATGAATTTTGAGCCGCGTTTTCGCACCATGCATTTTGAACATTACAAGATGCTGTAGCAGTTGGTACTGCTTCTCCTGCATCTGCAGTTGCTCCTGAATTGCTATACGGACCATTGGTACCAATAGCTAAAGCAAGAGCATTACAAGGTAAATCGTTTGCAATGGTTACAACTGTAGTAATTACGTTAGAAAACGCATCAGTACATCCTGAACCGTATGCTTTACAACGGATATAATAAGTACCTCCACCTGAAGCTGTTAAACTTGCAGCAGCAGTGGTAGCACCAACAATATCAGTATATGGACCAGCTGCAGCGGTAGTAGAAACCTGCCATTGTAAGTTACCTGTTGTACCTGTTACGTTATAACTAAGTGCATTACCTGTTAAACCTGTAGCAGGACCTGTAGCCGTTCCACCAACTGGTGTAGCCGAAACAGTAATGGTGGTAGCAGTAGAATTACCAGTTGCAGGACCTGCAGAGCAAGTAACCGCACAATAATACGTATGAGAAATAGTTAATGCAGGTGTAGTATAAGTAGCTAGTGTTGCACCTCCAATTGGGCTTGCACCATCGTACCACTGATAAGTAACACCAACACCTGCTGTAGCGTTTTGTAACGAAAGAGTAACAGAACCACCAGAACAAACGGATGTTCCTGTTGTATTGGTATTACCCGGTGCAGGTGTTCCCACACATGGTGCAGGAGTAGCAACAGTAACTGTATAGTCTTCTGCTTCGCCATACGTTGCACTAACGCAAGGATCTGGAACAGCATTATTATAAATACACATTACACGCATTCTTGTTGCACCAACCGTAGCACCACCTGGTACGGTAATACTTTGAGTATATGGACCAGGAGTACTAACGCTAGAAGCAAGTGTATAAACTTCGCCAGCATCATTTAAAGTTCCATTTTGATTCCAGTCAATAAAAGCGAATACATAATCCAAAGCATCGGGGTCAATAGTTACACTTAACGTATAAGCACTGCCTGCTGTTACACTTGCATTTTGAGCTGTGTAATTTACAGGTCCACCTATTGTTCCCGTAGTAGTATTATTGATACCGCCAAAATTTACATTAGTTAAGAACTCATAAGTAACATTTGTAAATGCAGATGCACAATAACAATTTGCAAGAGTATTCATTGTTACACTCACAGGTGTAGATGTTCCTGTATTACCAGAACAAGTTACTAAACAACGATAAGAAGTAGCAACACTTTGTGAAGATACTACGTAAGAAGCAGAAGTTGCACCTGCAATATTTGCATAACTGCCAGTTGACGATTGCCATTGATAGGTTACACCAGAACCTGAAGTTGAATTTTGTAATGAAAGAGTAAAAGCAACACCTGCACATACAGGGCTTGCAGAAGAAATGGTATTACCCGGTGCAGGTGTTCCTGAACAAGGAGCACCGCCTGTATAAGTAATAGTTAAACTTGGTGCAGTAGCACTTACTCCTGGATAACCTGCAATATTGTATGTATTGCTTGAACCTCTCACATAACCAAGATTGGCAGTGTTAGCATTGATATTTGCCTGTATAAAAGCAATACCTGTAGCATTCAATACTTTTGCCTGATTACCTGTTGCCGACCATGAACCCGCATTAAAGGAAGTTCCTGAACCGCAATTGGTATAAAGGGTAGCACCTAAAATAGCAGATGGTGTTCCTGTAAATCCATACACGTTATTGGTAGCACTTGATGTGGCAGATGAATACGTATAAAAGTTAGCCGTTACAGCCGTTACCGTAGCCCCTGAAGGGATACTCGTTAAATTAAAGTGAGCCCATCCTCTGTTACTTGGTGCGGCTCCACCTGTATTGATGATAGTCATATCACCATCTACTTTTGTACCAGCCGCATTTACTCCACCGGAATTAAAAGAACCGGCAGAACCTGTACAGGTAATGGTAACTGTTGTTTGCGCACTCGCATTCGTAGCTGTAAATCCTAATAGGATAAACGCACACACCAATATCCGAAATAAATTTCGTATTGGATTTTTTGTAATTGATTTTTTCATTGTTTTTTGTTTTGGTTAAAAATAATTTGTTTAAAAAATTCTTTCTTGTTGTTGCTGCTTATTCTGAATAAACAGCAACCGCAATAGATAGTTTGTTTTTCTGTTTCTTATTTTATTGGGTTTTAGGGTTAGTAATTGGGTAATTATTTTATATTAACTTATTTTAATCTTAACTTTATTTTAATCGAATTATCCCTTTTCTTTTTTTTCGGACCACAAAATAAAGCCTTTTGAGTGACATAAACAAATCTTTAATCGTAATTACATTTGTGTCCATCGTAATCAATTGATAGTTAAGCAATTTTTTTGAACTTATTTGCTTATTTTCTCCGTTTACACCTTATTTCATTTTAAAAGTACCTCGTCAGATGATAAATTAATACAGTTATAGCTTTTACTTAAATAGACGCAAATAAATAAAACAGGTTGCCTCTTTTTTCGGAATTGTTAATAAAACTATATATTTTCTGTGAGTTAGAATTGCTCTATACTAACAAGACGCAAATTTGGGTTAAAAGGTTGCATGGGTTTATTTTTTTTCTCGGGTAAGCTTTAGTATAGTGGTTTTGGCCAACGCGCTTAATACAGTTCTAAGATTACTTTTAAAAATAAGACCGGGAACACTGGAGAATGGTATCAGGAGTATGGAGAACGAGTAAACAACTGTTTTTTAATGGAACTCCTCACTTCTTTTAAAAGGCGTTCCTGCTTTTTAAAAGAGATGAATTTACTGTTTACTCTTTTCAGGAAAAGAAACATGCATAAAAAACCTATTACGGAAGGATTCTTAGAGGTAACTATGGTTCAAAAATGTTATTTCAGAAAGTTCATATATTATGGAATATCTCTCCCGGAATCTTTAACTCGCCTCCCGAAGGTTATTATACATCTCCCATTGAGTTTGCCCTTGCTCCCAATCACTTTGCTTCATCTCCTAATCACTATTCTGAATAGCATATTGAGTTTGTTCTTCCTCCAATTGACTTTGCTGTTTGTTAAATCAACTTTGCTAGGCATCCGAATCACTTTGCCAGACCTCCGAGGTATTGGGAGGTCGTTCCCAACCACCCTGAGAGAGGTTAAAACGTTTGGGATAGAGGATAAAGCATCTTTTGATTTCCTGAATGAGGCGTTATATAAAATAAGTCTGTGTAATAACTTACATTCCGGCTCACTGTCGGCTCTCCTCGCTCGGAGGCAGGATAAAGGGTTCTAAATAAGTGTTAATGTAACACATATATGTATTTGTGAACAACATATAGGTGTTAGTGAACAACAAAGAGGTGTTAGTGAAAAACAAAGAGGTGTTAGTGAAAAACAAAGAGGTGTTAGTGAACAACAAAGAGGTGTTAGTGAACAACAAAGAGGTGTTAGTGAACAACAAAGAGGTGTTAGTGGAACAAGTATTCCTGTTTGTGCAACAGGTATTCCTGTTTGTGCAACAGGTATTCCTGTTTGTGCAACAGGTATTCCTGTTTGTGCAACAGGTATTCCTGTTAGTGCAACAGGTATTCCTGTTAGTGAAACAAGTATTCCTGTTAGTGAAACAAGTATTCCTGTTAGTGCAACAGGTATTCCTGTTAGTGAAACAAGTATTCCTGTTAGTGAAACAAGTATTCCTGTTAGTGCAACAGGTATTCCTGTTAGTGAAACAGGTGTTTTTGTTAGTAAAACAGGTGTTTCTGTTAGTAAAACAGGTATTTCTGTTATTCTTCGTCTTTTAACCAAATGACCCTAAAATAAGAATGACTCATTAAAAACAAAAAACTCCCGAAATAATTCGGGAGTTTCTTTATTTTATAAAACGCAGGTTTATTCTTTTATTGTTTTATCAGTCTTTCAGAGTGCATCACATTCATATCGGTATCCACTACTCTTACAAAATACATTCCTGCATTAAGCTGTTCAATATTGGTAATTAAGCGTGTATCGCCAGCTGTAATGATTTGCTGTTGGTTGCTTACCAGTTTTCCTTGCATATCATACACCTCCACTGTCACTTCTTTTTCTAAATCTGAAGTAATATCTAATGCAAATTCAGATGTTGCCGGGTTAGGATAAATAGCAATAGCATTCTCCTCTTCTACTCCATTATTCATACCTAAAGCAGATTTACAATAACTAACGGTCATGGATTTTGTGGCACTGTTTCCGCAGGCACTTACTGCATATACTTTAACTACTCCTGAAAAAGTGGCATTATTTACATTTACAGGCATGGTGGCTGTCATATTGTTTGTGCCTTGTCCGGAAAGGATTGACCAGGTAGCAGGAACGGTCCATACATAACTTGTTGCATTTGAAACAACATTGCAGGAATAAGAGGCTGTAGACATTCCGCATACATTGGCCGGTCCGGTAAGGCTGGTAGGTGGTAATTTCCCGATGAGTGTAAGAGACGGTCCGGGAACACTGCCACAGGCATTCACAGCCATTACTTTTACCAGGCCGGTGGTAAATGTGGAAGCGATGTTTACATTTATGGAAGTAGTTCCTGCTCCTCCGGTAATGGTAATTCCTGCAGGAACTGTCCATGTATAAGAAGTAGCACCACTAACAGCTGCAATGGAATAAGTAGCTGAACCTAATCCGCAAACATCCGTAGGGCCGGTAATAGCTCCCGGCATAGGAGGTTTTTTGGTTACGGCAAGCATTGTTGCTCCGCTTGTGCCACATGCATTGGTTGCAGTTACAGTAACATTTCCGCTAACGGTACCGGCAGATATATTTACATTCAGGTTATTTGAACCTTGCCCGGAAGTAATAGTCATCCCGGTAACCCCAGTAGGAACGGTCCATGAATAAGTATTTGCCATAGGGTCGTAAGGAACAGAATACGTAGCACTTGTAAGTGTACACAAAGTAATCGGTCCGGAAACAAGGGATGGTGAAGCAGGAGCTACAGTGCAAGGGGCGTAAGCGATACCTCTTAGAATTACACCTGAATTGTTTCCTACAAAAGTAGCAACCCCTGAAGTGGTAATACTGTGAATATCTAAATTAATGTCTGCAACATGAAAAGAACCACCTTTATATACTGCACCTAAAACTTCGAAGTGAGGATTACCGGATTGAGGAATATTAACAGGGGTATAGGTAAGTGTATCCAATTTCTCCATAATGTTAACGATGTGACCTGACCAATGGTAGATAAAACCATCTTCTGGATTATAAGCAATCACCTGCCCGTCTGCTCCATTGTTTAGTGTTTGTCTGAATGTTTTAGACGCATTGGTAATGTTAATCTCATAAAGTGTTTTAGGAACCAGCGTTCCTGCTCCATTATTTAAACCACTCCCGGTAGTTCCAAAACATCTGCCTGAAGTGGTAAACGTAATGCTCGAAAAATTATCCCCTAAACTACCAATGTTAGTACAAACTCCTGTGGCAGGATTAATGGTCGCTAACCTTCTGTTAACCCCTCCTCCATTTACTTTTACTATTACGTAATACAATCCGTTATGTGGATTTTTGGTAATGGAATTTAATCCTACCACCGTAAAGCCGGGCATGGTAACAGTAGTTACCGAATTAGTAGCAAAGGTGGTAGCATCTACATTATTTAATTGCGCTGCAAAAAGGAGTAACTGCCAGAATACTGGTTTGTGCATTTAATTGATGTAAGAACAACATTGCAAATGCAGGGATGAAGGCTGCAGCAATGCGTAGTTTGGGAAACCATGTTCCCCTTTTTTTGTGTTGGTTAGTTTGTTTCATTGTTGTTAATTTTAGAGTTAAATAATATAAAGTGGCTAAATTAAGATAGATTATTCAAAAAGCAAAAGAATTTTTTTAACAGTTTATTATTATTGAATTCCCCTAAAAACAGGTAATCGGTTATGCGTCTTTTCATAATAACGAGAATGCCGGTACACCCATATTAATTGGGCATTAGCATTTTCATTTAAAGTGGCATCCTGTTTTTTTGCCTCTTCCAGTTGAGTTCTGAGTTCAGGATGTTCTTTTAATAAACCTGCTGCAATGTCTTCAAACACATAGTCTGAGAACCATTCTTTTTGTTGTAAAGTACCATCAAAATAATTCCAGTTGAAATAAGAATCCTGGGCCTGAGGTTCCAAAGCTTCTGCCACAAAACGATTCATGGGTGTATTCATTTTTACAATCACATCTCCCTTACTGAATTTGATGGTTTGTTTCTCGTGCCTGATTTTTGTATCGAAATGAAGGTAATGGCTTTCGTAAGGAGATTTAACGGTCTCGTACTTTTCAATATAAGTTGATTCTACTTCAATTGTTGTATCTCTTTTTAAATAGGAAACAGGAACTCCGTTTAATTTTAAATTATCAATCGTTCTTTCCCATGCTTGGGGAATTATATAAAACGAAGGGAGTGCAATTTCAATGGTAGATTTATACTCCGTATAGTTTTTAATAGTTTTGGTATAAGGTTTTGTTTTGTCATAATACAATCTTTGCAGACCTGATACTTCGCTGGGTTTATGTCCGGCTTCATAACCTTTAAAATTAATCTCCGAATACTTTGTTGTATCCAGTTTCCAACCTGATGATAAATTTTTCATTGAAGCTGTTTCCTTGATTGCCTCATTTTTTAAATCAAAAATCTGTTTAGCATCTTTTGCCATTTTTCCCAACGTTGAAAACAACAACCAATAGGTAGCTACTACTCTATCGTTATAAGGTTTGAGCATGTGCGTTTCAGTAATTATTCCCATACAATCAAATAAGGCTGCATATCCTGTCGAAAAACGGGCTGTTTCAAGAAAAGCAGTAATTCCTGTTTCAGGAGTTTCACCCATTGTTTCCACATAAGGTGTCATTTCCATTTTTTTGTTCGTCATCTTTTCCTGGATGAAAGGAAGCAAAACATTATCCTGATAGTTGGCAAGTTTTGCATTCATTTTGTTTTTCTGAGAAACAACATAGGTCATGGTGTATTGATAATCTGCTCCGTCACTTACATGGGTATCAATAAATAAATGGGGCTTCCATTCCTGGAAAATACTTACAAACGATTCAGCATTTTTGCTATCCAGTTTCATAAAGTCGCGATTCAAATCAAGGTTCTTTGCATTGCCCCTGAAACCATATTCCTCGGGTCCGTTTTGATTGGCCCGCGAACAGCAACCCCTGTTTAATGCTCCATCTATATTGTAAACAGGAATAATGCAGATGACTACCTTCTGCAATATCTCTGTATAATTCTGCGGTGCTGCCAGTATGTCTTTTGCCAGTTGAAGTGAAGCATCTATTCCATCGGGTTCGCCAGGATGAATGCCATTGTTTATTAAAATTACAGGCAATTGATTTTTGTCTGCATCTGCTTTAGTAAAGCATTTTTTACCTGAAATAATAAATACATGCAACGGAAAACCGCTATTGGTAGGGCCCATAGTTTTTAGTTCGGCAATGTCGGATGATTTATCTAATTGTTCGTATTGATCAATTACTTCCTTATAAGTAGGTGTTGTGGTCAGGACAGCACCTGCCTGCTGAGCCATTGAAGCTTCACTGAAAATAAATACCAACAGAAAAAAGGGAAAGAGACTTTTCATTTATTATTTAATTTTTCCAAAGATAATTGTTTTTAAATACAGGCAAATAAGATTTCACTATTCTTAATTATAGTAGCAAAAATGTCATGTAATGTTAATTGGCATTACCTTTGCCCATATCCGGCAAATAAAAAACAACTATGAATACATACATGATAAGCATTTCGCTTCCGAATAAAATTGATGAAAAATTTGTTTCATTAATCCCGAAACAAAGAAACCATATTGATGATTTAATGGACAAGGACATTGTTTTACAATATTCTCTTGCCATCGACCGTTCCAGGTTATGGATAACTATTAAAGCATCCTCAGAAATGAAGGTGATGGATATTCTTTCCGAGTTTCCCCTTATTGAATACATGAAACCGGAAATAATGCAGTTGGCTTTTCATAACAGCATTGCCAATGAATTGCCCAAGCTGATTATGAATTAAGAATAAAAATTCAAAAATCAACGGCTGTTCTTTAAAGACTAAAACAAAAAACAATACTAAAAATGAAATCTATTTTTCACAAAGCATCAGAGCGCGGACATGCCAATCATGGTTGGTTAAACGCTCATCATTCTTTTAGTTTTGCCAGCTGGCAGGACCCGACTAAAGTTCATTTTGGACTATTACGTGTATTAAACGATGACATCATTGCCCCGGGAATGGGCTTTGGTATGCATCCGCACGACAATATGGAAATTGTAACCATCCCTCTTTCCGGGACATTGGAACATAAAGACAGTATGGGAAACATAGGAGTAATAAAGCCTAACGAAATACAAGCCATGAGTGCCGGGTCTGGATTGATGCACTCGGAATACAATCATTCCAAAACAGAACCTATCAATCTATTGCAGATATGGGTATTTCCGAAAGTCAGAAATATTGAACCAAGATACGACCAACGTGTTTTTTCTGCGGAAGAAAAAGAAGGGAAGTTTAAAACCATTGTTGCACCGGTAAAAGCGGATGATATCATGTGGATAAACCAGGATGCTTATTTTTCCCTTGGTAAATTTAAAGCCGGTTCATCTGTTGATTATACCATACAAAACAAAGGCAACGGTGCTTATATCTTTATGATTGAAGGTGGGGCTACCATTGAAGGAAATACATTAGGAAAAAGAGATGCCATTGGTATCTGGGAAACGGAAAAAATTTCAATGTCGGTAACTGCGGATGCGGAGATACTGGTGATTGATGTGCCGATGAATTAAAATACTTTTCAGGTTAAATAAAGGTACTACCTTTTTAAAAGGTAGTACCTTTAATGTTTAATGGATTCCTTATCTCTTCATCACCTTCTCCACCCCATCACTTGATTTCACAAAAAATACATTTGGAAAACTACTTACATCCACATGCGTTTTGCTGAAAGCATTTGTTTTTAAGGTTTCCAATTCTCTTCCCAAAACATCAGTTAATGTTATTGTTTCTTCCTTGTCAGAGTTCGAGATATTGATAAAATCTCCAGCCGGATTAGGGAAGATTTTTAATATTGATGAGTTTAATGATGATATCCCGACTGTCATGAAGGCAGGTACTTCATTAAGTTCACAATCCGGATTCATTCCTAAATTTGTTCCGTCAAAGTCTGTTAGTTTTGTATAAGTTGAATTACTAATATCATAACTGTAAACAACACCTTTATTATAAATTCCTCCTCCCATAGTTGTACCAAAAAGTTTACCGTTACTTCCCAGCTTTAATGACCGCTTAGAATAAGCACCATCAGATAAATTAAAATCGTAAACATCTGCGAAGTTGTTAGTGTTAATATCAAAACTATATATAAAACCATAATTAGATGAATCAGAGGAAAGGAATGTGCCATATAATTTACCGTCACTAGCTTGAATCAAACCACTTTGATGCGGTGCGTAACTCCCCGGAAAATTAAAATTATACAAATTCGAATAGAGGTCAGTTGATAAATCATAACTATAAATTACCCCATCTGAATTTGCGCCTCCATAATCATTGACACCATATAATTTCCCATCATTTGCTTCTAACAAACATCCGTAAGTGGGATTTCCGCCAGATGAAAGGATAAAATCATATAATATTGTATAAACATTTGTCACAGGATTAAACATGAATATTACCCCCATGTCATTTATTCCGCCATGACTGGTGAAGCCATATAAATTACCATTGCTTCCCTGAATCAAACTACCACAGGGATAAGAACCATTTGCATTTGAAAAATCAAAAATATCCGTATATATATCATTACCAGGATCAATTGTATATATAGCACCTTTACCATTAGCTCCGCCCCCAGGACAAAGTCCATATAATTTCCCATCATTCGCATTCAGCATTCTTGAAACGGGACCGTATCCAAGACTCTGAAACTGAAATAAATCGTGAATATTGGTATAAATACCTGTTAGAGGGTCATATCTATAACAAACACAACTATCCCCAAATCCACCTAATTCAGTGACACCATAAAAACTACCATTATTAGCAAGAGTCATATTCCCAAGAGGCCAAGCTCCGGTAGAATTAACAAAATCATATACCTTATGAAAATTTGTTCCATCGCCATTAGCAGTAAAAATGGTTCCTTGTCCATTTACTCCCCCTTGAGTGCAAATTCCCCAAAGTTGAGTTTGGGCTTTCATACTCAATCCGCATAATGCGAAGAATAAAACCAACAATGTAATTTTTGCTTTCATTGCAATATAGTGTTATGTTTAATAATTAATTATGTACAAATATACAACTTCTTTTTTGGAAAGATTACCTGGAAAGTAAATGAAAAAAATAGAAAATATTTTACCAAAACATGACGTATATAAAGGATAAAGAATTGAATTAAGAAAGAAACAATGGAAAAGAGATATTTAATTGGGAAGTTTACTGAATCAGTCGTGAAGTGATAACAGAGAAGGAAAAGACAATACGAACAAACAAAACAAGGATAAAAGCGAAACCCGGGAGGTTTGAATTGAAACTTCCGAAGATTCGGCTAAACTTCCGAAGATTTCGCAAAAGTTCCGAAGATTTAACCATTCCTCGGATGTTTTGAACCAAACCTCGGATGTTTTGCTCCAAACTTCCCAAGATTTCACAAAACTTCCGAAGATTCGGCAAAACTTCGGAAGATTTGGCCAAAGTTCGGAAGGTTTGAAACAAAACCTTAGGGTTTTGATTGGAAAGAAAAAGGTTATAAAATGAAACTTCAGGGTTTTAATAAATATACTCAGGGGATTAATAAATAAATGACTGGTGGTGAATTAAAAGAAAAATGTTTTCTGTTAAAAGTTATAGTAAATGCATCAAAAGATGAAGATTTTGAAATGAATCTTTCATTTTATCTCTAATCGACTAAACTACTATAAAAATTTAGATTCCTCACTTCGTTCGGAATGACAGTGTCATTTATTAATGGGGGAGAGCAGGCGGCTGCTTCGCAGCCGCCTGCTCTCCTTTCCAACCTCCGAAAGACTTGTCATTCCGAACGAAGTGAGGAATCTCATTAAAAAATGTACAGCAGATTACTAATCGACTTATAAAATTGTTAATTCTCGATTATTATCTCATTGCCAAAAAGTCAGCAAAATTAAGCCCTACACGACAAAACGTCACTTAGGATTAAAATATTCAGTCAAATAATGTATGACCATTATCATATTCCGCCATTGGAATAAGTTTTGACCTTTGCGGACCATAAAACATAACAACATGAACTTAAACAATTTTACCATTAAATCGCAGGAAGCAGTGCAACAGGCAATGCAGATAGCCACCGTTAACGGGCAACAAGCCATCGAAAACGGACATATACTGAAAGGTATTCTGGAAGTGGATGAAAATGTCACTCCGTTTATCTTAAAAAAACTGAATGTAAATATCCCGATGTTTTCTAAAACGTTGGATAAAATAGTGGAAAGCTATCCGAAGGTTTCGGGTGGTCAGCCTTTTCTTTCCAATCATGCTAACCAGGCTTTATCCAAAGCTTCTACATACTTAAAAGAATTCGGAGACGAATATGTTTCCATCGAACATTTATTGCTGGCCATTCTTTCTACCAAGGATACCATTTCTCAATTATTAAAAGATAACGGGGCAAATGAAAAAGATTTAAAATCTGCTATTAATGAGCTCCGCAAAGGGGCTAAAGTAACCAGCCAAAGTGCGGACGAAACATACAATGCGTTAAATAAATACGCTATTAATTTAAATGAACAGGCAAAGAAAGGAAAGCTGGACCCTGTTATAGGCCGTGATGAAGAGATTCGCAGGGTATTGCAAATTCTTTCGAGAAGAACAAAAAACAATCCTATTTTGGTAGGTGAACCGGGAGTGGGTAAAACAGCCATTGCAGAAGGGTTGGCACATCGTATCATCAATGGGGATGTTCCTGATAACTTAAAGTCGAAACAGATTTATTCATTGGATATGGGCTCCCTGATAGCTGGAGCCAAGTTTAAAGGCGAATTTGAAGAACGGTTAAAAGCGGTAGTGAAAGAAGTAATTTCTGCCGAAGGTGAAATAATTTTATTCATTGACGAGATACATACCCTTGTGGGCGCTGGCGGTGGCGAAGGTGCCATGGATGCTGCCAACATATTAAAGCCGGCATTGGCAAGAGGAGAATTACGTGCCATTGGTGCAACTACTTTAAATGAGTTTCAGAAATATTTTGAAAAAGACAAAGCGCTTGAAAGACGTTTCCAAAAGGTAATGGTGGATGAACCAAGTGCTGAGGATGCCATTTCAATTTTGCGTGGAATAAAAGAAAAATACGAAACACATCATAAAGTGCGTATTAAAGACGAAGCAATTATTTCGGCTGTGGAATTATCTCAACGCTATATTAATGACAGATTCCTTCCTGACAAAGCGATTGACTTAATGGATGAAGCTGCTTCCAAATTAAGAATGCAGATTAATTCGATGCCGATAGAACTGGATGAGGTGGAACGCAAAACCCGACAACTGGAAATAGAACGCGAAGCAATTAAACGTGAAAATGATAAAAAGAAACTGGAAGATTTAAATAAGGAAATTGCCGAACTATCTGATAAACGCACTAACCTGAGAGCAAAATGGCAAAGTGAAAAAGAAGTGGTGGAAGGTATTCAGAAAGTGAAAGAGAACATTGAGAATTTTAAATTTGAAGCAGAACAGGCCGAACGTAATGGTGATTACGGCAAGGTAGCAGAGATACGTTACGGTAAAATTAAAGAAGCAGAAGTGCAGTTGAAATCATTTGAAGTGAAGTTGGCAGAGATGCAGCAAAACGGCTCACAGATGATTAAGGAGGAAGTGGATAGTGAAGATATTGCCGGAGTGGTTGCAGCATGGACTGGCATTCCTGTTTCGAGAATGTTGCAAAGCGAAAGAGAAAAACTATTGCACCTTGAAGATGAATTGCATAAAAGAGTAGTAGGCCAGGAAGAAGCCATAGAAGGCATCAGTGATGCAGTGCGCAGAAGCAGAGCAGGTTTGCAGGATACAAAACGACCAATAGGTTCATTCATTTTCTTAGGCACCACCGGTGTAGGTAAAACAGAGTTGGCAAAAGCATTAGCAGAGTTTTTATTCAATAATGAAAACAGCATGACTCGTATTGATATGAGTGAATACCAGGAACGCCATGCGGTAAGCCGCCTGGTGGGAGCGCCTCCGGGATATGTAGGTTATGATGAAGGAGGACAGTTAACAGAAGCAGTGAGAAGAAAACCATACAGTGTGGTCTTGCTGGATGAAATTGAAAAAGCACATCCGGATGTGTTCAACATATTATTACAGGTATTGGATGATGGCCGGTTAACCGATAACAAGGGCCGTGTGGTGAATTTTAAAAACACTATTATCATTATGACTTCCAACATGGGTTCGCACCTCATCCAGGAGAACTTTGAAAAAATAAATGATAAAAACCATGATGAAATTATGGCGAAAACAAAACTGGAAGTGTTTGAGTTGTTAAAGAAAACCATACGTCCGGAGTTTCTGAACCGGATTGATGAAACCATTATGTTTACTCCATTAACAAGGGACAATGTTCATCGTATAGTAGAATTGCAGTTTGAAGGCATTTCGAAAATGCTGCTTGAAAACGATATTCATTTAACGGCAACTCCCGAAGCTATTGAATGGCTGGCACAACTTGGTTTCGATCCTCAGTTTGGAGCAAGACCCATAAAACGGGTAATGCAAAAAAGAGTTTTGAATGAATTGTCGAAGCAAATACTTGCCGGTAAAGTTCAAAAGAATGCTAAAATGGTATTGGACGTGTTTGACAAAGAGTTCGTCTTTCGTAATCCGATAGAGGAAGACAATAAACAAAAAAAAGAAAGGAAAGAGAAAACAAAAGCTTAATTGAATTGTTATTAACAATGCTGTTAAAAGATGTTAACCCTGTAACCTTTGGCTGATAAATTGCGTTATACTTACAAAATTAATTAAACAACAAATAATATGAGAACCAAGAAAGTTAAAGAAGACCTTCGTCCGAAAATAAAAATACAAATAGATAGCAGAACAACAATCACTGTGCGTTCGATGGAAGCATGGAAAGCATGGAAGGAACGGTATCCTGATGCAGTATTAATAGAGTAATTAATAACTCCTTTTTATTTCACGTCACCAGTCTGGCGGTTTTAAACCCGCTATGACTTGTGAGTGAAAATTAACCCCTGATTTCAAAAGCAAAAAAGGGGCATTACAACACAAAATTTCAACTTAAATCTTAATTGATTTAGCATTGTGCGACTGACAATAAACCCTACCTTTGTTCACCATACTATTTTATGCAGGCCGAAGAAAAAATCATTGAAGTCTCTCACCTAGTAAAACATTTTGGAAAATTTAAAGCTGTTGAAGACGTAAGCTTTGATGTTTTCCGGGGAGATGTATTTGGTTTCTTAGGCCCGAATGGTGCCGGTAAAAGCACCACCATCCGTTCGTTGCTATCACTCATTAAACCTACCAGCGGACAATTAAAATTATTCGGCAAAGACCTTTCTGACAACCGCAACTATATTCTTCAACGTATTGGCTGTATTGTCGAAAAACCTGACTTTTACAAATACCTTTCGGCAGAAAAAAATATTGAAATATTTGCACGTATTTCGGGAGTGGATGTTACCAAAAAAAAGGTGCATGAAATCATTGAATTTGTTGGCTTAAAAGGAAGAGAAAAAGATAAACTCGGTGGTTTTTCACACGGGATGAAGCAAAGGTTAGGAATAGCGCAAACCCTTATACACGACCCTGAATTAATTATCCTGGATGAGCCCACCACCGGTCTCGACCCGCAGGGAATCATAGACATTCGTAATTTAATTTTGCAATTAAAAAACGAACGCAATAAAACCATTTTACTTTCATCACATATCCTGTCGGAAATAGAATTGATTGCCAACCGTATGGTGATTATCAATAAAGGAAAAACCATTGTTCAGGGTTCTGTAACCGAATTGTTAAATGCTCAGGAACTGATAGTTTCTTTTAAAGTAGATGATACTGAAAAAGCAAAACAAATCATTCAATCATCTTCATTAAATCTTGGAATAGAAAGTGTGGAAGGTACCAGTATCTCTATTCATATTTCGCAGGAAAAAATACCGATGTTAAACAAATTACTTTGTGATAGTGGCGTTAGTGTTTTTTCAATTGAAGCGAAAAGAAAACTGGAAGATTATTTTTTAAAACTCATCAGCGCATAATGTTTTGGAAAAGCACCTATAACGAAATACTTAAAATAGCCGCCAAACCCCGCAGCTATATCGGGATTGGAGCCATTACCTTAATAGTCGGTATCATTATTTTTGCTATGTATGTGGATGGGCTTAATTTCATTTCCTTTGTCACCAGGCCTTTCGAACAAGCTTTGTCTTTTGAAGGAAACATATTAAACGGAAACCTGATTGCATTTATAATACTTCAAATGCTCATCATACATGTACCTTTGTTAATTGCATTGGTAACAGGTGACCTTGTTTCCGGTGAAGGTGCAATGGGAACCATCCGTTTATTACTTACCAAACCCATTTCAAGAACCAAAATTTTATTTTCGAAATACCTTGCCGGGCTAACTTATACCTTTGTTATGCTGTTATGGCTGATGATACTGGCCCTAGTAGTTGGCAAGATGTTGTTTGGCACAGGCGATTTGATGGTACTGAATAGTGATGGATTAATTGTATTGCAGCAGCAGGACTTAGTTTGGAGGTTCGCCTGCGGTTTCAGCCTTGCTTTTCTTTCGTTAATTATGATTGCCACCCTTTCGCTGACCCTGTCCTGTTTTTCTGAAAACTCTATAGGACCAATTGTCACCACCATGGCCATAATTATTCTGTTCAATATTATCGGTGCTTTAAATGTACCTGTATTGGAACCCATACAACCCTACCTGTTTACAAATCACATGGTGGCCTGGCGCAACTTTTTTGAAGACCCATTGCCAACAGCAAAGATTTTAAAATCAGTAGCAATTTTATTAGTTCATATCGTTGGTTTATTAGGTATCGCTGTTTTTAAATTTAACAAAAAAGATATTTTATCATGAAGCCTGTTAAACTTTTTATTGCCTTTCTTTTTGCTTTTTCGTTCTCCGCTTCCGTTGCTCAAAACAATGCGAACGGAATATTAAGAGCTGTTTACAATAAACTTCAGAAAGCAAAAGATTATTCTGTACAGGCAAATATTAAAGTAGATATGCCTTTTATCCGCATGATGCCGATAGATGCAAAAATCTATTTCAAACAAAAAGATAAATTTAAAGTAGAATCAAAAAGCATTGCTATTGTTCCGAGACAGGGATTTGACCAGGCTTCTAAGATGCTAGCCGATACCAATTCTTATACGGCTATGGTGCAAGGTTCCGAAAAAATAGGGACTATACTTACCAATGTGGTAAATGTAATACCACTATCCGACACCAGCGATTTAGTGCTTGGAAAACTATGGATTGATGCCTCGCAGCAAGTGATTCTGAAATCACAGTTTACTACCAAATCAAACGGAACGATAATGACAGAATACACTTACGGAACTGAAATGGAATATGGCCTTCCTGATAAAATGATATTTTCGGTGGACATTAAAAAGTTTAAAATGCCGAAAAGTGTAACTGCCGACATGAATAATTCTTCCACCTCAAAAGACGATAAAGAAAAAGATAACAAAAAAGGAAAAATATTTATTACTCTTTCAGGATACCAGGTAAATAAGGGTGTTCCTGACAGTGTGTTTAAAAAATAATTTTAAAATATCAGTTAACAAATAATAAACTCCACATTATGACATTAGAGCAGATTTTAAATAACTACAAAACCGAACGGTATAAAATAAGCGTGCAAGCCAAGGGCACCGACTTTTCTACATGGGTAGTATTTCCTGATTATAAAGAGTATTTCGAAAACTACCTTGGTTATTATACCACCTTGCCTGATTTATTTACACTTGTCGATCATGCGGTAAAAGGAATATTTGTTTACAAAGGAAAAGAATATGTTCATCCGCATCAATCCATCTGGCGCGACAGAGGTGGAAATGACCGAGGAATAAAACCCGAAGTGAGTAAAGCTGTTATTGAAAGTATTTTCGAAAACGAAGAAGAGCTGAATGAAGCTATTGACTCCAAAGATTTTGACAGGCTATACGAATTCATTAAGAAACACAAAGTCACCAAATTTGGCGGACTGGAAATTTATGATTGTGCCTTGCGCATCGGAAGAAAATACAAAATTGCTCCAAAAAATGTGTACCTGCATGGTTCCACCCTTATCGGCTTAAGAACGCTCGAAACAAAACGCCTGGTGGAAGAAGATTTATCGAACAACAAAACCATTGAAATGAAAGATTTGCCGGAAGCGTTAAGAGAAATGAACCCGATACATGTGGAAGATTTTTTGAACATGAAAAGAATGGATTTTATGAGGATATAAAAAAAATCACTATCTTTGAAATCCAAACACTTCATTTTACATAAAACACTCTGCAATGAAATCGTTAAGGATTCTTTTTTTATTGATTATTTCATCCCTGCCCTGCTCTCTGTATAGCAAAGATACACCAGTACCCAAAAGCCAACCCGAAGAAACCTTAAAGTTTACAGAGAATAAAAACCAGTTTGATGCACGGGTACTTTATGAGGCCAAGCTGACCAAATGCGGAAAACTATTTCTCGAAAAAAACACGTTCACTTATCTTTTCTGGAATGCAGATGAACTGGAAGCCTTGCATCATCCTGCCACTTCCACTCCCCCTCCCGGAATTCCGGCCATTCATTATTTTTCGTATAAGGCCGAATTTCTGAATGCCAACACCTCGGCACTGGTAACCGCAACATCCAAAGAAACCTATTACAAAAATTACTTTCTTGGCAACGACCCTTCCAAATGGGCTTCCAATGTGGGTGTGTATAACGAAGTGTATTATACAGGACTGTATTCCAATATTGACATGCATATCTATACTAAAAATAAAAACCTGGAATACGACTTCATCATTAATCCCGGGGCAAACGTAAATGCCCTGCAGATAAACTATACCGGGGCCGAACGACTGGAAATGGAAAACGGAAACCTCAACGTCCATACTTCGCTCGGAATTATTACTGAACAAAAACCAATTGCTTATCAAATCATTGATGGAAAAAGAACGGAAGTAGCCTGCAATTATGAACTTACAGGAACGGTTTTATCTTTCCACTTTCCAAAAGGTTATAATAAAACAAAGCCCTTAATTATAGACCCTACTTTAATCTGTTCTACCTATACTGGCTCCACCGGGGATAACTGGGGATTTACAGCTACTTATGACAATGCAGGAAATATTTATTCAGGAGGAGTAGCACTTGCAACTGGTTACCCAACCACAGCAGGAGCTTACCAGACTTTTTTTGCAGGTGGTGGTGCAGGTGGAAATAATTTCCCTTACGATATTTCCATTACCAAATTTAATCCCACCGGAACAGCTTTAGTTTACTCTACTTACCTTGGAGGAAATGACAACGAGCAGCCTGCCAGTTTTGTAGTGGATAATAATGATAACCTTTTTGTTTTGGGGCGTACTTACTCATTTAACTATCCTGTTACTCCCGGCTGTTACGACAATACTTTTAATGGTGGATCTGATATAATAGTTACCAAATTTAACCCTGCGGGTACTGCTTTAATCGGCTCTACATTTGTTGGAGGTATTGGCGATGATGGGGTAAACATTGCTGCTGACTTCTTCACCATTTCTTCTTTAAAATATACGTATGGTGATGATGGAAGGGGTGATGTGATGGTGGACAATGCAGGAAATTGTTATGTTGCCAGTTCCACGCAGTCCTTTAATTTCCCGGCTTCTGCAGGCGCCTTCCAAACTTCATTTCAGGGAGGTTTACAGGATGGGTGTGTGTTTAAAATGAATCCTAACCTTACTGCTTTGACCTGGTCTACTTACCTGGGCGGCAACAGTGATGATGCATCTTATTACTTGGATGTGGATGCAAGTTCCAACGTATACGTTTCAGGTGGAACCAACAGCTCCAATTTCCCTACGACACCCGGCACTCTTCATCCCACCTTCCAGGGAGGGACTGCTGACGGATATGTAACCAGGATACAAAGTAACGGCAGCGGAATACTTCAATCTACTTATATTGGTACTTCCTCTTACGACCAGAGTTATTTTGTTCAATTGGATGTTAACCAGGATGTATATATCAGTGGTACTACCGAAGGTATTTACCCCGTAACTGCAGGTGTTTACTCCAATCCCAACAGCGGACAGTTTATTCATAAAATGAGTCCGACCTTGAATGCAACCGTTTATTCTACTGTATTCGGTTCGGGGACTCCTCATCCTAATCTCTCTCCAAGTGCTTTCCTGGTTGACAATTGCCAGAATGTCTATTTTTCAGGTTGGGGTGGTCAATGTATCCCTATTGGAAATGTAGGAACAACAACAGGTTTACCTACCACTCCCAATGCATTTCAAACCACTACTGACGGATGTGATTTTTACTTTTTTGTCCTTCGTTCTAATGCTACTACACTATGGTATGCGTCTTTTTTTGGAGGAGGGGTACCTTCAGAAGAACATGTGGATGGAGGTACCAGTAGGTTCGATAAAAATGGAATTATTTATCAGTCTGTTTGCGCTGCTTGTAATGGAAATAACAATTTCCCAACAACCCCAGGTGCATGGTCAACTACCAATAATAGTTTTAACTGCAATAATGCTGTAATCAAAATGGATTTTCAGTTAATTAATCTTTTTGCGGCCGCATCTGCAGCGCCAAATGATACTATATGCCTTGGAACCAATATTAATTTTGTTAATTCAAGTACAGGTTCGTTTAATTATATCTGGGATTTTGCTGATGGCAGCCCACACGTAACCACCCCTGCTCCTTCTCATAACTTTACAGCAACAGGAATATATAATGTAATGCTCGTAGCCATTGATTCAAATAGCTGCAACTTTTCGGATACCACTATTCTTACCATTACCGTATTACCCCTTCCTGTGGTCGACCTTGGTAATGATACAACCATTTGCGGAGCGTTTAACATTCCACTGAATGCAGGTGCTCCCGGGATGACTTATCTATGGAGTACTAACGCCATCACTCAAACCATTAATGTTTCTGCTCCCAGCACTTATTCGGTGACTATGAGTAACGGAACGTGCTCGGCAACCGACACCATGAGTGTATTTGTCGTTACCCAACCACCTCTGGGTAGTGACACCACACTTTGTACGGGAACCTTGCTGATGCTGGATGCCGGCAACCCCGGATGTAATTATTTATGGAGCAATGGCATGACTACGCAAACCATCAGTGCAAATGCTTCCGGAACCTATTGGGTGGTTGCCAGCACGGGTAACTGCAGTCAGTCGGATACTATTAATGTTAACTTTTTGCCGCTTCCTTCGGTACATCTCGGAACGGATACTATTATCTGCCCCGGTGATTTGCTTCAACTGGATGCCCAAAACCCAGGCTCCTCTTATCTCTGGAACAATGGCCAAACCACACAGAGCATTAGTATAGATACCAGTGGAATGTATTCAGTTACGGCCACGCTTGCCAATTGTTCCGACAGCGATTCCATTAATGTCAGCATCCTTACCAAACCTAGCCTTGGCATGGATACCCTGCTTTGTAATACAGAACATTTCCGGCTGCATGCCTCCAATGTTTTGCCCAACTGTGCTTACTTATGGAGTACCGGTTCTACTTCCAATTCCATAGTGGTGGACAGTGCAGGATTGTATTGGGTAAAAGTATTTTCAGGCAACTGTGTTTTTTATGATACGATGAATGTAACGGGCATCATGAACAATCCGCCATTATATATTCCCAACTGTTTTACACCTGACGAAAATGGCCTGAACGATGTCTTTACGGCCTTTGCTGACGAGTTGGACATTATCAGTTTTAACATGAAAATATTTAACCGTTGGGGCGAACTACTGTTTGAAACCAACAACCAGCATAAAGGTTGGGATGGTACTTTTCATAACACTTATGTGGCTCAGGATGTATATGTATGGACAGTAGATTACCAAACCCTTTGCTCCGAACGCACCAATACCCATAAGGTGGGGCATGTGATGGTGCTGCGTTAAAAAACACCTCCCCTCCCCTGTTATTTTAAACTTTACTTCTCAAAATAATAATCACGCCAATAAAGAAAAAATAATTCAATCAAACTATAACCACTTATTACGCTAAATAACAATTTTAAAACTGCCTTTAAACGGGAAAGAATACAATCCTATAATGTATGTTTTCGTACTTTTACACAATAAACAAAACAAACTAAAAAACAAACACAAATGAAAAAACAAGTACTCTTAATTTTAGCTGTTGTTACATCAATGGCTATTCAATCTCAAACTATTAACACCATAGCAGGAAATGGTACAAGCGGATATTTCGGAAACGGGGGACCCGCCATAAATGCTCTGCTTGATCATCCCAACCAACTGGCATTTGACCAGGCAGGTAATTTATTTATTGCAGAAGACTACAACAATGTCATCCGTAAAATTGATGTTTTAGGAAATATTTCCACTGTGGCAGGAGATGGAACTGCAGGTTTCGGAGGCGATGGTTTTCCCGCTGTAAATGCTCAGTTAAACAGAGCTACAGGTGTTGCAGTGGATGCAGCAGGTAACTTATATATATGCGATGGAGATAATTTCAGAATAAGAAAAGTGGATGTTTCAGGCAACATACATACCATAGCAGGAACAGGTACAAATGGCTATACAGGAAATGGTTTTGCTGCTACCAGCGCTGATATTGGCTTTTCTTCCGGTATATGTGTGGATGCTGCAGGCAATGTATATTTTGCCACACAAGGTAATGGTAGTTGCATTCGTAAAATAGATACAGGCGGAATTATTTCTACTGTTGCAGGAACAGGAACAGCCGGATATAATGGCGATAACATATTAGCAGTAAATGCTCAGCTGAATGCTCCTGCTTCTGTATTCAGAGACGCTGCGGGTAACTTATACATTGGTGAAGTAGGTGGAATGCGGGTGAGAAAAGTAAATACTTCCGGCATTATTACTACCGTTGCCGGAAACGGAAGTACTGCAAGTGGTGGAGATGGAGCAGCTGCCACCAGCGCCCAGTTGTTTTATCCTTATGGGGTAACAGTGGATGCAGGGGGTACTATGTACATTTGTGAATCAGGATACAACAGAATACGAAAAGTAGACGCGCTTGGAATTATTTCCACCTTTGCAGGTATGGGTGGTTTGGTTGGTGGTTACGGAGGAAATGGCGGACCGGCATTGCTTGCTCAGTTTTATCATCCTTCGGCTGTAGCATTAGATGCGGCAGGCAATGTATTCATAGGTGATTTCGAAAACAGTGCCATCCGTAAAATTACGCTTGGTTCTATTGGTATTGACGAAAATTTTTCTGATAATTCCCAGGGGTTAACTGTTTCTCCCAACCCTTTCTCTTCGGAAACAGTTATCACATTCAGCGAAGAACAAAAAAACACAACTATAAAAATCACTGATGTATTAGGTAAGGAATTTCATTCCTTTGCTTTTTCAGGCAAACAACTAACCATAGAAAAGAATGAATTGAAGGCAGGAATTTATTTTTTACAGGCAAATGACCAACAAAACAATACAATCAATAAGAAGATTATGATTCAATAATAACGATTAAACTACTATACAAATTTAGATTCCTCAATTTGTTTGGAATGACAGAATGATTTAATGTAATTTTTCATTCTGCTCTTCTATGAAATGTTAACTTAAAAAATAATTATCTTTGAATCCTAAAATCAATAACTATGAAAAAACAACTACTACTTTCTTTACTCATTATTTTTTCTGTAAAAATAATGGTAGCGCAACAAGTGTCAAGCAAAGTTGCCACTCATCCTGCATTTGACACTAAACTATTAAATGAAAAAATAAACGAGGCCTTTATCAAATCGCAGCAACAGCAATTAACCAAGCCTTTGGGAAACACAGCCAAACCACAAGTTCTCCATAGCGCATCTGCCATTTTACAAAAAATGGAAGAAGTAAAAACCATGGACTTTAATAAACTATCGCATCCTGTTGGCGGGGCTAAAGTGTACGATACCGTATTTGTCGGCCTTGTTCCTCACGATACTTTATGGATTACGGGTGTGTACAATCACCAGGGGCCCATATTTGTTTTTAACGATGCGGTATTGGTTATACATAATGCGATAGTAAATAACGATGGCGACCTCTTTGTATTTGGTCATGGTAAAGTGTTTGCCGATTCTTCTTCCATTACTTTTCCACAACAGTATTTTTATCAGCGTACTTTGCTGGCTGTTCAAAATGCTTATCTGTATTATAACTTCTGTTCGTTTAATTACAGTGGCATGTCGCATGGCTTGTTCATGGGCGATTCGGCACATATTGATATGGTGAATGTTCATAATTACGATTTTACCACAGCTGGTCTTTATGGTTATTCGTCTGTAAACATTCATGGTTCCAACATGGGTGGCGAATACATTATGAGTGGTAATTCCACTGCCAATTTTAATCATGTGGATACCTTATTATTATGGCATCAGTTCCCCAATTTTTCAGTAGTTAACTATGCATTTCCGCAGGGCGACACTGTTTACGGGTACCATTTTAACAATGGCATCAGCGGAATAGCGGGTATTAATTACAATGTAAATGCCGACAGCTGTCACCAGGTATGGTGGGGAATGATGCCTGCCAATGGTTCGGATGTTACCATTTCCAATTCCACCATTCGTTCCATCGGTGCCTTGTTCGAACGGGGCGATTCTGTTTCCGTTTCGGGAGTAAACGATAATTCATCGTACACCAATTTTGTGATGCCGGTGGCCGACAGAAACCTGCACCTGATAAACAGTAGCGTGCAAACCTGGAGTTTTTATTTAACAGATACCTGCATTGTCAACATCAATAATTGTAACCTCGGAGAAGTGGGCACACAGCAGCGTTCGGTAGTTAATGCCAACCAACTATTGTTAGACGGCAGTGGTGGCTATTTCTGGGCTACCGATACCAGCACTACCATTGCAGTTAATTCCACAGTATATTCCACCGCCCGCAGCGAACGACATGCTATATTTTTACTTGCATACAGCACTATGCCTTATACCGGACCCACATCCATTGGCAACAGTGTTATTGCCAGTATTCAAAACACATTGGCTGCCGAACCGCTTCCTTATGATGGCAGCGTAGCCTGGCTCGAAAACATTTCTGCTTCCGGCACTGCTCATGCCGATTCGCTTATAAACATTGGTGGTTCTGTTTGGATAGACCAGGGACCCAACGGACAAGGCGCATGGCTGGACTTTGCCAGTTACAGCCTGTATTACCAGTTGCAGGGCAATACCGCATGGACCGCCATAGTAATAGACTCCGCTTTGGAAATAAGAAATGCCAGCCTTGGAAGATGGAACACCTGCGGACTTACCCCCGGAACTTATGTATTGAGACTGGTAGGAAGAAGCAACAATAACGACACATTGGAAGATTTCAAACTCGTTAATTTATTGCCTGCCGCTCCGCTTTCAGTAAACGAAAATGATGACCACATCACAGTTTCCTGTTTCCCTAATCCTGCCGGAAATCAGCTGATGATAGAAAGTTCTTCTGCCTCCATTCAGCAAATTAAAATTTATGATGTTCCCGGAAAGCTGGTGTATCAATCGGATGAAAAACAAAACAAAATAAGCATTGATATACACTACCTCGACAAAGGTGTTTATTTTGTGGAAACAACGGTGAATACTAAAAAACACATTACCAAACTGGTGAAACAATAATTTTTTTTAGTTTTGAATAAGGTATTTTAATTATGAATTAGGTATTTTAGTTATGAATTATAAGTTATGAATTATGAATTTTTACCAAGTCCCGACTTGTTAGGGTTGGTTGCTGGTTTTCAGTTTTCAGTTAGGCTTAAAAATGATTTATACTCTTAAAGATTGGAGTTATGATTCAAATGGATGTTTACCGGAAGCCCATCATAATAGCCGAAGGCTAACATCCTAAATCAAATCATATCATTTTTCATCATCAATAATAAGTTAAATCTGCGTTCCATATTTTTTTTTAAATTTTCAGTACACTGATTAATATGTTTTCAGGTACTATACAAAATGATTTATACTCTTAAAGATTGGAGTTATGATTCAAATGGATGTTTACCGGTAGCCCATCATAATAGCCGAAGGCTAAAGTCATAAATCAAATCAAATCATTTTTCATCATCACCAATAAGTTAAATCTGCGTTCCATATTTTTTTAGTTTTTTTCGGGGTACCGATTTTTATTCTGAGTACTTACAAAGTCCCGACCCATAAGGGATTAAAATTTTAACCACATAGTTACATAGTCCCATTTCCTTAAGAAGTTAGGGATAGAAAACTGCGTTTTACACATAGCCGACTTATGTGAATCCGCTTGCGGACTATTGTCCTCCTTTTTTCTATGCACCTATGTGTTTCATATTTTTTTCTTTTTTCTGAGGTTTTATAAAGCCCCGACTCATATTAAGCCAAAAACACCCTTCCTGTGGCGGAAATTTCCGCCAAAACGCTTCATACGATTTTCGCAAATTTTAGCTCTTATTCAATGCAGGTAAGGCATTGGCAATAAAAAAGTACAATTTTCGGGGTTCATTATGTAAAATTTCCTTTGTTTTTAATTTTTATTTCTTATGCAGGGCATTATAAGCATACTATGTAAATAATGGTGAGAGAAAAATCTCTCAAAACACTTTCTATAGCATAAAAAAATTATAAACTGAACTTTTTAAGGTGTTTTTATGGTAAAAAACTTTGCGCTCTTTTTTTATCGAATTTCACCTAAACCTCCTTTTTTTACTACTGTTTTACGTCCTAAAAAATGAACATTTTGTCCAAAATTTGTCCAAACTTCATAATTCTGTCCAGAAAAATCTGGATTATCAAACCCGGAATTTTTACTCAAACCCGCACTACGTATAGGTATAAATGGAAATAAGGATGACAAAAAAATCCGCGAACCGCGGGTTTTTTAGCCTGTTTTTTTTCGATCAAATTCAATGCAGGTAAGGGATAGGGAAATAGTGCATGTCGGAAAAAAAGTGCAGGATGGAAAATCTCAAAAAGGGCAAAAAACATTAAAAAACCATCAATAATCATAAAAAATCGCAAAAAACGCAAAAGCCAACAACCAGAAACAAAAATAAGAATGAGAGAAAAATCTCTTCAAAACACTTTCTATAGCATAAAAAAATTAATAAAATCGCCCTGCAGGGCGATTTCATGAAAAAATTTTATTATTTTTTTTCATGAAATTTTTGCTCAAATTCAATACAGGTAAGGGATAGAAGCCAAAAAGGGGATAAAAACCCAAAACCCCCTTGCGAAAATATTTAAAAAATTGGGGGGGGGGAAATAATGGGAAATAAATCATACAACTCTATCAGTTAGTGATAGAGTTGAAAATATCTTTTCCACCATCCCTTTATTTATAACCCTTTCAGAGGAAAATTCAAATTCCTCTCATTGCTCTTAATCTCAAAAAATGCATTCTGGTTTAATGTCCCTCAAAATCTATCCGGCAGGAAAATAAGCCCGAAATGGAAATAGTGTTGATAGAATTTTCTCCAAAAATACCCGTTTCGGGTATTTTTTAACATATTTCTATTTTAAAATGTTATGCAAAATCAAATGCAGGTAAGGGAAATGTCAACACTTATTAGTTGAACACTCCGACTTATTAGTTGAGCACTCCTACATATTAGTTGTGCACTTCTACAAATAAGTTGAGCACTCCTAAATATAAGTTGAGCACTTCTACATATTAGTTAAGCACTTCTACATATTAGTTGAACACTTCTACATATTAGTTGTGCGTTAACACTTATATGTATTTCACTTACAAGAATGCATGGAGCACTTCCAAGAAAGCATGGAGCACTTCCACTTAGAAGTGAAGTACTTCCACTTAGAAGTGGAGTGCTTACACTTAGAAGTGGAGGGCTTACACTTAGAAGTGGAGAGCTTACACTTAGAAGTGTAGGGCTTACACTTAGAAGTGGAGAGCTTACACTTAGAAGTAGAGAGCTTACACTTAGAAGTAGAGAGCTTACACATAGAAGTGGAGTGCTTACACTTAGAAGTAGAGAGCTTACACTTAGAAGTGGAGTGCTTACACTTAGAAGTGGAGTGCTTACACATTTAAGTGGAGCACTTACAAGTACAAGTGGAGCATAAACAGGATTGTTTGGAGCTGAAATAGGTATACCTGGTATGCCAAAACTTATATATGTTAATCTAATAAATATACATGTTTACCATATATATATACATTACAGGTAAATTAGCTTTTTCAGGTAAAAAAGATAAAAATGAACGAACAATTATTAAAGTTACTATGGTTAGACACCTTTTTAATAGGTGAAGCATAAAAATAAAGAAAAGAAAGGTAATATTAATAGAAAGTAATTTTTTCCTAAAAAAAGGTACCAGAGAAGATAAAAAAGCAAATGGAATAAAGAGGCAGGTAATTTATTACCTGCCTGAAACCATACTATATATTATAGTATGGTTTTCTTTTTTTGGTATTTAAATTATGTTACTTTTGCTTTTATGAAACCGGAAACTAAAAATAGCAAAACCTTTTGTAAAATGGGCAGGTGGGAAACATACAGTAGCGAATTATGAATTTGAATTTCAATATCAAGTTAGCTGAAGGATATTCAAGTAATTCTCAAATAGCAAGAATATTAACAGAAAGCTGGGTTTAAGAAAATTCATATTGTCCAAGTTGTGGAAATCTTCCTTTGAATGAATATGAAAACAACAGACCTGTTGCAGATTTCTTTTGTAAAAGTTGTGATGAGGAATTTGAGTTAAAAAGTAAAAGCGGGAAGTTATCTAATAGTATAACTGACGGAGCTGACTCAACAATGATTCAAAGAATAAATTCAAATAAAAATCCTAATTTCTTTTTTTTAACTTATTCAAAGCAATTGTCTGTAGATAATTTTTTAATTATTCCAAAACAATTTTTCACTACTGATATTATAATAAAAAGGCAACCTCTTTCTCCTTCTGCAAGAAGAGCAGGTTGGATTGGTTGCAATATTGATATTTCAAATATTGCAGAAGCAGGGAAAGTTTTTCTTGTAAAAGATGCGAAACAAGTAGACAGCCAATTTGTAAAAGAATCATTTAATAAGACGATTTTTTTAAGAGATGCCAACGTTGATTCCAAGGGTTGGCTATTGGATTTAATGAAATGTATCGATATGATTTCAAAAGAAAACTTTTCATTAGATGACGTATACAAATTTGAAAAGGACTTGAAATTAAAACACCCCAAAAACAATTTTATAAAAGATAAAATAAGGCAAAAGCTTCAGGTCTTAAGAGATAAAGGAATTATTGAATTTACAGGAAGAGGTAATT
The DNA here is from genome assembly GCA_947479085.1 of Bacteroidota bacterium. Classification (GTDB taxonomy): domain Bacteria; phylum Bacteroidota; class Bacteroidia; order 2-12-FULL-35-15; family 2-12-FULL-35-15; genus 2-12-FULL-35-15. The sequence continues at coordinate 22,580 of CANJYB010000018.1, read as the reverse complement.
ATAAAAAAATCAGATTATGAAAAAATACATATTCATAACTAAAGAAGGAAATACAATAGCGCCAAATGAAAATGTTGAGATTAACAATTTGCAGGTTATTGGAATTGTAGAAAACGTAGAAAATGAAGATGCTGCCTTAATTAAATTGCTAAAGGAAAATTTATGGATTATAGATGCTGAATTTAATGTTGCAGAATTTATAGCATACGAGATATTATAATTTCAAATCCAAATAGCGACCTGCAATACCACTTTCTTTTAATGCTTTAGCATTTTCTTTTCCATAAGCTATAAAAACACTTGGTGCGCCAGGAGTCCCTCCCTGCAAACCACTAACGTGATAAAATCTTATTCTTCCTTTTACAAATAGGACAGCATCCGCATCGTTCCATACATTTTCAAAAAAACATCTTGTTTCTGTTCTTGCAAAAATTAATGCAATTCCATTTCCATGCTTTTTAAGTTTCGATAACCATAAGTGCATTTCATTCCCATAAGGTGGATTACAATATATTCTTCCAAACCATTCTTTATTTAAACCATTATCCTCAATAGTGAAATTAGATTTTGCATGAAGAAATGGCGCATTGATAGGACTACAGGGGTCTAAATCAAATACTCCTAATTTTTTTACAAGTTCAGGTGGAGTTAACCACTCTACTTTTGTATTTACCGAACGTTCGAAAGATGTATCCATTAAATATATTTGATGCAAATATCAGATCATTTTCTTTACCAAACAAGTACAATGTGATCATTTTCAATTAATTGCATACAATTAATTGATTTAGATACAATTGGTTTTTTAAGAATATTTGAAATAAGATATTAAATAAAACGATATATTTAAACAATGAACTATAATCCCGTTAGGGATTTAATATCGGTAGAAAAAAAACTAACATACCAAAATCAAAGTCCCGTTAGGGACGACATATATTATAATCTATGCCGAACACCTATACTCAAATACATATTCAATTCATTTTTGCTGTTAAATATAGAGAAGGAGTAATTAATTCTTCATGGAAAGATGAACTATATAAATATATAACAGGAATAATTCAAAACAACAAACATAAATTAATTTCAATTAATTGAATGCCCGACCATGTTCATGTTTTAATAGGGATGCGTTCGCATCAATCAATTTCAGATTTAATGCAAGATATAAAGGGCGATTCATCAAAATGGATTAATGAAAAGAAATTTGTGGAAGGAAAATTTGAATGGCAGGAAGGTTATCGAGCTTTCTCCTATGGCAAATCACAAATAAAAGATGTCATAAATTATATTGAAAATCAAGAACAACATCATACAAAGAAAACATTTATAGAGGAGTTTCTTGAATTCCTTAAAAAATTTGAGGTTGAATATGATGAGAAATCTATTTTTAAAGAATTGATCTAATATGTCGTCCCTAAAGGGACTTTGGAAAGGGTTGGGTTAAATTATTTACTACCGATATTTTGTCCCTACAGGACATCATATATAATTATCCTCGTTAGGAGTTGGGTGCCCCTGCGTCCGGTTTAATCCCGCACGGTAGGGACGTATGCCTTAAGCCAACAAGCACACCCGCAGAAGCAAGCGTTTCGCTCGCGGCAGTTATTTTTTTATCGCACCACCTTCCCTCTCATAATTATGCAACAAATAATAAAAGTTATATAAATTGTTTTTTGATTAAAGAAGGAACTTTACATCCTTAATTAATAAAACTAAAACAATGAGGTATATCGGAGAAAATTCGCAGGCAAAAGTAAATGAGGTAATATTGTGTTATGACGACCTGGGCAAAGAAAGCATTCCAGTCATCTTTATTCACGGGTTTCCGTTTGATAAATCGATGTGGCAACCTCAAATGGATTTCCTGAAAACAACACACCGGTTGATTAGTTATGATATAAGAGGATTTGGAAAATCTACTGCGGGCAACGAAAAAATAAGCATAACGTTACTGGCAGACGATTTGGTTCAACTGATGGATGTATTAATGATTCCCAAAGCGGTGGTTTGCGGGTTATCCATGGGCGGTTATATTTTACTGAACGCACTAAATCGATACCCCGAACGATTTGAAGCCATCATACTGGCGGATACTCAATGTATAGATGATACTCCAGAAGGAAAAGAAAAACGCCATACCACCATTGAACAGATACAAACATTGGGTTTAAAAGAATTTGCGGAGGTTTATGTAAAAAATATTTTTTGTGAACAGACACTTCAGACCAATTATGAACCGGTGATGGAAATAAAGAGTACCATCCTTTCCACCTCTCCCGAAACCATTACCAATACTTTACTTGCCCTGGCCGAACGGTATGAAATGTGTTCGTCCTTGCCGGAAATTTCTGTTCCTGCATTAGTGCTTTACGGTATGGAAGACAAGCTGATTCCTTTGGCCCAATATGAATATTTATTTAACACGATAAAAGGAGCGACCTCTTATTGTATTGCCGATGCAGGGCATTTATCCAACCTGGAACAACCCAAAGAATTTAATCATCAGGTCCTTAATTTCCTGAACGGATTGCACCTTACCGGAAAAAACAAATCGAAGAGCATACTGCAGGAATAGCAGCGGGATATGAATAAATTAAATATTACCCGCTCGCGCGAGTTTGTTTAACTCGTGAGGATTATTCGGTGGTGTCCCACCACCTTTATTATTTAAAAAATAAAAACAGAGAAAATAAATAGTGTGGCGGAACGCCACAGAATAAACGAAACGAGCAAAATACGCTCGCTTCTGCCGGATTGTTGTTGAAAACACCAACAATGGCTAAATTTCCTAATATACAGCAAAAACCTGCTTTTTATTGCATTAGTTTAAACTTTAAACTAATGCAAAGGGCATAAAAAACAACCTGTTTTTCAATACAGGCTTTGGTTATAACGAAAAAAAGAAAATTAAAGTTTTTTTATAAAAGCGAATAATTTTAACACGTTTCAAGCCTCCTGAGAAAATTGTCCATCAACTTGCGTTAATCCTCCATCTTCTAATTGCTCATGTCATTGCACCTTTGTACCGTCAATAATGACATAACAATTAATAAATAAATAAATAAATGACAAGATTAAAAGCATTAAGCCCTGATGAAGTGACAGGCAAAACAAAAGAAATGTTTACTGCTGTAAACAACAAATTTGGCGTAATACCAAATATGATCAGAACCATGGGAAACTCACCGGCCGTGCTGGAAGGTTACCTTAATTTCAGTGGCGCACTGGACCATGGAACATTAGGAGCTAAAACAAACAAGGTAATTGCATTGGCAGTGGCCGAAAGTAATCAATGCAACTATTGTTTGTCTATTCACACGTATCTTGGTATAAACCTTTTGAAAATGGATGCTGCAGTATTAGCAGCGGCAAGAGAAGGAAAATCGAACGATGCAAAAACTCAGGCCATTTTAACTTTTGTAAAAACATTGGTAACCAAAAAAGGGTTGGTAACAGATACTGATGTAAATGCTGTGAAAGCTGCAGGATTAACAGCAGGAGAAGTGGGAGAAGTGGTGGCGCAAGTGGCATTGAATACACTTACCAACTATTTTAACAATACTGCTAATACGGAAATTGACTTCCCATTAGTGGAAGCAGAAAATGTAGCAGTAATTTAATAACCAACTAAAATAAGCAAGGCCAAATTAGTATTTTTGGCTTTGCTTTTTAAATAACTATTTATGGAAAACAAACGACTACCCGTTCCACCCTTTACCATGGAAACGGCATTACAAAAAGTACAGGCCGCAGAAGATGCCAGGAATAGCAAGGACCCTGAAAAGGTATGCATGGCTTATACCGTGGATACTGAATGGAGAAACCGAACCGAGTTTATTAACGGAAGAGAGGAAGTAAAACAATTTTTGAAACGGAAATGGGAAAAGGAATTGGACTATAAACTCAAAAAAGAATTGTGGGGCTTTCGCGAAAACCGCATGGCGGTCCGTTTTGAATACGAGTGGCGCGACCATACCGGACAATGGTACAGAAGCTATGGCAACGAGCTATGGGAATTTGATGCTGACGGTTACATGCAAAAAAGATATGCAAGTATCAATGATGTAGCCATAATGGAAACGGAACGAAAATTAAAATAATACCTTTGTAATATGGCAGAACCTGCAGTTTTTACTTTAGTCAATCCTCAAAATGGAAATCTGGCATTCAAGCTTTTTGCATTTGATGACAACAGCTATTTTGATCACATCCAGCGCAACAATTATTATTCCCTAATATGGATTACCCAAGGTACCGGAAAAGTGAAAGCTGATTTTTCGGAATATGAATTTAATCCGGATAGTTTATTTGCCTTTTCTCCTTACCAACCGTTTATGTTGGCTGCCAATAAAAACATTACAGGTATGACCATTCAGTTTCATCCTGATTTTTTTTGCATTCATAAACATCAAAAAGAAGTAGCCTGCAACGGTGTTTTGTTCAACAACATTTATCAACCTCCTTTTATTACCATTGATGAAAAAAGCTCATTAACATTTAAAATGTTAATGGAACAAATGAAAACAGAGATGCAAAATCCTGCATTGGCTCAGTTTGAATTGCTGATTTCGTATTTGAAAATATTTTTAATCACCGCCTCGCGATTAAAAACAGAACAGGAACCACAAGCCCTGCAGGCAATTGCAGAACTGAAAGAACCTTTTATTTTACAAAACCTGAAACAAGCTATCGAAAAGGATTTTAAAACAAAACATTCTGCAAGCGATTATGCAAATGCATTAAACATTTCAGCAAAAGCATTGGCTAAAATAACCAAATCCTATTTTAACAAAACCCTCACCGATTTAATTTCCGAAAGAATAATTATAGAAGCAAAACGGGAATTATACCTTACCAACAAAGCCATTAAAGAAATTGCTTATGAATTAGGCTATGAAGACGAATATTATTTCAGTCGCTTTTTTAAAAACAATGCTGACATTTCACCTCAAATGTACAGGGAAACAGTAGGTTTTGGAAGAGGGGCATAATTCCGGTTTCGGCCTTTATTGGTGTTTTTCGCCAACAAACGTGATAAATAAAAACCAGCCTTTGTTGGGGAAAAGACCAACAACGGTTAGTTAGTTTAGGTTGCAATTAAAAAACTTATCGAGAGTTTGTTTGTTTTTGGCCGTTGTTTGTGTTTTCACCAACAACGGCTAGTTACTTTAAGTTGCAAATAAAAAACTTATCGAGAGTTTGTTTGTTTACTAAAAAAAATACCTTTGCAAAAAAACGGCTGATGAATAAAACCAATTTTGAAACCATTGCTCCTTCTGATATGTTTCATTTTGACAAGCATGACATATTTAAAAGGAAGGATGGAATTATACAATTGCAGGTGTACGATGGTTTTTACGGTGACCTGGAAGTTGGGATTAACATTGTTAAAACATTTGAAAAGCTGAAAGGAAAAGAAAAATGCCTGGTACTGATTGTTGTAGCCGAAGCTGACGCCACCCTAACAAAAGAAAACCGTGAATACATAGCCAGCGAAGCAGTTTCAGAACTTGTAAAAGCAGATGCATTTGTAATCAGAAGTCTTTCCCTGAAACTGTTAATGAATGGCTATATGCGAATAAACAAACCAAATCGCCCCACCCGCTTTTTCAACACCGAAGAACCTGCTGTTGAATGGTTGAAACAACTAAAATAAAAACGAAACCAAAAATTATACAAACTTTTACATTATTTATGTAAAAGTTAAGTGGCAACCTATTCCGAAATTTGCAACGCTGTGAAACTTCATTCACACCTAAAAAAAAGATTATGGAAACCAAAAAGAAAACTGCAAAAAAAGCTTCAAAAGCCATACCTGCAAAGGCTGTGAAAACCACAAAAACAAAAGCAGATAAATCAAAAGGTATAACTGCTGAAACAAAAAAAAGAGCAGTTCACCATAAAAAAGCTGCACAAATTCATACTACTGCAGCTAAGCATCACTTGGAAACGGCTAAACATTATGAAGCTGGAAATACTGAAAAGGCAGATAAAAGCAAAGCAAAAGCACATGGAATATTTGCTTCGATAACACAATGGTGGAATAACCGGTAAATAATTAAAAATAAAAAAAGGCCTGATGTATTACGTCAGGCCTTTTTAGTATGGGAAAATCACCTTTTAATTCCTTATCATTATATTATACATTAGTTGCCGCCAACCAGGCAGTGCTCCATGCATTCTGGAAATTAAATCCGCCTGTGATACCGTCCACATCAATAATCTCTCCTGCAAAAAAAAGATTGGGAACCAGTTTACTTTGCATGGTAGTAAGGTCAATTTCTTTCAGGCTAATGCCTCCGCAGGTAACAAACTCCTCTTTAAAAGTGGTTTTACCTTTTACCTTGTATTCATCGTTTATCAGACTATTGATGAGTACATTTGAATTCTTCTTTGGTAAATCGGCCCAGCGCATGTCAGCAGGAATACCAGCCATGGTTACCAGGTGTTCCCACAAACGTTTGGGTAATTCCACAGGTGAATTATTTATAATGGTCCGCGGTGCATATTCCTCGCGATAATCTTTAAATACTATTCTTAACTTTTCTTCCGTATGTTTTGGCAACCAGTTTATCTGTGCTGTAAAATCATAATGCAAATCACTTAACGTTCGTGCGCCCCAGGCAGAAGCTTTTAGCACAGCAGGGCCACTCATTCCCCAATGTGTTATTAGCAATGGACCTTCTGTTTCCAGTTTGGTGTTCTGTATTCTTACCCTTGCGTTGGGCACCGAAACTCCCATCAATTGAGTAATGGGATGATTGGGAATATTAAAAGTAAAAAGAGATGGAACGGGTTTAATAATAGTATGTCCAAGTTTATGCAACCAGTTGTAGGCAGTTTCTCTGGAGTTACCTCCTGAAGCAATAATTAATTTATCACAATAAAAATTACCGCCATTTCCTGCAATTAAAACAAAAGAATTGTTTTCGTCTTTAATGATTTCCTCAATATCAGCTCCTTGTTTAATTATTACTCCTAATCTTTCTGCAGCCTGCAACAGGCAATTCACAATCGTTTCGGATGTATTGGTATCAGGGAACATCCTTCCATCAGGCTCTGTTTTTAACGTCACTCCCCGTTGCTGAAACCAATTGATTGTGTCTTCAGTACTAAATCTGCTGAACACATTTAACAATTCTCTCTCTCCCCGTGGATAATGCTTTACAAGCAATTTATTATCAAAACAAGCATGGGTAACATTGCATCTTCCTCCACCAGAGACCCTGACTTTAGAAAGTAATTTATTTGTTTTTTCAAGAAGAGACACTGTTGCTTTCGGATTATTTTCTGCAGCATTAATAGCAGCAAAAAAGCCTGCAGCCCCACCACCTATAACTATAATTTTCTTAGCGTTCATTTATTAATAACCGATGCGCACCAAATTGTATTTTCTTCATGAAAGTATAATCTTACCTGTGGAAGCAAAACTAATCAAATATTGGTAAACGGCTTATTTCAATTTACTTCCGAATACTCTTCTGAACTCTTCCACTTTAGGTTGAATAACATAATTACAGTAAGGTTGGTCGCCATTCAGTTTAAAATAATCCTGATGATAATCGTCTGCTTTATAAAACACGGTGAAAGGACTTATCTCTGTAACAATAGGTCTTGGCCATGCCCCTGAATCGTTCAGTTCTTTTTTATATTTTTCTGCCAGTTGTTTTTGCTCATCAGTATGATAATAAATAACCGAACGATATTGCGTGCCTACATCATTCCCTTGCCTGTTGAGTTGAGTAGGGTCATGCGTTTTCCAGAAAGCAGCAAGCATTTCGTCATAGGAAATGATTTGGGGGTCGTAAACAATGTTACACACTTCTGCATGGCCGGTGGTACCATTGCATACTTCACGGTAAGCAGGATTTTTAACAAACCCTCCCGAAAAACCTGATTCGACAGAAATGACTCCTTTTAATAATTGAAATTGTGCTTCTACACACCAAAAGCATCCTGCTCCAAACGTTGCTGTATCCATAGTACTTATTGAATTTGTTGATTGTTCTTCCTGTTCATTCTCTGCATTTTTCTTTTGTTCCTGCGCACATGAAGGTAATGAAAAACCGGATGCGACAAGAGCAAATAGAAACAGTAACTTTTTCATTTTTCAATTTATTTTATCAATGAAATTCCATTCATATCGGTCGTCAATACATCCGACATGTAATCAAAGAAAGGACGCATGGCTTTAAAAGTATCATTGGCTTGTTTCAGGAAGTTATCTCTAAGCACTTCTTTATCGGTAAACTCTTTGTATAAAAGATACTGTTTGAACCGAAGCAAATCAATTCCGGGACTGTCAGCATCGTATCCTTTGGGAGTAGTTTTTACCTGCTCTCCATCCAGTTTGCCAAAGGTATTTACAAATGATTTACTTTTCAATATTTTTCTTAATGGTGTTGCATCATAAGCTATTTCATCACGCACCCGTTTTAAATCTTTAGGATCAGGTGCCCAAAAACCACCTGCAATGATGCTTTTGTTACCCGGTTCAATATGAAAGTAATAACCTCCTCTCCTGCTCTTTTCTGCTCTTGCAAAACTTCCGCTCCAGTTATTTTTATAAGGAGTTTTATCATTTCCAAAACGGGTATCGCGATAAATACGGTGCAGACTCTTTTTTCCTGAAGCGGTTTCTATTTTATCGTGTTTGTTCATCTCAGCCAATAATGCATCAGCAAACAGAACTATTTCTCCATGCTCTTTCAGATACTGTTCTTTATGTGCATTGAACCAATCGCGATTGTTATTTTTCTTAACAAGTTTCAAAAACTCTAAGCTTGAAGGTTGTATTTTTATTTTTGTCATTTGTTATATTCGTAATACTTATTTAATATTTCTCGCAGAGACGCAAGGTTCGCAAAGGCTAATGATTAATCCTTTTCTTTTCGTTCTTAGCGCCTTTGCGAGACAAAATCTTAAGTCACATTAGTTCATTGTTTCCTTCAACCATTTATAAAATTCCCTTTGCCATACCAGTGCATCCTGCTCTTTCAGTATCCAGTGGTTTTCGTTAGGGAAGTATAGCAACTTGCTTTTTATACCTTGCAACTGTGCAGCCTGAAAAGCACTCAATCCCTGTTCAATTGGCACACGGTAATCTTTACCTCCCTGAATAATCATTATTGGAGTATCCCATTTTTTTACAAAGTTAACCGGGTTAAAATCAGAATACGATTTTTGTGCAGCTGCATTTTCTTTTTCCCAATATGCACCTCCAATGTCGTTATTCACAAACCACATCTCTTCAGTGGTTCCATACATGGTTCTCCAATCGAAAATACCATCGTGAGCAATGAATGATTTGAAACGTTTTTCGTGCATACCTGCAAGGAAATAAACTGAATACCCTCCGAACGAAGCTCCCACACAACCCAATCTGGCCTTGTCAACATAAGCTTCCTTAGAAACAGCATCGATGGCTGATAAATAATCTTTCATATTTTGTCCGCCATAATCTTTACTTATGTCTGCATTCCATTTGACACCATTTCCTGGCATACCTCTGCGGTTAGGTGCTACTATGATGTATCCATTTGCTGCCATCAACTGGAAGTTCCAACGGAAAGAATAAAACTGAGTCAACGCTGATTGCGGTCCGCCCTGACAATACAGCAAGGTGGGATATTTTTTAGTTGCATCAAAGTTAGGAGGATAAATAACCCAAACCAACATTTGCAAACCATCCGTAGTGGTCACCATTTTGCTTTCCACTTTACCCATGCTGATGCCTTTGTACACATCATCATTTACATGCGTTAACTGTTTAAAAGCACCCGTTGTTAAATCCACTGAATAAATTTCATTGGCATGGTTCATATCCGTACGGCCCACTATCATGGTGTTACCCGATTGGCCAACTATTCCATGCACGTCAAAATCTCCTTTGGTAATTTGTTTTACCTGTGGCATTTTCTTTGTCATTGCAGGATAATCCACTTCAAACAACTGTATCGTTCCATCAACAGGTGCAGTAAAATAAATCTTAATCCCGTCATTGCTCCATACAAAATCATCCACTGTTCCGTCCCAGGCACGGGTCAGGTTAATTTTGTTTGTTCCGTTATCCACTATAATATCATTCTTGTCCGACTCGTTACCATCTGTTTTCATACTTGTAAACGCCAGTACTCCAAGAGAAGAATAAGCAGGATGCATATCATAGCCCATCATTCCTTCGGTAAGGTTTTTAGTGGTTTTGGTTTCAATGTTGTACGAATAAATATCCGTATTGGTACTCAAGGCATATTCCTTTCCTGCTTTCTTTTTAGTCACATATAAAATCTCCTTTCCATCCGGTTTCCAAATGTAATCTTCATCTCCTCCAAATGGTTTCTGCGGACAGTCGAACCATTCTTTTGCCATAATATCCAGGCTATCCACCACTTTTCCATCTTTCAAAGTATTCAGGAACACATGCCCGAAAGAACCATCTTCCCATGTATCCCAATGACGATAAGCCAGGTTATCGTATATCATTACATCCGAATTTTTAAGGTCGGGATAAAAATCCTTTCCATATACATTTTCCATCTTCACCTCATTACTGCTGATGCTGTATTTCCCGTCAGGCGAAATTTTAGTATTGACCAGCATGCTCTCCACGTTCTGTCCTTCCCGCATCCTGCCATCAGCCAGCATCATCACGTACGACTTGGTAGTACTTTTATTTTCGGCCACACTATAGGTTTTAACCGAATACACCACAGCATTTCCATCCTTGGTTAACCCCATTGCGTTCACCTTACCCAACTGCAACAGCATTTCGGGAGTCATTACTTTCTGGGCGCCTGCTGTTAAGCCTAAACACAGTATTCCAGCGGCAAGTTTTATTCTTTTCATCTTTTATTTTTTACGTTATTAATAAGTGGCAAATATAATAAAATGCACAATGCGTTTAGGTTCATTGTTGTGGATTTGCAGGTAGGTATTATTATCAGGGCGGAAAGTTTGCAACTTTGATTTACCTATCTTCCCGCCTTCACGCGGTATCTTTTTTATCCACCTTGCCACTCCGAATGCGGTCCTTTCCGCATTTGGAGGTTTTCACCTCTTCAAACCTTTGAGCTAGATAAAAAAGGATACTTCGCGCGAGTCGGGCGCAAGTGGGTTGCTTATCACTTCGAATGAATTTTAAGTACGCTTTCGAATTTTTCTTATGAGATGAAAATACGCTTACCTTTTATTAATAGTAAACTCCACCCTGCGGTTTTGTTGTTTACCTTCATCAGTATCATTGCTGGCTATGGGTTTAAAACTTCCATACCCTATATAACTTATCCGGGTTTTCACTATCCCGTTTTGAATTAAATAATCAGCTACTGCCTTTGCACGGGCTTTGGAAAGTAGTTTGTTTTGGTCGTTGTTACCGGTATTGTCCGTATGCCCGGATATTTCAATGAAATTATCATTTTCCTTTAAGTAACTCACCAGCTTATTCAATTCCGGAAACGATTCCGGAAGCAGTTCGCTTTTATTGGTAACAAAAAAAATATTCCTGAGTGCAATCGCTTCTCCCGTAACAGGTTCAAAAGGCTTGGTAACCACCTCTTCCGGCTTAGTGCTCACCAACGTATCCGCTTTCGATTTTATCGGAGTCACTGATACATCATCAATATAATAATGACAAAATCCCCTGTAACGTTTCTTCTTATCGTAATTAAAATAACCGAGTATAAGTGTGGCCTCATACCCTTCCGCCTTATACACAGCCGAAAGCTTGGTCCACTTTCTTTTGTTTTTATAGCCTTTCGGTTTCGGGAAATCAATATTCGGTTGTTCCTGTATGCCTCCCTCGTCCAGCGCCCAGGTCATCTTTTTGTTGAACTTCACCCCAAACTCCTTGGCACTTCCTATAGATCGTTCTGCCCGGCTTACATAAAACTCCACCAGGTAATCCTGCCCTGCTGTAAGCGTATCGGTTAGTTTGGTTTGCACATATTCCAGAAACCCGGTGCGCACACAAATGCCAGCATAGGCATCTCCCGAATGTGGCTGTTGCCTGCCAAAAATATTATGCGGCACACCGCAATGCCTGCTGCTGCCCCGGTGATAATAATCTGAAGCCGAATTAAGTACAGGAGCCAGCCAGTTTTTGGTGCATGCCAAGGCATTATCTCTTTTCTGAGGCATTCGGTGCACTATTTCAAAACTGGAATCGGGAACAAGGTTTTGCGATAAACCGGGAAACGAAATACAAAACAAACAGGCAAGCAGAAACGGTGTAAGTATCTTCATATACTATACATAACGCAGCAATTCAAAAAAGATACAGGTTTGGGTGAAGTTTTTATTAAACCACCAGATAGTAAATAATGAAAGTTTATTTAAATAGGTATGTTTGATTGGTGTTTGTTGAAAGTTAACTGAAGGGATTTTTTCAGGTGGCGGGACGCCACCGAATAATTTGTCACAGGCGAAACACGCCTGCGCCAGCGGGATTTTCATAACTTACTTTTTGTCTTTCTTTTTGGTTGTTTAGCTTGTCTAAGCTTTGTGTTTGTATTTGTTCCATGTTTTAAATTATTTGTAATTAAATTTATACAAATAACTTTTTACTGGAATTATTTTTTTACAAACATACGGCCTATGTTATCAGCCGTTTTATCTTTTCGTACAGCGTGTCTTGCTCCTGTAAGTACTTTTGCAAACAGGTTTCCATTTGTTCAACGGATTTATTTATTTTGTTCTTTATGTCGTCCTTTCCTTCGTCTTCTGTTGATGAAACCCAAACAGCTCTGAAAACACTTTCACATTCACTCATATGTCCATTAATTGTTGCAAGCGTGCTCTCATTGTAATCATTTAGTTTTTTATCCCTTTTACGGTCGTAATACAATGAATTACTAAGTAGAATTTTATTGAGGATACTATTAAAATCATCAAAGGGTTCTAAACTTTCTTTATTGAAAAGTGTTTTAAACCTTTGCTTTAATACTTTTAGTTTAAGAAACGGTTCTTTATATGTTTCATATCGTTCGGTTACTATATTTCTTTCATTTAATAACATACTCTCTTCTGTGGTTTCATTTTGATTTTTCAGTCTGGAACTCCCTTCATTGCCAAATGAAATTGGGTGACGAATAATATTAAAACTTTCCTGAGCGTTATAAAATGCAATCAGGGTTTCTTCGGCTAAATCGTGTTTCTTTTTCCATTTTATTTGTCGCCTCCAAGAATTGATTCCGTATAATCCAACTCCTGACGCTACTAATACACTAATATCTTTGAGGAAAGAAATAATGGTAGAAAACCAATTTAGTAAAATTATATTCGTCATAACTAATTATTCTTTTTGTTTAACTGTTTTAAAAGCCCATTTAAGTAGAAAGTAAATAAATCTAAAAGGATATAGCAAACTAAAGAAAATAATAGCAAGCCAAAAAACATACTCTTGTGTATCTTCTTTACAAAACAGTTTCGTTTCTGTTTCCTTAAGATTCTGGTTTAGTTCTGTTTTTGATTTTTGAAGTTCTTCCAATGTTTTGTTTTGAATACGTATCTTTTTTATTCCATATTTTTGGAGGAAATCATTTTGTACAAATTTTATAGTTGCATCAGTTTCATTGTTATTGAGCATTTTTATTTCAATACTATCTAATCTTTCCATATCTGATTTTTTCAATTCTAAACTATCGTTGCTAACACCAAAAAACTCTGGAAACTTATAATTAAACTCCCCAATATTTTTATATTTTCCCGAATTTAATGTAGCTGAATAGTCAAAGGCAGCGCGAAGTTTCCTTTTATCATTATTAAATTCTGGAAATCTAAACAACAACTCTTTTTCTGTTAAGTTTGGGTTTGCTTTAATCGTTGCATTAAAGTCAAATAAGGTTTGCTGTATCGTAATTTTTACCTCTACCGCATCTGCTGGTGGTTTGAAATTCTTTAATGGTAAATCTCTTATTCTACCTTCAATATCTGATAATGGAGCAACGAATGGACGTGCTTTTTCAATTGAGTCAATATGAATATTCAAATCAGAAATCTCTTTAGAAAGATTATTCGATTTATTCCTCAAATAGGAATTTCTTATTTCAATTCCTGCCCAAATTAAAAGCAATAAAGTAACAACAGAGAAAAAATAAATTATCTCTTTAGCAAGTGTCTTTTTTATTTTTGTATTCATTTCGTTCGGTTTCGTTCGGTTACGTTCGGTTCTAAAAATGGCTGATAACGTTTGAAAGATTTATGAAGTAAAAAAAAGGGGGATTAAAAGCTCGTCTCTTTCGCCCCGTGACAAGCGTAATTAAATGCTTGAAACTTCATACTGGCAGGTCGCCCCCCCTTTTTTTTATTTCATAAATCTTATGTTAGTTGCAGTTGCGTTATACTCGGTACTGCTCCAATAGTTAGCTACGCATAAGTGTATTGATAGTTTTGCTTTTCAATTCCATCATTTCTACAACACAAAAAATGTATTGTCCTTATGCCCTTTTTCAAACAAAACCTGCTCGCCCATTGCCACCGTAACGGCAACAGTTCTGGCATTATACAAGGTTGGCATTACGCCAACCTGTAATCTGTTTGCCTATGCTATCCATTAGTAAACTTATTTCGGCTTGCTTTTTTATGGAAAGTATTTTCATATCTACGCATAGGCGTATTTCTAATTTTATCAATTCAAAATCATCTAAAAACGCTTCTAAATATTCTACCTTATTTTTTGCTTTATTGGCTCTGTAAATACTACGTACCAAGTTTATACCATCACGCTTTATATCGTGCCCTAGCGTGTATTTATACTCTTTGGGGAAGTCTTTTGTAACCTCAAACAAAACGAGTATTAATTTATACACTTCTTTAAAAACTGGTAAATCGTAATACAAAGCCATAATTCTCAAAAAATAAAATCGACCGCTTCGCGGTAATTATTAAATTGTTAAATAGATAAATTGTTAAAAAGCCCTTACTCCACGCACGATGGTTGTACTTGTCTTATCACTGTCGAAGGCGGAACCAAGGTCGAAGAGGAAGGTGCACGCAAAGGTGGCGTAATACTCGGTACTGCTCCAATAAGCTGTATTTGAAAGTAACGTGTTGCCGCCTGTATAAAGGGCCTTGTTTGTTTCAAAACGGTTGTAATACAATTTGCCAAGCTCATCAATACTTGGTAAATACCAACCAGCACCTAATCCTGCAATGTATGTAGCCGCTGGGCTACCTGTCATTAATGCTGTATTGTAAGCACCGTCCCAACTACGGTCTGCGAATACTGATGTAGGTGATGTTTGCCAAGCAGCTGTGCTTTCGGTAAGTGCTACTATAAGCCCGTGTTCTAAACCATCGCTGCCTTTGTATAGGTAATAAATTATTCCGCCATTAAAGGCTTCGCCAAGGTAGTGTGTAAAGCCACCAACACCTGCGTTTGCACTAAACAAAGCATACGGCACACTCATTAATTCGTTTGTACCAGAAATGGTGTAAGCGGTGCCGCCTGTTGGGTCGGTTTCGGTTTTAATAAAATAAGGACCAGTTGCCCAATTAATACCAGCAAATGTGCCTGTAACAGGAGTTCCTGTTCCAATTTCTAAACTTACTAAACCATTGGTGTTGGTGCTTGGTGTTTGGGTTTCTACATATACAGGAGTTCCAGTTGATGAGCCTTGTAAAACACTGATTTTCATACCAACGGGAGTTGATGTTATTAGCACACTACTACTGTTGCGAATTACAGCTTGGTAACTCATTTTTTGTGGGGCTTGTGCAAATACACTTGCCGTTAATAAAAGCCCTACTACGATTGAATAAATTTTTGTTTTCATAATTTTAGTTTTTAATGATTTTAAATGTTTTTACTTCGTTGTTATTGTTGGTTACTTTTAAAAAATAGGTGGCAGTAGGTAAGTTTTCCATTGCAATGGTTTCGCTACTGCTTATTATTTTTCGGCTTTCAATTAATTTTCCGCTAATGTCGTAAAGTTGAAAATTCAAAGTTGAAAGTTCAGCTTTGCCTACATTAAGAGTTAAAAAATTGGCAGTTGGGTTGGGGTAAGCGGTTAATTCCAATTTAATAGAATTGTCTTCTATACCCTGCACAATAGAAATTTCGTAGGGTTGCTGCACGCCTTGTGCTACCGAACCTATGGTTCCTGTGTTAGTGGTATAAACAATTTGTCCTACCGAATAAGCAACGGTGCCTCCGCTACCCGAAGCATTACCGCCCGTGGCGGTGGTTGCTTGTTGTGCTTGTGTTGTTAGCCCGAGGCCTAACAACAAAACACTCAATTTTACTTTTTTGTGTTTCATTTTTGTCTTTGATTGTTAGTTATTATTTTCGTTTTGCAATTATTACTCTTTTTTTTCTGTCTGTCGGTTTATGTTTACGCTGTCGTCTTTACAATGAGGCATAACGTTTGAAAGATTTATGAAGTAAAAAAAAGGGGGGATTAAAAGCTCGTCTCTTTCGCCCCGCGACAAACGTTATTAAATGCTTGAAACTTCATACTGGCAGGTCGCCCCCCCTTTTTTTTATTTCATAAATCTTATGTTATCAGCAGTTATTCTTTTTCAAAGGTAAATGTTTTTTTGTTTATGTCGTAGTATGCCTGATATACAAGGCAATTCGGTAAATTAGTTTTTACTATGCTAACAATTTCAATTTTATTTCTTTCGCTAATTTTACTTCCTAATATTAATTCTTCAAAGCATTTAGATGGGATTGTGAAAGCCCTTTTTTCTATATCTGTTTTAGTAAGTCTATATTCATTTTCTTCTTTTAAACTATCAGGTAAATTATAAATAACTTTTAGCATATCTTCAATCTTTTCGCATTCTGAAAAACAGAAAGGTCTAATCTTGGGCGGAGTTTTAATGGGATAATAATGTACTTTGCCTCCACTACCAAAAGTGTCTGATGATTTAAACATTTGAATTGGATTAATCCCGACACAAAAACCTGTTTGGTTCGCACCAAATTTATTCCATAATTCTAAATTGTTATTATGTTCGCTAACACAAAAAATGGAAAGTCGGCTGTATAAAGTTTCTTTGAAAAGTTGTTCAACACACACCCTATGCGACTTTAAATGAAATGGTGAATTTTTTACCATTTCACTGGCTATTTCATCTTTTTCTTTTTCTGTTTTACCTTCATTTAAAGATGACTGATAAAAATATTTGTAAAGCATATCTTGAGTTACTGAATCATAATCTTTTGGTAAATTACATTCATACTCATTTTTAAAACCTCGCGGAGAAGAAAAGTAAATCTCATTATGAGTTAGTATCCGCTGATGTTCAGGAATATTCCAATCTCTATATTTATAGATTATTTTTGGAAGTATTATATTTTCAAATGTTATTTCCATTCCTTATATTTATTTTATTTTTATTATTGGAATATAATCAGAAATAATTTTTACTTGCTCTGTAAGTATTTTACTAGATATAGTTAAGTCATTCGGTAGAGATATTTTTTCGGGCATACTTTCAATTAAACTTTTTAGATAATTTGATTTTATTGCATAATTTACATTTTCAGTAATTTCCTTATTTAACCCTGATGAAACAATACCAACTATATTTCCTGCGTTATCAAAAAGAGGTCCTCCGCTATTTCCTGGCTGAACAGCAACAGAAATTTGATAAACAGTTATATCTCCTTTGTAACCTGACTTCGCACTAATTTTACCATCTGTAAATTTTACTTCTTCACCCATAATGCCTAATGCCATAGGATAACCTAAAGTAAATACAGAAGTACCTACATCTTTTGTGTTTGTTGAAAACGAATAAGGTAATTTAGGAAAAGGTTTAAAGGAAGGGTCGCTGATTTTAATAATTGATAAATCGTTTACCTTATCTGAAACTATTACTTTAGCTTGATATGATTTCCGTATTCCTTTTTGAAAAAATTCTACTTGAATATCCGAAGCATCTTTTACTACATGATAATTAGTAACGATGTAACCTTTTTCATTAATGAAAAATCCAGAACCGTTACCAAGCCAACCTCCATCATTAGTACTACCTTTTGTATTTTCATCTGTGGTACTTGAATTAGAGTTCTCAATAAATTCGTGAATTGTTAACGATTCTAAAATTACTTTTCCTTTGCCTCCAATCATAAGACCAGAATAATTTCCTCGCAATGTTTTTGAAGGTTCTTTGTCTACAACTGTACCATTGATTGAAAAAATAAAACTGTCAGACAGTTTTAATATTTTTAGAAGATTTCTATGTGAACCCTTGTCTGGATTAATAGAACTAGAATAAGTCCAATCCTTAATAATAATATTAACCCCTTCGTATTTGCCATAAATTTTATATTCACCATTACCGGAGATAAGAAATGAATAATAATTATCCCAATCTTTGAAACCAAATGAGAGTCCAACTCCATTAGTTTTTTCTATTGCTTTTCGGTCAATTATTTCCTCAATGGAATAACTTCCTTCTTGGTTAAAAGGAATATAAACGCCTCTACTAACTGTGCCTATACCTCTATTATCAAACATTACATTGTTATTTTCAAAATCAATAGATGCTTCCGAATGTTCATCCTTGTATTGCCAATAGTCTTTATTTCTTTGAAAGGTTTCTTTATAAACAATACTGCCAAAACCATTTTCATCAAATTCCACATATTTATTATCAAATAAAATTCCTTTTTCATAATAAGCTTTAATATATAAACTGCCTGATTGATACCATTGGTAATAATAACCATTCCATCTACCAATTTCATAATTGCATTCACTTCTCTTTTGTCCACTTTCATACCAAGTAGTGTTTTTACCATTTATTTTGTTATTCATATAATACCTTTTCTCTTGTATTTTTCCATTTTTATAATACCATGTTGCTTCGCCTTCAAGGAAATTTTTACCCTCATCATCATAATCAAGAAAAATAAACGTTACTTCCGATTGCAGTTGCCCCGTGATAAAATAATCTTTAACACTACCTTTTGGTTTATTTTCTGATTCATAAGTAACTCTTCTATAAAAAGAAGCATTTTTAGGTTCACATCTTTTCCATTTTTCGTCAAAATATTCTGTCACAACTTCATTCCAATTTGGTTGGTAATTTGAATTGTTTTCTTTAATTTTTTCTACTGGTTTCCTTTCTTGAATATATTTTATTTTACCATCGTAATTTGTAAATTTTCCTGTATATGGGTTATCTGAAACAAAAAAACCTTCAAATTTTGAACCGTTGGCATAATAGAATATACCTGTACCATGAGCGCGATAATTTAGTATGTCCCCTTCATATTTGTTCCCATCGTCATAAGTATATGTTCCATGCCCAATTCCTTGTCCATTGATAAAGGGGCATTCAAGAGTAGAACCAGTTATGTGTTTAAATTTACCATTTCCTTCTCGGATACCATTTACATAATTTCCTTCAAATGTTGATTCGTACTCTCCCTTTTGATATTTTATTGCCTTTCCAAAGCCGTTTGCTTTTCCGTCTTTACAATCACCGTCCCAAGTTATGGTTGCTCCGTCTGAATAGTATGGGTCTAAAAGTTTACAACCAGTTTTATTACATTCCATCCACTGGTCTTGTAATGTTTGTCCACTTATGTTTGATAAGTTGAAGACTAAATAAAAAATTAAGATTCGGTTTGTCATGGTTACGGTTTTTTTTATAATTGCTGATAACGGTTGAAAGATTTATGAAGTAAAAAAAAGGGGGGATTAAAAGCTCGTCTCTTTCGCCCCGCGACAAACGTTATTAAATGCTTGAAACTTCATACTGGCAGGTCGCCCCCCCTTTTTTTTATTTCATAAATCTTATGTTATCAGTAGCCATTTTTTTTTGTCCCTTTGTTTACTATACTTTCACGCCCATAACAAGTATGTCGTCTATTTGTTCTACTTGCTTTCTGTAGTCTGTTATAAACTTGTCTAATGTACTTTCTTGTTCTTGCAATGATTTGGTTTGAACAGATAATAACAAGTCTTTAAAACGTCTTTTTGTTAGTTTCTTTTCTCCTGTGTCGCCACCAAACTGGTCTGCGAAACCGTCTGTGAAAAGATATATTGTGTCTGTTGCATTTAGGTTGAAAGTATGGTTTGTAAATGGCTTACTATCTTCTGTCATTCCAATTGGTTGTTTGTCTGCTTTGGTTTCTATGAGTTCTCCATTCTGCAATAACCATAAGGGATTGTTAGCACCTGACCATTGTAATTTTTTTGTTTTGATGTTGTATGCACAAAGCGAAATATCCATTCCGTCTTTTATATCTTCTTCGCTTTTACTAAAATTTTCTATTACTATTTCTGCTGTTTTATCAAGTATTGCGGCTGGTTGTGTTAAACCAAATTCTCTTACTGCTCTGTTAAGTGCATTATGACAAACTACTGAAACCATTGCGCCTGGCACTCCGTGTCCTGTACAATCGCAAGCAGCAAACAAAACTAAATCATTCACTGTTTCCATCCAATAAAAATCTCCTGCAACAATGTCTTTCGGTTTGTATAGTATAAAAGAGTTCTCTAAATATTGTTTTACTATTTTATTTGGAGGAAGTATTGCAGTTTGAATACGCAAAGCGTATTGAATACTATCCGTTATATCTTTGTTTTTTTCTTCAATTATTTCTTTTTGTTTTACAACTTCTTCCATTCTTTCTTTTACTTTTATTTCCAAAACTTCTAATGCCCTTTCTTGTGTTTCTATTTTTTCTTTTTTAAGAATATTTATTTTATCCCCAATTGCAAAAGATAATAAACTAAAAAAGGCAATTTGACCAATATTGTCTGGGCGAAATACTGAAATTCTGAAATATATATCTGTGATATTAAGAGCGTGCAAAAGCACTATTACAACTCCTATAATGTAAAGTATGTTGGCAATTACAAAAAAGCGAGCAGACCTATATTTTTTGTACCAACAAAAGATACCTGTTAGGAAAGAAAAAATTAAAGCAACAAGAGAAGATGTATATATTATTGGTCTTATTTGGAAACTACTTTTTACTAGTATTATCGAACAGCAGAGTATAAAGTAGATAATAAAAAAAACAATTGTTTTATTAATACGGGGTGCTATTTCTTTTAGGTTTAAAAAACTTTTTGTAAAAAGTAATTGAAAGACCATTGAAAGACAAATAAAAAAGTTACCTGCATTTCCAAGTAATGGAAAATATCTTTGCCATATAAAAATGTTTTCTGAATAGTAAGCAAACGCAGGTGTACGTGTTACTTCAAATTGAGAATACAAAAGAATTAATACAGCATAATATAATAATGAAATATCTTTGAGTGAGAAAAATAAAAAAAGATTGTAAAAAAACAGAATGAACAATATTCCTAAATACATACCCCAAAAATAAAATTTGTAACTCTTTCCGTATTGTATTTGTATTTTGTCTTTCAGTGTTTGCCATCTTATATCATCCTTTAGAGAATTTAAGTCTGTGTCCTTATTAGCTTGTTCTATCTTTTGCCATCCAAAATCAATTGCTTCTTCAAGACAATCAAAAGCTTTAGTTTTATTTCCAGAAAGGGCATATGAGCAACTTGCATTATATAAATTTTCAGTTCTGTATTCGCTATCATCTAATTCAAAAGCATTTTCGTACAATTGTGCAGCTACTTCATATTGTTTTGCTTGATATTGTTGGTTGGCTTTATTTTGGATTTCCTTATATTGTTGAGCCACTGAAGTCTTAACATTCAGAAATAAAAGCAATAAAATAAAGTGTGTTACTCTCATCTTATTTTTGTTTAGTAGTCTTGGGTTTGTATTTACTAATCCAATATGCAATTAATGGAAGACAGACTATGTAAGGAGTAATCCAGAATGTCCATTTAAAATCTTCAGGAAAAAAATAATCAGAAAAGCGTAAAAGAACACCACTTATAAGAGAGGTAAATGTAATAAGCATTTTCTCCATATGGTTATACAACCAAGCTTTCTTATCAATTGCTTTGTTTTTAAAATACCGTAAATCGCCAATGAAAATATAAACAACCAACAATGCATAAAAGATACGAATTACTCCCCAACCATAATCAGGTTGAAAAAAAATACCATACATCTTTATAGCACTGAAAACAAAGAGTAAACCACCGCAAAAGAAAATTGTCAACATCGTCCAATCTACCCAATTTGCTTTAGTACTTTTATATTGAACAGCTCTATAACCCATAATAATAATGTAAGTATTAAATATAGTAACCCCAAGAAATAAATCTTTGTATTTAATAAAAACCATAAGTAAACCGAAAATTGCTATTCCAATAAATGAATAGAAATAAACCAATCCTGATTTTCTATGCAGTTTATTTCCTTTGGGAGTAGCTATCATTGCAATAATACCAGTTACTAATGCAATGATTGTAAAAGTTACGTGAATTAAAGTGAATATTTCATATACTGTCATTTTTCTTTTAATTAAGTTGTTGTTTTACAAAGTACGTTCGAGTTTCGCAATGGTTACTGATAACGTTTGAAAGATTTATGAAGTAAAAAAAAGGGGGGATTAAAAGCTCGTCTCTTTCGCCCCGCGACAAACGTTATTAAATGCTTGAAACTTCATACTGGCAGGTCGCCCCCCCTTTTTTTTATTTCATAAATCTTATGTTATCGGATGTTTTTTCTTTCGTGTCGCG
>CANJYB010000017.1 GCA_947479085.1 Bacteroidota bacterium | reverse complement strand
GTTAGAAAAGTTGTTTGTGAAAAATGTTATTCCGATAAGACCAAAAAGGAGTTTTGAACGAAATACATCGAAGTATCGAAACCGAAAGAAACCTCCGTTAACAAAGAACTTTAAGCATGCTTTCTAATTCCTTAACTTAATGACATTGGCTTAGCGCGTACAGGGGTTATAGGCAGTTTTGTCTTTCTAATGTATATATAGTCCATATATCAATTCCTCTTTTGTCTTACTAAAAAGTTCAGGTATTATATTTTTCGTACACACTAAAGTGTCCAAATTTGTTACAATAATTAGACGATTAATATTTTTAGTTATTTCGTTTCTTTGTCTTAAATCATTAGGTCTGTATGTTCCAGCAACACCGCCCACGTAGACAGCTTGGTTAGGTTTTAATTCTAATTTAATTGTCTTAGTTAGCGTGTCTAATGAAAACTCATATGAAACTTCTTTATAAATTATCTCATCTTTCTTTTTGTCCATATTATAAATAAAAGGCTTTGCGCCAAAGAAATTTTGTTCTCTATAATTTAGTGAATTGATTTGATAGCTTAATTGAATTGAAGAATTAGAATAGTTGATAATATAAAAACTTCTACTATAAGAACAACCATAGAATAAGATGGGAATAAAAAATAGGTAAAGTATTTTCTTCATAAATATTTTGTCAAGTTCGTATCGTTACAAAGTTCGTTACGCGCTACTCTTTAGCCTTTGTTGGTGTTTTTCACCAACAAACTGATAAGGTTAAATTTTTCCTATCTTTCGTTTGCAGGTGAAAACACCTGCAAAGGCATCCTTTCTGCTAGTATTAAGGAACACCAACAAGGGCTAGAGTGTTTTCTATTTCTGTATTCAAGTTGTCGCCCATAATTAAGTTTCTGTAATATATTTTTCCGTCTCTTTCGCCTCCGTGATAATCAAAGTCAACTGTCAATAAAAAGTAATCTTCTTCGTTGCTTAAAATACTTTCAATGTTTTTCCCTCTGTCTTTTTTTACTGCTTGTAAAATGTCGTCCACTTTGTTGTTTGGGATAAAATAAAGTCCGCACATTGATAGTCGTCCGATGTCAAGGTAAAGGTTGTCAAGTTGCGTTCTGTCTAATACTTTTATAAGTCCCGCTTGTCCTGGGATGAAACTGAATACATAAGTCCACCAAACATTCATACACCAACCTGTCCACAATAATTCAACTTTTCTATTTTGTTTAAGATGGTTATATGTGCTTCTTGTCTGTCCGCCCATACCGTGTATTAAAATTGAATGGTCTGTTGAATGTATAGCGGTTAATTTCGGAAGTGTCCTAATAATGTTTTCCATTAGGTCAACTTCTATTTCTCGGTCAATTTTGTCAGTCGCTGTCGTCATTCGTAATATTGCAGATAACATATCTGTTCACGCAACAAAGCTAAATATAATATCCTCATTATCAAATGAGATATAAAAAAACGCATTGCTTTAATCCAACTTTGTATTATTTTATTTTTTAAGGGGATGGTTGACAAAAAACATCGGCAAGCTCCCATAAAAAATCAACCCTTTTTTATTTCATCCCCTTTTAAACTAAGTGAAAAACCATCACCCCAAGAAACGGATAAAAACTTAAAAAATAAGCTTCCAAAACTCCCCAAAATTCCCTTAAACCCAATGTAGGGTTTTTCAACCCAAAAATATATTTTTTGAACTCAAAAACATATTTTTTGAAATGAATTTTACTATTTTTAGGTTTAAAAAAACTTTTTTTGGGTTTAAAAATATATTTTTTGAACTCAAAAACATATTTTTTGAAATGAATTTTACTGTTTTTAGTTTTAAAAAGGGTCTTTGGGTTTAAAAATATATTTTTTGAACTCAAAAATATATTTTTTAGGTTTAAAAAAAGTATTTTTAGTTTGAAAAAATATGTTTTTGGGTTGAAAAGTGTTTATACGCGTTTTCGGGCAAATTTCGGGTAAATTTCATAAAATATGCTTTTATTTGAATTGTACTATCTGAAATTGAAAAAGACTATGCGCTTTAGAATAATACATTTAAACGCATAAAAAGGGCTAAAATTTTTTAAAGCAGGGAGTTTTTTATGATTTTAAGCATTTTTTGCTGTCGACCTCCTGTTTTTCACGGTTGTCATTTCGTTTTGCGAGGAAGTCATTTCATTTCGCGAGCTCGTCATTTGGTATTTCATGAACGTCATTTGGTTTCGCGAGACACTCATTTGGTTTCGCGAGGAAGTCATTTGGTATTTCATGAAACACGTGGGCATTTCACGACACTCATTTGGTTTCGCGAGCTCGTCATTTGCTATTTCATGAAAGTCATTTGGTATTTCACGGTTGTCATTTGGTATTTCATGAAACACGTGGGCATTTTTTGAACGTCATCCGGTATTTCACGCAACTCATTTCATTTCGTGAGCAATAAATTTAGATTTTCGAGATTGTTGTTTGGTAAATAATGAAAGTCTTTTGGCTTCCGAAGATATACTTATAGGTTTTAATGGAATTTCGTGATTCTTTCCTGGAATGAATTAAGAAAGGAAAAAGGGAGAGACGGAAAAAACCAGCATTCCTCTTCCGATGGTGGTAAATAATATTCCGTAGTTTTGCAGCCGTTTAAAACTACAACATGAAAAAACTATTTTTCCTTTTTCTTTCTCTTACCACTATCCTTTTTTCTTCCTGCGGAGATTACCAGGAGGTAACCTTTAGCGGTATAGAAAATATGAAGTTACTGAAACTGTCGCAAAACGGGGTGGAAGCAGAGATAACAGCAAAAATTAAAAACCCGAACAATACTTCGTTTAACATTTACAAATCGGAAATGGATGTAACCCTTAACGGGCTGAACGTAGGTAAAGCTTATCTTTCGGAAAATGTGCGGATAAAGAAAAACTCGGAAGAACCATATAAGTTTCTTATCAAGTCGGACTTTTCGGCATTGAGCATTACTGATATTCCTAAAATAATTTCGATGGCGATGAGTAAAAATGTAACCGTTAGTTTAAAAGGAGATTTGCGGGCAGGTAAACTGTTTGTAAAAAAGAGTTTCCCGGTTCAGTTAACACAAAAAGTTCCGATGGATTTTTTGAAACGATAACATCATAAGCACGCAAAGAACGCAAAGGAAATTATTACAAAAAATTGATGTCACGCAAAGACGCAAAGAACGTAAAGGAGATTAATACGGAAAATTAATGTCACGCAAAGACGCAGGGAGCGCAAAGGAAATTTATATTACTTTTTATTATTACTCTTTGCGTTCTTTGCGTCTTTGCGTGACACCATTAAAATTAATCGCGTGAAACTTTTTAATAGTTCTTTGCGTGAAACCTTTAATAATTCTTGCGTGATATATTTAATAAATGCATAAACATACCAATTCCCTTATTCTCGAAACCAGCCCTTACCTGCTGCAGCATGCACATAACCCCGTAAACTGGTATCCTTGGAACGATGAAACACTCGAAAAAGCAAAGCAGGAAAATAAATTAATGCTAATCAGCATCGGCTATTCGGCCTGCCATTGGTGTCATGTTATGGAGCACGAATGTTTTGAGGACGAGCAGGTGGCTCAACTGATGAACGATCATTTTATATGCATAAAAGTGGACCGGGAAGAACGGCCCGATGTGGACCAGGTGTACATGCTGGCTGTACAGTTAATGACCGGAAGAGGAGGCTGGCCGCTTAATTGTTTTGCTTTGCCTGATGGGCGACCAATATATGGTGGTACGTATTTCCCGAAGGGGCAGTGGATGAATATTTTATTAAACCTGTCGGATGTGTATGCCAATGATAAAGAAAAAGCAATTGACTATGCAGTGCAGCTTACCGAAGGTGTAAGGCTGGCAGAATTGGTTAAAATAAATGAAGAGGAAAAGGAGTTTACAAATGAGACATTGCAGAAATCGTATGATAACTGGAAAGAACGTTTCGACAATATAGAAGGCGGACCGGACAAGGCACCTAAGTTTCCTTTGCCCAATAATTATCAGTTTCTACTAAGATACGAACACCCCTCTCTTCATGCGCACGAGCTGGCTCAAACAGCCACTGGCTCTTTGCCCTCCGAAGGGGAGAGAGATGTGCTTCGTAACCATGTTAACCTGACGCTCACTAAAATGGCTTATGGTGGAATTTATGACCAAGTGGGTGGCGGGTTTTCGCGTTACTCAGTTGACCATTACTGGAAAGTGCCGCACTTCGAAAAAATGCTTTATGACAATGCACAACTGGTTACACTTTATTCGGAAGCTTATCAGGCCACCCGAAACCCATTGTATAAACAGGTGGTTTACGAAACATTGTCTTTTATAGGAAGAGAATTAACTTCGCCCGAAGGGGGATTTTATTCGGCATTGGATGCCGATAGCGAAGGAGTGGAAGGCAAGTATTATGTATGGCAAAAGGAAGAACTGCAAAGTATTTTAAAAGATAAGTTCCCAGTGTTTGCTGATTATTTTAATGTGAACGAAAAGGGATTGTGGGAACACGATAATTATATTCTGTTAAGAAACGATAGTGATGAAGCGATTGCGAAAAAACATACTATCACTGTAGAAAACTTGCAGTCGATTATTTCGAAAGCGAAACAGGAATTGTTATTAATCAGGGAAAAGAGAATCCGTCCCGGGTTGGATAATAAAATACTGACCTCCTGGAATGCCCTTATGGCAAAAGCTTACATAGATGCCTACAACGTTTTTGATGAACAGCGTTTTCTGGATGCGGCAATAAAGAATGTAGATTTTATTTTTACAAATTCGTTGATTGAGGATAATCAACTCTCTCATTTGGCAGGGAAAACAATAAATGGGTTTTTGGAAGACTATTCTTTTTTGATTGAAGCATTAATAGCTTTGTACGAAACAACCTTTGATGAAAGGCATTTGCAAAAGGCAAATGAATTAATGGATTATTGCATCAGGCATTTCAAGGATAAAGAATCAGGAATGTTTTATTTTACTTCTGATGAAGACAAATCGCTTATCAGTCGTAAAATGGAATTATCGGACAATGTTATTCCTGCTTCCAATTCCAGTATTGCCAAATCGTTGTTCCGGCTTGCTCATCATTTTGAAAACGAAGAATACCTTATGATGAGCAAAAAAATGTTGAATAATGTGTTGCCTGAAATAGAAAGCTACGGTGCAGGGTATAGTAACTGGGCAATGCTGATGCTTCATTTAACTCAACCGTTTTATGAGGTGGCCATTGTTGGTAAATCTGTTCATGAAATAAGAAAGGAATTTAATCAACATTATCTCTCTAACCTGATATTTGCAGGCAGTAAAACCGACAGTTCGTTGCCATTGATTAAAAACAGAATGGTAACAGACAAAACGTTAATATATGTATGTACCAATAAAACCTGCAGCCAGCCGGAGGAAAAAACAGAAGCGGCCATTAAACACCTCTCCTCTTAATCTCCTCTCCAAAGGAGAGGAGGCGTTACTTATGCTAAACTTAAATTCATTGATAGAAATAATTATTAATACTTTTTTCAGGAAACACACTCCCTCTCCTTTGGGGAGGGTAGGGGTTGGGCTTTTGTTTCTCTTGTGTTTTAGTGGTTCGGCCCAGATGGTGAATACCAAACCTCAGGATGTTTCCACAGGACCTCTCTGTTTTAATTCAAAAGCGATAAAGCAAAACAAAATTAAAAGCATCCTGATGGTAATTGTAGATAAGCCGGACGGGGAAGTGATAATAGACAAAGGGAATACGCAAGGTTACGAGTTTGATACCAGCGGAAATGTATCACGGTATTATTACACCATCTTTAATCTTGCCCGGACGGAAGAAATAGAAGTGCCGCAAGTGGTTCGTCATGGAAGGGTTGTCCGGCCTGCCGGAACGCGCACTATAACAAAGTATATTAACGATACTATCTTTGTTAATTTGTATTACGATAATCAGAATCATGTTATCTGCAAGCGAATAAAATCGGAAGATTATTACGATGCCTATTATTATGAATACAATCCGGAAGGCCGGATAAGAAAGGAAACGCATTGTAAGGAAACCAATATAAACGAAAATAAAAAAGAATTTAAACTGGGCGTTCAGAGTATTCTTTCTGTCGAAACATTTGAATATACGGCACTTTCACCTACCCAGGTAAAAAAGTCGTGCCTTAATGATGAAGGACGGGAATACAAAAAGGCAATCATCAATTACGACAAGAGCGGAAATAAGCTTTCTGAAAATTACGAATTTATTGTGAGCTGGATGAGAACCACCAGTACTTATAAATATGATTCGGTGAACAGAATGGTGGAAAAGACATTCAGTGGAAACGAAAGCGGGGATGTAAAAACAGAATCGTATTTTGAATACAATGCAAACGGAGCATTGTTAGGAGAAAAGAAACTGAAAAATGATGTATTGACCGATGAAATAAATTTCCTTTATGATGAAGCGTTTAATATGCCTAAATCGGAAGTGAACCGTGACCACCAGAATTTTTCCATTGGTATAGTTAAGTTTGATTATACCTTCTATCCGTAAACGCAAGTTATAATTGATTAAACCACTGCAATCAAAAGTTATAATAAGTGAATAATGTAAACTTTGATAAGAGTTGTATAAACCAATTTATTTGCAAATACTGACCTTTGTATTTCGAATGAAAAGAGGAAGAACTTTTTTACAATAAATTACGTATGTATTTTAATACATACCTTTGCATAATGCCAAATTTAAACGTTATATCTTATTTCGATAAAAACACTGTCAAACATTTGCGTTTGCCTTTTTCTTATCATTTAATGCCGGTGTTTTTATTTGCCTTAAGTCAGGCTGTAAATGTTAATTGGCAGCATACCATTATTGCATTCATTATTCTTCATTTGTTTATATACCCATCCAGTAATGGTTATAATAGTTACCAGGATAAAGATGAAACAAGCATTGGCGGGCTTAAAAATCCACCGAAGGTTACGGAGAATTTATTTTATGCAACCTTGTTACTGGATATTGTTGGAATACTTGCAGGTTTGTTGGTTTCCGTTTACTTCTCCTTTTTTGTTTTGTTATACGTGCTTATTTCGAGGGCTTACAGTTACAGGAATTTAAGATTAAAGAAATATGCAGTGGTTGGCTTCTTAACTGTTTTTCTGTTCCAGGGGGCGTTTACTTATCTTATGGTTTCTTCTGCTGTTAATACTTTTACATTCGAAAGTTTTTTTAACAGTAATAATCTTATCTGTATGCTAGTGGCTAGTTTATTTATTGGCAGCGTATATCCGCTGACGCAAATTTACCAGCATACTGCTGACAAAAAAGATGGGGTAACTTCCATTAGTTATAAATTAGGATATGTAGGCACGTTTGTATTTTCTGCCATCATGTTTGCTATTGCTTCAACTTTGCTGTTTTATTATTTCGATTTAAAACATCAACGAATTGCTTTGTTTTTATTTTTTGTAATGATGTTGCCGGTAGTATTGCGCTTGTTATTCTGGTTCAATAATGTTAGAAAAAGTACAGCAAATGCTAACTTTGAAAATACAATGTCAATGAATTTGCTGGCATCCACCTGCATGAATATCTATTTTTTAGTTTTAATTTTGAATAATAATTTTAGTTGGTTTTAATGAGTAAGATAATTTCGATAGGAACGGCAGTGCCGGATAACAAAACCAATCAAACGGAGATACTGGAGTTTATGCACGCAGCATACGATAATTCCGTTGCGTCCAGAAAATTGAATGTATTGTTTCATAACAGTGGTATTCACACGCGTTATTCCGTTATCCCTGACTTTGATAAATCAAGAAAGGAACATATATTTTTTAACGGAACGCCAAGCACAGCAAATGTGGAAGACCGGCTGAATGTATTTAAAGAACGTGCTATTCCGTTGGCAATAAAAGCCATCACTAATTCTTTTAAGAACATTAATACGACAATTGATAAGTTTGGCGTTACCCATTTAATCACTGTTTCCTGTACGGGTATGTGTGCACCAGGAATAGATGCAGTATTGGTAGAAAAACTAAACCTGCCAAAGGATATATTTCACACTTCCGTTAATTTTATGGGTTGTAATGCGGCTTTTCATGCGCTTAAAATAGCAGACATGATTTCCAAAACAGATGAGAACGCGAAAGTTCTAATTGTATGTGTGGAGCTTTGTACCCTTCATTTTCAGCCAAAGAACAATCATGATAACCTGCTTTCCAATACTATTTTTGGAGATGGAGCAGCAGCAGTAATTGTTACTTCAGATAAACACAGTTCAGAATCAAAACAAAAAAGTCTGAACATAAATGGTTTTTATTCCTTGCTTTTGGATAAGGGAAAAGACCTGATGGGATGGAACATTACACCGGTTAATTTCGAAATGATATTGGATGCAAGGATTCCGGGATTTATAGGAGAAGAAGTAAATACCATATTAAAAAATGCAACGGAAAAATTAAAGGTCTCCCGTGAATCGATTACCAACTGGGCTATTCATCCCGGAGGGAAGAAAATAATAGATACTATAAAAGATAAATTACAATTATCGGATAAAGATGTTCAAGATTCATACCGTATATTGGATGAATATGGAAACATGTCATCACCAACCATTCTTTTTGTAATGAATGAATTGATGGAGAAAAAGAACAAACAAGGAGAAACCATGTTCTCTATTGGTTTCGGACCCGGACTTAGTATTGAAACTGCTCTGTTCACCTATGCCTGATAAATTTACCCAACGTTCCTACCAGGCCGAATTATTAGATGCACCGGACATTCCGAGGGAATTACTCTTTCAAAATCTTCGCGAACTCGATTTCATCAACAAAACCTTAGGTGGGCATTCTATTACTATTGCAGGAATTAAACAATTGGTTACCGATAAAAACAAAACCTACCATATTGTGGATATTGGTTGCGGGGGCGGCGATGCTTTAAAATACATAGCCAGATGGGCCCGGGCGTATGGCTTTGATGTAGTCCTTACTGGTGTGGATATGAATGCAGATGCAATAGCTTACCTCAATTCCAATTGCAAATCGTTTCCTGAAATAAAAGGAAGGGTGAGTGATTACCGGGATTATTTAAAATTTAACCCCTCAACAGATATTGTTCATTGTTCACTTTTTTGCCATCATTTAAAGGACGATGAACTAAAAGAACTGTTTTTCTATATGAAAAAATATGCTGATATTGGTTTTATTATAAATGACCTGGAAAGAAATGCTATTGCTTATTACAGTATTAAACTATTGACCCGTTTATTCAATGGTTCTTCGTTAGTAAAAAACGATGCACCCCTTTCAGTGCTCAGGGGATTTAAGAAAAAGGAGTTGGTTAGTTTGTTTGAAGAGGCAGGAATTAATGACGTGATTATAAAATGGAAATGGGCATTCAGGTATTTGGTAGTTGGTAAAAAATGAAACAGGAAAATTCATATCAGGTTGGAATAGTTGGTGGTGGCCTGGCTGGCTTAACCCTCTCTATTCAGATGGCGGATGCAGGTTATTCCTGTATTCTGTTCGAACGAAATAAATTTCCTTTTCATAAAGTTTGTGGCGAATATGTGTCCATGGAATCGTGGGATTTCTTGGAACGATTAGGGCTGAAACTTTCTGAAATGAATTTACCTCGTATATCAGAATTAACTGTTTCTTCCCCTTCAGGAAAACGATTACATCATCATTTAGATTTGGGCGGGTTTGGCATCAGCAGGTATTTACTGGATAGCAAACTGGCTGAAATAGCAAAGGAGAAAGGGGTTGTAGTGCTGGATGATTGTAAAGTAAATGATGTTAAATTTAATGGAAATGAATTTACCATTGAAACATCAAAAGGAAATTATACTGCTGAAATAGCGGTGGGAGCATGGGGTAAAAAAAGCAACATGGATACAAAACTTACCCGGGCATTTACTTTAAAAGATAAAACAGAGAAAAACTATGTAGGCATAAAATACCATGTAAAAACGCTGTTTTCGGATGATACGATAGAACTTCATAATTTCGAAAATGGTTATTGTGGTATTTCCAGGATAGAAAATAATGTCTGCTGTTTGTGTTATTTAACCGATTCCGAAAATCTGAAAAAGTATAACGGTGACATCAAACAAATGGAGAAGGAAGTATTGATGAAAAATCCCTTTCTGGATAAATATTATAATGAAGCACACTTTCTGTTTGAAGAACCTTTGGCTATTTCGCAGATTAAAATAGGATATAAAAATGCGGTAGAAAGTAAAATTATTATGTTGGGTGATGCTGCAGGAAACATTGCACCCCTGAGCGGAAATGGTATGAGCATGGCCATGAGAAGTTCATTTGTATTGAATAAATTATTGATTGATTATTTTAATAAAAAAATTACAAGGAAGGAATTGGAAAACAAATATGAAGTATTTTGGAAAAAACAATTTAAAAAGCGGGTTGAACTGTCCAAATTCCTTCAGAAACTATTAAAGAATAAATCGCTTACTAATTTTACTATTACTGTTTTAAAGGCGCTTCCATTTTTAAGAAATGCTGTGGTAAAGTCAACACACGGGGAGCCGTTCTGACGTAATACCCCTGGCAGGGTTCAAAACCCTGCCAGGGGTAAAGGTATCGCATGCAATTAATTTTTATCTTTGCTCAATGAATTTAGACTTAACAGGAAAAACAGCACTTGTTTGCGGAAGCACACAGGGAATTGGAAAAGCCTCGGCCATTGAACTGGCTTTGCTTGGTGCCAATGTAATATTATTGGCCAGGAATGAAGAATCCTTAAAAGAAGCATTGAAAGACCTGGATATTTCCAAAGGGCAAAAGCATACGTATATATGTGCCGACTTTGGAATGCCAAACGAATTAAAACTGAAAATGGAGAAGTATGTGGATACAAACGCTCCCATAAATATATTGGTAAATAATACCGGAGGCCCTGCCGGTGGTCCTGTTCAAAGTGCTAAAGTGGAAGAGTTTCTGCAGGCATTTAATAACCATCTGGTGTGCAATCATATTTTAGTTCAGTCCTTGCTCGAAGGAATGAAGAAGGAAAAATACGGAAGGATTATTAATATTATCAGTACTTCTGTAAAAATTCCTTTAAAGAATTTAGGGGTTTCCAATACCATTCGAGCAGCTGTTGCCAACTGGAGTAAAACATTGGCAACCGAAGTGGCTGCCGATGGAATAACGGTAAACAATGTGTTGCCGGGTGCTACCTTAACCGGAAGATTGCAAAGCATTATTTCCACCAATTCGAAAAACAAAAGCAAAACGATTGACGAAATACAAGGCGAAATGATAAAGGAAATCCCCATGGGGAGATTTGCTGATGCCTCGGAAGTAGCTAATGCGGTGGCATTTTTAGCCTCTCCTGCTGCTGCTTATATTACAGGCATAAATGTGCCTGTGGATGGTGGCAGAACGGGAAGTTTGTAAAAAGGCTTTTTTTAATACCATTTCTTCATTTACTTATAAAAATAACCTCGCTTCCCTGACTCTTATTTTAGTGTCACTAATCAATAATTGGAAACCTTTGCCTGAATTTGCCGGATTAATGAATTGCTTATAAAAGCCTAGAAATCAATAGGAATTGTTAAATGTCCGGTGATTTTATCTGGTAAAAGAGGTTTCTTAATTAATAAGTAGCCAGCGCTAATTAATAAGTAGCGGACGTTAATTAATAAGTAGCCGGTGTTAATTAATAAGTAGCCGGTGTTAATTAGTAACTGGAGAACAGGAATTACAACCATTTTTCCGTATATTAACCTTTACGGATTGAGGGAATACACTCACCCAAAAGCGCGAAAATCAAAACATCCCCCCGTTTTCTTTTTTTCTTTCTTCCTCAAACCAATGGTCGGATTTTAAATGTTTCCCCAAGGCAGCTGCCACTGCCAGTTCATCGCAGCGGTTATTTTCTTTGTTGGAAGCATGTCCTTTTACCCAAACAAATTTTACATCATGTTTGCGGTACGAACGCAAAAAGCGAATCCATAAATCCTCGTTCTTTTTATCTTTAAAGTGTTTTTTCTCCCAACCGAATACCCATTTTTTTTCCACCGAATCCACTACATATTTGGAATCGGAATATATGGTAACCGGGGTTCCTTCTTTTTTTAAAGCTTCCAGTGCTACTATCACACTTAACAGCTCCATCCGGTTGTTGGTAGTGATGCGGAAACCTTCCGAAATTTCTTTTCGAAGCGGACCGTAAAGCATTACCACCCCGTAACCACCCGGTCCGGGATTTCCTCTTGATGCACCGTCTGTATATACACTTATCATAATTTCTTAAACACCCGCATGAGTTCTGAATAATTTAACTGCTATTGCCAACAAAATAACCCCGAATACTTTTCGGATAATATTAATACCACCTACTCCCAGTATTTTTTCGAGGCGAAAGGTATTTCTAAGCACCATGTAAACAAAAACCAGGTTAATAAGAATAGCAATAATAATATCGCTCGCCTTATACTCCGCCCGGATGGAAAGAAGGGTGGTAAGCGTACCTGTTCCGGCTATTAGCGGAAATGCAATAGGAACGATGGAAGCTGTGGCTGCCGAATCATCTTTATAAAACTTAACACCCAAAATCATTTCCAATGCAAGAAAGAAAATGATGAACGAACCTGCAATGGCAAACGAACTTACGTCAATCCCAATGATTGCTAATATTTGTTCGCCCAGAAACATGAAGAGTATCATTATAACCCCGGAAACAAGAGTAGCCTTTTCTGCCTGTATTTTTCCATGTTTGCTTTGCAAATCAAGCAAAACAGGGAGAGAACCTATGACATCTATTACAGCGAAAAGAATCATGGTGATGGTTAAAATTTGTTTAAAGTCCATTTTGAAAGTAGTATTAGTTGTTATTAATTAAATTTTCAATCACCTTTGGATAATTGGTATGTTCTAATTGTTGAATCTTTAATGCCAAAGATTCAGGAGTTTCATTTTCTGAAACCTCACAACCATGTTGCGATATAATTTCTCCTTCATCATATTTATCATTTACATAATGAATAGAAATACCACTTTCTTTTTCTTTTGCTTCAATTACTGCTTTATGAACATTTATTCCATACATCCCCTTTCCCCCGAATTTTGGCAATAGGGCAGGGTGAATATTGATGATTTTACCTGGAAAGGCCTTTATCAAACTTTCGGGTATCATCCATAAAAACCCGGCAAGCACTATTAAGTCGATATTGAATTTCTGCAGGTCTTCTACCGTCTTATTGTTAATGTAAAAATCTACTTTATTTATAACCAGAGTAGGAATACCAGATGCTTTTGCCCGGTTCAACACATTGGCAGTAATTTTATTGGAAACAACCAGGGCTATCCTTATAGATTTATTGTCTTTAAAATAATCAATAATTTGCTGGGCGTTTGTTCCTTCGCCCGAAGCAAAAATGGCAATATTTTTCATAATCATGGGGCAAAATTAGTTTTTAAATGGCAAAACCCTACATTTAATAAATAATAATATACCCCTTGCTTGGGCTTGAAATGTTGATTTTTCTTTAAAATACTTCTTTAAAAATTAACATTTCGATGAATAAAGTCATTATTTTTTTTGTATTTATACACATAAGTCTATCTTTGCACCCAAATTAACCTTTAAACATTTTAAAAATGTCAGACATTGCAACAAAAGTAAAAGCTATTATCGTTGATAAATTAGGAGTTGACGAAAAAGAAGTAACACCTACAGCGAGCTTTACGAATGATTTAGGTGCAGACTCATTGGATACTGTAGAGTTGATAATGGAGTTTGAAAAAGAATTTAATATTGCTATTCCGGACGATCAGGCTGAAAAGATTGGTACTGTTGGAGATGCAATTACCTACATTGAAGCAAACGCAAAATAATTCCAAAAGATTTATTTAATGAAGTTAAGACGAGTAGTAGTTACAGGTTTGGGTGCAATCACCCCTCTTGGTAATACTGTTTCCGATTATTGGAACAATCTTATCAATGGCGTAAGCGGAGCTGCGCCTATTACTCGTTTTGATGCTTCTAAGTTCAAAACCCAGTTTGCATGCGAAGTAAAAGGGTTTAATCCCGAAGATTACCTCGACCGCAAAGAAGCCCGCAAACTCGACCCGTTTTCTCAATATGGTTTGGTTGCGGCTATCCAGGCAGTTAAAGATGCCGGTTTAGATGGCGAAAATGCTTTTGACCCGGACAGGGCAGGAGTTATCTGGGGTTCCGGAATAGGTGGTTTACAAACTTTTCAGGACGAATGTTTTAATTTTGCCAAAGGCGATGGAACTCCGCGTTTCAACCCTTTCTTTATTCCCAAAATGATTGCTGATATTTGTTCAGGACATATTTCTATCCGATTCGGAATGAGAGGTCCTAACTTTACAACCGTTTCAGCTTGTGCTTCTTCCACCAATTCCATGATAGATGCTGCTACTTATATTAAATTAGGTAAGGCTGATATTATGGTTACAGGAGGTTCTGAGGCTGCAGTATGCGAAGCAGGTGTTGGTGGTTTTAATGCCATGCATGCACTTTCCACCCGCAACGATTCTCCTTCAACAGCTTCCCGTCCGTTTGATTTGGACAGAGATGGTTTTGTATTAGGAGAAGGTGCAGGAGCTTTAATACTGGAAGATTTGGAACATGCTTTAAAGCGTGGTGCAAAAATTTATGCGGAAGTAGTGGGAGGAGGAATGACGGCTGATGCCAATCACATTACAGCTCCACATCCGGAAGGATTAGGTGCAAGAAATGTAATGCGTATTGCTTTGCAGGATGCAGAAATGAACCCGGAAGACATTGATTATGTTAATGTTCATGGAACATCTACCCCGTTAGGAGATGTGGCAGAATCAAAAGCTATTTTAAGCGTGTTTGGTGAAAGCGCTTATAAGTTAAATATCAGTTCCACCAAATCAATGACAGGTCACTTATTAGGTGCTGCAGGAGCAATAGAGGCAATGGCCGCTATTCTTGCTGTAAAAAATGATATCGTTCCCCCAACTATCAATCATTTTACTGACGACCCTGCGTTAGATAATAAATTGAATTTTACATTCGGTGTTGCTCAAAAGCGCATCGTACGTGCCGCCCTTAGCAATACCTTTGGTTTTGGCGGACACAATGCTTCGGTAATTGTAAAAAAATACGTAGCTTAATTTTTCTGCTTGACTATCTTCAGAAAACCCTTAAGAGTCCATTTTTCCCCAGATAAAAGCTTACACGAATCTCTTAGAAACATTTTAGGATTTTATCCAAGTAATATATCTTTATACAAGTCTGCTTTCCGACATAGTTCAGTCGCCACTCTTATTAAAGACGGAATAAAAGACAGTAACGAACGCTTGGAATTTTTAGGTGATTCTGTTATTGGTACAGTGGTAGCCGATTATTTGTTTAAAAAGTTTCCTTTTAAAGACGAAGGCTTTTTAACCAAGATGCGTTCCAAGATGGTGAGCCGTAATCAGCATAACCAGATTGCTTTAAAACTGGGTTTGAATAAACTGATTGAAGCCAATAACGACCGGAACTCCCATCCAAGTTCTATTAACGGAGATGCTTACGAAGCATTAATAGGGGCCATTTACCTGGATAAGGGATTTGAATTTGCTCAAACTTTTTTATTGACCCGAATTATCAATGTCCACATTGATATGGACGAGGTGGAAACCAAGGAAGTGGATTTCAAAAGCAAGTTTATTGAATGGGCCCAAAAGGAAAGAAAGGAGTTCAGGTTCGAAACCGTTAAGGATGGTAATACCTCAGGTGATAAACAATTTCTTCTGAAACTGATGGTGGAAGACAAAGTATTGGGCACCGCCCAGCATTTTTCAAAAAAGCGAGCCGAACAATTGGCTGCTGAAGAAGCCTGCCTTAGCCTTGGGTTATAAAGCTTTACTCTGAAAGCAGTTTCTCCACAAATCGTTTCGTTTCTTCTTCCTGTTTAATGTAGCTCTCTCCTGTTGCCGGTCCGTAATAGCCCGTATATATTTTTCTCACATTTCCTTTCTTGTCAATATAAATAGTAGTGGGAAATGCCATCACTTTATTCAGCATGGGCAATGCTTCCGATGCCTGCTGAGAACCTGTTTTCATAGTAATCAGGAAATCGTAGTTAGCATTGAACCTTGATTTTAACCTGTTTATATTGCTCACTGCTTTATTAAAATCATCCGTTCGCTCAAAGGCCAGCCCTATTATTTCCAGTCCTTTTGATTTATATTTATCATAAAACGGAGCAAGAAATTTAGTTTCATCCATACAGTTGGGGCACCAGGTTCCCATCAACTGAATAATAACTTCTTTGTTTTTATACTTTTCATCTGATAAAGAGATCTGTTTCCCTTCAAGGTTTTTAAAACTAAAATCTATCTTTTTATAACCAGGTTTTAAATAAGTAAGCGAATCAGGATTACGCAATTCAAATTTCTCATTCCGTTTGGCAATCCATGTTTCATGACCATGAGCCCCGGAATAAAAATCACCTTTGAGAATGTCTTTGTTTTTGTCAAGTTTGGCTTTGAATAAAAAGGCATGCGCTCCATCAAAGCAGGAAAGATAAAAATCGTAATTAGCCATGACCCCTTCCAGGTACCTGTAGTCACCTGTTTCGGTTAAAAAAGTTCCGGTAAGTTTACTTCCTTTGGTTACGTTCAGTTGTTTAAACTCTCCGATTGATTTATAACTGTCAGCAGTTCCCGGTTCAAACTCTACCTCCCACTTTCCAGTTACTAAAGGTTCTGCATTAGTCCAGGCTTTTATTTCAAATCTTTCTTTGGTCCCATAATAGGCTTTAAATGCAAGAATATTCTTTTCCTTTCTGGCATGATTAATCCAAACACCTTTTAATGAATCACCGAAACTCTTGAGTTTGAATTCAGAATCAAAAAAAGGCATTCTTATAAAAACAGAGTCACCTGTTATTGCAATTTCATTTGCCACAATACGCTCTTCTGCATTGGTAAATGCCACAGAAAATATTTCCAAATCATATTTCACTTCAAAATTAAAAGGCAAATCAGTAGAATCGTTTAGTTTAAGCACACCCCTCCAACTACCAATTCTTAATTTATTTTGAGCAATGGCATAATTAAAAAGCAAAAGCGAAGCAATTAATATTGCTCCGCTTTTATAAATAGTATTGTTAGGTTTCATTTTTAAGTATAACGTTCTCTCCCCTTTGGGGAGAGTTGGAGAGGGGTGATATTATATATGAAAATTGATTCCCTGTGCTAATGGCAACTGCGTTCCATAGTTAATAGTATTTGTCTGTCTTCTCATGTAAGCCTTCCATGCATCAGAACCCGATTCACGGCCGCCACCTGTTTCTTTTTCTCCTCCAAATGCTCCGCCTATTTCTGCTCCGGATGTTCCAATGTTTACATTGGCAATTCCACAATCAGAACCTGCCTGAGAAAGGAATAGTTCCATTTCGCGCATGTTGTTGGTAAAGATAGAAGAAGATAACCCTTGCGGAACTCCATTTTGCATTTCAATGGCTTCTTCTATTGTTTTGTATTTCATTACATATAATATAGGTGCAAAGGTTTCTTCCTGCACTATGTGGTATTCATTCTTCGCTTCAATAATGCAAGGCTTAACATAACAACCACTTTCATAACCTTCACCTTCAACCACTCCACCATCAACAATCACTTTTCCACCTTCTGCTTTTGCCTTATTGATAGCGTTCAGATAATCTTCTGTTGCTTTTTTATCAATCAATGGTCCAACGTGATTGTTTGAATCAAGAGGATTTCCAATCTTTAATTGTCCATAGGCTTTTTTCAACACATCAATTGTTTTATCATAAATGCTTTCATGGATGATTAATCTTCTGGTTGTGGTACATCTTTGTCCTGCAGTACCTACCGCACCAAAAACAGCTCCTACCAATACCATACTTAAATCGGCATGTTCGGAAACAATGATGGCATTATTACCACCTAATTCCAAAATACTTCTTCCAAAACGTTGTGACGTGGCAGCAGCTACTATCTTTCCGATTCTTGTTGAACCGGTAAAAGAAATCATAGGTACACGCTTGTCGTTATTCATAAAATCTCCAACCGGATTACCTACCAATACACAACTTACTCCTTCCGGAACATTGTTTTTCTTTAATACATCTCCAATAATATTCTGGCAGGCAATGGCACATAATGCGGTTTTTGAACTCGGTTTCCAAACACATACATCACCACATACCCAAGCCAATGCAGCATTCCAGCTCCATACCGCTACAGGGAAATTAAATGCGGAAATGATTCCAACAATTCCCAACGGATGCCATTGTTCATACATTCTGTGCATTGGTCTTTCGCTGTGCATGGTTAAACCATATAACTGGCGGGATAAGCCTACTGCAAAATCGCAGATATCAATCATTTCCTGTACTTCACCTAAACCTTCCTGTAAGGATTTTCCCATTTCATAAGAAACCAATTTCCCAAGAGGTTCTTTGTATTCTCTTAATCTATCTCCTATCTGGCGCACTATTTCTCCTCTTTTGGGAGCTGGCATCAGTCTCCATACTTTAAAAGCTTCTTCTGCTGTTTTCATTACCTGCTCGTATTCTGCTGCAGAGGCTGTATTGATACTACCTATTAAATTGCCATCAACCGGTGAATAAGAATCAATCTTTACACCTGTAGTAGTTAAATGTTTTGTTCCGGTAGAAGCACCGTAATTATTTTGTTTTATTCCTAATTGTTTTAATACTTCTTCTATTCCAAAAGTATTTGCTGTTAATGTTTCTGACATTTTTTAGTTTATAGTTTATAGTTTGTTGTTTGTAGTTCTTAGTTTGTTACTTTATAATTACTTTTTTTGTTTCAATAGAA
Organism: Bacteroidota bacterium; assembly: GCA_947479085.1. GTDB lineage: Bacteria > Bacteroidota > Bacteroidia > 2-12-FULL-35-15 > 2-12-FULL-35-15 > 2-12-FULL-35-15. Next base: position 86,942 of record CANJYB010000017.1, on the reverse strand, counting down.
TTATTACTATTTAATTTTAAAAGATAGTTGCCTGATGCAATACCCGTTTTATCAAGTAGAACAGTATGCTTTCCTTTTGTTTGGTTTTCATCAACTATGGTTTTTACCAATTGTCCTTCTATGTTAAATAACTGAATACTTAACTTTCCGTCTGTCATTAATTCATAATTAATTTCGGTTCTTTCTTCAGCAGGATTAGGACTTACCGTTAAGTTAAAATTACTGTTTGCAATTTCGTTTACGCCAATTGTTGTTCCGAAGTAATAATATTGAGTATTGTTTAAGTTTGATCCTGAATTTGGAACTCCTAATGTATCTGTAAGCACGTTATAGAAAATATCAGCGGGTTGATTTAACCCTGTGATTACTATTGTTGGGTTGGTAAACGTATTTGAATAGCGAGTTACTTTACTGCCGGTCCATGAGGAAATAAAATAATTTCCTGCTCCGTCTTTTGTTATTCCATCGCAGTTTCCAAGGGTGGTGGCTAAAACGGTTGCAGTTGTTGAATCCGACAGATTAACACTCATAATAGGTGCATTTGCTCCCCAATTAACAAACACACATCTGTTATTCGGTTGGTCATATATAATTCCATCTGGACTTTTAACCAAGCCTGTAACAAAAACATTGTGCTGACGTGTAGCAGTATTCATGCGGTGTATTTTTTTTTGCGAAAAATCTGTTATATAAAGAGTACCATTAATATCATGTGTAATCCCGTTAAGGAAAGTTGCTCCGGCAAAAGCAAGGGTAGCAATACTGGCCCCGGTGTTGATATTATACAAATGAATACTTCCTCCTTCGCACGAATACAATGTATCGTTTACAATTTCCAGTCCTTGAGGTCCGTTAGCCCCCGTTGCAAAAACAGTAACCACCCCTGTTTGACTATCGCGTGAAAGAATATTGCTATAAGTAGGATTGGAAATCAACCAACGGTTATGTGCATAATCAAACTCGATGCTTTCCGGTGCTCCATAAGCCTGAGCAAATGTGGTTGCAGAAAATAAAACTGCTGACAATAGTGTAATGATTTTTTTCATATTTATTTTTTAGGTTTTAGTTACTTTTTCTAAGTCCATACCGCATACAGGGCATGTTCCGGGTTTGTCGTATGTTTGCCCGTTGTTGCATTTCATGGGACATTCATAAACTTCGGTATTTATTTCAGCAGGCGATTTTTCTTTTTTAGTTTCGCTATTGCAGGAAACCATTGTAGCTGTTGCGAATATGAAGAGGAGGATAAGTTTTTTCATTATTTAGCCATTTCAAATATTTGTCCCGCACCTTCCCAATCTATCACATTCCAGAAAGAATTAATGTAATCGGCTCTGCGGTTTTGGTTTTTTAAGTAATATGCATGTTCCCATACATCAAGCGCAATAACAGGTTTTCCTTTTACTTCCACACTGTCCAGTTTCATTAACGGGTTATCCTGGTTGGCGGTGGAACCTATTGAAAGTTTTCCTTTATTGGTTACCAGCCATGCCCAGCCTGAACCAAATCGTTTCATGGCGGCATCGGCAAAAAGTTTCTTGAAGTTTTCCAATGAATTAAACTCAGCATTGATAGCTTCTGCCAGTTTGCCGGTAGGTATACCACCACCATGGGTTTTCATTGTTCTCCAGAAAAAGGTATGGTTATAATGTCCACCTGCATTGTTCCTGATGGCAGGTGGTAATTTATCTACATTGGCAAAAATATCATCCAGATCATTAAGAGTGCCTGCTGTTTTAGCATCAAGTGCGGCAAAAGCCTTATTCAGATTATCTACATACGCCTGGTGATGTTTGGAATAATGTATTTCCATGGTCATCTTGTCTATATGTGGTTCCAGGGCATCGTACTCATAAGGCAATTTAGGAAGTGAAAACTTTCCTGGTTCAGGAACTATCATTTCTTTTTCAATAAAATCAGTTGCTGCCAATGCATTGTTTGCAACCGTGCCTGCAACTATAGTTCCTAATGCCAATGCAGCCGATTTTTTAATAAAATCTCTGCGTGAATTATCGTTTTCCATTTTGTAATTTTTTATTTGCGTTAAACAAAGTTTATAAGCACCTGGTTCTTTTCCACAGCTACTCCTTTCTTTACATTAATTTTTTTCACTGTTCCATCGGTTGGCGATTTAATAATGTTTTCCATTTTCATGGCTTCCAGTACTAATATCGGGTCTCCTTTTTTTACTGCATCTCCTTCGGCCACTCTTACTTCCAGAACCAATCCCGGCATAGGAGCTTTTATTTCATTTACTTTTTTCGAGGCCATTGCATCCAGCCCAAGACTATGTAACAACTCGTCAAATTTATCTTTTACATTCAACTGGTATTTGTTTCCGTTTACTGAAACCAAAAAGCTTTTCTCTTTCGCGTCAGCCTTAATGACTTCTACGGAATAAGATTTATTGTCTTTAATAATATGAAAGCTGCCATCCTTTACCGTTATTACATCCCATTGAAACGCTTTTCCATCAATGCTTCCGGTGGATGAGTTTTCAAATTCGATGGTATGTTCCTGCTTATTATTTACTTTTACTTTTACTTTTAACATAAACTATGAATGGCTGAAGAGTTTTTTTAATGGAACGTAAAGGTAATTAATTCTTTGATAGGTTCTACTCTGATTTCTGTGTAATAGAAAAAGATTTAGAATAGAACCACTTATTCTTTTTGATTTCGTCTGTATAATATTTTAGAAATAACTTTAATGTGTTAACGTTAAAATAGGCACACGGGCTTTTTATTAGCTAAAGTGCTTAAAATCAAACTTGAAGGTGGCGTACCCGGATAGAGTTACCCCCTTTCAATGTTGAAAGATGCCTACCCGGACGCAGTTACCCTCCTTTCAATGTTGAAAGATGCCTAGCCGGATAGAGTTACCCTCCTTTCAATGTTGAAAGGTGCCTACCTCGATTCAGTTACCCCCCTTTCAATGTTGAAAGGTGCCTTACCGGATGCAGTTACCCCTTCATCCGTTTCGATAAAAGTACTCACAACACCATTTAATTTTTTGGCTCTACTCTAATTCCTATGGAACAGAAAAATTGGAAACGTGACACTTAAAACATTTAAGGACTTTGAACAGGAAATTCCATCGCATGCCATTTGTCGCGTTCACAAATCGTTCATGGTTTCGTTAAATAAAATTGATTCTGTAGAAAGAGACAGGATAAGAATAAAAGAGGTGTATATACCTATTTCAGAAAGTTATAAAAAAACATTTCTGGAACTTATCAATAAATAAGGCTATCCGGATGTGTATCTGATTGATTTATTTCTTTTCAATCGGCATTCCTTTAGCTGCCCAGCCCGAAAATCCTTTTTCAAGATTAAAAACCCTTTTGAATTTATGTTTTTCCATAAACTCAGCACAGTCGCCACTTCTGCCACCGGCAGCACAATAGATATAATAGGTTTTGTTTTTATCCAGTTTCTCCACTTGTGTTTCATTGTCTTTAGCTAACCAGTCGAGTTGAATGGAACCTTTTATAAAACCTTTATTGGTTATTTCATCACTGGTTCGTAGGTCTATAATCACCCCATTTTTGTCAGCCGAAGAAAGTTTTTTAAAATCTTCAGCAGATAAATTAGTTACAACAGTTGTATTTGCTGTTTGCGAATAAGCGGTAATAGAAGCAATACTGATAAGAATAAGAAGGAATTTTTTCATAAAAAGGCTGTATTTGGATTTTAGAATTTACATTTTACGATACAAAGCTAATTCTTTTTAATAAATTTGAGGCTGATAAAAATCATTAACAGGCAAAATGACACGCAAAGATGCAAAGAACGCAAAGTCGTTTATTGAAAAAACTTGTAATTTTTTCTTAGCGAACTCTGCGTCTTTGCGTGACATAAAAAAACAATAACTTGAAAGGAACAGTAATAAAATCAACAGGTAGCTGGTACACTGTTTTAAACGAGAACAAAACAATTGTAGAATGTCGGATTAAAGGAGTGTTCCGCATGAAAGGAATAATGTCTACAAACCCCATTGCTGTTGGTGATAAGGTAGAGTTTGAAATGGAAGAAGATGGCAGAGGAGTGATTCATGCCATTGAAGAAAGAAAGAATTACATCATTCGCAAATCCATTAATCTTTCAAAGCAGTCTCATATACTTGCCACCAACCTCGATCAGGCATTGCTGATAGTTACACTTGCCATGCCTCGGACTTCCACCGGTTTTATTGACCGTTTCCTGCTTACAGCCGAAGCCTATCATATTCCTGTAAGTATTATATTTAATAAAATGGATTTGTTTGAAGAAGAGAAGATGATGGAATCAGTAAACGAATTCATTGGCATTTACGAGCGAATAGGATATAAATGTTATCGTGTTTCTGCAACGGAGAATAAAAATATTGAAGTGCTGAAAGAAATAACAAAAGATAAAACAACATTAATATCAGGGCATTCAGGTGTTGGTAAATCCACATTAATAAATGCAATGGATGCCAACCTGGATTTGCGTGTCGGTGAAATATCGGATGCGCATAACAAAGGGAAACATACTACTACTTTTGCAGAAATGCACCCTTTGGGTTATGGAGGATTTATTATAGATACTCCGGGAATAAAGGAATTAGGGCTGGTAGATATGGAAAAGGAAGAAATTTCTGATTATTTTCCGGAGATGCGTGCAATACGAAACAATTGTAAATTCAATAATTGTTTGCACCTTAACGAACCCAAGTGCGCAATTATTGAAGCTGTTGAAAAAGGAGAGATAGCTGTTTCGAGGTACACTAGCTATCTTGGTATTATGAGTGGAGAAGAATTAGAGACTGAATATTAAATGAGGGCGGTTATACAAAGAGTTACACAAGCTAACGTTACAATTGATGGAAAGATAAAATCCTCTATTAATTCCGGACTTCTTGTTTTATTGGGCATTGAAGATGCTGATACCGAAGAAGACATTATCTGGTTAAGTTCAAAGATAATTAACCTGCGAATATTTAATGACCAATCTGGAGTGATGAATATTTCTGTAAAAGAAAATGGAGGTGACATTATTCTTGTGTCACAATTTACTTTGCATGCATCAACCAAAAAGGGAAACCGTCCTTCTTATATTAAAGCAGCCCGACCGGAAACAGCCATCCCTTTATATGAAAAAATGATTGTTCAATTACAAACTGATTTAGGAAAACCTATTCAAACAGGCGAGTTTGGTGCTGATATGAAAGTAAGTTTGGTAAATGATGGGCCGGTTACTATTATTATTGACACTAAAGATAGGCAATAGCGAATAGGCAATTGTAAATAGACATTACTAAATTGCGCCTCACTTTTCCCTGTTGCCTATTCCCTATTCGCTTTTTACTCAAACCTCAACGCATCAATCGGGTCTAATCGGGAAGCTTTCACCGCAGGGTATAACCCGGAAATTAAACCCACAAACATACAAAGTATAATTCCGCTAATTATCCAAACCCAAGGAACTATAAACCCAACACCTAGTTGAAAAGAAATCAGGTTACCGATAGCCATTCCGAAAATAATTCCCAATAATCCTCCTAGTTGGCAAATCACGATTGCTTCTACCAAAAACTGGCTTCTGATTACTTTCTTGGTGGCACCTATTGCCTTTCTTATTCCTATCTCCCGTGTTCTTTCGGTTACTGAAACTAACATGATGTTCATTAAGCCAATAGCTGCTCCAAGAAGTGTAATAATACCTATAAGTGTGGCACCTGCGGTTACTTTCTGAATATTATCAATTAGTAAATTAGCAAGATTATCACTTTTGGTTACTTCAAAATTATTGTCCTCTCCCAGTTTTACATTCCTGATAATCCTAAATACTCCTGTAGCTTCATTCACTGCCATGTCCATTAATTGCTGATTGCTTAACAATACATTAATAGTATAAGTCATGTTTGGCATTGCAAAATACTGGCGCACATTATTTAAAGGTAAAATTCCTACCTTATCTCCTCCAAATCCGGCACTGTTTCCTTTCGACTTTAATACACCCACTACTTTATATTTACCGCTACCTATTGTTATGATTTTATCAATAGGGTCTTCTCTTTTAGTAAATAATGCATTTATCACATCCTGCCCAAGAATAACCACATGGTTTCCATACTGAACTTCCTGTGCGGAAAAGTTTCTGCCCTTTTCCAGTTCGTAACCGGAAGTAGCCATGTAGTTTTCGTCTCCTCCAAATACCTGTATATTAGGGTTTGTCTTTTTCGATTCGTATTTCATTACTCCCGCACCTGAGGCCCTGGTGGACACAGAAGGATTTGCGGGAAAAGAATATTCTTTGGTAAATCTGATGGCTTCATCATAGGTTATACTTCTGAAACGCTTGGCTTTTCTACCGTTCTGACCAATACGGATGTTCATTTCCCGGTTGCGGATGGTAAATGTATTAGCTCCCATGCTGGTGAAATTACTGTTGATGGAAGACTTGATGGCATCAATGGAAGTTAATATCCCCACCAATGCCATGATACCGAAAGCAATGATAACTGCCGTAAGGACGGTACGCAATAACTGGCTACGGATAGCCCGTAATGATATTCTGATATTTTCTTTTAGAAATGATGCCATCCGCGTATTCTGTAAGAGTGCAAAATTAGAAAACTAATCGGATTTACTTACAAAACAAAGAGAACCTAATTGATGATTAAAAATATTTTTGAGTTTTTAGTATGCCAAATGGCTACAATATTGTACTTTTAGACCGTGATAAAAAACTATCCATAGATGGAAAAAAGATACTCATCAAAAACGCTTGTTCTTATTACCTTATTATTTGTTGCTTTAACCACCAACAAAGGTTTTTCGCAAACCCCCAAAAAAACCACAACAACTACAAAGACAACCACCACAGCCAAAACAGGAAACAAGGCTCCTGTAAACACTAAAAATATCAAAGCAAGAGGCATAATTGCAGCAGATTTAGATTGTATCGTGACTATTAATGGTGCCAAGAAAACAGTAAATGTTAAAGCTTTTACCGCAAGTGTGGTTATTTTGCAATACGGTGATAATACCATAACAGCCGTTTCCAGTGATAAAACTATGCCTTCTACATTTAAAACAGTTATTAATGTAAAGGATACCATGAAACAAATTATTGAGGTTACCTTTTTTGATGACCGCAAGTTTCTGGACTATGTGAAACAGGGAATGTTATCCATGGTGGAAACAGCAATCAAGAAAAATCCTGATCTGGCAAATAACGAAGGACAGATATTGGCTACTTCTCCTCTTCAAACGGCTATCACCTATTCTCAACCTGATATAGTAAAACTGCTTGTTAATAAAGGAGCCAGTTTTACAAAACCGGATCCGATATTTCCAATGCATAAGGCTATTTTATTTGCATCGGACCTGAAACCGAAAGATAAGGAATTGGCTCCGGACAGGGCAATGGTTGAATTCTTCTTAACAAAAGGATGCAAACTTACAGACCTTGATGATGGCGGAAACACACTGCTGCATTCAGCTTGCAGAGGTGTTAAATTAGACATGGTTCACTATCTTTTAAAAAATGGTTTGGATATAAATGCAAAAAATGAAGCAGGCGATACTCCTTTAAAAATAGCAGAAGACAAAGGAGCCGTTTCCATTATTGAATATTTAATTTCGAAAGGGGCAAAGCAGGATAAGGTAGAAGATCCTTCGGAAACCGAAAAAACAGATTCTACTCAAACGGAAGAAAAATAGTAAACTTTACCCATACTGGGGTTTCAAACCCTAAAGGGGTGGTTCTAATTAAAATCAATATAACAGTAAAACAAAACAACATTAAAAAAGAAAATGGCATTTGACATTGAAATGATTAAGGAAGTTTATAAAAATCTTCCTTCAAAGATTGAAGCGGCACGCAAATTAGTTGGTCGTCCGTTAACATTAACAGAAAAAATACTTTATGCACATTTGCATAAAGATCAACGACCGGAAAATTTCGGAAGAGGAAAATCCTATGTGGATTTTACCCCGGATAGAGTAGCCATGCAGGATGCAACAGCACAGATGGCTTTGTTACAGTTTATGCAGGCAGGCCGCCCGAAAGTAGCCGTACCTTCTACAGTACATTGCGACCACCTGATTACAGCAAAAAATGGGGCAAACGAAGATTTAGCATTCGCAAATAAAGAAAGCAAGGAAGTATTTGATTTCCTTGGTTCTGTTTCAAATAAGTATGGTATCGGTTTCTGGAAACCGGGAGCTGGTATTATTCACCAGGTAGTTTTAGAAAATTATGCATTTCCGGGAGGGATGATGATTGGAACCGATTCGCATACTGTAAATGCTGGCGGTTTAGGAATGATTGCAATTGGAGTAGGTGGAGCTGATGCATGTGATGTTATGGCAGGATTGGCCTGGGAACTTAAAATGCCAAAATTAATCGGGGTAAAATTAACCGGGAAATTAAATGGCTGGACAGCCCCAAAAGATGTGATATTAAAGGTAGCCGGCATTCTTACTGTAAAAGGAGGAACGGGTGCGGTGGTTGAATATTTTGGTGAAGGCGCTACATCCATGAGTTGTACAGGAAAAGGAACCATTTGTAATATGGGTGCCGAAATCGGTGCTACTACTTCTACTTTTGGTTACGATGCCTCTATGGAACGTTACTTAAAAGCTACCGGGCGTGCCGATGTGGCCGAACTGGCAAATGGGGTAAAACAACATTTAACAGCAGACGCTGAGGTGTACGCTAATCCTAACGAATATTTTGACCAGGTAATTGAAATTGATTTGAATACTTTGGAGCCCCATGTTAATGGTCCGTTTACTCCGGATTTGGCAACTCCTATTTCTGAATTAAAAGCAGCAGCAATTAAAAACGGATGGCCTACTAAAATATCTGTAGGATTGTTAGGCTCTTGCACCAACTCTTCTTACGAAGATATTTCAAGAGCAGTAAGTCTTGCTAAGCAGGTTTCTTCAAAAGGGTTAAAAGCAAAATCGGAATACCTTATTAATCCGGGTTCTGAGCAAATACGCTTTACCATCAAACGTGATGGATTCCTTGATGTGTTCGACCAGATAGGAGCAAAGGTATTTACCAATGCCTGCGGACCTTGTATTGGTATGTGGGACAGAATGGGTGCTGAGAAACAGGAAAAGAATACCATCATTCATTCTTTTAACAGAAACTTTGCAAAACGTGCGGATGGAAATCCAAATACCTATGCATTTGTTGCATCGCCCGAAATAGTAACAGCAATGGCTATTGCAGGTGATTTAACGTTCAATCCCCTTACAGATTACCTTACAAACGAAAAAGGAGAACAGGTAAAGTTTGATGCTCCTTCAGGAGACGAATTACCAACCAAAGGATTTGCAGTAGATGACCCGGGTTATCAGGCACCAGCTGCTGACGGAAGCCAGGTAAGCGTAGTGGTTTCTCCAACTTCTGATAGGTTGCAGTTACTCGACCCGTTCAGTGCATGGGAAGGTATTGATCTGAAAGGATTGAAACTATTAATTAAAGCAAAAGGAAAATGTACCACCGACCATATTTCAATGGCTGGCCCATGGTTAAAATACCGTGGACATTTGGATAACATTTCCAATAATATGCTGATTGGTGCTGTCAATTTCTTTAACGAAAAAACAGACTCTGTTAAAAACCAGTTAACAGGAAATTATGATTCAGTTCCAAAAGTTCAGCGCGATTATAAGGCACATTCTATAGGTTCTATTGTCGTTGGAGATGAAAATTACGGTGAAGGTTCTTCCCGCGAACATGCAGCTATGGAGCCAAGACATTTAGGTGTTCGGGCGGTATTGGTAAAATCGTTTGCACGTATTCACGAAACCAACCTGAAAAAGCAAGGCATGTTGGCACTTACTTTTGTTGACAAAGCCGATTATGATAAAATCAAAGAAGATGATGTAATCGATATTATCGGCCTGACTTCTTTTGCAGCCAATACACCATTAACGTTAGTTCTTCATCATGCAGATGGAAGCAGTGACGAAATAAAAGCAAACCATACTTATAACGAACAACAGATAGAATGGTTTAAAGCAGGTGGTGCTCTGAATATTATCAGAGCCAATATTAAAGCCTAAAAGCATTCTTTCTTATTTCTTTTTGAAAAGTTAGATCATAAACCTTCAAGGTTTTCAAAACCTTGAAGGTTTTTTTATGCGTCAACATTCCCCTCTTGAGAGGGGCTAGGGGTGTGTTATTGAATAATACCTTTCTGCAAATCATAAACCTTCAAGGTTTTCAAAACCTTGAAGGTTTTTTTATGCCTAAAGCTTCCTGTAGCTTCACCCCTCTCCTTTGGAGAGGGGAAGGGGGTGAGGCCTATTGAATAATAACCTTTCTGTTTATTACCTTTTTGTTTTCCATCGTCAGTTGAATAAAATATATTCCTTTGCTCAACTCACCTCTGTCAATAATAATCTGTTTGCGTTTTTCTTCAAATGTTTTGTTCCATATTTCTTTTCCTAAAATATCAAACAGTTTAACAGAAACATTTTTCTGTTCCTCTCCAAAATTAATAGTAGTTTGAGAAGTAAACGGATTAGGAGCAATGGTTACTTCGTTAGCAGTAGCGTATTCATTAATACCTACAGGAACAAAATTAACACAGGCAGAAGTGTCAGAACAAACACCATTGGTAACTATCACAGCAAAACTTCCTCCACCTGTCGGGGTATAGCTTTGGTTATTGGCAAAAGTAATAGGTGTATTCCCGTTACAATTAATCCATTGGTAAGTACCTCCCGAAAAGTTAGCGGTAATGGTATTCCCGTTTAAAGTGGTTAACACATTTCCTGCAATAGGAGTAACTACTACCGTATTAGTACCCGTGCAACCGTATGAATTGGTAACAGTAAGTGTATAGGTTCCTGTTCCGGTATATATAGTATCCGAAGTATTAGCATTCGACCATAAGTACGAAGTATAAATGGCCGAGTCAGCATACAGAGTAGTTACATTTCCGCTACCGGAACATACAAACGGAAACCCTGAAATAACAGGTGTTGCTGCCGGCTTTTCGTGAACCAATACCGAAGTCGATTTGGAACAACCATTTAAGCTGGCAGTTACAAAATAAGTTCCTGAACTATGAACGGTAGTGGAAAGGTTGGATGAAACCGTGCTCCAGATATAACTGTCGTAATTGGTAGGGGTAACTGATAAAACAGACGAATCGCCCTGGCAAAAATTAGTAATACCCGTAATGTGAGGATTTAAGTTTGCTATGCCTGTTGTATCTACAAACACGCTTGAGTTAATAACGGTGCTGCCCACAGGTATTCCATTGTCTGTCCCCACAAAGGTAATGGTATGAACTCCCGCATTGGCAGCCGTTGCTATGATTCTTACAGTAGCCGAAGCTGCATTGCCCGAAACATTGCTGATCACCGTTGCATTAGGTGTTCCGTTCAGGTTGACAGAAACAGTAGTATTCTGACCTGCTTCAGGAGCAAGAAATAATTCCTTTATATAGAGTGTATCTCCAAGGTGACAAACTTTAACAGTATCACAATTGCTCAACCCGCTTGCTATAGGGGCCATATTGGTGCCTGAACAGAAGTTCGAATAAAAAGATTGCCTGTCCAGAAAGTCTACTCCATCATTATTTCCGAAGCTGCCATCGTAAGCTATTCCCGGCTGGTCAAAACGACCTACCTGTATGGAGGCTATTCCGTCACCTTTGTTAACTCCTACTGTTGCACCACTGCCTCCAAATCCATTTGTTCCTCCAAACCCTGTAGTCCATTGCATATCTCCGTAACAAAAAGCGATGTTGTTTCCCTGAGGTAATATCGGGTCGGTACCATCAGTAATGATAACCTGGAAAGTGTTTAATAAGTTCGAAGTAGAATCATAACGTGCCACTCCTTCCCATTTCACAATGGCATAGGTAGCTGTTATTTTATAATATACTATGCCGCTTCCGGGGTTGCGCGTATCCACATCCGACCAGAAAGGTGCTACCATTACAAATCCTCCATCCGGAAATCCCGATGCGGAATACCCTCCGTAACCGGCATCCAGTGTAATGTTTCCATTGTTATTAATAAAAAACTGGTTATAGGTAGTTCCATACAAACAGAAATTAAATGGTAATGCTTTGGCTCCTGTACTGCCATCATCGCTTCTGTAATCGGGTGGTGTGGCCCCGTTAAAATCAGCAACACTGAAACTGCCATCAACAGGCACAAGGCAATTACATACCGGCATACCTCCCCCGGGAGGTGGGTTCATCTTTTTCAATTGCTCTTTGGTTACTTTGTTGTCTGCACCTGCTTTACTGTTACCAACAGGTAAATATTGAACATCCGGTTTCAGTTCCCCTTTCGCTTTCATCCTGCTATACACATTGGCAGGCAGTATTATTTTAGATTGAGAAAAGGCTTGCAATGAAATGGTGCTAATAATAAGAATGGATAGTAATTGTTTTTTCATAATCGAATAATTGTTTTATTTCTGAGGATAAAACTATCAATAATTTTTGGATAAATTGGAATTTAGAATGCGGGGCAAGGAAATAAAGGGATCTAGGCAAGCAAATTTTTTATCTCCCCATTATACTTAGCACTTTTTAATTACTCCTTTACAAACTTCCTGTTTATTATCTTCTCTGGGGATATTAATCTTACAAAATACACACCACTTGGGTAAGCACTTATATCTATGACGGATTTTGATGAACTTATTTTTGAAGCATATAACATCTGCCCTAATAAATTCGATATTTCTAATTGTAAGTTTTTTTCTTTGATATTCTTTAAATCTATGGTAAGTATATTATTTACCGGGTTTGGGTATATATTTATTTCCGCTTCCTTTATTTCACTTATCCCATCATGTAAGCTACCCGTGCTATCACAACTACAACAATGTACATTCACATCATCTAAAAAATAGTATGCACCGGGGAAATTTCCATTCATGTGTAAAGTGTCGGTTAAAGAATCGCTGTAAAAATTACCTATAATTAAGTATCGCTCTCCGCCAGTGGCAGTAAAATGACCATAAACTAAAGTCCAGATGGAAGTATCACTTATTATATTAGAGAAATTAATTTGAGGGGATAAGTTTAAATAACTATTTGTTGAAAAATATGTATGGGTGTCTAAAAAACTCATTCCTATATTATTGCACGGAAATTCTGACCTATTCGCAAGATTAACATATACGCTTGCACAATATTCCTGATTAGCAATTAAAGAGGTATCCAATTTTACTTGAATGAATTCCCTTATTCCATTACCATAATACCCTCCTCCAATATATCCGTTGCCAGTATGAGGATATTGAAAACCAAATGCATTTGCTGGAAAAGACCAGGTAGAATATGGAGAACAAGAATTATATCCATCAGATGAACCATTTGTTGGAGAATCCCAAGACGGGTAATAGCCATGAAGAATAGCCGCATTCAACCAGTTGCAGCTATCTAGAATTTCGAAAGAAGAATTAGGAACAATATTTTGCCCTCTTCCTTTTATTAAGAAGATGAAGAATAAAACAGATATAAAAAAGAAATACTTCATTATCTTAAAAAGCAAAACCCCTTAAAAAGTTTGTAACAGGTCATTCTTTCACAAACTTTTTGTTTATCCTTTCTTTTTCATCTTTTAAAGAAATAAAATAAACACCACTTGGGTAAGCACTTATATCTATGACGGACTTGGATGAACTTATTTTTGAAGCATATAACATCTGCCCTAAAAGATTCGTTATTACTAATTGTAAGTTTTTTTCTTTTGTATTATTTAAATCTATAGTAAGTATATTATTTGCGGGGTTAGGGCATATATTTATTTCCGATTCCTTTATTTCACTTATACCATCATGTAAGCTACCCGTGCTATCACAACTACAACAATGTACATTTACATCATCTAAAAAATAGTATGCACCGGGAAAATTTCCATTCATGTGTAAAGTGTCGGTTAAAGAATCGCTGTAAAAATTACCTATAATTAAGTATCGCTCTCCGCCAGTGGCAGTAAAATGACCATAAATTAAAGTCCAACCAGAAGTATCACTGACTATATTCGTGTCATTTATTTGTGGAACAAAGTTTAAATAACTTGTTGTTGGAATGTATGTAAGGGCAGATGAAAAATACATACCAATATTATTACAAGGTAATTGAGATCTGTTTGCAAGACTAACATACACACTTGCACAATATTGCTGATTAGCAATTAAAGAAGTATCCAGTCTTACTTGTAAAAATTCTCTGAAGTTCATAGCATAGAAAGCTCCTCCCGCATAGCCATTCCCTGAATGAGGATATTGAAATCCAAATCCATTTGAAGGCATAGAAAAACTCAAATTCGGAGTGCAGTTGTTAAATCCATCGGCCGTACCATCTGTTGGGGAATTCCAGGATGGGTAGTTACCATAATAAATTCCACCGCTAAGAGTTATATTACAACTATCAAGAATCTCAAAAGAAGCATTCGGTACAATATTTTGACTTTCACTTTTTAAAGAAGAAAAAATAAAAACAAAGCAAAGACAACTTCTTCCAAGTCTCCAAATGAGAGAGAGAAAAAATGCCTCTGCTTTGTTTAGTCTGTTCTTCATCAATACAAAGATAGTTTATTTATTTATGATAAATTTATCAGAATAAACCCGTTGTGAATTAACAAATACCTGGTAAAAATAAACTCCATTATCCAAATGCTTTTCTGTAATATTCAAAACATTGGAATCTTTAGCAAATGGATAGGTATTAATCTTTTCGCCAAGTATATTTAAAAGTATTACATAACCGCTTTCATTATCCTGCAATTTATAATTCAATTGCATCTCCCCATTATTTGGATTCGGAAACAACTTGAAAGAATCAGGATTGGTAGCTTTTGGCTTAGGTTTATGTACTAAACTTTTTGCAATTAAAGTTTTATCGTCCACTACTTCTATCCATAACAATATTCTGGCAAGATAAACCGATTCTCCCCCAAGCAATGGATGCTGGTAAGCTACAGATTGCAGTTCGGCTGTTTCGGTGCTGTCAAATACATATAGAACTCCTTTGTTTATGGTATCACTTTCGTACTTCAGTTTGTTTAAATAAATGCTGTTTACCAGTTTTTGGTTATCCTGCATGGTACCATGGGTAGGTATGTTTTGATTGGTAATTTGGGCAGAATCGATATGACCAAAAACAGAATCGATAATGTACTCGTTCACCTTTTCAAATTTACCAACATTCCTTGCTTTGCATCGGGCATAAAAATTCTGGTACAGTGTATCATCATCTGTTTGCAAATGCATCAGTGTATCTGCCATCCTTAACTGGCGGAAAGCAAATATGGAGTCTCTTAACATAAATTCATCGCTCAGGCTATCATAACTATTTTCTCCTCTTACTATTTTCCCAAGCAACATTTCTCTCATAGCTACTTTTTCTCCACCATGGTCTCCGCCCTCAGGAATAGAACAACCGGCAATACCCGGAGGCCATGCACAACCATCAGAAGTAGCTGGTAAAATATTTATATTTGTTGGATTAGCGCCAGTAATCGGATTGTAACTAAACCAATACCAATCTATCGGAGTACTACCTCCTCCCATAGTATATGCATATCCAGCAATATCCCCTAAATACGAAGTTCCTGCAAACATATTACCTGTCCCTACTGCGCTTGGATGCTGGTTAGGTATGTTTGTAGCATTATTAAAGGTTACTCCATCACCACTGTTTCCAAGGTAATTACATCCGGTTAGAAAACCCGGACAATCCCATGTTCCTCTAATACCGCTTGCCATAAACGAAGTATTATTATTAAAAAACTGCATATTTGTAGAGTTTTCATTATAAATACCATTCGATTCTAAATTGTTACCCGGAATGGTAACACCTGTACCCGTCCTGTCAATAAGGTTACAATTTACCACACCACCATTAGTAAAGCCATCTACCCTTATACCATTCGAAAAAACAGTCTGGTCAGAATGGTCATTGTATAAATGCACCTCGTTACCAAGTATATAAAATGTGCTTGCCTGGGTAATAGTAGAACGTATTCCATCGGCCGCATACGCACCATTAGTATTATCAATATTTCTTAGGGTTATGTGGTTGGTACGGATAAACAGGTCCGATTTGTTATAGAAACTTAAAAAAGAACAAATACCGAAACTATGCATGTCCCATGTGTGCATGTTCAACTGGGCATCCACATCAATGGTGTTATCATGTATATCCATTTTGCTGTACTGAATTAAAAAAAGTTCTATTCCATACCTCATTTTAATCATATTATTCCAGCTTATCTCGTTAGTAACTTTAGTGTTTTGACCTAAAAAAATACCAGCCTGATGCTCTATGTTGGAGTTTATATTTTTAAAGGTATTGTAATTTATCCGGCTGCTGTACGATTGGCTAAACACCCCATAATTACACTCTTCAAAATAATTGGGAGCTTGTGTTTGCGAAGCTATCAAAGGGTCGGCTCCTACTTTTAAATTACCATAAGGTCCGTAATAATCATTATAAGCCCATATAGCAGCCACCTGTTTTGAGGACCCTCCAATGTCATAAATGTTTTTAAATTTATTATTGTATATGGTAACACTCCCCACCGGACTTCCTGCCGAACCACTATACATAGTTCTGATACCATAATCCATGTAATCAAAAGTATTGGTAAAATTTGCAGAAGTTTCATCCCCTATTTTAATGTCGTCCACTCTGGCAATCTCAATTCCAGAATAAGAACGTTCCCCGGCATGAGGATAATGCAATAATGTGTTTCCTGTATTTGTTGGGTTTCCCCCCGCAATCACCCCGTTATTACATTCAAATGTAGTTGCCCTTACATGTCCCTGAAATGTACCTGTGCAGTTATTTATTACAATACCTTGGTAATTTTTATTGAAAATAACGGTGCTGGAAGCATTAATACCATCCGTTTTAATATCTCCATTAAGTGCTGAAAACACAGCCACTTCAGCATCTTCTATGGTCGATTTTTCATTAATAATAACATGCGATGTTGCATCATACACATTTATTCCCTGCCACATTTCTTCACAGGCATATAAGTGAGATTGGTTTATAGAACTTGCAGTAATCTTTAATGTAACTCCAGGCTTTAAATTGAGGGCAGCATTATAACCAAGCAAAACGGTACATCCTACCAGGGTTAAATTATGATCAACAGTAAATGAACCATTGATATAAAATGTTTGGTTGGTTATTACTCCTCCTGCACCAGTAATGAATGGAGGCCCTATATTTGCAATCATATCTGTGTTAACATTACCACCATAAAAAGTATGTTCGGTTGAGCCTTGAGGAGCACGGCAACAACTTCCAACATAAAATGAAGCTGTTGCAGTACAGCCATTTTCGGTAGTAATAGTACAGGTTACAGTCCCTCCACTTCCCGTAAAAGCAGGAGTAAATGTAGCACCTGTTCCTGTCGGATTGGCTGCACCGTTATCTGCGGTCCATGAATAAGAAGAAACCGGTAACGAAACCCCAACCTGAATAACACTATAGGAGGCTGTTACATCGCAGGCATTTGTAGCACCCAAAACAAAAATGAAAGGTGGAGGGGCAACAGTTACATTATAAGAGATGGTAGAGGTGCCTCCGGTGGTCACATTTGTAACAGTAAACGTTACAGTATAAGTTCCTGCCGAAGCATAGGTATAAGTTGGGTTTTGTAAAGTAGAGGTGGAACCATCTCCAAAATCCCATAAATAAGTAATTGTTCCTGCTCCCAAACAGGTGGAGTAATCTGTAAAGGTGGTAGGAGTGCCCTCACAGGCTTCAGTAGCTGTAAAATCAGCTGTAATATCAGTTACAACTACTGTATAAGTACTGGTATTGGAACATACATAATCATTTATTGTCATGGTTACAGTATAAGTTCCTGGAGTTGTATAAGTATGAGTTAAAGTTGGCGAGGCAATAAATGGTTGAAGTGAACTTCCATCCCCATAATCAAGGGTTACAAAAAAACCACTGATTGGATTACCAGAAGGCAAACTAGTAGCCCCATTAGTAAACGTTACTGGTTCATTTACACATACCGGATTTGGGCTAATTGGTAATGAAGGAACAATCTCTTCAACAATTACATGCATTTCAATGGTTATTTGTAAAGGATTAACAGGGTCTGTTAAATCAAAATAACTTAAATATACAGGGTATATCCCAGGACTTGACCACTGAAACGTGTAACAATCGTATGAAAAATCCGTTATACTGCCTCCCGGATAAGGAGTAGATATACCAAGGGTTGGTGTGGTATAAGTTGAAGCACCGGGAGCAGCCCATTCGAAATATTGGTCTCCAGTTGTCATATTCGGATAAGTCCAATTAGGATTATGTACATCGTGACAAAAAGTTAAATCAGTGTTAATACAAGTTGTAAGTACATCGCCACAATCAAATAAGGCATGAGGCCATGTAGGTGTTGATTGCCCGGGATTAGCCAATTGCTCAACGCAAGATGCTGCCCCGCATGTCATACCAAAAGATATTGGTTGCATTATCTGCATTTTAAACTTTGCAGTTCCACCTGTGCATCCGCTACAGGTACTAATACCCCTTACAACTTTAATATGGTAAGTATTTGAAACAGTTAAAGAAGTTTCATTCAATATTAAAAGGCTGTCATTTGTTAGGGTTATACTAATGCTATCTATTAAAGTTGGCGAACTGCAAGTACCTGAATATACCTCCATTCGATGAATGTGACCGGTAGCAGCCGGATCTTTTATCATCAAAATTCTTTTATGAGTAGAATCCGCAACAAAACTGAACCACATTTCTGTTCCCGAAACAACATTACTATCTATTATTGAATTTGGAGCAGGAAATATTTTTGCACTATCGCAGGTTAACCCGTTTCTGGCAAAACTACTTGCCGTTACCATTCCTATCAGTATCATTGCCAAAACTATTTTTTTACTTGCAAAAGCGAACTCTAACATTCTGCATTTTGTTTTTGATATTTGTTTTTTCATGTATTTTTTGAATTTTTGTTTATTAATGAATTTATCTATTTACTTATAAAGCAAAAACATTACAGACGGGTGGGAAAACATTTATGTAATTATAGCTACACATGGTGAATAATTAAAGTTAATTTAGTGTATTAATTTTTAAAGCTTCAATAACAACTATAACACAAAGTAAAACAAAATAATCATCACTTTAATATGCAGTGTTTTTCCCGTAAAAACCAATTTCAATGTTTTCAACCCTTTCCAGAGATTCACCCCTAAAAACCGTACTGAATTTCAGTAGCACTTTACTGAATTTCAGTAGACGCAATTTTACCCATTTTTCAAGATTTAATGTCCTCCCCCAAAAAAAACTTCCCCAAAAACGTAACCCAACCCAAAATCCCCCGTATAATAAACCATAACTTCAAATCCAACTGCATGAATAAACTTTACAGCCATTAATATAACCGTCAAACAAAGCAATCTTTATTCCTCTGTTCCCGCGGTCACTCCACCCAATCTAACCATTAAAAAAAGTACGCTTACCCGCAGTTTTCAATCAGTTTATTAACCTTTTAATAAAATTTCAATTAAGTAATCTTTATTGCGGCTCCGCGCAAACGAGGTTTTATTAACCTCTTTCCGCACCCGCAACTAATAATTAAAAACCAATAACTAAAAACCAATAAGAAACACCGTCACACCTTGGCACCCCTCCCCTTATTTCAAGGGGTGGGGCCGGGGTTGAAAATCCCGAGTTATTCGGGAGTGAGGCCATTCGCAAATTCGTTTCAATTCGTTATCCGAACCAACGCGACATTCGCAAATTCGTTTCAATTCGTTATCCGAACCAACACGACATTCGCAAATTCGTTTCTTATTCGTTATCCGTACCAAAAACAATTCGTACCACCATGACAATAGACCAAAAAAGAGCAGCCGCGAATCTCAGAGATTCCGAACTCATCGAAAAACACAAGAACGGGGATGCACAAGCCTTCCCATCATTAATTAAATTTCATCACGATACAATATTTTCCCTTTGTTTGGATTTTTTGGATTCTTTCGAAGATGCAGAGGACGCCACACAGGAGATAATAATAACAATCTTCAACGATATAAATTCCGGCAAATACATCGAGCGCCAGGTTTTCGAAGGTTGGTTGTTCGTCACAACCAAACATTATTTATTGCAGCTCAAGCGCAAACGAAAATTGAACACATCAGATTCAAAAAAACTCGTAAAACAAATGATGGCAATACCCGATCAGGAAAAAACCGAAGAACTCGACACAACGATAATAACCCAGCTTTTGGAAAAACTTCCACCTGAAAATGTAGAACTCTTAAAATATCGTTTTTGGGATAAATTAAGCTGGAAAAAGATTGGAGAGCTCATGGACATAGGCGAAAACAGTGCTTCCGGGCAAGGTTCCAAAATATTAAAAAAATTACAAAAGATGATGGGAGAAAATATTTTTCAAAAAAACAGACGGATTTTTAAGGTTTAGGCTCTTATATATATAAAGGGGGTTCTTTTATAAGTTAAAACCAAATATCGGAATCTCTTAAATCAATTAATAGTAATAACAATTTAAATCTTAAACAAAATGGCATCAACATCAGAAACCGGACATGCTATCAATGTAGCACACTTCCAATCATTAATCTCTTATTGCACAGGCTACGGCTCGCAGTACAATCCCGCAAAAGCAGCACTTAAATTAGTTGGACTCAACGCCCAATACACAGCTGCCGAAACTACAATCACAGACGTAATTAGCACAGGAACAACTTTCATCTCTGCCACAAACGCACGCGAAATCGCTTTCGAGCCTATCAGAAGAACAGCAACTCAAATCATAAACGCCCTGCAGGCAACAGATGCATCCGCTCAACTCATCAAAGACGCAAAAACCATCAACCGTAAAATCCAGGGTCAGCGCAAAGGAAAAACCCTTGCACCAGCACCCCCGCCCGTTCCGGGAGCACCATTGCCAACAGGCACACAAATTTCCGTATCACAACAAAGCTACGATTCCAAATTAGACAACTTCCAGAAACTAATAGCCCTCGTAGCTTCCGAATCCACTTATACGCCAAACGAAACACCTATCAAAATCACAACGCTTAACACAGTGGTTTCCGACCTCACATCCAAAAACACAGCATGTATAGATGCCGCAACAGCTCTATCCAATGCACGTATCGCAAGAAATAAAGCACTTTATTTTCCTAACACCGGCCTTGTTCCAATAGCACAGGCAGTTAAAAAATATGTATTATCCATTTTTAACGCCTCCAGTCCGCAATTCAAACAAGTTCGCAAAGTGCAATTCACCATGCGTAAATACAACGCATAATCATAATCCTTTATTTTTTTTAAATACCTGATTCACACAAAAGCTCCCCTCTCCTTCCCGCAAGGAGAGGGGCTTCGTGTGAAGTCTTACCTTCAGTAAACTTTCCCTTTCAAATTCAGGTTTCTGATTTCCCTCTTCCCAAAGCAGAAGTATCCCAAAGTGGAGTAGTATTCTCTCTTTTTCAGGTTTAGTTATCCAAATGTAAAGTATAGTTATCCCCTTGTGAAGTATAATTATTCCAATGTGGAGTATAGTTATCGCCTTGTGGAGTATAGTTATCCCTTTGTGAAGTATAGTTATCGCTTTGTAGAGTATAGTTATCGCAATGTGAAGTATAGTTATCGCTTTGTAGAGTATAGTTATTGCAATGTAGAGTATAGTTATTGCAATGTGAAGTATAGTTATCGCTTTGTGGAGTATAGTTATTGCAATGTGAAGTATAGTTATTACAATGTTGTCATACACCCCTTCCATGTTGATTAAAGCACTATAATTCAACTCACTAAAGCCAACAATATCGCCAAAACACCCCCGCTAAACCTTCCTGAATATGTCAAAATGACATAAATCAAACAATTCAAAACCTTAACACGCTCCCTTCAATATACAGCCTCAAACCACAACTGAATTCGTCATCCATTGGAGCCTTTGTTGGTCTTTTCAAGAGCAAACAAATGAATACAGGTTATATTTTCTCCTGAAGTAGCGGCTTCGGAGGGAGGACTTAAAGGTTATCCCTTCTTTTCAATCAAATTCATTTTCTCGCCAAAGTGCTGGGCAAAACTTCTCATTTCCTTTGCTGCTTCGGTTTCTCCGGTCGAACGTTCGAAAGTATCGGCCATCGAAAGAAGGCATTGATGATAAAACTGTTTCATTTCATCCACCAGGAAATCCTTTGTCCAAAGGTCGATGCGAAGAGTGTTGTTTTCCTTGGCATCCCACAGGGCAATCATTACGGCTTTGCTGGTACTTTTTTCATTGGCATCATCAGCACTCCAGTCTATTTTTTCAGGCAGGTTGTTTTCGTCTAAGGTTACTGTAAATTTTATTTCGGATTGTTTCATTTTGTAAATTGTTTTATTGCTTAATTTTTAAATTATTTTATTGCTGTAAGTCCCGTCCATGCGGGATTAAATTGTTTTTTGTTAAACACAGAAAGCCAAGCAGACATAGAGAAAATTTATCAGATATAGCATAACATCCAACATCCAATATCTAACACCCAACATCTAACATCCAATATCTAATTTCTATTTCCCCGGTTTATATTTTGCTTTAGTTAGTATTTTTTGTCCGTCTTTTTCTTTCATCATTTGTTCAATGGTAATATCAGGATTGTTTTTTAAATACTGTTTGATGATTTGTCTTCCTATCCAGTAACCTACGCGCGGAGGTGCTTCTTTGCTGAAAGCGGAAGTGAAAGGTCCATCAGAAGTAAACTTCATTATTTCGGCATGGTCGGTGGTGTATAATAATTTCTGGGCAATAAAATAACTCCACATATTAAATTCATTCTTGGTACAATAGGCTGTTTGTTTTTGTGTGTATTGTGTTTTTAAGGTGTCGGCAAGGTCGGGGGTAAGGGCATCGGTGAGGTACATTATTTTTCCCATGTAAATTATTTCGGAAAGAAAATCGCCTTTGTCCATCATGTATGGAAACTCATTCATCATCCAGCCACGCATAGCATCGGGTAAAATACTTTCGCGGGTCATAAAATTTGTTTTGTAATGAGGCAGACCAAGCATGGGGTAAAATTTGTTGGTGCTGCCAAGGTACATTTCAAGACCGATAGCAATGGTGCTGTCTAAAGTAACAATGGAATAATTAAATCCCGACATCATGGTAATTACTTTGGGCAATGGTTTGGCCGGAAAATAGTGCCTGTAATACTTAAAGGATTGGGTGAATTCTTCTTTTAAATCATTGATGTCGGAGTATGCTTTCTGACAATCGCTGTATGCTTCACGCATATCGCGGTCGCTTATAAAGAGTTTTAGTTTATTGGCTTTTGAAGAATCGTGCATTCCTCCATTATTTAATACCCCTGCAAGGTAAGAGTTAAAAAAGTTACCGTATTTCTTTTTCAATTGCTGAACAGCCACATCAGGATGGAGGGTGTCCATATTAAAAACATCCTGTTCCAGCCTGTTGATGGTCATCTCGGGAACCGTTACTTCAGAAACATCCACTTTTAAGCTTTCGTGAGTGCAGGATATCAACACTACCATTATAATAATGTATGCTATAGATTTCTTCATATAATAAAAATTATCCTTAGTTTTGTATCGTATAACTAATGGTTATAAGACAATTTATAAAAATCCAAAATTAGAAAAAATATGAAGAAGATTTTATTATTAACAACAATTGCATTAACCGGCAGTATGGCTATTGCTCAGGATAATTCGGAAAAGGAAATTAAGAACGTCCGTTTTGGCTTAATAGTAACCCCTGCTGTAAACTGGCTGAAGCCAGATGACGGCAAAATTATATCAGCTAATGGAGCTGTTGTGAAATTTGGCGGAGGCTTGAGTATTGAATTCCGCCTTGCAAAGGTTGCATCTATTGTTACAGGTATTGAAATAAACACCATGGGAGGTAAAGTGAAGTATGCTAATGGTGGTTCAGCTGCTGCTAATACTAATACTGTTAGTTACTATGCCTCCAAATCAGATGATGGGGTGGACGATTATCTTACCCGACCTGACGAAGCCACGAATTATAATGATGCTAAATATTACGACCAGACACACTATAAATTTCAATTGAACGAAAGAGAGTATAAAGCTACTTATATAAATATCCCTTTTGGAATAAAATTAAAAACCAAGGAAATAGGAATGATGACTTATTTCGGACAGGTAGGAATAAATAATAATATCCGTTGGAAAGCGAAAGCAACAGATAAAGTGATTGAACTTCCTACGTTAGATAATCTAACAGGGGGAGCTTCTTCTACCAGATCTAATGTTTCGGCCACTAAGGAAATGAATGTGTACATGGGTTCTCTTCATTTGGGTGCTGGTTGTGAAATGAACCTTTCAGGAAGTACTTCTTTACTTATAGGAGTGCACTATAACTTAGGGTTTACTTCTATTACTAAAAGTGAGTCTCCAACATTGGAAAAGAAGACAAACGGGCCAAATTATTCTCAAACGAATATGACTGATTACACAATTAGTAAGATGCCACAGGCTATTAAGGCAAATGGTGTAGTATTAACTGTAGGTATACTATTCTAAAAAATAATAATTAGTACTTTTAATCCCGATTTCAGAAATGGAATCGGGATTTTTTATTTGATAAATGAAAAAACAGGAAACAATACAACATATAGTAAACTGGCTGAAACATTATTCAGACCAGAGCAAGACCAATGGATTTGTGATTGGTATATCAGGAGGAATAGATTCGGCACTTACTTCCACACTTTGTGCCATGACGGGCAAACAGGTGATTTGTTTGAATATGCCGATTCATCAGCACAAAGCAGAATATGAGAGGGGGCATGAACATATCAATTGGTTAAAGAATAAATTTGCATCCGTTACTTTGCAGGAAGTGGAACTTACTGATACCTTTACAAGCATCAGTAAAGCATTTCCTGAAGAAACACAGGATTGGCTGACGATGGCCAATACGCGTTCGCGCCTGCGAATGACTACTTTATTTGCTTTTGCCTGTCATTACAAATTGCTGGTGGCAGGTACAGGAAATAAGGTAGAGGATTTCGGGATAGGATTTTTTACCAAGTATGGAGATGGTGGAGTAGATATTTCTCCGATAGCTGACTTAATGAAATCGGAGGTTTACTCATTGGCAAAAGAGTTGGGGGTGGTTCATTCCATACAGGTGGCTCCTCCTACAGACGGATTGTTTCATGATGGAAGAAGTGATGAAGACCAGATAGGTGCTACTTACAATGAGTTGGAGTGGGCGATGAAGTTTATTGAAAACCCGCATGATTTTTCCACTTTATCTGACAGAGAAAAAACAGTACTTGATATATATACACGAATGAATAAAGCAAATCAGCATAAGATGATACCCATACCGGTTTGTGTTATTCCTTATGAATTGAAATAAAAACATGATACAGAAACTATACGCTCATTTCCTTGAGTTCCCTTATGTATGCACAGATACCAGGGACATTAAACCAAATTCTATTTTCTTTGCATTAAAGGGAGAGAACTTTAATGCCAACCAGTTTGCAGAAAAAGCAATACAAGCGGGTTGTTCGTTGGCAGTGATAGATGAGGAGCAATATAAAATTGATTCTCGTTTTATACTGGTAGATGATGTGCTGACTGCATTGCAGGAACTGGCGAGCTACCATAGAAAACAATTATCCATTCCTATTATTAGTATTACAGGAAGTAATGGCAAGACTACTTCAAAGGAACTGATGAATGCGGTATTGAGTGAAAAATATAAAGTACAGGCTACAAAAGGAAATCTGAATAATCATATTGGCGTTCCGCTTACCTTGTTAAGTATTACTAAAGAACATGAAATGGCGATAGTGGAAATGGGAGCGAACCACCAGGGAGAGATAGCGATGCTTTGTAACCTGGCAGAACCGGATTACGGAATGATAACGAATATAGGAAAAGCCCACCTGGAAGGATTTGGTGGTGCAGAAGGGGTGATAAAAGCCAAGAGTGAAATGTATACTTTCATCAAGCAGAGCAATGGAGCCCTGTTTGTTAATAATGATAATGAATTACTGAAAGGCTTATCAAAAGGGATTAAACAGATTACTTATGGAACAAGCGATGAGTGTGATTTTATTGGAAAGTTTATAGAAAGTAATCCGTTTGTAAAGTTAAAGTGCAAGGCAAAGAGTGATTCAACATCAATAGATGATAAACCGGAAATAGCAACACAGTTGATTGGGAAGTATAATCTGGAAAACATTCTTGCTGCAGCATGTATAGGGAATCATTTTCAGCTTTCGGAAGAACAAATAAAAGCGGGATTGGAAAAATATGTTCCTTCTAACAACCGTTCGCAGGTGATGCAGACCAAACGTAATCTTTTATTATTGGATGCATACAATGCAAACCCTTCGAGCATGCAGGCCGCAATAGAGAATTTTGCCCAAATGAACCAGCCGAACAAAATGGTAATACTTGGAGACATGCTGGAACTGGGAACTGAAAGCACAAAAGAACATGAAGCAATTGTCGCTTTGCTTGATAAGAAGAATATTACAAATGTGGTATTAGTGGGATGGCATTTTACAGAGGCGGGAAGAAATACTTCTGCAAAAACATTTGATACAAGTGAAGAAGCAACTAATTATCTTTTGCAACAGGAAATAAAAAACACCACTATACTTATTAAAGGTTCGAGAGGAATAAAACTGGAAAAGGTGGTGGAGGTTTTGTAAGAATACTATATTAATACCCTGTCAGGGTTTTAAACCCTGACAGGGGTAAATAGTAATTTACTATTTCAATTTTATACAAACATTTTTCGGTTCAGTAAAAAAGTCGAATGCCTGGAAACCACCTTCACGACCTACACCTGAACTTTTAACTCCACCAAAAGGAGTACGGAGGTCGCGCAGCAACCAACAATTCACCCAAACAATGCCAGTATGTAAATTATTTGCAATGCGATGAGCACGGGTTAAGTTTTCGGTCCAGAGAACGGAAGCCAAACCATATTGAGTACTATTGGCATACATCATCACTTCTTCTTCCGTTTCAAAAGGCATAATGGTTACTACAGGTCCGAATATCTCTTCCATATTGGTTCTGCAATTATAGGTCAATCCTTCTATTACAGTAGGAGCGATGTAATATCCTTCTGAGAATTCGCCCTCCAGTTTTATTTGATTGCCGCCACAAAGAACGGTGCCTCCTTCCTGTTTGGCAAGTTCGATATAGGATAAAACTTTTTCCATGTGAGGTTTGGATACCACCGCACCTAACCTGCTTTCAGGATCAGCTGGGTTGCCCACTTTCATTTTCTTTACCCTTTCAACAAAGTCTGTTTTGAATTTTTCATACATTGATTTTTCAACAAATATGCGTGAACCACAAAGGCAAATCTGCCCCTGGTTAGAAAACGAAGAATGCAAGGTCGTCTTCATCATGTTTTCGTAATCGCAGTCAGCAAAAATAATGTTGGGGTTTTTTCCTCCCAACTCCAAGGAAAGTTTTTTGAACATTGGAGCAGCCACTCTTGCTATTTCGGCACCGGTTTTAGTTCCACCGGTAAATGATATCAATGGTATTTTAGGATGAGAAGAAATGGCGGCACCAACTTTATGACCATATCCATGAACGATGTTGAGAACACCTTCGGGCAAACCAGCTTCAATACATAATTCAGAAAGAAGATATGCAGTCATGGGAGTTATTTCGGAAGGTTTTGCTACTACACAATTTCCGGAGGCAAGAGCGGGAGCAATTTTCCAGGTGAAAAGATACAAAGGTAAATTCCAAGGTGAAATACAACCAGCTACTCCAACCGGGCTTTTTATAGTATAATTTATTGCCAAATCTTCCATGGAATGACTTTCGGAAGCATAATGTAAAATGCCTGTTGCATAAAAATGAAAGTTACTTGCAGCACGTGGTATGTCAATAATTTTAGCCAATGAAAAAGGTTTGCCATTATCGACAGATTCAGCAATTGCCAAACGGTCAAGGTTCCTGGTAATTAGGTCTGCTATCTTTAATAATATAGATGACCGTTCTCCTTTTGGTGTGGTGCTCCATTTTGGAAATGCTTTCAGGGCAGCTTCAGTTGCAAGTTCTACATCTCTTTCATCCGAATCAGGAATTAGGGAATATACTTTTCCGATTGCGGGGTTATAATTGTCTATATAAGTTTTACCAACGGGCTCCACCAGTTTACCATTGATATAGTTTTTTATTGTTTGCATATTGATTGAAATAGTAAGAAGTATGAAAATAAGAAATAAAAAACCATTTCCTT
This sequence comes from Bacteroidota bacterium, assembly GCA_947479085.1. Taxonomy (GTDB): domain Bacteria; phylum Bacteroidota; class Bacteroidia; order 2-12-FULL-35-15; family 2-12-FULL-35-15; genus 2-12-FULL-35-15. Next base: position 58,696 of record CANJYB010000017.1, on the reverse strand, counting down.
AAACTAGAAATGGTTTTTGAATAAATAGCAAATAGAATTACGAATTAGGTTTTGAATCAGCAGCAGACTTTAATGATTTTGCAGCATCTACCATTACCTGGGCAGTTTTTTCATTATGGATATCTCCTTTAATGTCTTCTATTAAATAGGAAACCTTCCCGGTTTTGTTAATCATATAAAAATGAAATTCAGGCTCTGTAATTTGAGATTCCCAAAATAACAATGTAGGTTCATCTTTAATATAACGTTTGAACTTGTTTACATCGTTTCCGGCAATATCACTTTTGGTAAGAGCAATATCACCTTCGGATTCGGAAATGGAAATCTGAAAATCTTTACCCACCTTTATTTCGGTTGCCCCCCATGATTGTTCGGCTATTTCCAGTTTTCCTTTTGAGGAATCAGGAACAATAATAGAAAGTGAATTACCATTAATTTTTAATTGTACTTCTTTCATGCCGGCAGGAGCAGAAGTTGTTTCATTTGTTTTTGAACCACTGCAACTCATTAATAAGGAGAATACAGGTGCTAATAAGACAATAAATAATTTTTTCATTCGAGTTAAATGTTATTTCTATGACAAAGATAACACATATCTGTAATACTTCAACACTACTTATCCCGATAATTATTTAACAAAGAATGGTTTTATCTATATATATGTACAATATTATATACTTTCGTTCAATAGAATTATGAAACTTACTTTCTTACCACATACTTTATACTTCAAAAGGCCATTTAAAATAGCGCATGGTGTTCGATCTTCTACTCCTATTGTAATAATACAAATAGAACATGAAGGAACAATTGGGTACGGAGAAGCCAGTATGCCACCTTATTTAGGCGAATCGCATGAAACGGTCTTAGCGTTTTTATCTAAAGCGAATAATGTAATAGACAAATTTCAAAATCCATTTGATCTGGAATCTGTTTTACACGAAGTGGATAGTATTGCACCAGGTAATACTGCTGCCAAGGCATCCATTGATATTGCTTTACATGATTTAATTGGGAAGCTGGAAAACAAGTCATGTTGGAAAGGATTCAATGGTGATAAAAGCAAAACACCATTTACAACCTATACTTTGGGTATAGATGAACCGGAAGGAATGAAACAGAAAATTGCAGAAGGGGAGGAATACAGATACTTTAAAGTGAAGCTGAACGGAGAGAATGATAAACAGAATATAGAAACTATCAGAAGTGTTACCAATAAGCCAATCGCAATAGATGTAAACCAGGGGTGGAAGGATAAACAGTTTGCATTGGAAATGATAGAATGGTTATCGGATAAAAATGTTTTGTTTATAGAACAGCCCTTACCAAAAGAAAATTGGGATGATGCACATTGGTTGTTTGAGCGAAGTCCGTTACCAATTTTTGCGGATGAGAGCATACAACGATTTCCGGATATTGAAAAGATGAAGGATTGTTTTCATGGAATAAATATTAAACTCATGAAATGTACCGGTTTGTTCGAAGCAAATAAAATGATAAAACGGGCGCGTGAATTAAATCTGAAACTATTGATTGGATGTATGAGTGAAACATCTTGTGCTATTTCCGCTGCAGCACAATTGTCACCATTAGTTGATTTTGCCGATTTGGATGGGGCATTATTAATAAAGAATGATTTATTTGAAGGTGTGAAGTTTAAAAACGGAAAGATAGAATTGAATGAAATGCCTGGTATTGGTTTTGTTCAGAAGGTATGATGAAGAGATAAAAGTGGGAGGGAAAATAAAGGACAAAAAAAAGGGCTCTTTCGAGCCCTTTTTCTTACTTTTTCTTAGCTGCTTTTTTCGCTGCTTTTTTAGGAGCTGCTTTTTTAGCTACTTTTTTCGCTGCTTTTTTAGGAGCTGCTTTTTTTGCTGCTTTTTTTGCCATGGTTTTTTTGTTTATTAATTATTATGACACGAAGTAAGATAAATTTTCAACACAAAAATAATTTATACACTACATTTTATTAACACAAATTTGTTGATAACAGTGAATAACGTTTTTGATTTAATAAAAATTCTCATTGATTATTTTATTTTTCCTTGTAAAATAAATATAAATATTTCAATTTATTTATTTTAGTAGTCTTCTGTACATATTATATTTACTAATGATTCAGAAGGTTGTTGTTTTTGTTTGAAAATAAATATTTATACTAATCGATTTATAAAAAGTGTAAATACAAGAAACGTTTTTGTGTTTGTTAATTACAAAGTGTGATCAAATTATTTTTAATTATTTTCTGATTTTATTTTTTAAAAGAGAAAAAAACAGAAAAAATTTAAATGTTGAATGAAAAAATGAAGAACACTATTCAACAGAAAAATTTATTTTTTTCTTTCTAAAAGTGCCATATAAAAACCATCCGCATGATGAGTTTCGGGCGAATATCTTTTTTCTCCAAGAAATTCCCATTTATCTCCCACCTGTTCAAGGAACCATTTTACCTGATCTTCTCCTTCACTTGGTAATATGCTGCAGGTAGCGTACACCATCTTTCCGCCTACTTTTGTTATGTCTGAAAAATTAGTGAGTATTTCTCTTTGAATTGTTTTTACCCTTTCTATTTCTTCCGGGTTCAGTTTCCATTTGCTATCCGGATTTCTTCGCAATACACCCAAACCGGAACAAGGCACATCTAATAATAATCTGTCTGCTGTATCTTTTAAACGTTTTACTACTTTAGAAGAATCTATTGCACGGGTTTCAACAATTCTTACATCTGCTCTTGTGGCACGTTTTTTTAATTCAAGTAATTTTTTCTCTTTTACATCCAATGCTATTATACGACCTTTGTTTTTCATCAATGCAGCAAGATGTAATGTTTTTCCACCTGCACCTGCACAGGCATCTACCACACGCATTCCCGGTTGAACATTTAAAAATTCTGAAACCATTTGCGAAGACGCATCCTGTACTTCGAACAATCCTTTATGAAATGCCTCTGTGCGAAATACATTCCTTGGAAATTTTAATTCCACCGCATCCGGAGACCACATTATGAGAGAAGCATCTGTTATTTTTTCTTCTTCCAATGTTTTTTGCAACTCCCTTGGATTTGTTTTTAAGGAATTAGCACGAAGCACAGTGGTAGGTTTTTGATTTAAGGCACGAATGGTTTTATCCCAATCCTTCCCTAATTCTTTTTCTCCCATCTTGTCCAACCAATCAGGAATAGATTCCCTGATTTTTCTGATTTTATGAAACTTCTCTAATTGAGAAACAATTTTCTTTTCATTCAATCCTTTGAAATAATTACTCTCCGGTAAATCATATCCATCAAAAACCAGATAGGTTCCGAAAATCATCCAGAGGTTTTTATCTGATAGTTTTGTTTCAGGTTCCAGACCGGAGGAAATAAACAGTAACCGCCAGTTTCGTACCATATCGTAGGTAACATCAGAAACAAAGCCTCGTTCGCGCACGTCCCAATACTTATTGGCGCGCATTATTTTTTCTATTGCCTTATCAGCATATTCATTTCTTTCGAAAATATCTTTAAGAGCAACAAAAATTGCCTTGATATGAAAGGTGTGGTGTTTTAAATAAAATTCTTTAGCCATAGTGCAAAAGTAGTATTATATAGTATAAGATTAACCTATATATATTGTAACATTAGTTTTAAACATTTTTTTTACTTTTGCGAAATGATTGATTATGCAAAAATAGATACTACTATAAATATAGGTGGAGTTGCAATTCACCAGCCCGTTACCGCTTTTACTGATATAATAATTTCCACACTTTGTTTCTTTTTTTATTTGAAACTGAGAAAGATTGGCTCAGTTAATAAAAGTGATATAAGCTGGAAATGGTTCTACTTGTTTTTAAGTCTGGCATCGCTGTTTGGAGGATGCTCACATGGTTTTTTCGCCATACATGATGGTGTGGGATACAAATCATTTTGGTTCCCGATGCAATGGTTTAATATATTTTCAGCTTTTTGTGCCCAGCAGGCGACTCTTCATTCTATATTAAAAGATTCACCAAATAAGGAAACCTGGAAATGGGCTAACCTGATACAGGTAATTCTGTTTTCCATTGCCGTACTTGTTTTCAGTAATTTCCTTGTCGTTGTTTTCGATAGCGCCATTGCATTGATACCGGTAATGGTAATTCATTTCAAAAACAAAAGCAAACAAAAGGGAAATGAAATGGTGGGCTGGGGAATTGTTATTTTATTTGTTACTGCTATTATTAACGGTACCAAAGTTTCCATAAATGAATACTTTACTTACCTGGACATTGCCCATGTATTTATTATAGGCAGTTTATCGGTAATGTTTATCGGGATAAAACAAAAAGCTATTTCCGGAAAATAGATTTCAGCTCTTTGCCTATCCCTATAAAGGTAAAATGATTGAGGGGGAACTCAAAGAATACATGGAGCATGCTTAATAAGAATAGAGCATAAAAGCCTATTTTGTAACTTACCGCATATAATACCACAGACGCTATCCAAAGTACAATAATTACTGTCATCCTTGTTTTTGAAACCTGGTTCCATTTAATAACGGAGGTTTTTGAAAACCAGTTAAGGTAATGATAAGTATAAGCAAAAGCAATAAACCGCATAATGGCAACTGCTTTTGGACTAATGTACAATGCGATATCATCTCTTTTTAATGTTCCGTAACCAAATAATTCATACAGGGAAGTATTTACTATTCTGAAAAAGGAATAGGCCTTTTTGCCATAATCACTTACCGTGATGCCAAAGTTTTCCGGCACATATATAAAGAACACCAATGCGCAACAGATAAAAAATACCAGGGATATAATTCCTGAAACGCTCCTGGATTTTAAAGCTCCGAATAAAATAAACGCCCCGGTAAATAGAAATACGTGCATAATGGTGGGAAGCCATACCGCAAAAATCATAAAAGGTATTGTAGGGTAAACGTTAAAATTAAAAATGACCGAAACAAGGAAGGTAAGAAACACCAACCCCAACTTTATACTTAGCTTTTCAACAAATAATATAATAAGCGCATACATAAATCCGGAAAACATAAGGCTGCTGACAAATGCATTGGTTCTTGACTTTTCATCGAACATGCCAATGGTTATTATCACCACCATAACTACAAAAATCCAGATGTCATTTTTTGATTTAATAAAGTAGTTCTTTTTATCAAGCCAGGAGATTTCAGTTAAATAATGCAAAGGGCCCAATACGGCATACGAAAACAAAAAAACTTCAAAAGGCAAAATATAAGCAGCAATCACACTGATTATCATCAACCCGATATTGATATAATTTATTCCATCGCTGGAAGTAAGTTTAGCAGTAAAGCCGGAAGTGTTGCTCATACTATTTATTAAATTTTAAATTCTTTTTTAACTACAACTTCTTGTTTTGTAATTTTCTGACAAGTTTGATTTTATCGCAACAAATATAAAAAAACAAAGAAATTGTAACCCTTTTAAAAATATCAGGCAAAATGAGCAAGGTGTTTTTTGGTAAATAGTTTTACCGGGTACCAGGCAGCAAAAAAGCCAATCAATAATACAACTACCATAATTAAAAACATATCCAGTGGTTGTATTTTTATTGGATAAGCATCCACCACAAATCCCTCGGAATATTTTACAATAGAAAATTTAATTTGTAGCCAGCAAATAATCAATCCCAATGCCAAACCAACAAAAGCACCAACTACGGTTATCATCAATCCTTCAAACAAAAACACCTTTCTGATTAAACTGGCATCAGCCCCCATATTATTTAATATCGTAATGTCTTTTTTCTTTTCAATAATCAACATGGTAAGTGAACCTATTACATTAAATGTGGCAATGATTAATATAAATACAAGGATAATGAACACCCATAGTTTTTCCGATTTCATGGTTTTATAAAGCATTTCGTTTTGTTGCTCCCTGTTTTTTACCGTGTATTGGTTTCCCAAAGCAGAAACAATATGCTGTTGCACTTCTTCCTTATTGGCTAAAGGTGATAATTGTAATTCTATAGCGGTAACTTCATTGGTATAATCAAGAAGTTGGCGCGCTTTTTCAATATTCATTAAGATGTACTTGTAATCAAATTCATCATTAATAGTAAATGTTCCCGATGGATAAACTTTCAATTCATTCATTCCATCTTCCGGATTCAGGGAATTGGAAGTTCCCCGCTTTGGGGCAAACACTGAAACAGGAGTAAACATATCCCTGGGGCCGGTTTGGAGTAGGTTCCCAATTCCTGTTCCCATTACTATGTTGTTTTTCTCCAGGTTAAAAGTTCCTGAACTTATTTTCTTTTGAAAGTCGCTTGATTTCCCGAACTCAGGACTTACACCTTTAACTGTAGCAATACATTGTTTATCATTAAACTTTAATAATGCATTGCCTTCCATCACTTCAATATAATTAACAATACCGGGAATGTTTTTTAAGGATTGAATTTCACTTGTATTCGGGTCAAATGTTTTTCCTTGCTTTATAGTTATGGAAATATCCGGGTCGAAAGAATTATAAAGCGATTGCACAAGCTCTGTTAGTCCATTAAATGCCGAAAGAACAATTACCAACGCCATGGTGCCAATACAAACACCAATTACCGATACAGCCGAAATAATATTAATGGCATTGTGCGATTTCTTTGAAATCAAATATCGTTTGGCTATGAAAAAGGGGAGGTTCAATTATTAAATTGTTTACGTTATTAAAAGAGTTACCCCTGTCAGGGTTCTAAACCCTGACAGGGGTATTCGTAATTTCAGCAAAAAAACATAGTAATAAAAACATATCTATTTTTTAAGCAATTCATCAATCCTCAATGCATAATCCAACGAATCGTCAAGGAAAAAAACAAGATTAGGAATAATACGTACCTGTTTTTTTATCCTGTCCGAAAGTTTCAGTCTTATTTCCTTGGTATGTTCCTGTATTGATTTCAAAAGAACTTTTGTATCGGGCACGTTGAACAAACTTACATATACTTTGGCCACTCCCAGGTCGGGACTAACTCTTACCTGTGTTACTGTTATAAGCGCATTGCCAAAAAGAATGCGGGTTTCGCGCTGAAATATTTCTCCCAGTTCTTTTTGTATTAATCGTGATACTTTTAATTGTCGTGTCGAATCCATTTATATTTATTTAGGAATTCAAAATTAACAATTAAATAGCTGCAAAGCGTATATTTGCGGAATGAAAAAATTCTTTGGCGTTCTTCGTTATGTAAAAGGCTATTGGCGATACGGTACTTTAAATATTGTTTTTAATATTTTCTCCGTCATTTTTTCTTTGTTTTCCATTGCTACCCTGTTTCCGTTTCTCAAAATTTTACTTTCCAATTCCGAATCCGAATTATCTGATATTATTGCCAAAGGAAACCCGGTATTTGCATTTAACACCGATAGTATAGTTGCCTATGTTAATTACCACATGGCAAGCGGAGCTATTAATTATGGAAAACTGAATGTACTTGTTGCCATTTGTTTGTTCATCATCTTTACCATTTTTCTTAAAAACCTTACCCGTTATTTAGCCATGTATTTTCTTGCTCCCATCCGTAACGGAGTGGTGCGCGACATACGCAATAAAATATTTAACAAAACAATGGACCTTCCGCTTTCGTATTATTCCGAAGAAAGAAAGGGAGATGTAATGTCTGTTATGACAGCCGATGTAAACGAAATAGAGTGGAGCATTATGCAATCGCTCGAAATGATATTTCGTGAACCGTTAACCATAGTGGTGTATTTAATATTAATGTTTGCCATCAGCATAAAGTTAACCATTACAGCCTTTATATTATTACCCATTACTGCTTTATTAATAGGAGCAATTGGTAAAAGTTTAAAACGTTCGGCAGGGCGAAGCAAGGAAAAAATGGGAGTGCTTTTATCCATCATGGAAGAAACCCTGGGCGGGCTTCGCATCATCAAAGGATTTAATGCTGAGAAAACAGTGAGTGAAAAATTCGGGCAGGAAAATCAACTCTATACCAGCATCTCCATCAAGATGTTTCGAAAAATAGATCTGGCTTCGCCCTTAAGCGAACTGCTTGGAGTTACAGTAATGGTGGTTATACTTTATCTTGGAGGAAGAATGGTAATAGTGGATAACACCATGGATGGAACCTTGCTGCTGATGTACATTGTTATGTTTTCGCAATTGTTGGCTCCTGCCAAATCATTCACAGCTGCATATTACAGTGTGCAAAAAGGATTGGCTTCTGCCGAACGGATTGATAAAATATTAAATGCTGAAATAACCATTAAAGATGCTCCAAATCCTAAACCAATAAAAGGTTTTGAAAAAGAAATAGAATACCGCAATGTTTCCTTTGCTTACCGCGAAGGCGAAGTAGGTTGGGTACTCAACAAGATTAATTTGAAAATTGAAAAAGGAAAAACCATTGCCCTTGTGGGTCAATCGGGTTCGGGTAAAACCACCCTGGCAGATATGCTTCCCCGTTTTTATGATACCACCGAAGGACAAATATTGATAGATGGAGTAGAAATAAAACAGGCAAAAATAAAAGATGTGCGCTCCATTATGGGCATTGTTACCCAGGAATCCATTTTATTTAACGATACTGTATATAATAATATTGCCTTCGGGATAGAAAACGTAACAGAACAACAAGTGATAGAAGCTGCCAAAATAGCCAATGCACATCAGTTTATAAGCGAAATGGCAAACGGCTACCAAACCAACATAGGCGACCGTGGAAGTAAAATGAGCGGAGGACAAAGACAACGAATAAGCATAGCAAGAGCAGTTCTTAAAAACCCACCTATATTAATACTGGATGAAGCCACTTCGGCATTAGATACTGAAAGCGAACGCCTGGTGCAGGATGCGCTGTTTAAATTAATGAAAAACCGAACTTCATTGGTTATTGCTCACCGGCTTTCTACCATACAACATGCCGATGAAATTATAGTAATGCAAAAAGGTGAAATCATCGAGCGCGGAACCCATACCACCTTATTAGCAAATAACAGTACTTATAAAAAGTTGTACGATTTGCAGGCGTTTGTTTAATTGAAAGGGACTTTGCCTTTGTAAAAGGCAATAGCAGTAAGCACAGCTTACACCATTAACTACACACTAAGCCCTGCCCTTTTGCTTGCCCGTCAGCTTAGCGCGTACGGGGATTCTTTTCACGTTGCAAAGTTAATTTTATTATCGTCTTGGTTGTAAAATAAAAAAGGTGCTTAATTTTAAGCACCTTTTAAAATAGTTAATATGTAGAATTTTATTCGCTTACTTTTGTGATACTTGCAAACTTTAAAGAAACACTGTTTTCTTTTCCATCCTCTTTTACCATACATCTTGTCGCATCAGTAAGTCCTGTAATTGTACCTTTATGTGTTACTCCTAATTCTTTCCATTGCACTGTGTCCCCAAGTTTAAATCCTCTGAAACTTTCATTACCAGCCGAACCCCAAACATCGCCTTCTACTAATAAATACATCTTTTTTCTTTTTTTTAATCCGTAAACTCTGACATTTTTAAGAAACTCACCTCCAGCAACATTTTTTACGGTTTCATCTACCGCGATGTCGAGTGAAATTGTTTTTGTTCGCTTTAATCCTTTTTTTATTTCTTTCTTTGAACCACCTGCGTAATTTTTAATTAACACATAATCCATTTTGCTATCGATATTTCTATCTGAAATCATGTTTAATTTCCCCAAGTCAATAACCGTTGAACAGCTTGTAATAGTTGTGATCGTTGCAATTATAATAATAACTGCTAATACTTTTGTAAATGTTTTTTCCATTATTTTTTTTATTTGTTTGTTTATACCTCGCAAATATATATAATATTATGTTCCCTTTTAAGGTAACTTAAAAATATTTTCTTTAACTGACTTTTGATATCTCAAATAAAAGATCAGATGCCAAAAGAAAAACCTCACCAATTTTTAATTTTAATTGGAGAGAACATAGCAAAGTATAGAAATAAAAGAAAACTTTCTATGGAGCAGTTAGGTTTAGAAGTCGGACTTACAAGAGCACACATTCATAGAATAGAGAATGGGTACAATGTAACAATGATTACTATTTTGAAGTTAAGTATCGCTTTGAATGTTCAACCGTACAAGTTATTGCAGGTCGGCTACGAATTAAATAAGGAGGAGTTAGAAGAATTAATAACTCCTAAACCGAAAAAAATAATTCCTAAAAAGAAAAAGTAGTTCTATGAATTAGGATTATTTTGTTTCCAAACATTTCGTTTCTGTTGTCTGTTCGGGTCTGTTCGTTACGCGCGTTCTCACAATGACGCATAACGTTTGAAGGATTTATGCAGTAAGTATTGGGGGGATTTTCCGCAGACACTTCAAAGTTAGCGATTCTGCCCCCCCAATACTTATTGCATAAATCCTATGTTATCCGTAGTTTTGTCTTTCGTGTCAAGGGTTTCAAGCGTTTTATTGTTGGTTAATGTCTGAACGTTTTAGCCACTCTTTAATAAAGTATGGGCAATTCGTTGTGTCAAGTTTTGCAAATGCTTCTTTCCAAGTCCAAGCTTTATGTGTTTCGTTTATTGATTTCCGCTGAACTAAAAAGATGTATTCTGTTTGAATACCTAAAAGTTCTTCCATAGTTTTTTTCTGTATTGATAGTTGTCCTACAAGTTCAATACCTCTATTCTTGAAAATTTCTTTCTCAATGTCTGTTGATGGATATTTTCCTTCGCCACTTTCAAACTTTGCTTCAATACAAACTGCTGTGTCGTGTGAAGTATGTATAACAATGTCGGGCTTTGCATTGAAACACCATTTGAATTTACATACTTTCAAAAACTCAACGTTGTCTGTTATGGTTTTGTGAAAGTATCTTATACTCCAATTCCCTGGGCTTGCAATGTATTCAGTAGATAATGTTCTGTTAGCACCAAAGTATGTGTTGAAGTCAAGCACTGATAGTTTTTCTAACTCTTGTCTGTTGTTGGGTTGTAAGAGGTCAAGAATAAGTTTTCTTTTTATTTCATTTGTTGGAGTGTTCGTACTCCATAAATCACGAATATATGCGTACTCAAAATAAATTCCCATTTCTTTTTCTACTATTGGAAACTTGCAACCTATTTCGTCAAGAAACAATTTAAGGTTGTCGCCAAGCAAAAGAGTGTGATAAAAAATTGCGGCTAAATTTCTTTCTTCACGATTGATTTTGTAGTAGCCGTCTTTGTAGTTAAGGTGATGTCTTATGCTCATTTCGTTTCTGTTTTTAAAATGTTAAAGGTTCGCACGCACGTTCGTAAAATTACGGATAACATATATATCTACGCAACAAATATACATCTAATTGCATAAATCCTCCTTTAAAGTCAGGATTTACGCAATCGGATGTTTCGTAAATCCTTTTTTAACCTATACATATATATATATGTATAAATCAGAAAACCCTAAACCTGCCCTGAGTTTTTCCTTCTTTTTCCCAAAAAAGCCTCAAAAACCTGTTTTTAACATAAAAGCCGGAAAATACTATCTTTTTAAAATAATGGCTTAAATGGCCTTAAAATGAGTTTTTTATCAAAAAAGCCATTTTTCCCATTTTGAAATGCCGGAATATATCACCTCCCGGGAGGTGGGCTATACCAAAAAGTTGGCATATATCACCTCCCGAGAGAAGGGCTATACCAAAAAGTTGGCATATATCACCTCCCGAGAGAAGGGCTATACCAAAAAGTTGGCATATATCAGCTCCCGGGAGAAGGACTATACCAAAAAGTTGGCATATATCACCTCCCGGAAGAAGGACTATGACAAAAAATTGGCATATATCACCTCCCGGGAAGTGGACTTTTCCTAAAAATGGCAATCGTTTGTTTTAATAGTTAAGAAGATTTACAAAAAAAGAAAAAATAAAGGGGAAAATATTTGAATATTAAATTTTTTAATAAATTTGACCTGTAAAATAAACACACACTTTAGTATTAATTTTTAAAATAAAAAAAAGATGTTAGACTTACAAAGATTTTTCGATGGGCTTTTTCTTGAAAAAGCAATTACTCACCTTCGTTTGGTTGATTTTGCGAGGGACAATGTACGCAACATGAGCATAGTTGCCAATAACCCGGGCGGCATTTATGACGACCTGATAACCGCCACCACGGCAGCAGCCGACAACCTAGCAATATTGAGCACTACCAAAACTACTGACAAAGGCAGCCGCAAAGGAGGCACCAGTGCCAAAGACCTTGCCCGTACCAATCTCGAAGTATATGTTGCAAATCGTTATGGATGGGCAAGAGCATTGTTCGGTGGCAAAAACGACCCTCGCTTTATTGCTACTTTTCCTTCCACTTTAAGAGTGCTTATTTATAACTCTTCGGATGACCAGTTTGAACAAAACATACTTGCACTTATTGCCAAAGCGCATACTTACGCCACTGATCTTCCCGGTTTCGAAGCTGCTTTAATCAGTCTGAATAACATTTTTACAAGTGCCGATACCACTCATGGTTCGCAAACCTCTGCTGTAAGAAATGATATAGTTACTGTAGAAACCGCTGCCGAAGCGCTTTCGGACCAGCTTACAGACAATGTGCTGGAAATAGCACACAACAACCGCCACAGCACCACAGCAAAATATACTTATTTTAACGAAACCTTATTATATCCTCAACACCGCCTGGAGCGCAAAAAAGGAGAGCCTGCAAAAAACAGCGAAACAGATATTCCAATCGAATATTTTGCAGGAAAAATTGCAAAGTTTCATAACACAGGCGCTGTTTCGCTTACCATCGGAATGAAATTAAGAGGTGTAAAAGTGGGGTCGTCATTTACTGTAGAGCATGGGCATACCATCAGAGAGCGGTTTGATGATTTTTTTACAAATGGCGATAACTTATATATACTGAATGAAAACGATACTCCCGGAATATATCAGTTGGATATTATTTCGTAAGGTGTCGGATGATGGATGTCAGATGACCGATGTCGGATGACCGATTTCAAATTTCAGATTAAAAAAAAGCTTCTCAGAAATGGGGAGCTTTTTTTTTCAGAAGAGGATTTATTTTTTTTATTAAAACATATCTAAAAAAAAGCCATTTAAGGCAACTGAACCTTTCCCCCTAAACCCGATTGAAACGGAAATCCTTTTTCTTTTTTTATTTCAAAAAAAGAAAAAGATTGCAGTACTTCGGCAGGCTCAGCACAGGTGTAAAGCGGGAAGACAGTTTATAAATAATCGGGGAGTATCTTTTCAAATAAAAAGTCAAAACAAAAACAAATTGGGAATGAAGGAAAAGAAAAAAACAGTAATAAAGGATGTTTTAAGAGCAAAAAAGCCTCTCCAAATGGAAAGGCTTTTTGAGTTTGTTATAGGATTTGAATATGCTTTTTATAAAAACAAACTGAATATCCAGTAAAACAAACCACCTAATAAAGCACTTATAGGAATAGTAAGTACCCATGCCCACAGCAGGCTAACGGTCACTCCCCATTTTACCGCACTTAAGCCCTTGGTAGCACCCACCCCAATGATGGCCCCGGTGATGGTATGCGTGGTGGAAACAGGAATTCCCATTTGTTCGGTTAAAAACAAGGTGGTGGCACCTGCCGTTTCAGCACAAACACCTTCCAGCGGAGTTACTTTGGTAATTTTGGTTCCCATGGTTTTTACAATTTTCCAGCCACCGCTTAATGTACCTAACCCTATGGCCAGATAGCAGGACAATGGAATCCAGTCGGGCATCGATTTAATATCCACAATACTTCCGTTTGCAACCAGTGCTGCTGCAATAATTCCCATCACCTTTTGTGCATCGTTTCCTCCATGTCCAATACTGAAAGCTGCAGAAGATAGCAACTGTGCCCGTTTAAAGGAATTAGAGGTTCGGGTGGCACTCGGATTTTTAATTTTTTCGTTATAAATAAACATAAAGGCAAAAATAAACAGCATAATTACCAGGCCCCAGCGCACTATTTTATTGTCTGCCTTATTCAGTTCTTTGGTCAGGTCGGCTTTTATGTCAATTTTCATGGCCTTCTTAAAGTCTTTCATTTTATCAGCCTCCATAGGGTAAATGGTGGTCATGGTAGCCACCATGCCATCAGCTCCCAAATCAAAATACTTCTTGGTTACAGGTTTTAAACTATCCACAATATTTTGAGTGGCCAGGTATTCTTCTTTCAACGCAGGATTTATTTTAGCCTTGTTCTTAAGCTGATCTATTTTAAAAAAAGTGTTCAGTTTATCACCCAGCCTGCTAATGGTAATTTCCTTCATGTCCACATTGTTTACTATTTCGTTGGCCACATATTCCGAACCGCTGTATTCGTATTTTGATAAAAAGGGTTGGCACAAAGTAGCACTCAGCATTGCTTTTTCAAGCTTGTGTGCCTTGGTAGAATCATGTTTTACATTAATTTCATAAGTGTATTTATCTACTTTAAAAAATTTATTAATGTTTTCGGATAACTTATCTTTCTGAAAACCGATGAACAGAAAATAAATTAAAACAGCGGAAGCACCCAGAATACCCACCTTTAGCCATGTTTTATTTTGAATAAAAATAAGGGTGTAAAAAATGGAAATAAGCATACCGATAAGTGGAGCAAGAAGAATAAACATAATGGTTTTTCCTATTTTTTCACTGTCAATGATTTCGCTTATAGGCATCATTCCTTTACTAAGAAATGCATAAGCAATGGCCGAACCTGCAAAACCACCAATAAGTGTATGCGAAGAGGAAGACGGGATACCATACCACCAGGTAAGTAAGTTCCAGCAAATAGCGGCTATTAATCCGCTGCAGATTACCGGCAATGAAATAAAATCGGAATAAACTGTTTTGCCAATGGTATTGGCCACAGCATGGTCTTTGAAAATTAAAAAAGCAACACAATTAAAAAATGCTGCCCAAAGCACCGCCTGAAAAGGAGTCAGTACTTTTGTGGAAACAATGGTAGCTATCGAATTGGCCGCATCATGAAATCCGTTAATAAAATCGAATATTAATGCTAAAGCTATTACTATTACTAATAAGGTCATATTTGAGTTATGAATTATAAATTATAAATTATGAATGAAGAATTGAGAAAACAAAATGGGCATTTAACTCATAATTCATCACTCATAATTCATAATTAGTTAAGCATTTTTAATAAGTATTGTATTAATTACATTAGCAGCTTCTTCGCATTTATCAGTAGCTGTTTCCAGAACAAATAAAACATCTTTCATTTTAATAACCTCCACTGCATTTTTTTCTTCTTCAAATAATTTTGCAATAGCCATATCAAAAATATCATCCGCATGATTTTCGATGCTGTTAATTCTTACAGTCGATTCTTTTATTTTCGAAATGTTTTTAAGATTTTTCAATTCAGAAACGGCAATTTGTAATTCTTCGGTGCTTTTAAGAATAAGCTCAGCCAGTTTAACAATAGCCGGGGTCATTTCTTCCACCTTATATAGTTCAATCCGTTTGGAGGCCCCATGTATATAATCCACTATATCATCAATGGACGAAACCAGGTTATGAATATCGTCACGATCAAAAGGAGTGATGAAATTCAAACTTAACTGATTAAATGTTTCGTGAGTAATGTCATCACCTACGTGCTCCAGTTTTTCAATTTCACGAAACATTTCTTTCCTTCTGTCAACAGAAGAAGTAGTTACTAATTCCACCAAAGCTTTTGCGGTTTCCGTTGCATTGGCCGATGCCTTTTGAAAAAGGAGAAAAAATATTTTGTCTTTTGGCTGAAAAAATTGGAAGATGTTTAAGTTCATCAGGATTAAGTTTATTGTTAATATAAGGTTAATTTAATGTTAGGCAAAAGTATATTCTTATGGATAAAGTCAATCTTCATTAAGATTACCATTATATTATCTCAATGTTAAGCCAATGTTAACAAACCAAATTGTAAGGGCATTAAATTTGAATACCAAATCCAACTAAACCATAGCCATAACTGTAAAACAAGAAAATAAATTAACTTTGTGGCGTAAATACAAAACAATGAATAAACTGAAATTTACTTTATTAGTAGTTTTAATACTAATCTCCGGCAGCCTGCTTCGCTCTCAAACGGCTGCAAAAGATTCCGGAAAGGTAGAAATAGTGCAGGACGCAAAGGTAAAAGAGTTGCTAAGCAACCATGCAGAGATAAATGCCAAAGCTCCTATAAAAGGATACAGAATAAAAATACATTTTGGTTCGGATAAAAACAAAGCCAAGGAAATAAAAGCGGATTTTCTGGCAAAATATCCTAATGTACCTGCTTACGAAAAGTACGATCAGCCCAATTTTAATATCCGTGTGGGCGATTTCAGGACAAAACTGGAAGCCTATAAATTTCTGAAACAGGTACAGGCCGATTTCCCTTCTTCCTTTTTAGTTCAGGATGAAATTGAAATGCCAAAATTGGATTAAAAAGTATGAGAACCCTTATTATTATTGCATTTTTATGTAGTGCTGTTGGCAATTTGTTTTCTCAAAGCAATGACCAAAAGCCCAAAGTTCATTTAGTAAAATATACCTCCTTTGGTATTTCCCGTCCCTTAAGCGAATTGTTCGATTCAGTAGCTTCTGAAAACGAAACAGATAATATTCAAAGAAAAGAATCGGAAGATGGTGAACATAGAGTAAAACATACTTATTTATATACTGAAAAAGACGGTGAAGAATACCGAGAAGATGAACAGGTAAGACAAACCGTTCCCGGTACCCGCCAGTCATCATCCATTTCAACCAACTGGGCAGGCCAGGTGGGTTTGTTTTATCCCCCGGACCCTTCTGGTGCGGCCGGACCTAATCATTATGTTCAATGTGTAAATTCTACTCCATTAAAAGTATTTAATAAAACCACTGGGGCATTAGTAGGTGCAGTTCACCATCTGGGTAATCTCTGGGTTCCTGCAGTGGGTAATGGTGGCGACCCCATTGTGCTGTATGATAAATATGCTGACCGCTGGTTTTTGAGCCAGATAGGACAAGCCAGCAATGGCGACCTGAACACTTATATAGCCATTTCCACTACAGCCGACCCTTCAGGTACTTATTATACGTACACATTTGCTACAGGTCAGTATCCCGATTTTCAGAAATTTTCTATCTGGGCAGATGGATATTATATGACCGCCAATCAAAATACGGATGAGGTATATTGTTTTGAAAGAGATTCCATGCTGTTGGGTAGGCCGGCTCGTTCTGTTGGTATTCCTTTTACCAGCGGTACCACCAGTTCTTTTTATGTTCCGCTACCTGCAGATGCTGATGGGCAATTGCCCCCATTTGGAACTCCGCTTCCTTTCTTTTCTTTTCATGATAATTCCTGGGGAGGAGGAGGAGATGAAATCAGGATATGGTCCATGTCTGTTAACTGGACACCAGCTGTTCCTACAGCTACTATTTCTGCAAGTCCTGCCCTTGTGGGTCTTTCCGCTTTCGATTCTCAGTACAGTGTGGCTGGTTCCGATATTTCCCAACCGGGAACTACTTCTAAACTGGATGGATTGGGCGGGTTTTTGAACTTCAGGGCGCAATGGAGAAAATGGACAGGATACAATACAGTGGTTTTAAATTTTGCAGTGCGTATAAGTGCAACACAAAGAGGCATTCGCTGGGTGGAATTGCGTCAGAATGATACCAGCGGTGTTTGGTCTAAATTTCAGGAAGGAACGTATGCACCCGGAACTTCCAGCTATTGGTGCGGAAGTATAGCCATGAACGATTGCGGAAGCATAGCCTTATGTTATAATAAATCTTCATCTGCCGCAGGCGATTACCCAAGCCTGGCTTATACCGGAAGAATTGCCAACGATCCTTTGGGTACCATGACAATTGCAGAAACGGTTGCTTTCCAGGGCACCGGAGTATTAACTCAAACCTTTCGTTGGGGCGATTATTCGCAAACAGCCATCGACCCGGTTGATGGAACTACATTTTGGCATACGGGAGAGTATGCAACCGGCAGTAATCCTAATATAGGCACAAGGATTTATTCTTTCCAGATTCCGTGTTATGTGGGAGTGGCCGAATATGATAATGCCTCGGCAGTAGTAAATGTTTTTCAATCGGGAAATGATGTAAATATTATAGGCACCAGCCTTGAAAATGACGATGAGCTGATTGTGGATTTATTTGATATTAATGGAAAAAAAATCATGAGTAGAAAAATAAAACCTTCTTTTCATTCCTTTGAAACCTCCCTTGATGTTTCAGCTTTGGCAAAAGGAACTTACCTGGTTAGGGTAGGTAAAATGAACAGCAGTTTTCAAAGGGTTAAAAAGATAAATATTCAGTAAAAATTAATTGTAAAAATGAAGAACATTGCACTAATAATAGCGGTGGTAGCCTTAAGCATTGGCGCCTGTAAAATTGGCAAACACGCTGACAAAAAAACAACTGCTACAACTACCACAACTATGGAACAAACTACCGGGCAAACCAAAGGGACCGTATCTCACCAATACCGGGCTACCGGATGTGCTACAGTAATTATAGTGAAAAAGGGGGATGAGGTGATGACCCTTATTCCCAAAGATAAACTCCCTGACAACCTGGATGTGGACGGAATGGTAATTTCGTTTGATTATATCCCTTTAAGAATGCACAACCCCGAAGGCTGCAATGCAGGATTTCCTGCTCAACTTTCCAACGTGAAAGCAAGTAAGTAAAACTTCAATTGTTTATTCCAAAGCTGTACCTATAATTCTCCATCCTTTTTTGATGGCTTGTTTTGGTATTCCATTCCGCGAAAAAAATTATCTTTACCAACTTTTAACAATAAATAAAGAAAAAATAATGGAAGAACAACAAAACAATAACCAATTAAATATTGAGTTAAGCGAGGAAGTAGCAGAAGGAATTTATTCAAATCTTGCCATCATTACCCATTCCAATTCGGAATTCGTGGTAGATTTTATTAGAATGATGCCGGGTATACCAAAAGCAAAAGTGAAATCGCGCATTGTACTAACCCCTCAGCATGCGAAAAGATTAATGAAAGCATTAAAAGATAATATCGGTAAATTTGAACAGGTGCATGGTACTATTAAAGATACCGACATGCCTACCGGTTTGCCCATGAATTTTGGAGGTCCAACAGCACAGGCTTAAAAACTACTTTGTTCTTAATTTCGATAAACGACAGATAACGTTGATTTATAATATTAATATAATATTAACTTTGCCGAAATTTAAAATTAATAGCTTATGAAATTAAAATTACATTTTTGTCTTTTATTTATTGGGATATTGTCGAAAGGATTTTCGCAATGGGTTCAAAACCCGGCTATCAATACTCCGGTTTGTGTTCAACCTCACCGACAGGAAGACTCAAGAATTGTTTCCGATTCCAAAGGTGGTGCCATTATAGCCTGGGCAGATTATCGGGTAGATTCGGTAACCGGAGATATTTATGTTCAAAGGATGAATGCTGCAGGATTTCCTGTGTGGACCCTTGATGGAGTGGTAGTTTGTTCTGATACAGCAACTCAAAATACAGAATACATTGTATCTTCAGATAACTCAGGCGCTATAATAGCATGGGAAGATAAACGAAGTGGAGATAAAGATATTTATGCTCAAAAAATAGATTCGAGTGGTAATATGCTTTGGACGGCTAATGGAGTTGCCGTTTGCTTAAAGGCTGCGAATCAAAGAAGCGTAAGAGTGATAAGTGATGGTGCAGGAGGTGGCATTTTTGTCTGGGAAGATTCCGTTGGTGGAACCCTAGATATTTATGCCCAAAGGATAAGCAGTGCAGGAGCCATCATGTGGACCGCGGGAGGGGAGGTTATATGCAATGCAGCTGGAACACAAATTAACCCCAGAATAGTTCCTGATGGCTTAGGTGGTGCAATTATTATCTGGCAAGACAAACGAGGTTTTGTAGAAAATTTTATTTATTCTCAACGAATTGATGCTAATGGAGTTGTTCAGTGGACGGCAAATGGAGTGTTGGTTTGTAACACTCCGGGAAACCAAACCAACCCAAAGCTGGAATCGGATGGAATGAATGGTGCTTATATTGGCTGGCAGGATAAACGAAATGGAGATGATTATGATATTTATGCTCAACGATTAAGTGCAAATGGAGCATTGCAATGGAATCAATATGGTATTACTGTGTGCAGCGCCATAGCCAACCAAAGTGCAATAGATATAAGCGTTGATACAAACGGGATAATAGTGGCCTGGAAAGATGAGCGGGCCGGGATATATCAGATATATGCAAACAGGCTCAGACCAGATGGTACAAAAATTTCAACTACAAATGGAAATGGAATATTGCTTGGAAATGGAATTAATCCAAATTGTGTAAGTGATAATTTTAGTGGTTCTGTTATTGTATGGCAGGATTCAACCACTTCAAGCGGTACCTGGGATGTATTTTCACAGCGTTTGGATTCAACAGGTGTCAAATTATGGATGCCAACAGGAGATTCTATAGCAATAGCAACAGGAGGACAATCAGGACCCAAAAACATTTCTACAAGTGATGGAGGTTCAATATATACCTGGACAGATAAAAGAAATGGAAATCATGACATTTATGCACATCACCACATTCCCAATGAATCAAATATTGGGATAAAAGAATTTTTTACTGATGCATATTCTATTTCCAGTTTCCCAAATCCGTTTAATACACAGACAACTATAAGGATTAATTCATCCGAAATCATTAAATCATGGGAGCTGAATATATATGATATTTCAGGGAAGAAAATAATGACTCAGCAAATTACTAATTCTAATCAAACTATAATTAAGAGAAATAATCTTTCAAGTGGTTACTATTTCTACATTGCAACAAGTAAAACAGAAGTGCTTGGAAAAGGAAATTTTATAATAACAGAGTAAATAAAATATAAACAATGAAAAAGGTATTTTTTGTTTTGGGAATTACATTAATTGTAATCTCTTCCTGTAAAAAGGAAGCCGGGGAAGGTGGACAAGCGACTATCACTGGTAAAATATGGGCGCGCAATGTTCGTCCTGATTTTGGAGCGCTTTATAATCAAGGGCCAGGTGCTGACATTGATGTATACATTATTTACGGTGATGATGCAACTTACGGGAACAGGGTAAAATCAGGACCCGATGGAGTTTATGAATTTGATTATCTCAGAAAGGGTAATTATAAAATTTACGCATATTCCAAAGATTCGGTAGCCACAGTTGCTACTCCTCCTTACTCTCCATCTAATCCTGATTTACACGCACCAAACAAAGCGATTATCAAATCAGTAGAGATTACGAGTAAAAAACAAACGGTAGATGCCGGAACAATAGTAATAGAAAATTAAAAGATAAATATGAAAAACACAATACGTTTAGTTTTCGCATTCATTTGTTTAACTACCATTTCTTTTGCTCAGAATAAAAAAGATGTAAAGAAATTTAAAATAAAATCAGCTACCGAAACCCTTACTGAAATAACTGACGGGAAAGAAAAGACATTTACTGAATCATTTCAGAAGTTTGATAAATCCGGAAACGTTACCGAAGAAATAGAATACAATAAAGATGGAACTTTTAAGAAAAAGGAAACCACAAAATACAATAAGAACGATGATGAAACGGAAAAAGTAGTTTTTGATGAAAAGGGAAACGTGATTAAAAAAACAGTAACGGAATATAATGTCAATAAAGACAAAACATTGGAAACCGATTACGATTCAAAAGACCAAATGACTGAAAAAACTCAGTTTGGATATAATGCTAAAGGAGAAAAAACGTTTGAACTAACCACCGATGTGCAAGGCAAGGTGATTAAAAAGTCGATTTATACTTACGATAAAAATAGTTTGAAAATAGAAAAGAAAACCACGGATGCTGGTGGAAACATTTTAGCTATTAAAAAGTATACATACGAATATTAAATTGAACAATCTGAAAGAAATATTAGCAGGTTTTACCCCTATTTCATTAAAGGAAATGGATAGTGTGGCGCTGATGGATAGAACGGATACAAAATTTGTTTTCCGTGAAAGCGATCTTCTGTCTTTTCTGGAACAAATAAAAAATGAGTATAGCGTGCTTGATGTAATGGGGAATCGGATAAGCAGGTATGAAACGCTTTATTATGATACCGTTAATTTTGATTTATACCATTCGCATCAAAGAGGAAAACCCAGCAGGTATAAAATCAGGAGCAGAAGATATGTAGAGTCGAATATTAATTTTTTTGAGGTTAAATTCAAAAATAACAAAGGAAGGACAATTAAAAACAGGGTAAAACAAAATGAAATTTCAGGGTTAATTGATAAGGAGGCCGAGACTTTATTAAAAGAAAAAACTCCTATACTTCCGGATAAATTGAATGCAAAACTTTGGACAAATTTTTCGCGTATAACCCTTGTCAATAAAAAATATCCTGAACGGGTCACTATAGATTTAAACCTTAATTTCAAAAATGATGAAGGTGATTCTACAGTTCAAAACCTTGTAATTGCTGAAGTAAAGCAAGACAATTCAGTATCTTCTCCTTTTCTTGATTTAATGAAAAAGTACCATGTTCGCCAAGGCTCAATGAGTAAATACTGCTACGGGGTAATTAATCTTTTTACAAAAATAAAGCATAATAGTTTCAAACCAAATCTAATACTAATTAAAAAAACATTGTATGGTACTTTTGCAACAGCTAAATGAAGATACTGTTAACACAGGGATTTCATTATTTGACAAACTTGGAACAAAATTTTTTATCCGCTTAACAATTGATATTGTTGCGGTATTTGTTCTGATTCGTTTTATCTATTTTCCTGTATATAAGAACAAAGAGAACTTTTACACTCTCTTTATTTTTAACATCATCATATTTCTGATAACATTTGTTCTCAATAAATCAGATATGGGCCAAGGTGCGGCATTTGCCTTGTTCGGAGTGTTTTCTATTTTGCGATTCCGTACAGAAGGAATCACAACAAAAGACATGACTTATATGTTCCTGGTTATTGCTATGGGATTAATTACCGCATTAAGTAAAGGCAGTTGGATAGAAATATCTCTGCTAGATATTATTCTTCTTTTTGTCACCTTCCTTCTGGAAGCTACGTTTATTATGAAAAAGGAAGTTTCACAACAAGTGGTATATGAAAATATAGAATTAATTAAACCTGAAAATAAGGAGGCATTTAAGGCCGATTTGGAAAACAGACTTGGTTTGAAAATAAACCGTATTGAAATTACTTCAGTAGATTTTTTAAAAGACACAGCTTTAATAAGGGTTTTTCATTACGAGACAAAAAAGGATTAATTTTTTGTACATGAAAAAGGTTGTTTTTTGTTTTTTCTTGGTGTTCTGTTTCAAAGGGGTTGTTTTTTCACAAGTTTCAAATGATGCAGGATTATGGGCTACTTTTAACCTGGAAAAGAAAATAAATAAAAAATTCACTTTTTTTCTTACCGAAGAATACCGCAGAAGAGAAAACTTTACCCGTCTCAATTTATTTTATACAGATATAGGACTTGCTTACAAACCTTTTGATATCCTCAAAGTATCTTTAGCTTACAGGTTAATAGAAAAATACGAGCAGGATAATTCTTTCAGTTACCGTCATAGGATAATGCTGGATATTACCCTTAAAAAAAAGTTTTCGCAACTTGTTGTTTCTTTTCGCGAACGATTGCAAGTGGAAAACAGGAATATTTACACCAGTGACAAAGGAAGGTATCCGGAATGGTATTCGAGAAACAAACTGAAACTGGCTTATGATTTTAACAAACCTATTACGCCTTATATAGCTGCTGAAATGCGTTACCAGATTGTGAACCCAAGGTCAGTGGAAGGTAATTATCAATGGAGCAGGGGACGTTACTTTATAGGATTGGATTATAAAAGAAACGACAGGCATGCTTTCGGGCTTTATTATATGATACAGGAGGAGTTCGACATTTCTGCCCCGCAGAATTTATACATTGTCGGAATAGAATATTCTCTTTCCTTATAAATTTTTTATTCCTGGTAATACACCCGCTTTACTCTCCTCGAAACATTGGTTAATATTTCATAAGGAATAGTTCCGACATCTTTTGCCACCTGCGAAATGGAATAATCTTCTCCGAAAATAATTACCTCATCACTTTCGTTTGCTTTAATATCGGTAATGTCAATCATGCACATATCCATACATACATTGCCAATGATGGGAGCAGGTTTTCCCTTAACCATCATTTTCCCGACACCGTTACTTAATTTACGACTTAGTCCGTCTGCATAACCAATTGGGACAGTTGCAATCTGAATATCGCGGGAGGCAACTCCTTTTCTACTGTAACCAATGGTTTCATTCGCAGGAATATTTTTAATCTGCGAAATGCTTGTTTTTAAAGTACTCACATTTTGTAATTGCTGTTGTTCCGTTGCTTCGGAACCTATTCCATACAATCCTATTCCGAGTCTTACCATTTCAAATTGTGCATCTGGAAACCGGGAAATGCCGGAAGAATTTAAAATATGTTTAAGAATTGAGTAATCAAAATGAGAAGTGATGGAGGCACTCATTGAATTAAATTTCTTTATCTGCTGCCACGTAAAATCATCATGCTCGTGTTCATCACTTGCAGCAAGGTGAGAGAAAACTGACTTTATCTTAAGGTGTTTATTGTTTTTAATTTTTACTATTAATTCGTTCAGGTCGGTTTCATCAAAGCCTAAGCGGTGCATGCCAGTATCGAGTTTGATGTGAATGGAAACTGATTTAGAACCACTGTGAACGCTTCGTTTAACAGCATCTTCAAACAAACTTAATACACGGAAACTATATATTTCCGGTTCAAGATTATACTGAATCATGGCGTCATAACTTTGTTCTTCGGGGTTCATTACCATAATCGGAACGGTTATTCCTGCCTTTCTTAATTCTATTCCTTCATCAGCATAAGCTACTGCAAGGTAATCTACCCTGTGAAACTGAAGTATATTGGCTATTTCAAAACTTCCGCTTCCGTAAGAAAACGCTTTTACCATTGCCATAATTTTAGTTTCGGCTTTTATTTTTGAGCGATAGTAATTCAGATTATGTACAATGGAATTGAGGTTAATTTCCAAAACAGTTTCGTGTGCTTTTTGCTGTATTACTTTACTGATGGCTTCAAAACCAAATATCCTGGCACCTTTCAATAAAATAGTTTCATCCTCAAAAAAAGAATTATTGAACTGTTGCAGAAAATCAGAAGTGGATTTATAAAAGTTTTTTTCAATATTAAATTGATTGGCCTGCCCCGAAATACCTTCACCTATTCCTATTATTCTTGATATTCCTTTTTTATGAATCAGTTCAGCTACTTCCCTGTAAAGGGTTTCATCCTTTTGCCCGCTTTGTAAAATATCGGAAAGGATAATGGTTTTTTTAGGATGTTGTTTTTGCTGGTTTAAAAAATCAAGGGCAATGGCCAGGGAACCTAAATCAGAATTATAAGTATCATTAATAATAGAACAGTTATTTATTCCTTCTTTTAGTTCCAGCCTCATTGCTATAGGACTTAAATAACGCATCCGCTCCGCTATAACAGTGTTTTCGTAACCAAGGTAAAGCATCATGGCCCAGCAATGTATAGCATTTTCTATACTTGCTTCATCAATAAAAGGAATGGAAATGCTGATGAAATTATTTTTAAAAACCGCTTGTATCTCCGAATCGGAGTCGGTTTTAGAAATTCTCCCAATAAGCAAATCGGCCCGTAATCTTTTTGACCAGGTAAATGTTTTTAAATCATTTAAAGCTTTATCATTTGTAATCTCATCATGTATAAGTACATAATCTTTGCAGTAAATAAGTACTTCCGATTTTAAAAACAGTTTTAGTTTTTCGCCTGTTTTCTGTTTCTGGTTTTCAAAATTCTCATCGTGCGCCTGCCCTATGTTTGTTATCAATCCTATGGTTGGCTGAACAATGGTTTCAAGCATTTTCATTTCCGAAGGTTTTGAAATTCCGGCTTCAAATATTCCCAAATCATGTTCCTCACTCATTTGCCATACAGATAAAGGAACTCCCACCTGAGAGTTGAAACTCTTTGGACTGCGAACAATGTTTTTATCCTCCCGCATCAGTTGAAACAACCATTCTTTAACAATGGTTTTGCCGTTGCTCCCTGTTATTCCTATAACAGGAATATTATATTGTTTCCGGTGATAGGCACATAATTGCTGCAAAGCAAGGAGCGTGTCTTTTACTAAAATAAAATTGGTATCGGTAAAGGAAGAAGTATTTTTTGGTAACGAAGAAACTACAAAATTCCTGTTTCCGTTTTCATATAGGTCAATGATGTAAGCATGTCCGTCATGTCGTTCGCCTTTAATGGCAAAGAATAAGGAAGTTTCTGCATTTGAAAGTTTGCGGCTGTCAATCAGTAAATTTTTTATTACAGGACTTTTCGAATTGCTTCCAATTATTTCTCCGTTAACAACAGAGGCGATGGTAGAGATGGTGTATTGCATAAATTATTTTCTTGCTTCGGTAAAACAATCTCTGCAAAGAGGTTCGTAATTATTAGTTTCGCCAAGCACTACCAGTCCTGATTCTTCGGTTATCCGATGAGAATGATTGGCAAGGTTTCCGCAACGCATACAGATAGCATGAACTTTGGTAACATACTCTGCTATGGCCAATAAAGATGGCATAGGGCCAAAAGGTTTTCCAAGATAGTCCATATCCAGCCCGGCAACGATAACCCGAACACCATTATTGGCAAGTTCATTACAAACTTCAGTGAGCCCCATATCAAAAAATTGAGCCTCATCTATTCCTACCACCTGCACATCACTGGCAAGCAATAAAATATTGGAAGAAGAAGGGACAGGAGTGGAATGAATGGAATTACTATCGTGTGAAACTACTTTAACTTCATCGTAACGTGTGTCAATAGCGGGTTTAAATATTTCCACTTTTTGCTTTGCAAACTGTGCCCGTTTCATTCTTCGTATCAGTTCTTCGGTTTTTCCAGAAAACATGGAACCACAAATTACTTCTATTACTCCTTTTCGTTTATGCGAATGAATGGTGTTTTCGAGAAACATTTTTTGTTAGTGAAAAATTTATTGTAATTTTATTGCAAATAAATGAGCAACGAAATTAATCAAAAAAGCGTTGTAAAATTTTACCTTTAAAAATATAATTACTATGTCGAAATACCAGATCAGGAAAGAAATTGCGGCTTTGATAAACAGCATTAAAGAGCATTCGGATAATATAGGAGACAGTAAATACATTCCGCAACTGGAGTTGGAATCTATTCTTCATAAAATAGAAAGATTACACGAAAGGTCGATTGTGTTTAATTACCTCAATTCTCTTCCGGAAGAGATGGAAACAGAAAAACCTGCTGAGATGGAACAGGAACAGGAAAAAACTCCGGAGCCTGTAAATGTTGTAGCAGAGCCAAAAGCAGAGGTAGTTATTAAAGAAGAAGTGAAGGAAAGTAAACCCACAGAACCAACTGTTGCATCTTCTGATTTGTTCGGGAGCGAATTACCTCCTGTGGTTGAAAAAGCAAAGGTGGAAAAAAAGGAAGAAAAAAAACAATCGGAAAAACCAACAGCAAAAACAATTACCAAACCTGCCATAACCGACCTGAAAGCTGCAATAGGAATAAATGACCGGGTCCAGTTTACCAACGAATTGTTTCAGGGAAATACACTGGATTATACCGTTGCGATTGAACAATTCAATTCATCTGAATCTTTCGAATCGGCAATGACCTATTTTCTAAGTTTAAAATTATTGTATAACTGGGATGTGGAAAAAGATACCGTAAAACGATTAATGGACCTGATAAGCAGAAGATTTAGTTAAATAAATGAAGCAAAACCTTATGTTTGTTTGCCAAAACCTGTTTCATTTCAACCGGAAGCCAAGTCTTTTGATTCGTTTCCTTTCTCTTCTGTTTTAATCTTCCAAAATTTTTATCCGAAACATGAATGGATTTAATCAAAACCTGGTATATATTAAGTAAAACCCGGAAGGTATGAATGGAAACCCTAAGTATATAAATTGAAACCCTAAGGTTTTGAATCAAAACCTGGATGTTTCCGTCCAAACTTCCGAACTTTTCGCAAATCTTCGGAACTTTTTGAAAATCTTCGGAACTTTTGACCAAAACATCCGAGGAATGGTTCAAAACATCCGAGGTTTGGTTAAATCTTCGGAACTTTTCGGAAATCTTCGGAAGTTTCGTCAAATCTTCGGAACTTTTGGCAAAACTTCCCGAACTTTGGTACAAAACCTTGGGGTTTTGATTTTTAAACCTTTATAAATTAATAAAGCTCAATTGGAGAAAGGATTAGATAAGAGGTGTTGTTATAATTTACCTGCATTATTATGTTATTTACTATAAAAAAGAGTGTACTGTTCTTCCTTTTTCTTTGTATTCCCTGCTTTGTTTTTCCGCAGGAAATAAAAAAGGGAGATGCCTATTATTATGCCCGAAAAATAGTGGATACTATGGCTTCCGAAAGTATGCATGGCCGGGGATATGTAAATGGAGGCGATAGCATAGCTGCCAATTATTTAAAAACAGAATTTAAAAAGTCTGGATTAAATAGTTTTAAGGAGGACTATTATCAGAGGTTTTCGTTTGCAGTGAATACTTTTCCGGGGAAAATTGATTTTTGGCTTGGCGTTGATTATTTTGATCCGGAAAGAAAAGAAAAAAAATGTGAAAGTTTTAAAGGTGCAGCTGGGAGCAATTTTTTAATTTCTCCAGGTTCACCTTCTTTCGTTAATACATTGAACTTTTTAGTTTTTGATTCCACATATACCACATCATTAAAAAAGTTTAATCGTTTCAAAAAGAAAATAAAGAACCCTTCTCACACTTTTGTTATTATTGATGATAGAGGGGTTACAGACAAATCAAAAATAGAGTATTTAAAAAAAACTAAAGAAAATTATTTTGGAACCGCTGGGGTAATTGAGTTGGTAAAGAAACTAACTTGGGATCAATCGCAAGAAATTTCTAAATATACAACCATTCAAATACCTGTTGATAGTTTCAATTTATGTGGAAAAGAATTTATTGGCGCATTAAACATGCAAACCAAATTCCTCCCTGCTCACCCTTCTCAAAATGTAATTGGATACATTAAAGGTTCTGAACATCCTGATTCATTTATAGTATACTCCGCCCATTACGACCATTTAGGTCAGATGGGAAAGGATGTCTATTTCCCGGGAGCCAATGATAATGCAAGTGGTTGTGCTATGCTGCTTAACCTTGCCAGGTATTATTCCATGCCCGAACACAAACCTAAATGTTCAATTGCTTTCATGGCTTTTTGTGGTGAAGAAGTAGGTTTGTTGGGTTCCAAATATTATGTGGAACATCCTTTATTTCCTTTAAAGCAAATTAAATTTTTACTCAATATGGACATTATGGGAACGGGTGAAGATGGCATAACTGTTGTGAACGGAACCTTATTTAAAAATGAGTTTGATAAGCTCAAACAAATTAATTTGGAACATAATTTTATTAAAGACGTGAAGATAAGAGGCAAAGCGGCCAACAGCGACCATTACTTCTTTTCGGAACATGGAGTACATGCCTGTTTTATTTACACCATGGGAGGAATAAAGGCGTATCATGATATATATGATAGAGCAGAAACATTACCTTTGAACGAATTTCAGAATTTGTTCGAATTGATAACTAAGTTTGGCGATAGCCTCAACACGAATTAATTTTGCACGCAAAGACGCAAAGCACGCAAGAAAAAAGCTAATTGTAATCTTTGCGAACTTTGCGCCTTTGCGAGAACCATTCATTTATGAAATTATACATAGTCCCTACACCCATCGGAAACCTTGAAGATATTACCCTTCGGGCCATCCGTATTTTAAAAGAAGTAGATTTAATACTGGCAGAAGATACCCGCAAGTCAGGCATTCTATTAAAGCATTTAAGTATTGAAAAAAAAATGTTTGCTCATCATCAGCACAACGAACATAAAACCGTTGAGATGATTTCGGAACGCATAGCAAACGGAGAAAAGATAGCATTGATAACCGATGCAGGAACCCCCGGAATCTCCGACCCCGGTTTTTTATTGATAAGAGAATGCATTGCCAAAGGAATAGAAGTGGAATGTTTGCCCGGTGCTACAGCCTTTGTACCTGCCTTGGTCAATTCCGGTTTGCCTTGCGATGAATTTGTTTTTGTTGGATTTCTTCCCCAGAAAAAAGGAAGACAAACAAAAATAAAATCATTGATAAACGAACATAGAACCATTGTGTTTTACGAATCGCCTCATCGCCTTGTAAAAGCATTGGAACAGTTTATAGAATTTTATGGAGCAGAGCGGAAAGCTTCCGTATCAAGAGAACTGACTAAAATGTTTGAAGAAAATAAACGCGGAACTTTACAGGAACTGGCCGACTATTTTAAAACAAAAACAATCAAAGGAGAAATAGTAATTGTGCTGGAAGGGAATAAACAAGCTACTTCCCGCTCTATTCCGAAGGAGAATGATGACGAAGAGTAATGTTTTATTATTCAAAATACTTAGTACATGGTACTTAATACATAATACTTTTATCAAATGAATACGTTACAAAATAAAACAGGTGCCCCTCCGGGAACGGTTATCTATTATGGTGAAGACCATAAAGAAAAAGTAAAAATTACCCTTATTGAATTCAACGAAACCGAAGTAGTTGAAAAAGATTTTTACGACATAGATGAATGTATGAACCACATTAACCCGCTAATGGTAAAGTGGATTAATGTAGATGGAATACATAATGTGGAGTTGATTGAACGCATCGGGAAACAATTTAGTATACATGCATTAACGTTGGAAGATATTGTAAACACCAGCCAGAGAGCCAAGTTTGAAGAGTTCGATAGTTATGTGGTAACGATTATGAAAATGATGTATTACGATACAGAGATTCGTTCGGAACAATTGAGTGTGGTGCTAATGGAAGGCATGGTTATTTCGTTCCAGGAAGTTCACGGGGGAGATGCTTTTGATTTAATCCGTAACCGTATTCGTACAGGAAAAGGGAAAATAAGAAAAATGGGGGCCGATTACCTTGCGTATGCCTTAATAGATGCTGTGGTGGATTGTTATTTTACTATTTTGGAAAAGATAGGGGATAAAATAGAATTGCTGGAAGAAGATTTAATTACGGAGCCAACAAAGGAAACCATGCAGCAATTGCATTACATGAAAAGGGAAATGATTTTTGTCCGAAAAGCAGTTTGGCCAATGCGTGAGTTGATAAATAATTTTCAAAGAAGCGAAACAGAACTCATTAAACCAACCACTGATATTTATTTGCGGGATGTGCATGACCATACCGTAAGAGTAATTGATACCGTGGAAACTTATCGTGATTTGCTTTCAGGAATGATGGATATTTATCTTTCGAGTGTAAGTAACCGCATGAATGAAGTAATGAAAGTGTTAACTATTATTACCACCTTGTTTGTTCCGGTTACATTTATTGCGGGGGTGTACGGCATGAATTTTAAATACATGCCCGAACTGGAAAGTCCCTGGGGGTACGCCATAGTATGGATAGTTATGATTTCTATGATTGTTTCACTCTTGTTTTATTTCAGGAGAAAAAAATGGTTGTAAGTTGCTTAACAAATTTTAACAGCAACATTATAATAACGAATTTTAAAAAGTAAGAATTTTGCATCGTAAAAAATTAAACAATTAATTATGAAAAAAACAATATTATCCGTCATTACAATGCTTGCAATAAGCTGCTCAGCAATGGCCATTACCACGCTGCCTGCTGATACAAATAAAACCGATTCCTCCGGAAAGAAAAATGGTTTCTGGAAAGAAAAGGATAAACAGATAGACTGGTGTGGTACCTATGTAAACGACAAAAAGGAAGGACTTTGGATTGGTTATTATATGAATGGAATAATAAGTAACCTTGACGAATACAAAAACGGAAAGAAGAACGGTATCAGTATAGCCATTGATAAATCAGGGTTTTACAATAAAAAGGATAATTACATAAACGATACCCTGAATGGAAAATGCTATACCTATTTAAATGGTGCAAGAGTAAGTTCAGAAATAGATTATAAAATGGGAGTATATAACGGGGTGAAGAACCTTTATTATAATGATGGTAAAATCCAGGAAAAAGGAATTTTTAAAAACGGGAAACGCGATGGAAAAACAGAATGGTATTTCCCTGAAGGAAAAGTGAACATGGAATACAATTATAAAATGGGAGTGATTGATGGTCCTGAAAAATCATTTTATAAAAATGGGAATGTGAACACGGAAGTAAATATGGTAAACAATATGGAAGAGGGAGATTACCACGAATACTTTGAAAGCGGCAAACCAAAGGTAACAGGAAAGTATGTGCATGGAAAGAAGGAAGGTCCATGGAAAGAAATGGATGAAGAAGGAAAAGTAATTAAAACCGAAAATTATAAAAACGGTGAACTAAAGAAATAAAAAAAGGCGGTCAACCAGACCGCCTTTTTTATTTACATTGATAAATGTTATTTCATTTTTACAATCTTCTCTACAATAGTACCCTTAGCTGAAATCATTTTAAGGAAATAAATCCCCTCTTTTAATTCCCCGCTGGTAAAATTAATTTCCAATGTATTATTTCCTTCAGCAAATTCTCTTTCTTCCAGAGTCTTAATGTTTCTGCCCAAAACATCAGTTACTTCTATTTTAATTTGCTCTGCATCTTTTAAATAAAAAGACAATGAAAAATTATCAGAGAATGGATTAGGATAAATGCTCACCGTATTATCCGAGCCGGAAGTACTTGCTATTCCTACAGAATAATAAAGTTCAGGGTTTGATTCAGCAGAAGAACAGTTGCCGTTGCTTACAATAACGGTGTAAGTTCCATTTGCAAAGGCTGTATAATATTGGCTATTTGCCCCAAGAATAATAGCACCGTTAAAATACCATTGGTTTCCGGTGGTTGAACTTGAAATCAACACATTGCCAGCAGTTGAAATAGTTGGGATAGCAGGAATGGTATCTACTGTTACGGTAGATAAAGCTGTTCCGGTACAAGTACCTGAACTACCTGTTACCGTATAAGTAGATGTAGCTAGAGGAGTAGCATCAGCAGTATTTGCTCCCACACTGGTTGCTCCTGCACTCCAGGTATAGGCCGTTGCACCGTTAGCTGCTAAGTTTGCAGTATCTCCTGCACAGATGGTTACCGAATTTACTGAAACGGTAAGAGGAGGTAAAACAGTTACGGTAGATACAGCAGTAGCAGAACAGTTTCCTGAACTACCAGTTACGGTATAAGTAGATGTCGTTATAGGATTAGCATCAGCAGTATTTACACCAACGCTTGTGGCTCCGGCACTCCAGATATAAACATTTGCACCATTAGCTGTCAGGTTAGCAGTATTTCCTTCACAAATGGTTACAGAATTTACGATAACAGTAAGAGATGGCACAACTGTTACGGTTGCAAAAGCCGAGTCGGAACAGGTTCCTGCGGTACCGGTTACAGTATAGGTAGTGGTTATGGTTGGTGATACATCAGCGGAATTGTTACCAGTTATATTCACTCCTGAGGACCATGTATATGAAGTTGCACCATTGGCAACAAGGTTTGCTGTTTCCCCTGTGCAGATGGACGGGGAATTAATGGAAACAGAAACGGCCGGATCAACTGTAACAGTTGCAGCAGCAGTAGCAGTGCAGGCTGCATCAGTTCCGGTAACAGTATATGTTGTTGTTACAGATGGTGAAACATCAGCTGTATTTGTTCCGGTTGTAGTTGCTCCTGCCGACCATGAAAACGAAGTAGCTCCGCCTGCAGTTAGCCCTGTAGTTTGTCCGCTGCAAATAGTTGGTGAATTTACAGTCACATTAATAGCGCTTTGTACATTGATGGTGGAAACAGCAGTAGTTGAACATCCTGCAGTGGTTCCTGTTACTGTATATGTAGTGGTAGTTAAAGGTGAAACATCAGCAGTATTTACTCCTGTTGGAGTTGCTCCCGCACTCCAGGTATAACTGGTACCTCCATTAGCAGTTAATGAAGCAGTTGTTCCCTCACAAATAGTTGTTGAGTCTACAGAAACAGAAGGCAATGGATTTACAGTAATGGTATAAGTTATTGGGTTTCCTAAACAGCCATTAGCAGTTGGAGTAACTGTTACGGTGGAACTTACAGGTGTTCCGGTTGTATTAATGGCATTAAAAGAAGAGAAATCTCCAGTCCCACTCGTTGCCAAACCAATAGTAGTATCAGAGTTGGTCCATTGAAAGGTTGTTCCAATTACAGAACTTGTAAACGAAGATGCAGCAACAGGGCTTCCTACACATGCATTTACATTGGCAGGCGCAGTAACTACTGGCAAAGGGTTGACTGTAATATAACTTGTAAAAGTTACGGGTGCTCCGCTACCTGCAATATTTGTGGCAGTTAAGGTTACGTTATAGGTTCCTGCTGTAGGATACAATATTTTTGGATTTTGTAAGGTGGATGAAGAAGGGGAACCTCCCGGAAAACTCCACGACCAGGAAGTAGGATACAGTGAACTATTATCATGAAATTTAATAGAGTCTCCCGCACAAACCACTAGGTTATTGGAATAAAAATCGGCTATGGAAGGAACGCAGGTTCCCGGAAGATTAGCATCCATCCATGTTACCCTTGACTGAATCCACGACTTTAATGCAGTTATTTCGCCTGCGTAAGAGGTTGGAATTGGAGTTGGATTAGGCCAGGTATACACCCCGATTATCGGCCATTTGGTAAAGTGTCTTACCTGTGCTTCCTGCAAATAAGCAGCAAGCGAATCGATATAGTTATTCAATGTGGTAATACTTAATGTGGTTTGTCTTAATTCATTCCATCTGCATCTCAATGCTTTTACATACATGGTATCCTGTAATAACTTTGACCACCAAAAAGGATTTTGAAATCCATCCGAAGAGCACACACTATTGAAATTATACTCCCATCCTGTGGTAACATTTCCATTGCAATAATTAGCATTCCACCAGGCCAGGTTAAAATCCCAGGCAGGACCAGCCTTTAGTTTGCCTCCCTTACTGTATTTATCTTTATGCAGATAAGAGCTTAACCTATATCCATCCACATTTTTACTTATTTCATTTAACAGAAAATAGTCAATAAACGAACCCTGACTTGCATACTTCCGGAATCCATTAACAGGATCCTGGAAGTTAGGGCCATTCAAAGCTGTTTCAAAACTGTCCACATAATTCTGGAGATATGTTTTCTGTGCAGGAAGAATATCAAGTTCGGAAGGATAGTGATATTGGAAATAAATCGTATGATTGCTTACTGGGGATAGATAATTGGAATACCAGCCATCTCCTCCGTTTCCGGTTAACTTATCCACCTTAATAATATAACCTCCTGTCAGGGAATCTCCAGCCACATCATTCGAATCCAGTTTGGCAACATCACATCGGTTGCTATCTCTTTTCACTTTCTCCATCCATACGTATATTCCCTGGTACTGACCATTTAGCACTACTTCGCATAACTTGGTACGCGATGCATAATGTCCTGTTTTATTTGCAATGTCATAAGTAAGTACATTTCTTATACAGGTTTTGTCATCGTAAGGGGCGTACAGCACCCAGTCGTGTTCGGCAGGCATGCCAAGCACGGTAGTATCGAGCGGAAGACCGGCATTATTTCGTGTTTCTATTCCATATTGTTTTTGAGGAAATCCAGCAGAACTTGAGCCTCTGGTTTCTATTCCGATACTATCTCTGTAATTATTAAAGGGATTATTCATATAGTTTCTTACCCCTGGCCCGTTATAGATAATTCCCATCCATGCTCTTATTTTTGGTTCATCAGGTATAGTTACTCCTCCTGTGTTAATTACTACAATGGGTAAATTGCTGCTTGTAAATGTTAATCCTCCGGCCGGTTGGCTGCCAAAATGCAGACTCCAGTTGGTTAAGCTACCAATGTTTCCGGTGGTAGCATCCCTCACCTGCAATGTCCAGGTTCCATTCGGGTTCATGGTGTTATTAAAATTTGCAAGAGGGTCTAATGGATGGTACACACCATTAAACGGGGCCACTCCTGCACTGATATTAACCGAAGCAGTATCGCTGAAGGTAGTATTGGTGTAGTTATCCCCGGTACCTCCGTTAAAAGAGGTGAGGTAAAAAACATTTCCATTGGGCGCAGTTAATTTTATTCGCAAATCGCCAACATTGGGATGTACAATATTTATATTTACCCATTCCAGCCCGAACGTACTTGTATTAAGTTGGGTAGGTAATCCGCTTACCGTTATTGTAAAATTGGTATACACATTATTATCAGTAATGGCACCTCCAACCGAATTGGTAAAAGTTTGTGCACTTAAAAGTCCTGTTAATAAGAGGCAAAAAGTAGTTAGTAGCTTTTTCTTCATAAATTTAAAGTATTTTATTTAATGTCAATTGTGCAAATATATAAACAATTTATTAACACACAAAGATATATAGACAGAAAGTTGTTATGTGCAATAATTTTGCTATTCTGTCTTTGCTATTTTCATTACTGCAGTACCTGAAGGCGAACTGATTTTTAATAAATACATCCCGGTACTAATGTCATCTCCTATGTTTATTTCCATATTATTTTCTCCTTCATGATATTCCTTTTGTTCCATTGTTTTAATTGTTTTGCCCAATACATCCGTTATTTCTATTTTCAAAATATCCACGTGAGGAAGGTAAAAATTCAAACGGAAATTGTTTGCAAACGGATTGGGATATATAAAAACAGATTGCGCAGTAAGGTTGTTTTCGGTTATTGCTGTATTACAGGTACCCGGCAAATGAGCATCCATCCATGTTATCCGGTTCAGTATCCATGTTTTCATGGCGGTTATTTCTCCTGCATAGCTGGTAGGTATTGGGCTTGGGTTGGGCCATGTATAGGCTCCGATAATTGGCCATACCGTAAAGTGCCTTTGCTGTGCTTCATCCAGGTAAAGTGCCAGCGAATCGCAATACGTATTTATCCTGTTTACACTTAATATATTCTGACGCAGTTCTATCCACCGGCATTTTAACTCATAGGTATAACTTTGGTCGAGCAGAAACTTATCCCACCAAAACGGACTTTGATAACCACCTCCGCAAATATTATTTTGCTGGTACACCCAGCCGGTATCCGAATCGCCTCCGCAATAATCTGCATTCCACCAGGCAAGGTTATAGTCCCATGCCGGGCCTGCTTTTATCTGTCCGCCTTTACTTCTTTTCTCTTTATGAAAAAATGTGCTCAACCGGTATCCATCCACATTTTTACTTACTTCGTTCAACAGAAAATAATCAATAAACGAACTTACTCCAATGTATCTGCGGTATCCCACCACCGGGTCAGCGAAATTGGGACCGTTCAGAGCCAGCTCAAACGAATCAACATAACTTTGAAGATAGGTTTTTTGAATAGGAAGCATGGCCGTATATTTAGGATAAACATATACAAAGTTGATATTGATACCAGTGTTTGAAAAAAAATTGGAAGTCCAGTAACTTCCTGCCCCATCATCTCTGTCAATCTTAAAAATATATCCACCGGTTAAGTCGTCACCACTGGTAGCAGTAGGCACCAGTTTATTAACCGACACCCGGTTGCTGTCGCGTTTCACTTTTTCCATCATTACATATATGCCCTCGTACTGCCCGTTCAATACCAGTTCGCAAAAGCGGGTGCGCGAAGCATAATGCCCCGTTTGGTTAGCAATATCATAAGCAAGCACATTCCGCATACAGGTTTTATCATCATAGGGTGCATATAATATCCAGTCGTGTTCGGCAGGCATACCCATGAGTATAGTATCATTATTGGCTCCGGCAGTAGTAAGTGTGGTAACACTATACGATTTTTGCGGAAAGGATTGCGAACTGCTGCCCCGCACCTGTATCAGTATTTTATTATTAAAACAATTTAAGGAATCGGTAACATGATTCCGGTTGCCCGGTCCGTTATCAATAATACCCATTTGTGCCAATATGTTTGGCGAATCCACAATGTTTTGGTTAAAGGTGTTAAGAGTAACAATGGGCAAATTGCTGGAAGTAAACAAAAACGGATGAGCAGGGGCATTGCCAAAGGTAATGCTCCAGCTGTTTACAAACCCGGTGTCCGCTCCCCATTGGTCCTGTATCAGAAAATTCCAGGTACCGTTTCCCACCTGTCCGTTATTAATAGCACCTATAAACCCCTGCGGGCGATACGTTCCCGTAAAAGGAGCGCTTCCGAGCACTATGGAAGTGGCAGCCCATTCGTTAAGGCAGGTACCTGTAAAGTTATCTCCTCCGCCCCCGTTGGCTTCCGACAAGGCTACAATGGTTCCGTCAGGAGATTGAAGCCAGATGTGCAAATCGGCAGTATAGGTATGGGTAATATCAAAACAAACTGTTTCCAGCCCAAAGATGGTATCTATAGTGGTAGGCAATAACCCCGAAACGGTAATGGGAATGGTAACCATGGGTCCGGCATCGGGAATGGCGGTAACCGCAGTGCTTGTAAAGGTTTGCGCATGAATAACAACTGCCCAAAGTAAATTAAAGGTTAAGAATATTCTTTTCATAAATAAAATTTTGCCTAAAAGTAATATTAATAGGTAAGAAAACGGTTGGATTTTAAAAAAATACGATTAGTGGTTAGTAGCAACCAATTTTTCGGGGGCGAGGTATTGATTATGGTATGGACTGGTTTAGCTTTAAGGTTAAAAATCAAAGAACCATCGTTCTATTAGTAATCCTGTTTTACGCAAATCTTGTTTTCAGATAAGGCCAAAACACTTGTTTTGGTCCATTCCCCAACAAGCTAATGCATCAAAACATGTGTTTTGCCCTATTCCTTAAATAAGAAGGGAAAGTTCCTTGAATTGGTTCTAAACCTCCGTTTGTGCATCGCAAACCTCTATAAACATTGAAAAACCTTCGTTTTGCCTTTTTATCACAAACAAAACGTTTTGTTTGTAACAGAAAGGTCTTTCGGTATGAAAGAAAGGTCTTTGTTAATAACAAAAAGGTCTTTCGGTATGAAAGAAAGGTCTTTGTTTATAACAAAAAGGTCTTTCGGTATGAAAGAAAGGTCTTTGTTTGTAATAAAAAGGTCTTTCGGTATGAAACAAAGGTCTCTTTTTAATAAGAAAAGGTCTTTCGGTATAAGAAAAAGGTCTTTGTTTCAAAGGAAAAGGTCTTTGTTTGTAATAAAAAGGCTTTACGGAACGAAAAAGAGGTTTTACGTTTTGGGAGATATTAATTACGAACAAAACCAAGCGAAAAAGGAAATTATACTATTAACTTTAATTCTGCTAAATTTGCAGCAGGAATTTATTATTGCCAAATGAAGGCAAATGAGTTTACTAAAAATATTAAACTAATTGTTTCAAAATAAAACTATGAAAAGGATATTATTAATAGCTTTTATTGCATTTTCATTTAACACAAATGCACAATGGGTGCAACAAAACTCCTCAACAGCAAATCACTTAATGTCAATACACTTTCCAACCACAAATATAGGTTATTCGTTAGCTGTCTCAGGGTATATGCATAAAACAATAGATGGAGGCGCTAACTGGAATATGGTTGGAATTCATCAGGATATGTGGGGTCAAATTTTTTTTACAAGTGCTGATACGGGTTATGTTACAGGTGCCAGAGGAGTTCTAAAAACATCTAATGGCGGGGTTACTTATTCAGATAATTTCAATGATTCGGTTTATATTACTTCCGTTTATTTTCCAACAGCCGGCATAGGATATGCCATTGGTCCGAATGATATGGTGGATTCTGTCCTAACATATAAAACCTATAATGGAGGAACAACTTGGAATAAGGTTTCGGCTCAATTTTGTTCTATAAGTACAGGAATTCAGAAAGTATATTTTATAAATACCATGATAGGTTTTTTGGTTCTATATGGTAATGGGATATATAAAACAACAGATGGTGGACTAACCTGGACTGAGAAATCTACAATTTGGGATTTGAATGATGTTCAATTTCCCTCGCCTTTGGTAGGATATGCAGTTGGAGATATGGAGATTGCAAAATCTATTGATGGAGGAGAAACCTGGAATATAATCGCAAGCAATAATCCACAGCCTTTAGCAAGTGTTTTTTTTATAGACAATAATACTGGCTTTGCTTCCGGAGGTAGTTCGGGAGGTGGGCTAATTCAAAAAACCATTGACGGTGGTATGAATTGGACAGTTGACCAAGCAAGTGTTCAAACTTTTAATTGTGTTTTCTTTCCAAATGCAAATACTGGTTATGCATGCGGCTCTAATGGTATTATTTATAAATTAACAACTACTGTAGGAGTAGATGATGTAGCGGCAGAAACAAATAATCTCAACATTTCTCCTAACCCATTTACAGAACAAACTACCTTAACCTTTAATACTGATGTTTCGGCAGGCTCA
The DNA here is from genome assembly GCA_947479085.1 of Bacteroidota bacterium. Classification (GTDB taxonomy): domain Bacteria; phylum Bacteroidota; class Bacteroidia; order 2-12-FULL-35-15; family 2-12-FULL-35-15; genus 2-12-FULL-35-15. The sequence continues at coordinate 18,373 of CANJYB010000017.1, read as the reverse complement.
ACAACCTTACGCACCATAAAAATAATGGATATAATGGGGCAAATAGTAAAAACAGAACAAACAACAGGTGGTTCGACAGGCTCACCAACCAGACAACTTACGCTTGATATGAGTGGGAATGCTAAGGGAGTTTATTTTGTAAGAATTGTTTCGACAAGCTCAACAACCAATGTCTCAGAAGCAAATGTGGCGAACAGGAAGATAGTGTTGCAATAACAGAAACCTTCAAGGTTTTTAAAACCTTGAAGGTTTATCTAAGTACCTTTAAAGACTCCAAAAACTCCTTACAAAAGTGTAGGGAGTTTTTTGTTTTTAGAACGGTTATTTTCCTCCCTCATTTTTCAAATTACCACAACTTCTTTCCATATCTTCAAATTGTTTCCTACATTCGCTCCGTGAAAAAACAAAACATCGTATTTATTTTATCGCTTTTTATTTCCTCCCTTTCTTTTGCAGGAGGATTTCAGGTAAATCTCCAGGGTCAGAAACAAACAGGAATGGGACATACCGGCACGGGTTTATGCCTCGACAATGCCTCCCTGCTTTTTAATCCCGGTGCGGTTTCGTTTTTAGATTCCCTGCGGGGAATATCCATTGGTGGGAGTTTTATATTTCCACGTACTACTTACCTCAATTCTGAACTGGGTTACATAGCCCATCCCGAAAAGCATACAGGAACACCTATAACTATTTATGCTGTATATAAGTTTCATAAAAAAGATAAATGGAATGTAGGTTTGGCCATTTATAATCCTTTTGGCAGCAAAGTGCAATGGCAGGACGACTGGTTAGGTCAGTTTCTTATCCGTGAAATAGATTTGAAAACCTTCTTTATTCAACCTACAGCATCTGTTAAGCTTACTGATAAAATTGGCATTGGAGCAGGATTTATATATGCCACCGGAGATTTCAGTTTGCGGAAAGGAATACCCATACAGGATAGCACCGGTAAATACGGAGAAGGAAACCTGCAGGGAAAAGCCTCCGGTTACGGATTTAATGCCGGAGTGTATTTTAAATTAAGCAATAAATTTACATTGGGAATAGATTATCGTTCGCAGGTAAATGTAAAGGTAAATGGTGGTTCTGCCGATTTTGAAGTACCTGCATCGGTCAGCAATTTTTTCCCTTCCACTTCGTTTTCCACACAGCTTCATTTGCCAAGTACCATTTCCCTGGGAATAGGATATGCAGCCACCACCAAATTGAAACTGGCAGTGGATGTAAATTATGTGGGCTGGAAATCATACGACTCGCTGGTGATTGATTTTGCTGACAATACAGATAAACTGGAAGACATACACTCCGCACGAATGTATGAGAATGTGTTTATTTTCAGAGTAGGAGCACAGTACCAAGTGACCGGAAAATGGGTGCTGAGATTAGGAGCCTATTATGACCAAACACCTGTAAAAGATGGTTACCTGACACCGGAAACACCGGATGCAAATAAATTAGGAATAACAGTAGGAGCATCGTACCGGCTTACTAAGCGTTTTCATTTAGATGCATCCATGCTTTACATTGAAGGGATGAAACGCACCGATACCAACCTGGAAACACAGTTTGGCGGAACTTATAAAACCAAAGCAGTGGTGCCGGGTATCAGCATTGAGTATGTATTTTAAGTGTTGAACACAATTTATTTTTTTATTCAAAACACATTATTACCTTTATCCAAAATTATAAAACCTTAAACTATGAAAAAACTTTACACACTTTTTACCTTTACCTCACTTATCATTGGAGCATCCGTTTCATCGTATGCGCAATGTGCAGGAAATCGTTATCACGATTATGTTTTCCCGGCAGTACCAACTCCAACATCAGGAATTGTTTATGGAAGTAATGTTACCGCTGCAGGAACAACTCAGAGTTTATTGCTCGATGTTTACCAGCCGGTGGGCGATGTGGCTAACAGTCGCGCCCTGGTTATATTGGTGCATGGTGGCAGTTTTGTTGGAGGAAGCAAAACAGGAACAGATGTGGTTCCATTGGCTAAAGATTTAGCACGTTTGGGATATGTAACTGCTTCCATTGAGTACCGTTTAGGAATGACTAATTTCCCTTTCGGAGCTCACGTTGTAGATTCTTCTGATGCAGGAGCCGAACTTGTTCGTGCAACACATGATGCCAGAGCAGCAGTTCGTTTCTTCCGCAAAAATGCAAGAATAGGTGGAAATACTTATGGTATTGATACGAATAATATTTTCATGATGGGAGTTTCTGCAGGAGGGCTAACAGCTTTGCATCTTGCTTATTTGGATCAATGGTCGGAGTTTCCTCCTTATATTGATACTACCGGGGTAACAGTTGGGAATAGTACAGGTCAACCTGGTATGCATGGTGGAATAGAAGGAGCAAGTGGTAATCCCGGATATCCTTCCACTGTAAAAGCAGTTGTAAATCTTTGTGGTGCATTAGGCGATACGTTATGGATGCATTCAGGAGATATTCCGTTGTTGAGTTTTCACGGAACCACTGACGGAACGGTACCTTATGGGTATGCTACTATTTCTGTAGTAGGATTTCCTTTGCTTAAAGTTTGTGGAAGTTCAGTAGTAGCAATGAGAGCTAATAATCTTGGAATAAACAATTGTATGGAAACATGGTTAGGGGCAGGCCATGTGCCGGAAACAACAAGTGCAGCTTATTACGATTCTACTATTACCATTACCCGTACTTTCCTTGAACAATTTACTTGCGGAACAGCACCAAATTGTAGTTATACGGCAACCCCTTCCATAGCAGGAGGAATAAATGATTTATCAGCAAACGTTGATTTTAATGTTTATCCTAATCCGGCAAATACTTCTGCAACCATTGATTTAGCATTGTTTTCAGGAAAAGCAGTAACTATCGAAATGTATGATGTTATGGGAAGAAAAGTAAATTCAGCCTCATCTGTTAAAGCAGAGAAATATGTAATAAACAGGGATAATTTAAATGCAGGCATTTATTTTATCAATGTAATTTCTGATGGAAAAATATCTTCTGAAAAAGTAATATTTGAATAAGTAAGATAAATCACTATTATTTAAAAGTCCTGTTATTAATATAATAACAGGACTTTTTTTATGCCCAAAAAACATTGACTATTGAAAAATTACTAAAAGACCAATAACCACTCTGTCGCATTTTAAAAACTATTTGCCATTATTATTTGGTTTATTAAGAAAAAAGTAACAGTTTTGTCATTCACAAAATAAATCCTAACCAATGATAAAAAAATTACTATTTACTTTAGCTATTGTACTTTACGGTGCAATAATGTTTGCAAACCCTGTTACAATGACAGATGCAAAGGATGTGGCAATAAAATATTTTACACATTATGCCCCAAACACCATCACCGATTTTTCAATTGCCAATCAATTTGAAAGAAAAACCGGAAACACCACTTATTATTACACTTTCAATTTTAATGCAGGTGGTTTTGTAATGGTTGCTGCTGACGATGCAGTGACACCTGTTCTTGGTTATTCTTACGAAGGAATATTTGACCCTAATAATATTCCTCCAGTTGCACAGGCTTTTTTCGACTCTTATGTATCGGAAATTAATGATGTGCTTTCAAACAATTTATCAAATACTGAAACCAAAAATGACTGGAATAAGATAAGACAACAATTATTTACCAAAAGTACAAATGCTATAATAGGTCCATTGTTGGGAAGCAATACCACAGGTATTAAATGGGACCAAGGGTCACCGTATAATAACTTGTGTCCTTCCGGAACTCCTACAGGATGTGTTGCTACCACTATGTCACAGATAATGAAATTCTGGAATTATCCTGCAACCGGTAACGGTTCTCACTCCTATACTCATGCTACTTATGGAGTACAAACTGCAAATTTCGGAGCAACAACTTATCAATGGGCAAACATGATTAACTCTTATGCTACCGGAGGTACTACAGCTCAAAATAATGCTGTGGCTACTTTAATGTACCATGCGGGCGTATCTGTAAATATGGATTATGCACCTGGAGGTTCAGGAGCATATTCTCAGGCTGTGCCTCCTGCATTCATCAATTATTTTAATTACCAACCATCATGCGAAGTAAAAAGCCGTGCTACTTTTCCAACCGACCAATTGTGGTTGAATTTAATTAAAGAGGAAATTGATGCAGGTCGTCCATGTATGTTAGCTGGTGACAATAATGGAGCTGCAGGTTCCGGACACGAGTGGACATGCGATGGTTATAACAATACTACCTGGTTATTTCACATGAACTGGGGTTGGGGCACTTATAATACCGGATATTTTAACCTGACTTTATTAAATCCAAATGGAAATAATTTCAGCTCCGATCGTTCAGCGGTAATCCGTATCGTACCTTTTAATTCATTAATTCCTATTGCAAATTTTAGTATCGCTTCCGGTGGAACGCTTATTCCGGCAGTTGGTGCTCCTGTTGATTTTACTGATTTATCTTTAAACAACCCTACTTCATGGTTATGGACATTTGATGGCGGAACACCTGCTACATCAACGGCACAGAATCCTACCGGAGTTACATTTGCTACCAATGGCTATCACCTGATTTCTTTAAAAGCAACAAATGCAAATGGTTCTGATATAAAAACAAAAGAGCGTTATATAAAAGTGGGTGGAGCACCAACAGTTTGGACCATGCAGAATTCAGGTTTCGCTTCTCCTTCCAGAGGGATTGACCAGATTGACATTGTGGATGCAAATACGGTTTGGGCAAAAGCTTACGATGGAACAAATCCAATAGCTTACATCAGAGAGTTCACCAAAACAAACAATGGTGGAACCACATGGAATCCGGGTACAATTACTTTTACTAACTCTGCCAATTACGGAGTGTCTAATATTTTTGCATTTGATTATATGACCGCTTACGCTTGTATGTTCCCTATTACCGGAACAGGAGGAGCCATTGTTAAAACTACAGATGGAGGTACAACCTGGAACACGCAGCCTTCTGCAACCTTTACCAATAGCTGGGCAGATTTTGTTCACTTTTTTGATGCTAATAATGGTGTTTGCGTTGGTGACCCAACAGCAACTACCGGTACAGAATTCTTTGTTTACACCACTTCAAATGGCGGAGCAACCTGGACACAGGTTCCGGGAGCTAATATTCCAAATTGCCAAACAGGAGAAGCGGGTATCGTTAATTATTATGATGCAGTTGGTAATACCATTTGGTTTACCACTAACCTTGGCAGATGCTATAAATCAACAAATATGGGTGTAAACTGGACGGTGGCTTCCACAGGAATTGCTGCTTCATTTACAGTGCAATTTAAAGATGCGAATGTTGGTATTGCAGTTGAACAGGCTTCTCCTTATGGATTGAAAAAAACTACAGATGGTGGTGCAACATGGCAAACACTGCTTCCTACAGGTTATGTAGTAAAAACACCGACTCTTGCTTTTGTTCCCGGAACAAGTTCTACCTGGATTGATGTGGCTTCTTTTCCAAGTAACGGTTCTTCTATAAGTTATGATGATGGAGCAACTTATCAAAACGTGGATAGCGGTTCTGTTCGTTTTACTTCAGTTGCCTTTTTTGATATGAATACAGGGTGGGCTGGTAGTTTCAATGTTTCTAATACTGCAGATGGAATTTACAAATGGAATCCTGCGATAACTACAGGAGTAACAAATTCTTCTTCTGATGGGAATATTTCTGTTTTCCCAATCCCTTCAAAAGGAATTATTAATATTGGTCTTGGTAAAATGGAAGATGAAAACATGACCATTTCTGTTTATAATGTTATCGGGGAAATGGTTATGAACAAACAGGTGAAAGCCATTTCGAATGATATTGTTCAATTAGACTTAACTGATAAAGATGCAGGAATGTATTTTGTGACCATAAATAATAACGGAAATATAATTAAAAAGAAAGTTGTTATCAGGAAATAATTAAAAAGTATTAATAAACAAAAAGCCCTGTACATATATATGTACAGGGCTTTTTGTTTAAGAAAAGTAATCAGAGAAAATTAATGAAAGGTACCATAGAGTTTAACGGAAATGATACCGATACCTAATACCATAAAAAAGCATACACAAACTACATTGAGAAAGCGCAGAAAAAAATCAGATCGGTTATACTCTGATTTGCTTTTCATTTTCAGAATAATGATTAGTGAAAGAAGAATCCATAAAATGCCCCCGGCATAAGTGTTTACAATGAAATCAAGCATAGATATAAGTATTGGAATTAATTTTCAATAAAAGTGTTTAATTGTTTATAATTTTTCAGGATTGAAACAAATAGGTTATGCATTTAATACATAGAGTAGTATTTCATCCTAAAGGTTGGGTACTATTTATTAAATTTTTAATCTCTGTTATATTAAGTTTTATCGATGATTAGGTTCTGTTTAAAATTATTTTTTTACATTTGTTTAAAATAATTGTGAACAAACCCAACCATTTTAATAAAATGGACATCTGTTTAAGTCACTGTCGGAACAAAAGGAAATGGAATATTTGAATGAGATAGAGTTGATTAGAAAGTGTGGCAAGGGCGACAGACGTGCTCAAAACATCCTCTATGAAAGGCTTTCACCAAAAATGATGGCCGTTTGTTTTCGATATTCAAGGAGCAGGGAAGATGCGGAAGATACCTTGATGGAAGGGTTTGTGAAAGTGTTTGAAAATATTGATCAGTTTAAGAACGAAGGTTCATTCGATGGTTGGGTAAGAAAAATAATGGTGAATACGGCCATTGCGAAATTTAAAAAAGCGAATCCGTTTGGAGTTATTGTCAATATCGAAAGCCTTCACAATAGCATTTTCTCGGGTGAAAATGTTTTTGAAGACATGAATGGAAAAGCATTAATGGAATTGATTCAGAAATTGCCTCCTGCTTACCAGATGGTTTTTAACCTTTATACTTTTGAGGGGATGAAACACAAGGAAATAGCCGAAAAATTAGGTGTTTCAGAAGGGACTTCTAAATCAAATCTTTTTGACGCAAGAAAGATTTTAAAAAACAGAGTAGCACATACTAAACAATACGAATTAGCCGCTAACGCTTAATGAAAGAGTTAAACGAAGATATTGACCAATTGTTCAGGGAGGTGATAGAGCCTGCTGAAATGCAACCGTCACAATCGGTTTGGTCAACTGTGGACAGTAAACTCGACAAAACTCAATATGCTAAGTTACAAAAAAGATACGGCAGGATTTTTAATTTTTCCATTGGTGTTTCGGTTGTAGTTATCTCCTTAGTATTTTTAATTTTAAACCAGAATTTTAAAAAGATAGATATTCCTGTTGAAAATTCGAATAAGTCTTACACCCCCTCTTCAATTACTGCTGTTGTTGAGCCAAATGAAACAGAAACGACTGCTCCCGAAAATAAAACTCAGAAGAAAAATAATTCTGTTGTAGTTAATGAAAATGCAAATTTAAGTTCTTCCCCGGCAAACAAAATCTCTGAAAAAGTAAAAGCAGAAATACAAAATTCAGAAAACAACCTATTACATTCAAAAGCGGAAACACCTGTGACCTCAAGCGCTGATAATGGCTTGCCTGCTGGTTCAGCTAACAATGCCTCGGTTACTAAACCAAACGAAGAAGATTTTAATGTAGAAGCAAATAAAAAAGAAAATAAAAAAACAGAAGCTGAGGAGGTGGTTAAAAAAGCAGACGATGCTTTAAAACCAACTGTTGAAGGTGCTTTGGTTTTATCTGCTGAGATTCAAAAAGGAGATACTGAAAACAAAACGGAAACTGAAAATGCGAAACCACTTTCAGTAACACCTGGGGCTATACATGAAAGTATTGATAAAACTGTTGTTTCGGAAGTCCCTGTAAAAGAAAGTGGAGAAAAGGAAAATAATAATTCGGGCACCACAGTTTCTTCGGAAGATAATGTTCTGAGCGCTGCTGCTAACAATTCTGCTGAAAATGCAGAGGATATTAAAAAGGAGGAAGTATTAAATTCTGCACCTATTGCAAGTGCAACGGAAAGTAAAACAGAGGAGGTGAAAAATACTGCACTACCTTCTGATAGTGTTTCGGAAACAAAAGCTGCTAATGATACTGCATCTGTTGCTTCTGCTGAAACAGAGAAAAACCCTTTGAACGCATTGATTCCGATGAAGGATTTTAAATTCTATCTCGCAGGATTTTATTCTCCGGACAAACTATTAACCACCCTTATAGATTTGAATTCAAAAACCAGTTCGATGAAAGAAGTGCAACATTTCGCTTATTCAACCGGTTTGAAATTCGGTTATATGATTAATAAAAAATGGTCACTATCCACGGCAGTTGTTTATTCCGCAGTGTCCAACTCTTTTGAAACACACAAGCAATTTGAGATTGATGATGACGAAGAGTTTTCTGAGATTCCAAACCAGCTGTTGGTTACTTCTTATGGAACTGTTGAAATGCAGGTTGACCTTAAGAAGCATCATGTCCAGAGTCCGGAAGAGGAAAAATTTAACTGGGATATTGAAGGAACACAAAAATTGAAATACATCTCGGTGCCTTTGGAATGCCAGTATACGTTGGGTAAAAACAGGTTTACAGGATTTATTGCTCTCGGATTTACTTCTCACTTTCTTGTTTCACAAAAAACAACTATTACCGAATTAAATACAGGAACTGAATACAACCCTTCTATTGAGGGTTTAAAAAAGGCGTACTTCGGGGCTTCCCTGGGTATTGGTATTCAGTATCGTATCTGGCAACGATTGTCCGTATTTATCGAACCTACTTACAGGCAGGCTATCACTTCAATGGATGGCAACGTTCCTATCAAGACCTATCCTTCCGTGTTTGGTGTGTCAGGAGGTTTAGCATTTCACTTTTAAATTCACCTGATTTATTATATTAATATCAGAATGGTGTTTTTTTTTAACTTTGTCAGAAATAAAAATAATATGAAAAAATTAATTATTGTTGCTATTGCTTTTCTTAGCGTTCATCTTTGTTCTGCCCAGGACACCATAATAAAAAATAATGGTGACCAGATAAGAGGAAAGGTAACGGATATCAACTCGTCTGAGATTAAATATAAAAAGGCAGATTTTATTGATGGCCCTACTTATACCATCAGCAAGTCGGATGTGAATATGATTAAATATTCGAACGGAGTAAGAGACCACTTTGAAGTTCAGGCAGCGCCACCGCAAAGAGAACCAGAGCGCGAAACCTATGTGGCACCGCCACCACCCCCGGAGGATAACAAAATTGTAGTTCGCGGGCCTTATTACAAGTACCATCATATATTAATTAAAGACCGCGAGGTGCATGAAATACTTATGAATACCAAGGACCCGAAAATTATGGGCTATGTGGTGAAAGCCAAAAAGGCTCATAACTTGCAATACATAGGTTTTGTGGCGTTTCCGTTGGTTGGTTTGGGTGCTTACCTTGCTATTAACAGCACTATTCAGTATCAAAAAACAACATATACTTACAATTCTAATACAGGATATTATTACCAACATGGCCCTGATCCTACCACTAATTACCAGATTGCAGGGGCTTGTGGAATATTGGCCATAGCCTGTCCTATTGTTTCGGGGGTATTTAGCCATATTAAAACAGTGAATACCAAAAAAGCAGTTTCGCTGTATAACGAGAAATACTAAAAATATATCTTTGCATAAAAAAGGCTGCCTGATAAGGGCAGCCTTTTTATTTTTATGAGGTTAGATTTGCCGCTGGCGCAGGCGTGTTTCGCCTGTGCCGATTATTAAGTGGCGTCCCGCCACTACACTTATCTCTTCATTAAAAGGATTACTGAATAACTATCTTCCTGTTCAGTATTCCTTTCTCAGTTTTTACCTGCACAAAATATATCCCCTTTGGTTGAGATGAAAGATTAATTGTTGCTTGCAGATTATCTTTTGCTGTTTGATAAATAGTTTCTCCCAATATATTAAACACTTTTATACTTTCTATTTTACTTGTACTTTCTATTGTAAACTCCCCGTTACTTGGGTTGGGGTATATTTCCAATTGCATGGTGGTTGAGCTTGCCGAAATATCATCTACTCCCACATGGCTTGGCCCCCAGCACGCTATATTGTTTGCAGCTGTGGTGCCACCAATTTGGTTAAACAAACCACCTACATATAAGTTGCTGTCTTTTGCGAGTAATGCTGTTACTGGCCCATTTACACCTCCCCCTAATTCCTGCCAATTTGTTCCGTTCCATTCTGCAAGGTGTTTAGCTGTTATGCCGAGCCCTGTTTGGGTAAAAAGACCTCCTGCAACTAACTTGCTCTGTGCGCTATCTACCGTTAAGGTAAGTACAGTATCATTTAAACCCTCACCAACAGCTGACCATTGTATACCATCCCACTTAGCTATATGGTTAAGTAGTGTTAAACCATCCCCAGTAGCTGTAAACACTCCACCAGCATATAAGTCCCCATTAAAAACTGAGAGTGCGAAGACAGGTGCATTTAGACCTACGCTTAATGTGGACCATATAGTATCATTGTAAGCTCCTATATAACCATACATACCATAAGGGCTTCCATTAATAGAATTAAATTCACCTGCTTCTATTAATTTATTATTATATACTATACTAGAAGTTGCAATAAAGTCAGAACCATTACTATCAAAATAACCACAATTGGAAAAAGTAGTATCATCCCATCTCACTATTCCCCTAGCCAAATGTCCACCATTGCTAGGAAGCCAAAACGAATTAAATCCACCTCCAATATATAGTTTATTCTTATATTCAGTCATTGTAACTGGAGTATTCCCAAGCCCAGTGTAATAGTTTCCGTGAGGCAATAATGGGTAAAAGTCTGTCCCATCCCATTTTGAAATACCAATAACTACATGAGCTGTATCATAAAAAGAACTACCACCAGCACCATCAAACCAGCCGCAACCATATAGTTTACTTTTATATTCTTTTATATGCAAACACTTCGTGTCAGCGTTATGATAAAATGAACTATACAATCCAATACCTAAAGAATCCCAGTTGTTGCCATTCCAGCTTGCAATGTTGTTGGTTGAAATACCACCAGCATTTAGAAAGGTTCCACAAGCAATAATTCGTCCTTGATAACATATAATGTCGTTTATGCTTGGTAATGCACCATTTGGAAGAGTATGACCAGTTACTCCACTCTGCATATTATCCCAAGATTGTGCAAAAAGATTGGTTGATAGAATTGTTAGTAAAATCAAACCAAAGTTTGTTTTTATATTCATGTTCTTTTATATTAAAATAATGGCTTATGCAGGTTTTCTGCATAAGCCAAAATTAATGAATTAAATTTACTTAACTATAATCAACTTATCTGAATTGATTATTGTACCATTTACATATACCTGGTAGATATAGATGCCATTATCCAAGACAGTCTGGTTAATGTTAAGTATGTTTTCTGCATTGTTCAATGTATAGTTAGCTATTAACCTACCTGTAATGTCCATAATGCGTAATACGCCTATATCTTCTTCGCTTAGTTTGTAATTCAACTGCATTTGCCCGTTATTAGGGTTAGGATATAAGGTAGCCAGTTTACTATTATCAATTGGTTTTGTAACAGGAGCCAGCAGCATGCTTCGTTGTTCCCTTCTAAAATCTGCATCTATGGGTTCTTCATACACATTACCGCTGATTAGGGAGAGTATTATTCTGCCTTTTTCGTATCCTTCCAGCCTGTCGTTACCCACCACATCATAAACTCTTTGCATGTAGGGAGTGTTGGTTAAAATAGAATCTAAAGGCTGTGCATTTTGAGTTAAATATTCCAATATTTCCTTTAGTTTTACCACACTTTCTTTATCCGGGTTTTGCGACAATAAGTTAATGATGGAATCGGCTTTGGCGTAATTGCCCTGCTTTATATACTGGTCAGTGGCAGTCTCGTCCATACTGGCTGTGGTATCGTCCATTACATCCAGCACACTGTCGGTAACATACTGGGTGTTGCTCGTCAGCAAATAATTACGAACTATATCGTTTTGGCAAAAAGCAATTTCGGAAGTATAATAATGTATGCCTCCAAGTGTTTCGTGGCGGGTTGATACCCCCGTTTGTGCGGCTGCTATCTGGCTAACAAGGCTACCCGGTAAAGTAATAGCATTCAAACTATCCTGTACCCTGGCAGTAACAGGCGAATTAGCAATAATAACATCACCTATGTTAGTAGCAGAAAAACCATTGGCAGGAGCAATAGTGGCTATTAACACATCGTCACTCAGGTAAGGCGATTTGGAAAGCAACAGGTCTTTTACACTATCGCGAGGCGTAGCAGAATTTATGGCTAAAAACAGGGAACTATCCATTCCATCATTTATCAATGGGTTTAACGAATCTAATTTGGATTGATAATCCGAAACTTTAGCTTTCAGGTCTGGTATCGGCAGTATTGGAAATCCCGGTAAGCAATTATCACATAATTTTGTTAAACATTGGGTATTGGGGTCAAACTGTGTTCCATTATATAACAAACCTATAGTTGCTGGTCCTCCGGCTGTATACCATAAATTTTCCGGTGTATACAATAAATCAGATGGATGAACGTATTCAATTTCTGATTCATGAGGATTTCCATTGACGCCATAAGAAAAATAATCGTTCTCCAACGGTACATTATGCGAATGGCTAAATTTATTTAATGCTGGATGCTGATTGTTCGACCCTTGGTGATAATCAATACCTCCGCTGGTAATACCCATATCTCTATCCTCGATTCGGTCGAAGATATTGCAGATTAATTGCAATCCGTAGTCATTTGGCCTAGTTAAGGCAACAACCGGGGTAGCCCCATAATTTAAATTCTGAGTTTGTATCCCTTTATAAATATCGTGGTAGGTATTTTTATAAATTTCATTTGGTTGGTCTCCAGAATTATTAACCAAAGTACCAATGCAGTCGGTGGTGCCTGGAGTATAGAAGTACGTGGTAAATTCGTTTTCCTCCACTTTGTATCCACTGTCTCCATCCAGGTATAAACCATATGCGGTTTTTATTTCGGTACCGGTATTTGCAAAATAACGCATTACCATAAATTTGTTTCTAATTACAGTTGCCATTAGTTTAGTACTGCCTATATACACTCCTCTCCAGTTATTGTAAAAATCACAACGATCAATGTAAGGAGTTGCCAAATCATGAGTATAAAGGGCTTTAATGGCATAGTTAAAGTTAAGGAAATTGCCGTGCTGTGCGGCACTTCCAAATACTTTAAAAGTAGTGTTAGCTGCTTTTATTCCATATAAATATTCGTAAGTAACCAGCGGGTTTTGAGGGTAAACCAATGTACCTCCCGGTCCGTAATTAATAAAATCACAATACATAAACTCTATGTCGACACAGGTATTTAAAAGCGCCATAGCAATAGGATACGCCCCATCCACCGAATGAAACAACACATCCGTTTTAAAAATAGTATTATCAAAAACGCTTTGATTGGGAAGCGAATAGGGAGTAAAAAAAGTACCATACGTACAGTTTAAAAACTGGCTTTTGTTATAAGCTTGAATAACTCCGCCACCTGTGTTAGGGGCCAGTGTGGCATAAAATGGGCCACTAGCTGAAAAATATCCCTTGCGGCCAGCCAATGCACCTATATATGCTTTTTCAATTGTTGAGCCATTCCTCATTCTGAACCATCCTTCTTTTCCTGTTGAAAAGGTATTTTGAGGTAATGCAGGATAACCACCCCATACTTCCACTCCTTCCCACATAAAATCTTCGCACTTATCCCAGGTGGTAAATATTGTTTTATTGGCAGGGTTGTTAGCATCCTGGTCTAATGTTAACCTTCCGCCACGTGTGCTACTGGTAGAGTTCCTGACTTCTACTTTAGCACCTCCGGTAATGGCGGTGCCACCATTGGCATGGCCGCGCGGGCGAAACTCAAACACCATACCCCTTATGGTAACATCTTTTCCTGCTGGTATTATCAGTTTGTTAAACACTGTTATCGGAGTGGTAGCATCCCCAATCGGATGCCCAATATACCCTCCAAAAGGATTACTCTCAGGGGTCCATATTTGGGTTGCTAATGCTACATTAATATTAGAACCGGGCAAAGCAGCACCTCCCACCGTATAAGTATCAATAAGAGCAGGGACCGGATTAAGGTAACAGCATACCATAGGGTCTTTAAATACTATGTTTACTTGCGCTGTATTTGAAAAGCAAGCAGGAGCGATTTCGAAAGTGGCAGAAATAGTAGTAGCAAAACCAAGAGGACCTACTGTGGTAGATGGTTGATTATTAACACTAAATGCTGTGGTTGGCGTAGCCGACCAGTTAATAGGCACAGTAGTATTAAGCACACCATTAATATAACTTGTTAAAGTAGAGCTTTGGCCAGGACATACAGGAGTAGCCGCTATGGTTAATACAGATGGCTGGGCGATGATGTGAATTTCATCAATGTAGTAATAAGCTTCATCCACCCCGCTATTACCAACGTTTGCAAAACATAGTGGCAATGTTGCGGCTGTCCTGCTCATCCAGTTTACTCCAAAACCTCCAACAGTTAAATATTCTTCACCCCCTATGGCAGTGTAATTAAAGGTAAAAGTTGACCATCCATTCGTATTAGTTATAATAGTACCATTAGGTTTTGTATATTTATTAGTTTCTACATATCCATATGTTCCTGTGGTAAAACTTTGGGCAGGATTAAGAGTGGAGGTGGAGTTAGCGTAGCTCGAAAAGGGATGATAATTATCTGGTCCATTTGTCGGGGCATCCTTACTTAAAAATATTCCCACCTCATCGGCTACAAACTGCGAATACTCAGCCAGACTTAGTTGAAAAGAAACGGTATATACCACATTAGCAATCATGGGACTTGTTAATTGCTGATAAAAGTGTTCATATACTATATGATTATCTCCCGCACCAATATTCCCAATTACTTTGAATCCACAGTATCCTCCATGGCTTTGCGCATTAAGTGCTACTGAATTTTGAGTCCCAAATCTATTTTCCGGCACTCCTATATTATAAATTGTATTTCCTCCATTAACAGCAGTATTTGTGCAAAAAACTATCCCAGCACCTGTATAAAAATAGTCTGGAGTATTAGTTGCAGGATTAATAGGATCTGGAGTATTCGCCCAAGAACACGCCCAACCAACTGAACCTGTTGTTGGAGGGGGAGTAGGAGCGTAGTCCATGCTTCCATTCCTTACCAAATCGCAATAATTAGTAATAGGTGCCTGACACAGCTGCCCCCACCCATTACTTATTACCACTCCCATCAGCATTAAGGCCAACAGCATTTTTTTACTTGCAAAAGCGAACTCTATCATTCGGCTTTTTGTTTTAAAAAGTTGTTTTTTTATATTTTAAATGATTTTTAATTTTTCTCAAAACACCCTCCTTCATTTAAACGAATCAGAATTCCCATTCTGAAAGTACATAGTAATCTGTTTTGAGCAAGCGTACTTTTAATCTGCTTGATTTGGCACCTCCTTCTTTTTATACCCCTCCGTTCCTCTCCCGAATTTGTCGGGACTTAACAGCCCGGGGAGGAAAAAGAGAAGTGGGTTAATACTCTTTTTACTTGTTTTTGCCCTTCATGTGGGCTGTTTTTAATTTCATTTTTTAAAATCCGTATATGTATTCACTTAATCCGGCTTTCGGAGCATTGTTTTTCAGAGAAAGAGCATTTGCGTCATGGAAGCTTACACTTACGTCATGGAAGCTTAGTTTTATGACGTGGATGCTTAGATTTATGTCGCGGAAGCTTACACTTGCGATGTAAATCTTTACACTTACGTCATGGATGCTTAGTTTTACGTCACGGAAGCTTACTTTTATGTCGTGGATGCTTACACTTGCGTCACGGATGCTTACACTTATGTCGTGGATGTAAGGATAGGTGACATAATTCCTTACACTTGTGTAGCAAATGCTTGGAATTATGTCGCAAATCCTGATGCCCGGTTATTTTACCAAAATATCTATCACCCTGCTCATGCCCTGTGGCCCGTCCTTGGTTATTAACTGGTAACGGAAGTAAGCCCATTTGGCGGGTGTTAATCCGTCTTTTTGAGTTTCAGCATCCACAGTAGGGTCCATCCGGAACCATGCAATGCGGTCTTCGGAATACCACCAGTCGTGGCAGCAGCGGCCTTTAAATCCTGGAGCTGTTAGCAATACTGTTCCCGATACGGGACCGTTAAATGCTTCAAACTTTTGTTTTTCCCTGCCGGCTACCTGCTTTATCCTGAAATTCCCTGATTCTATGATGGCTATAGCGTTGGCCGGGTCGCCATCGGCAGCTTCCTGAAACTTGCGCATCAGGGCCTTCATGTCGTTGTTTACCTTTCTCCATAAGTTTACCCGGGTGGATGGGGTAGCGCCATTATAGTTAGTAAGGTTAGTGGTATAGCCAGCTATTACCGGTCCGGCTATGGTTACATAGGGGTTGCTGGTGCAGCCGGTAATAATTTCGAGCGCACGGGCACCCTTTTCCAGATTTCCCTTTGGCATATCCAGCGCAGCCGTGATAACGTGGATGGCCTGTGGCATGGTCATCAGCACTATCATGGTGTTTTGTTTCGATGTTAAACTTTTAATAAACAAGGTTCTGTTCTTCCTTGTATTTTCTAAATAAATTACTTTTTTCATTTTATAAAGTTTTTATATGGCTTTCCTTTTTATCAACGGTTTCCAGCCGTGTTAGTTCCGTTTGCCTGCTTTTTGTTTTCAGTCGCTGTTTGGCTTCGTGTTACCCGACTGTTGGGTGGTAAGCCCGGGGTGATACCTTGTATTATTTTTTTGGTAAAAGTAGAGGTTGGGTCTGGGAGGGTTGGTATACTATAGTATAGAAGTGAATATACTTTAGTATATAAATGAAGGACTGGAAACTATACTTTAGTATATATTTTTGGGCTATATAATTATACTTTAGTATATCTCCTATTGGTAAAAAACTATACTTTAGTATTTCGCTATAGCAAAATCAATGGTTACAGACGCTATCTGAATTTCGGAAAAAGCGGAAAGGCAGTTTTATTGGTTGAAGCCATTTGGTTAACTTAGCGGTATGGTATGCCTATTGTGGTGTAATTATCACCCCTTATTTAACAGTAAAACTGCAATAAAAATACACTTTGTTTGAGTTTTTATAGTTAGAATTCTAGCTTAAAAAGCCATGGTGGCTTCATTGGTATATATTTATTTTCACATAAATTATTTTTGTAAATAAATTATTCCTATTTTTGGATGGACATCCCCAAGCTAATATTAATTTTTTTAAAAAGTAATGTGTATGGAAAATGAAATGAAAGGTTTTATTGTGGATGACCATCTTGTGTTTATAGAAGGGGTAAAAAAGTTATTATCAAGACATCAAGAAATAAAAATAGTGGGCCATGCGCTGGATGGCATGGAACTGCTCATCAAGCTGCAGTATTGCATTCCCCATTTTATTTTGCTCGATTTGGAAATGCCAGGTATGGACGGGTACATAGTTCTTCCTATACTGCACGAGTTTTATCCAGAGATAAAAATAATTGTGCTTTCAAACCACAATTCTGAACAAATTATGCTTCATACGGCCATACACGGGGCAGAGGGTTATTTGTTAAAAAATTCCGGAATAGATGAAATAGTTTTTTCCATTAAAAAGGTGATGAATGGCGGTTTTGGGTTTAATGATAAAATAGCATTTGCAATGCAAAAAGAATTGGATAAAAACCATTTGGTACTGCCTCCTAAACCCGTTGGTGAAAAGCTGGACCCAAATGACGTGAAAATAATAAAATGCATACTTAATGACATGAAAATAAAAGAGATTTCAGATAAAGTTTTTCTTGCTGAATCAACTATAAAAGTCCGAAAGTCTAAAATATTTACAATAGCAAATGTTTCCGGACCCATCGGGTTATTGGCTTATTGTAAAGAAAACAATATAGATATTACCGGTCCCATTTAGTTTGGCATATCACCTATAAATAAACAAAAAACCCCGCTACTGGCGGGGTTCTTTGTTAGTTATAAATAGTAAACCGGTTATCTGGTCACCACCACTTTTTGTCTTACTACTTTATTTCCATTAACTCCGGTAATAAAGTAAATACCATTGCTTATTCCGTCCAGGTTCATGCTGTAATTATTAGCAGCCGTTAACTGAACCGATTTAATAGTTTGCCCTAATTGATTAGCAATGGTGTAAACACCCTCTGCATCAGCAGTGATGGTAAACTCGCCATTGTTAGGATTAGGATAAACTGTTAAAGCAGAAGTATTGGTAATGTTTTGAATTCCGGTACAAGCATCTACTGTGATAGCAGAAGAATCAGCACTTGTGCAGCCGTTAGCATCGGTAAAAGTATAAGTAACATAATAGGTTCCTGCACCGGCCATAGCGGGGTCAAAAGAAGTTCCCATAACACCCATACCGCTGTACACCCCGTT
>CANJYB010000016.1 GCA_947479085.1 Bacteroidota bacterium | reverse complement strand
ATTTATTATGGAGATAAACATTCCTGGGATTAGGTCTTCACGTCCAAAAGTGAAAATAGCTGATTGCAAATAGTCTTTACCGCTTTCAATAACTTTGAAAGTAAAGTCAACAAAATCTTTTGCTTCCTTGGGAGTTTCTGAAGCTAAATAAGCGGAGTCAAAGTCGCCAGTATTTTTTAATACTTTTGTAAAAACTTCAATTTTAGAAGTGTCTGCACCGCATTGTTTCATAGCATCTAAATACAATTCAAAATGACTTTTCCTTATGCCATTTAGGTCTACGTCCGATTCTTCACCTACAACAATTTCGTTAATAAGATATCTTGTGTCTGCGGTTCCTTTGGGAAACCAAGGAACTGATGTGCAAGTCAGGTTGCTTTGTAACGTTTTTAACAAAGACATAAAGTCCCAAACAGCGTATACGTGAAATTGCATAAATACTTTTAAGTCATCTATGTCTTTAATAGCTGAATAAACTTTATGATTAATAATCTCTTGTCTTAAGGGTTCAATTGTCTTTTTTATTTTTTCAATTTGAGTTGTCATAATTTTCTTTTTTTTATTACTAGATTAACATTTTAAATGAACAAATGTTTGAATTTCTATGCTTTCGTTAAGGTCTACCACAATTACTGCTAACGTTTTGCAGATTTGCGATGGGCGGGCTTTTCGGCACAAATGTTCATTCGGAGAACTGAACTTTCGGCTACCACAAAACTGTCTGCGGAGGACGAAACCCCGCCTATTGCAAATGTGCTGTTAGCTGTAGCCATTCTTCCGTCTATGTTTGCAATGTGTTTTGTCATGGCTCTAAACCCTTACACCTATTACTAAAATGTCGTCTGTTTGCTCTATTTCCTTTTTATAGTTTGTAATAAAATTGTCAAGTTCCGTTGCCTGTTGTTGAATAGGTAAATGCTGAAAGGAAAGCAATAATTCTCTGAAACGATTTTTAGTAAGTTTTCTTTCAGGCTGTCCGCCAAACTGATCAGCATAACCGTCTGTGAAAAGATAAATACTTGTGTCTGGTTGTAAGTTGAATTGATGATTTGTAAAGGGCTTTACGTTGTCGTTGAAACCGATACATTGTTTGTCTGCTTTAATTTCCGTTAGTTGTCCGTTGTTAATGAGTAGTAATGGATTGTATGCCCCCGCCCATTCTAAGGTCTTTGTTTTTGTGTTTAAGGCACAAATAGAAATGTCCATACCGTCATGTATTTCATCTTCGCTTTTACTAAAGTTTTCTAATACTATTTCTGTTGTCTTGTCAAGTATTTTTGCTGGTTGTGTTAACCCAAATTCTCTTACTGCTCTGTTGAGTGAATTATGGCAAACTACTGAAACCATTGCACCTGGCACTCCGTGTCCTGTGCAGTCGCAAGCTGCAAATAAAACTAAATCATTAACTGTTTCCATCCAATAAAAGTCGCCTGCAACAATGTCTTTGGGTTTGTAAAGAATAAATGAGTTTTCTAAATATTGTTTTACAATTTTTTGCGGTGGGAGTATGGCTGTTTGTATGCGTAAAGCATATTCAATACTGTCGGTTATTTCTCTGTTTTTTTCTTCTACTAAATGTTTTTGTTTTTCAACCTCTGTTTTTTGTTGTGTTATGATTTGGTTGTCCTTCTTCTTTCTTCTAAAGTTTCTATAGCTAACTCCAGCAAATAAAAACATCAATGCAAAACCACCAATGAAGGAGTTACGAATGGTTGTTTGTAGTTTTCTATCTTTATTTAAAACATCTATTTCCTTTTGTTTAATTTCTCTTTCGGACGCAGCTTGCAAATCTGCAATGGTGTTTTGTGTTTTGTTATTATTTAGTGAATCGTCTAATTGAATGTAGCGTTCAGTAGCCTCTAATGCAAGTTTGGGTTCATTTAGTTTTTTGTAAACAGATGCTAACTTTTTTAATGCTTGAATTTCATTAGTAGAAATTTTACCTTCTTGAGTTAATTTTAACCATTTTTGATAGGCTATTTTTGCGTCATTGTTTTTATTCATTTCACAAAGTATATCGCCTAACATTTCATAATTATTCATTTTTAGGTACGAATCATTAGCTGTTGCAATAGCACTATCAATATAACTTTTTGCATGATTAAAGTCTTTTAATTCAATTGCTAATTGTGCTTGGCGATAATAAATAATATTTAAAGGGCGTTTGTCGTCATTATTTATTGCAAGTAATTTTGATTGTTTTAGCATCTTTTCAGCTTCTTTAAAATTCTTTTGTTGCAATCGTAACTCAAACATTAAATCATATATGTCTAAAATTGCACCGTCTCTACCCTCACCTTCATAAAATTTATATACCCCCTCTAAAACTTTATTCGCAAGTATTAAACCTTCATTACTTTTTTTAAAATTTCTATATACTTTGGCTTTATACATCATCAAAGTTATTTGTGCAGGAGTGTCTGATTCCAGTTTTGCAAGTTCGTTTGCTTTATCAATAAATTCTATAGATTTATTTTCGTTTTCCAGCATTACATAAACATCTGCAATAGCATTATAAAGATATTCCTCTTCGCTCACTTTTTTCTTTTCATTAGCTGAAGATTTTAAAAGATACTTCAATGCGTCATTGAAATTCAATAAAGCGGTTGAATATTTACCATCAACAAGATAAAGTCTACCTAAAACTAAATAAGCACGATTAATTCCGTAGTTATCATTTATTTTAGTTGAGAGGTTTAATGCATTTTGTGCATTATTAAAAGCTGTTTTTAAGTTAGCCGAATTACCATATTCCCAAGCTAATTTTCTGAACACTTTTGCCCTCTGCGTATCGGGCATATTTGTTTTCAAAACCTTTTCTAATGAGTCAATCATTTTAGGGTTTTGTGCATGAAGTTGATTATATACAAATACAAGAATTAAAATGAGAATGAAGGATGCTTTTTGCATATAGAATTTGTCGTGTATTAATTCTTCAAAAAATATTTATGGTTAATTTTATCGTTTACAAATATTCTATTATCAATTCCATTTTTGCTTTTATCTGTATTAAAAGCAATTCTGCAGTTAGCTTTTCCAAATGTATCATCTCCATCTACTATAAATTCGTTTTCATTTATTTGAACTAATGGAAAAGAGCCGCGGCTGTATTTTATGAATGGCTGCGAATCTTTAAGAAATATTGTTCTGCCATTTTCATATTCACCAAGATAACTATTGTTAAATTTATATTCTAGTATAGGGTTGAGCTTTAAGAGATATTCGCAACTAGAAATATTCCATAAGACTTTATCTTGTTCATAATTTAATTTATCCTTTAATTGTGTTTTATAGTACAAGTATTTAGCAAAGACTAAAGCTTCTGATTCTTTAGCGTAATAATCTGGTGTAATGCCTACATTTTCTAAAGGGTCGTTGGCATTACCTGTTGGGATAAAAGAAAGGTATCCATCAAGAATAGAAACACTATGCCCGCTATGCCCTCCTCCTTTTGTTTTTTCGCCTACAATAATTGCTTTTTTGTATTTCTGTAGAAAATAAGTAAACTTTTCTGCGGCTGAAAATGTCCCCTTTCCAGTAACAATATAAACAGGTCTATTTAAATATCTTGCCCCACTAACAAAAGGCAAAGTCAAATAAGATTCTCGCTTTGTAATAGAATCAAAATATACTTGTCCAACTTCGGAGAAAAAATAAGTTTTGAAAATATCAATTGTCCTCTCATCTCCTCCGCCATTACTTCTTAAATCAATAATTAATGCGTCAGTGTGTTGTATAAAATTCATTACAGATGCTATTTTATATGCTGTTACTTCAGCTGAAAAATCAGAAAATTTTATCATTTCTATATATCCAATATTTCCTTCAAGAATATCTACTTTGGTAAACCCAAAATTAATTTTCCTTTCTCTTTCAAACTCAAGTTTTCTTTTTACCGAATCATCTTGAAGGTAAACGTTATACTTGAGTGAATCATAATAGAATGAAAGATGTGTATCATTTCCTTTTACACGAAGAACACCACTCACTGCATCAATGAAAGCATTCGATTCTATTGATTTGGTTGCATTATTTCCAAATTTCTTTAAACTGTCTGCGATTAAGTTAGCTGTTTGACTATTTAAATATCTTGCTATAATTTCAGTCGCCAATTTATCAACTATTGCTTTTTGCTTTTCTTTTGTAACTTGTATTTGTCCAAATGAATTGGTGTTTAATGTTAATAATATAGACAAGATTATTAATGGTCTCATTTTCCAATTTATTTTAGTTTTCATTCTCTTTTGTAATTGATTTTCTATAAGTATATATTTTCTGGTCGTCATATTCAAATTTGTTGTTGTTATTGTCAGCCTTTTTTTTGCACTGTCGGTTATTGCATATGGTTACAGCTAACTTATTTATACCCCAGATAAAATCCGACAAATACAACTAACACTAGTTGTATTTGCCTGATTTAAATAAGTATTTAAATTTTCATTAATTCGCATTAATATTCATTCCAAATATACCAATTCCCCCTTCACATCACCCAATTTTAATACACCCCTCCTTTTATTAACAACCCACCCCAAAACCCCTCCAGCCCAATATTGGTCGAAGGTTTAAAGGTATCCATACCAGCATTTCAACAGTTAACTGTTGAAAAATATTTTAAACCGGCATTATTGGCTAATTTAATTGTTTTGTAACTTTACGGCACCAAACTAAGGCAGGCTGCATGTTTGGGCTTGCTTTATGAAAATAAAAACTCAAGCTCATGTATATAGAACATTGTTTTATAGACGAGGTTACCTGCAAAACTACTTTTGAATCCTTCAAAAGCAAAGCTTTACTCCCCTTTCCATTTAATGATGTTTGGCGAAATATAATTTCCCTGAGGAAAATAATTTTTTTCACCCCTAATCGCCCCCGGGTATAGCCGCATGCAACTGGCATTATTTGACATACCAAATGAAGATGCCTCCTTACTGGAATTAAATAAACTGGCTGATAAAGCACTTTTGATATTTAATAACGTGGGTATAGAGCGGGTGGATATACCAAAGTTGAAAAAACGTTTCGATTTGTTAGGCATTGAAGATACTTATGCAATGGTATTCCTGCTTTTTTGTATGCGCCTGGACAGGGATCAGGCAGCAGTAATAATAACAAGGGGGAAATCTTGTGTTGATAAAAATCATTTACGGCTTGCCGAAAGAATTGGAATATTCAACGAGGTTACCTTAATAGACATATTAACATGCAGTGACGAAAGGTACTTTACACGCTATTTCCATTATATAGAAAATAACCGCGCATTGTATAATGCTAATTACATAAAAAAGACCAAAATGTAATTTGTCCGTTTTTCGGACAACCCACCTTACTCCTTCCATGTATTTTTGGCGCATCAATGACAAACAAAATGTTTTCAAAAACCATACATAACAGTAATAACAAGGCATACAGGCTGGCAGTAATTAATATTGCTACAGTTGGTTTACTTGTTTTTATTCCCAAAATGGTAATTTCTGAACAAAAAACACCTGTTTATGCTCCATGCTTTCTTGTAAGTGCTCCAAGCTTGCTTGTAAGTGCTCCAAGCTTTCTTGTAAGTGCTCCAAGCTTTCTTGTATGTGCTCCAAGCTTTCTTGGAAGTGCTCCAAGCTTTCTTGTAAGTAAAACACGTATAAGTGGTTCAGAAAAACAACTAACTGTTACTATATTTTACGTTGGTAACAACCAAATGAGCGCATTGAAAAGAAAAAGAGTAACCATTGTTTCATTTTTTAAAACAGGAGGCATATTAAGAAGGGATACTATATATTATAGTATCAGTTTTGAAAA
Organism: Bacteroidota bacterium; assembly: GCA_947479085.1. Classification (GTDB taxonomy): domain Bacteria; phylum Bacteroidota; class Bacteroidia; order 2-12-FULL-35-15; family 2-12-FULL-35-15; genus 2-12-FULL-35-15. Next base: position 100,256 of record CANJYB010000016.1, on the reverse strand, counting down.
TGAAATAGTGAAACCAAAATATAACTTGCCGTTGCCGGATGTTTAATTTAGTTATGAATTATGAGTTATGAGTTATGAGTTATGAGTTGGTTTTTATAGTTATGAATTATGAGAGATGAATTATGAGTTGATATAACTGAAAACTATAAACCGTTAACTAATTCGCTATTCGTTAAGATTAGTAATTCGTTGAATTAAAAAATAAATAAAAACAACCACCAATAAATTCGTAATTCGTTAAGATTCGATATTCGTTGGAATAAAAAACAATTTAATAATCTTCTACAATTCGTTATTCGATAAGATTCGTAATTCGTTGGAATAAATAAAAAACAATTTAATAATCTTCTACAATTCGTTATTCGATAAGATTCGTAATTCGTAGAAATAAAAAATAAAAACATGAAAAAAACAATTATATCCGTGGGAACTACTGCGGGAAAAAGACAGTTGAGGATACTGAAAAATTATCCTTTTAATCAATTATTCACCACCGAAATGGGCATCATTGTGTTGTTTGCTGCCACCAGGGCACCCATTATAAAAGGTAATCTGGGATTTGACATAAACGAACGTGACGGAGATTTTATCCGCAAGTCGCTTGCCATACATGCTGCCATATTTGCCAATGTGGCCGGGTATTACACACCGCCTTTTGGCGCACTTGCTGCCCTGGCTACTGCTATCAGTACTTTTCAGGATACCATAGCAGATTTGGAAGCAGGGGTGTATGGAGCAGAGGCGGCCAAAGTGGATGCAAAACGTGACGTAATGAGGCTGCTGAAAAAAGCGCTTAATTTTGTAAACGACATTGCATTCGACCGCCAGGATGTGGCTGCAGAAGCGATAACCGGTGCGAAAATGATTCTCAACAAGCCAATATCGCAGGACAAACCGGACCTGAAAGCAGTAGCAAGCACGGCAGCGGGCGAAGTAAAGCTATATGCCAAGGCAGTGAAAATAGGTCCAAAGTATGTACAGGCCACCTACGAATGGCAATTCAGCATAGATGATGGAAGAACCTGGGAAAACCTGCCGCTTAGCAACAAGGCTAAAACCATAGCCATAGGAATGCTTTCTGGCATTAAAACCTCGTTTCGCAAGCGTTCATTTAACGAAAATCTTGGACAGAGTCCATGGAGCGAAATGGTAAGTGCGTTTCCGTTGTAAGGTTAATTTGTATTGAGTACAGAGTAGTGAGTAGTGAGTAGTGAGTAGTGAGTACTTAGTATAGAGTATAGAGTATAGAGTATAGAGTACGAAGTACAAACCTTGCCTTTTACTCCGCACTTCCGGATGTGGCTCCCCTCCCCTCGCTTCCTGAGTTTATCGAAGGACAAGGGGAGGGGCCGGGGGTGAGGTCTTGGGGGGAGTATTCAGGTTCGTCATTGCGAGGGCTTTTCGCCCGAAGCAATCTGTTTGAAACGAACCGGAAAAGAGATTGCTTCGTGCCTCGCAATGACGCAAACCTCAAACAACAAACAACAAACAACTAACAACAAACAACTAACATCCAACATCTAACATCCAACATCTAAAAAAAAAATGAAAACCATCACACAACAGTTATCCACCTTTTTACCTTTAGGTATATTGGTGAACAAAACCTATAATTTTTTCCGTTCGCTATGGAAGCCGGAAGTGGCAGTACAACCAACATCATTGCCCAAGGCACCTGTGCCGGAACCAAAACTAACTTACCGCCAGCTACCGGACCCGGCTCTGTTGCAGTTTGCTGACCACATAATAAATTGCATGTGGCAAAACGAGGAGTTTGTAACGGAACAAAAATCCCTGCTTTACCTTACCTCCTATCTCCGTGCTTATAAAATTTCGCATAGGCAGGTACTATCAGGCAGCGATCTTTTGGAACGTAAAGTTGCCAGGAAACAGGTGCTTAAGCAACTGGACGAACTGGCCAAAGTGGTAAAACTGAAAGCCCAACTTTCGGATAATCCGGAAATTTATGCAGTATCGGGGTTTTTATCCTCAAAACGGTCCTAAAGCCCTTATGCACGTAAGGGTAGGTGGAAAATTCGGAAATGACGAACGGACACAGATAAATGAGGAACGGACAAAAGACTGCATTATAACGGGGAGGTTTTTACTACATAGGAATATAGAAACATAGAAAAAACACATAGGGGAAATTGGAAGGAGAGGTGGTAATACTTAAAACACGAACTCCGGCAGGAAGCGGAAATTCCCCTCTAGAGAGGGGTTAGGGGTGTGTCATTTTTACCTTTGTTGTTGTTTTCACTAACAAAGCTACCAAAGGAAATTGAAAAGAAAGCGTAGTTCGTTTGCAGGTGAAAAAACACCAGCAAAGGCATCTTTTTATGTAAATTTAAAGGGGTAAATGGAACACCAGCAAGGGCTAAAAAAACACCAGCAAAGGCATCACTTTCGGAAAATCCGGAAATTTATGCAATATCTGGGTTTTTATACTCAAAAAGAACCTAAAGCCCTTATGCACGTAAGGGTAGGTGGGAAATTTCTGAAAAGTGAAAATATGTCGTAATGACACAAAAGAATGTCGTAAAGACACAAAAGACTGCAAAGTAAACAGGAGGGAAAACGGTTTTTTTGAGATTCTTCTTCGCCAGGGCGAATATGAATGACAGGTCGATTCTGTTTTTATTTTAGTTTTTGATTAATATTTTATTGATATTTTTTGTTTTCGTTTCAGCATTTAGGAAATACATCCCTTTGCTGTATTTGGAAATATCTACTTTTATTGTTTCCGATGGGAAAACTAATTTGGTAAAACACAGATTTCCTAAAATATCGTAAAGGGAAATATTTGTGATTCCTTTCCCTGATATTTCAATCCAATCACTAGAAGGGTTTGGAAAAACAGAAAGGGAAGAATAGATGTCGTTTTCTTTTATGTCAACACCAGTCCCTATCCAGGTTTCATTGTATAAAGAATCTGTGGTTACACATACATCATCTACATAAATATATGCGCAAATCGCATTTGGTTGGCAAACCTGAATTGAGTTTGAATCTGCGAAAAAATTACCAATAACAATATATTTATATGCTGAATCGGCAATAAACGAACCCGTTATAGTAACCCAATTAACCGTATCATTGATAATTGCCGTGCTATAAACTTGTGCATGATTAGTAACAATATATGGAGAAATAAACTTAGTTGAAAAAGTAATTCCAATATTATTAGTAAAACAAGTATTTCCCGCTCCAGCCATCCCTGTTCCTGCATTATAGGCAGCACTTACTTTTACACTTGCAAAGTACTTTTGCCCGATAATTAAGCTATCAATTATTTTGCTACCCATAAATTCTCTTACGTTTTCATTGCCTAACCCAGGAGCATAAGTAGCTATATCTGCATATCCATTTCCACTAGCAGGGTATTGATACCCAAAATAGTTACTTGGGACTGAAACTAATGAACTGGTGCTACAAGTATTGTCATAATCTGGTGTAAAGCGAAAGGACAACCAGCCAGTTGCAAAGTTTATTCCATTTACATATTGCGGACATGTATCATACATTTCAAAACTTGGATTAGGAACCAAATTAGTTTGCCCAAAAGAAAAGTGAGAGCAAAAAAATAAAAATATGAAATAGCGTTTATTCATGCTAATTATTTAAGAGACTGTAAGATTAAGGGAATAAAAAATAAAAAGCAAGGAAAAAGAAATATTGAACTTTTGCTATTGTTATATACGCTCAATCCTGCGAGGTAAACATCAATAAAAAAAATCTATAAAAGTAGTGTCTCCGGGACGAATATAGATGGATGAATCTACATTGTGAGTAATTGAATTTCTTGTATAATACCAATTTAGCCAACCATCAGCATTAGCAAATGCTGGAATGATTATGGTCGAATCCGCATAATTTCCTGGTGTTTCGACTATCTGGAAGGAGTTTGAATTATAAGGTAATGTTGAATTATTAAATCTATAGTTAATACTTACAAGGCTTGTTTGAGTGGTATCTATGATATGGGTTTTTATATAGCCCTTTGGTACAATATATAAAGAAGGTAAGGTAATGGAACCTCCTGAAACAAGTGAAGAGCCGGGAAATGTTAATTTACCTGCTTTATTATTAGTAATCGCCAATACATCAATATCGCCATGGGGAGGACCCGTCATACTGGCTATTCTAAAACTATAATGTCCTGCGGAATTTGCTGTATCAGGAAAGTCATTTATTGCATTCAAGTAAACGATTGCTCCGGAATCAGGCATTCCTGTTAACGAATCAAACACAGTTCCCTGCAAATCATAGTAGGTCATTTTTGAATCACCATGTGTATTTGGATTTTGTTCTTCTTCCTTTTTACAGGAGGAAATGAGCAATGATAAAAAAATAAAAAAGAGTGTTACTTTATTTTCCATTAATGCAAATATACAGAAAAAATATTGTGTCGGGACGCCACTGAATAACCGGAACGAGAGAAGTACGCTCGCTCCCAATGTGATTAAGTTAAGGATTTATTTATCAGTAAAAATCAAGGATTGGTTTAATTGCCACGACCTTTAGGTCGTGGTCAATGAATAGAAATAATTTGGCTTTAGCCAAAAATAGGGATGTTTGGCTAAAGCCAAATTTGCCTTTTTATCTGCCCACGACCTAAAGGTCGTGGCAATTAGCAAACACTAATTCCTTAACTTAATGACATTGCGCTCGCCCCTGAGGGGGGCCTTCAAAATTCGATATTCGGTGTTCGATATTCGACATTACTTTTTCATTAACTTAATTACATTTTACCCTTTGTTGGTGTTTTCAAAAACAAACGCTGAACTGCATTATAATTATCACTTAATTCCTGCCATTTATGCATCTACAAAACAAGATTGTTCGTCTCAATTAATAACAATTTATTAACAAGTTAAATTATTCTCTTTGATTTTTAAAAAAATAGTGTTCACTTTACAGAATAATAAATTAATTATTCACTTAAATGCTACAAAATGAAAATTAAAAATGTACTCATCGTAATTATGCTTAGTCTGCTGCAAAGCACAGTATTTGGCCAAAGCAAAGTAATCAAAGGAACCATAAAGGATTCCAAAACAAATGAAACATTGCCGGGAGTAACCGTGTTGGTGGCCGGAACTACTAACGGCACTGTAACTGATGCTAAAGGAGTGTTTAGTATAACTGTGGAAGGCGAAGGAAAAAAGTTACTGATTTCGTATGTGGGCTTCGAAACTCAGGAGGTTGCTGCCGACAAAGAATCGATTGACATAGCACTTGTACTCAGCACCACTATGCTAAAAGAAACAGTGATTACGGCACTTGGTGTGTCGAAAGAAAAAAAATCGTTGGGTTATTCGGTCTCGGAAGTGAGTGGTGATGATGTGCGAAAGTCGGGCGAAACCAATATTATTGAAGCCCTTGCTGCCAAAGCACCGGGTATAGAGGTAGTAGGTTCGGGAGGAACACCGGGAGCATCCACTAAAATTACACTTCGGGGGCCTACTTCTTTTTCGGGAGATAATCAGCCGATTATAGTAATTGATGGTGTTATTATGGATAACTCCACCAATGTGCCTACTGCGGGCGATGCACCTTTCAATGTTAACCTTGCAGGTATTAACGAATCGAACAGAGCATTGGATATTAATCCGGATGATATAGAATCGGTAAGTATATTAAAAGGACCTGCAGCTGCTGCCATTTATGGCTCTTCGGCCGGAAATGGTGCCATAGTGTATACTACTAAACGAGGCAAAGGAGGTAAAGCCTTTGGAGCTACTTTCAATTCTTCGGTAGGAATTGATAAGGTAAGTAATTTGCCAAAGTTGCAACAAACCTACTCTCAGGGGTATGATGGAGCCACCTATTCCGACCAAACATCGCAAAGCTGGGGTGCTCCCATCTCTTCCATTCCCGGTGCCACCGCCCACAATGTTTACAAAGATTTTTTTAAAACCGGATATACGTATAATAATAGTGTGGCTGTTTTTGGAGGTAACGATAACTCTTCGTTGCGTTTATCAGCGGGAAATACCAGCCAAACAGGTATTGTGCCCAATTCTAATTTAAAACGCTCGACCATCAGGGTAACTGATGATACAAAAATTACAGAAAAAATAACTGCAGGTGGAACCGTGGATTATACCAACACTGCTGCCCAGCGGGTTCAGAATGGCAGTAACCTGGCCGGAACAATGCTTACACTTACCCGCACTCCGGCAGAGTTTGATATCTCAAATTGGCAAAATGCGGATGGAACACAACGGCAATATTTTGCCTTTTACGATAATCCCCTTTATTCTTCTTATAAAAACACCTACAACGACCAAACCAACAGGATACTTGGCAATGTGTATTTGGATTATAAACCCATTACGTTTTTAGATATCAACTGGAAAGTGGGAACCGATAATTACAATACCAAAACACAGCAGGTGTATGCGCTTTCTTCTTTTGGCAACGACAATTCGGATGGAACAGGGCAGATAAACAACACCTTTTTGCAATACCGAAACATCAATTCTGATTTATTAATTAAGTTTAATAAACAGTTGGGCGAAAAGTTTGGCCTGGATGCCATGTTGGGATACAACTTTAAATACACCGAGTCGCAATCGGTATTTGCAAGAGGCAGAAACCTGCTGGTTCCTGAATATTACAACTTAAACAATGCTTCAGAACTATATAGCAGTAATTTCGATTCGTATCAAAAACAAAATGCGGTTTTTCTGGATTTAACTGTCAACTTTAAAAGGATGTTGTACCTCAACTTAACAGGAAGAAATGAATGGAACACCGCCTTTGGAAAAAACGGAAAGAGTTTCTTTTATCCTAAAGCCGATTTATCCTGGGTATTTACCGAAGCATTTAAAATGCCCAAATGGTTTAGTTTTGGTAAAATCAGAGCAGCTTATGCCAATACTGGTATAGCTCCTCCATTGTATTCCACCAAAACCTATTATGCAGTTCCGTTTTATACGGATGGATATACCAATGGAAACACCTTGCCTTACTTAGGCCAGGCTGGATTGTCACAATCAACTACATTAGGTAATCCCGACATTAAGCCCGAAAGAGTTTCGGATATGGAAGGAGGAGCAAATTTAAGTTTCTTTAATAATCGTATTACTATTGATTTTACTTACTATAACGAAACATCCAAAGATTTATTGGTTAAAAAACCTGTGGCTGCTTCTTCAGGATATTTAGCAAAAACAGTAAATGCAGGAACAATGACCAACAAAGGAATAGAACTGGCAGTGGGGGTAGAACCGGTAAAAACCAAAAATTTTGCATGGAACATCAATGTGGGCTGGTCGCAAAACAAAAATAAAGTAACCGGACTAACCGATGGTGTAACACAGTTTCAGCCTGAAATTGGTTTTGGCGGGCTGAATAATTATGCTATTGTTGGCGAATCGTTCGGTGTGTTTTACGGCTCTGCCTGGAAACGTAACGGAAATGGTGATTTACTGCTCGATGCAAACGGATTACCACAAGTTACTTCCACAGCTCAGATTTTAGGCAATCCCTACCCTAAATGGATAATGAATATCAATAATACCTTGACGTATAAAAATCTTACGTTTGGCTTTTTATGGGATTTCCGTGAGGGAGGCGATATATGGAACGGAACAGAGCAAAGCCTTAACACCAAAGGAAAATCAGAGCAAAGCGTAGATAGAAATCAAACCTACGCTATTGACGGAGTGTATGATGCTGGGACACCTCTTGCCGGACAACATACTACTACCCAACTTCCTGGTTATGATGGAAGTGGTGCTGATTACTGGACCTATTATAAAGGACAAAATGGAGCAGATGAGAGTGCGGTTCAGGATGGAGGATGGATTCGTTTACGTTCCGTTAGTTTGAGTTACCGTTTTGATTTAACCAAAGGCACTAAGAAATATGTTTTCAAATATGTTGACCTTAGTGTTAGCGGAAGAAATCTTTGGTTAAAAACCAAATATACCGGGGTTGATCCGGAAACGAGTTTAACCGGTGCAGGCTCCAATATAAAAGGAATGGATTATTTTAATAACCCGGGAACCAAATCGTATTTCTTTAGTTTGAAAGTAGGAATTTAATTTAAAATTATAAAATATAAAAAAATGAAAAAGATAATATATATAACAATCATAGCAGTGTTCCTATTCACAGGATTTAATTCCTGCAGAAAAGGAGACGATTTGTACGTTAATCCAAATGCACCTTTATCAGCCACACCGGCATCCATGTTATCCGCCTGTGAAGTAGGAACATTCAATGCCCTCGAAAGCGGGGCGGTGCGCATAGCTTCTATTTTTATGCAGCATACCTCGGGTGTTAACGGACAAATGGTTCAGCCAGAACAGTATCAACCAATAGAAAGCGATATGGATAATTACTGGAACACCATTTATCCTAATATGCTTAACTGTAAATTAATTGGCGATAATTATGGTGATAAAGACCCTGCTTACAGAGGCATTGGCAAAGTATTACTGGCAATGAATCTTGGTCTGGCCACAGATATGTGGGGCGATGTTCCCTATTCTGAAGCTTTTCAGGGTGCATCCGGAAATCTTACTCCTCATTACGATGCTCAGGAAAGTGTATTGAATTCTATTCAGACTTTGCTGGACGGTGCTATTACAGACCTTGCCAACACTACCAACAATGTTACACCAAGTGGTGATGACTTTATTTTTGGCGGAAACACTGTTTCGTGGACCAAAATAGCCTGGACATTAAAAGCAAGATATTATATGCGCTTAAGCAAAAAAGCAGGGTTTGATGCTAATGTTGTTCTTACAGATTTAGCAAATGGTATTGCAGCAAATGCGGATAACTGTTATGCAATACACGGAAACGGAGGTGCTGAGGGCAATCAGTGGACCTCGTTTTTCAATAACCGAAATGGATATGTGGTAGCCAATCAAACCCTTATTGATTCGATGGGTAATATGACAGACCCGCGTACTCCTTATTATTTTGATACTACCTATAATGGCAATGTGGCATTGGGTAATGTTATCGGAAATCTCAACCCTGCTGTTTCTAACTGGGGGCCTTATTTGGGCGGGCTAGATGCAATGGGTAATGTGAACCAGGCAAAAAGCATTGTATTGGTTTCGTATGCTGAAGCTTTATTTTTGAAAGCAGAAGCAGAAGCCCGTTTATCGAACGCAAACGCAGTAAACGATTTGAATTCAGCCATCACTGCTTCCATCGAAGAAGTAACAGGTGCTGCATTCGCAGGAACGCTTCCTGTTATTTACACTGCGGCAAACACTACTGTTCATACAGTAATTTTAGAAAAATGGAAAGCGATGTTTGCCAACCCTGTTGAATCGTATTCGGATTATCGCAGAACAGGATTTCCTGTATTAATGATGAATCCTATCGGGCTTCTGCCTTATATTCCTAAACGATTGCCAACACCTTTACAGGAAAGAACCTCTAACCCTAATGCTCCTGTACCATCTTTAGGCACTCCAGTTTGGTATGCGCAATAGATAGTTGTTTTTGTTTACAAATTAAAAAAAAAATCCTGCCCGCGAAACCGGAGCAGGATTTTTTTTGTTCATTATAATGATTTGGTGGTGTCTCACCACATTACTATTTTGGAAACAGAAAAAAAATGTTTTGACGATAAGCTTGATAATAACCGGAACGAAGGAATACGATACCTCCAGCGGCTCCCTTCAAAATTCGATATTCGGTGTTCGATATTCGACATTACTTTTTCATTAACTTAATCCCGCACGTGCGGGATTGCGCTCGCTCCAGCGGTTCCCTTCGCATTAAACCTCCCCTTGTGAATAACAAATAAAAGAATCTGCTTTTTTAAATAAATTTTAATAATACTTTTGCGGGAAAATGAGTTCAAAGTTGTAAAGTCCAAAGTTAAAAGTTGACGTAATGACTTGGAAACTAAAAGAGATTGCTTCGGTGCCCTCGCAATGACGAAACTTGAAACTTGAAACTTGGAACTTGAAACTTGGAACTTGAAACTAATATATAATGAACGAGGAAGGAACAACTAATGAAGAACTAACAGGCGGGGATGATTTGCATAATGTAATTCACGTTTCGGGGATGTACCAGAACTGGTTTTTGGATTATGCATCGTATGTTATCCTGGAGCGGGCTGTGCCTTATGTGGAAGATGGACTGAAGCCGGTACAGCGCAGAATTTTGCATTCCATGCACGACCTGGATGACGGGCGGTACAATAAAGTGGCCAACATCATTGGTCATACCATGAAATATCACCCACACGGGGATATGAGTATTGGCGATGCATTGGTGGCACTCGGGCAAAAGGATTTACTGATAGATTGCCAGGGAAACTGGGGAAATATACTTACTGGCGACCGGGCTGCTGCTCCGCGTTACATTGAGGCAAGGCTGAGCAAGTTTGCAATAGAAGTGGTGTTTAACGATAAAACCACCAAATGGCTGACCAGCTATGACGGACGGAACAAGGAGCCGGAAACATTGCCGGTAAAATTCCCTTTATTGCTTGCACAGGGTGTGGAAGGGATAGCAGTGGGGCTGGCCTGCAAAATGCTGCCACATAATTTTAATGAACTATGCGATGCTTCGGTGGCCGTATTGAGAGGAAAGAAAACCGACATTATGCCCGACTTTGCCACGGCAGGTATGGCCGATTTCAGTAATTACAACGATGGATTGAGAGGAGGAAGAGTACGGGTTCGTGCTAAAATATCGCAGCTGGATAAAAAAACATTGGTAATAAACGAGATTCCGTTTGGCACCACCACCGGCTCGCTGATAGATACCATAGTGGCGGCAAATGATAAAGGGAAAATAAAAATACGGAAGGTAGAAGACAATACTTCGGAAAACGTGGAGATTGTGATTCACCTGGTACCGGGCATTTCGCCTGATAAAACCATTGATGCGCTGTATGCCTTTACCGATTGCGAAGTATCCATTTCGCCCAATGCCTGCATCATCGAAAACGATAAACCAAAGTTTATTGGTGTAAACGAAATTCTGAAACTATCTACCCATGCTACCCTGGAATTATTGAAGCGTGAGCTGGAAATAGAAAAAGGGGAACTGCAGGAATCGTTTATGTTTGCCTCTCTGGAAAAGATTTTTATTAAAGATGAAATGTACATTGATTTTAAAAACTATTCGGATAAAACCAGCTTGTTTGGTTATTTAGATGGAAGGTTTACGAAATATAAAAAACAGTTTATCCGCGAAATAACAAATGAAGATTACGAAAAACTGACCCAGATACCAATGATACGTATCACCCGCTTCGACTCGTTTAAGGCGGATGAAAAGATGAAGGCACTGGACGCAAGAATAAAGGAGATAGACCATCACCTGGCCAACCTTGTGGAGTTTGCCATTGAGTATTTCAAAAACCTGAAAAAGAAATACGGTGTGGGAAAGGAACGTAAAACAGAAATTAAATCGTTCGAAACCATTGTGGCTACTTCTGTTGTAGTTGCCAACGAAAAACTATACGTAAACCGTGAAGATGGTTTTGCAGGGTATGGATTAAAGAAAGATGAGTTCATCAGCGAATGTTCTGACATTGATGATATCATTGTTTTCCGCAAGGATGGCACCATGCAGGTGAGCAAGGTAACGGACAAAGCCTTTGTGGGCAAAGACCTGTTGCACATTGCGGTGTTTAAAAAGAACGATGAACGGACGGTGTACAACATGATATACCGTGACGGAAAAAACGGGGCAGTATTTATGAAACGTTTCCCGGTAACCGGTGTAACCCGTGATAAACAATACCCATTAACCAAGGGAACAAAGGATTCGGAAGTGCTTTATTTTACGGCTAACCCTAACGGTGAATCGGAAATAGTGGAAGTACTGTTGAAACCAATGCCGGGATTAAGAAAGGTACAGTGGGAAATTAACTTTGCTGACCTGGCGGTAAAAGGCCGTGCATCTATGGGCAACGTGGTAACCAAGTATGCAGTTAAAAAAATCATCCTGAAATCGAAAGGAGTATCTACTCTGGGAGCCATTGATATTTATTTTGACGATACCGTACAACGACTGAATACCGACAAACGAGGAACGTTCCTTGGCAGTTTTGGGCCTACAGATAAAATTCTTTGCATTACCCAATCGGGAACGTACCGCTTAACTACCATCGACCTTACCAATCACTTTGATGAAGACATGGTGTTGATAGAAAAGTTTCATCCGAACAAACCGGTATCGGCCATTTACCTGGACGGAGAATCGAAAACCTATTTTGTAAAACGTTTCCTTATAGAACCTACCGATAAAAAAGTATTGTTTATTTCGGAAGCAGAAGGTTCGCGACTGGAAATAGTAACCACGGATGCGTTACCGGTGGTGGAAGTAAAATTCAGTAAAATAAAAGACAAGGAACTACCGGACGAAAAAATAAAACTCGTTGATTTTATAGAGGTAAAAGGAATGAAAGCAAAAGGAAATAAACTCTCTTATTCAAAAGTAAAAGAGATTAACCTGTTGCCGCCTGAGGAAACTCCGATAGAAGAAGAACTGCTGGATGAGTTTGAAGAAAGTGGAATGAGTCCGCTGGAAGCAATGAAAAAGGGAGCACAGGAAGAAAAGAAAACCGAGAAGCCCATCATCTCCATCGACCAGCAACTGAATGCAGAAATAAAACTGCCATCGGAAGAAAAAAAAGACAAGAAGAAAAAAGGCGATGACGATGAAAAGCAAATAACGTTGGATTTGTAAAATACTTCATCCCTTCTCCAATGAAGAGGGGATGAAGTAAAAATTACCTGAACAAACAAGAATGAAAAATTAAATATGAAAACCTTAAAATTAATACCTCTTTTCTTTATTTTTCTTTCTTCATTTACAACCGCACAAAACCTGAATGTTACGTTAAGGTCCCATTTGCAATACACCGGGCAAACTTGTGCAAATATATGTGGGTATGTAGATTCGCTTGGTAATGAATATGCCCTGTTGGGAGCTTCGCATGGTTTATCCATAGTAGATGTTACCAATCCTTCCCTTCCTGTAGAAGTTTATCACCACGTTGCCCCGGTAAGTAATCTCTGGCAGGAAATAAAAGTAAGAGGACACTATGCTTATACCACCACCGAAGGTGGAGGAGGATTAAAAATCTTTAACCTGCGCAGCCTGCCCGATACATCAGGAATTATGATGCATTATTATACAGGTGACAGCACAGCAGCCGGGAATATGGCCAATTCGTTAAACACCATTCATGCACTTCATATTGACGGACATTATGTATATTTATATGGTGGAAACTTTTTGAATGGTTGTGTTAAAGTACTTGACATTGCAGACCCCTGGAACCCCACTTATGTAGGGCATTACGCTTATGGAATAAATAATCAACGCTATGTGCATGACGGCTATGTAAGGAATGATACCTTATATGCCGCTCATATATATCCCGGTTTTTTCTCGGTAGTTGATTTTACTGATAAATCAAACCCGATAGTATTAAATACCCAAAGCACTCCAAATTTTTTTACACATAATACCTGGCTTTCCACCAACAGCAAAACATTGTTTACCACAGATGAAGTTACCGATTCATACCTTACCTCTTATGACGTTTCGGATTTATCAAACATAACAGAACTGGATAAAATCCAATCTAATCCTGGTTCGGGTTCCATAGTCCATAATACACATATTATCAGAGTTGCAGGAAATGATTATGCGGTTACTTCCTGGTATCGCGATGGGTTTACCATAACAGACGTAGGTCGTCCGCAAAACATGGTGCAGGTGGGTAATTACGATACCTACTCCGGTTCGGGAAATGGTTTTGATGGGTCATGGGGTGTTTACCCCTATTTACCTTCAGGTACCATTGTTGTTTCGAATATTAATGAAGGTTTATTTGTATTTACACCCAATTATGTTCGTGCCTGCTACCTCGAAGGAACAGTGACAGATTCCTTAACCGGTTTCCCGATAAATGCAGCCAACGTTTCAATCCTAACCACTTCTGTAACCGATAGCAGTAATTTTTCAGGGGATTATAAAATGGGGCTTCCTTCACCCGGAGCCACTTATACTGTTACCTATTCCAAAGCAGGATATAATTCAAAAACAATTTCCAATGTTGTTTTATCAGCAGGAGTGGTTACTTCAGAGAATGTGCAGTTAACACCAATTGGATTTTCAGTAAATGAAATTTCAGATAATACCAATTCATTATCCATCTATCCCAATCCATTTACAGAAGAAACAACAATTCAATATGAATTAAAAAACAAAACTCAACCGGAAGCTTGTTTAATGATTACTGATATTGCAGGCCGATTGGTAGCTTCACTACCCGTAAAAGAACATAGAGGAAGTATCCACCTTGATTCTTCGTTAATTCCCGGGGTTTATTTTATTCGCCTTCATAACGGAAAAGATATTTCTGCTCCGCTAAAAGTGGTAAAACTGAAATAATAAAATCCAAAAACTACCTGCACCCATTTACTGTTTTAATTATCTTTGTCATTCACTTAAAATCAAAATCATAATTTATGAAAAAAATACTTTTTCTTTCCGCACTTATTTTATTAACCAAAATTTCCACAGCTCAGGTTGTTTCTGCTGATTCCACTAAATATTACGAAGGCAAGGAAATTACCATGACTGGTAAAGTATCTTCCACTTTTGTTACCAAAGGAGAAAAGAAAAAAGTACTTATTAATTTCGGGCAACCACACCCTAACGAGTCTTTTACTATAGTTATTGAAGAAGCTGATTTATCCAAATTCAAATACGACCCATCCGAATTTCTGAAAGACAAAAAACTACAGGTAAAAGGGAAAGTGAAAATGTATAAAGACAAGCCTGAAATGTTTGTTTCATCTCCTGACCAGATTACTGTAAAATGAGAAAATCGTTAGTTATTCTCTTCCTTATTTTTATTGGGAAAACTCTATCTGCACAAATCGTTTCTGCTGATTCAGCAAAATATTTCGGGGATAAAATTGTTTCCGTTAAAGGAATCGTAATGAGTACTTATGAAACGCGGGGAGAAAAAACATCACAGGTTCTGAATTTCGGAAAGCCTTACCCAGACCAGGTATTTCAGGTTATCATTTATGAAAAAGACTTGTCCAAATTTGTGGTGAATCCGATTGAATTCTTTAAAGACAAGGAATTAACAGTAAGAGGAAAAGTGAAGCTGCTAAAAGGAAAGCCATTTATATTAGTGGATAACCCTAACCAGATTGTTGTAAAGTAAAATTATCCCTCCGGCATTTTTAACCATTTTTGTGGATTGGTTTTTGTTAAAATATCATTAACTTTACTCATTGTTTCATCTTAACTCTTTGTAAAAATGAAAAAATTCATTCTGTTAATCATTCTCATTGCCTCTTTCAGTTATTCGTTTTCGCAAAATAAAATAGAAAATGAAAACAATCCTGTTCAACAGCAGGTAGTTCTTACTAATATCTATCAGGGCAATTCCAACTTCATTAATTTATCGAATAGTTCTGAAAACAACAATCCTCCTGTTCAGCAGCAAGCGCAGCAATTAGTTTCAGAATCCAATCAAAACATTGAACCTTCTTTGGAAAATGGATTTCATATACGTTTTCAGCTTAACGCTCCTGCTGTTAAAGAAACAGTAAGTAAATCGTCAAACGCGAGTTATCATTCTGCTAAAAGAAAATCTGTTAAAAAGAGTTTCTACAGACGAAACAAGATAAAAAATCTTTTACCTAAGAGAAGAGTATCTTACGTTACCGATCTTTGTTGTCGCTTTTAAACAGAATCAGGTGGCTTTGATTAAAACAGCATTCCCCTTCTTTATTCTCTTTTATTTATCTCTTATTGTTTGCCCTGCTCAAAATAATAGTAATGGCAAGGAATATTCGGACGGCCATGGTGGAAAGATATTTTTACCCATGGGAGATATTTCCTTTGCAGATGAAGTAATCAATTTTAAAAGAGGAACACCACATGCCATTGAAGCTGCCTGCGATTCGATGCTGGCCATTGGCAAGCCTGATTTCACAGGATTCTCCGGAAACTTTCTTTCTCTGGGTTGCGGTGGTTCGCTTACCTTGTTATTTACAGATAATGCCATTGTTAATATTTCCGGCCCGGATTTATACGTATTTGAAATGGGGAAATACATTGAACCTACCAATCTTGAAATTTCGAAAGATGGTAAAAAATGGATTAATGTTGGAAAGATAACCGGTGGTACTGCCACAGTTGATATAGGAGATTCCGTTAAAGCAGGAGAAGTGTTTCATTATGTAAAGTTGACTGATTTAAAATCAGATTGCAAAGGAAGCTGGCCCGGGGCGGACATTGATGCAGTTGCAGCCATTGGTTCAGGGAGACAAATTACATTGAGGAACGAGGTTTTGTACCAGCTAAATGATTTCAACCTACTCGCAAATGCTAAAACAGAACTGAACAAAGTGATTGAACAGATACAACTTCAAAAACCTTCTCAAATAGTCATTGAAGGCCATACAGACAATTCAGGAAAAGATGATTATAATAATACCCTGTCTCAAAAACGTGCAAAATCTGTTGCCGATTATTTGAAAAAAAATCCTGCAATTGCAAACATTCCATTTAAGCTTGATGGATATGGCAGCCGATTACCCATTGCCTCTAATGATACAAAAGAAGGGCAGGCTAAAAACCGAAGAGTGAACATCATTTTGATTCCATAAATAATCCAATTACTCTTTATTACCCATTAGTAAAAGGGTAAACCAACCATCCAATCTGATTAATACGGTTTACTGATAAAAATCATATACACATTTCAGGTGTTTATGATGATGGTCATATTTTATCTTTTTACTCTATTCTACTTTTGCTGCATAAATTAATATTCACTAAAAAATATTGTTATGCCTATCTACCGCCAAACAGGATTAATACCTTCCAAACGCCACATCGTATTTCGTCAACCAAATGGTTCTCTTTATCACGAAGAGTTATTCGGCACGGAAGGATTTTCAGGAGTTTCTTCATTGGTTTATCATCTTTACCCGCCAACGATGGTAAAGGATCATGGAAAACCATACAGCATTCGCCCTGAAATAGCCATTGAAGACAACCTTTACAACAGGAGTTTTATGGGATTTGAAGTGGAGCCCGAAGATGATTATATAAAAAGCAGGAAAGTATTATTTGTTAATGACGATTTGAATATCGGAATTGCTTCACCCAAAAAGAGTTTCAACAATTACTTTTTTAAAAATGCAGATGCGGATGAAATGCTTTTTATACATAGAGGTTCCGGGTTATTAAAAACAATGTACGGCAGCATTCATTTTGAATATGGCGATTATATAATTATACCAAGAGGAACCGTTTACCAGATAGATTTTAAGGATGAAAACAATAAGATTCTTTTTGTGGAATCATTCAGCCCGATAGAAACGCCTGCCCGTTACAGAAACCAATACGGACAGTTTATGGAAAATTCACCATTTTGCGAACGAGATTTCAAATTGCCGGAAAACCTTATTACTTATGATGAGAAAGGAGAATTTCTTATTAACATAAAAAAGCGCGGGTTGATTTATCCATACACATTTCAAACCCATCCGTTTGATGTGGTTGGATATGATGGTTGCAGTTATCCTTATGCTTTTTCGATATTTAATTTTGAACCTATTACCGGCAGAATACACATGCCCCCTCCTATTCACCAACAATTCCAGGGAAGAAATTTTGTAATCTGTTCGTTTGTTCCACGTCTGTATGATTACCATCCAGAGGCCATTCCGGCTCCTTATCATCATAGTAATATTGATAGTGATGAACTATTGTATTATGTAGATGGCGATTTTATGAGCAGGAATAATATTAAACAAGGCCAGATTACATTACATCCCGGTGGATTAACACATGGACCACATCCGGGAGCCATTGAAAGAAGTATTGGCAAAAAAGAAACCAATGAACTTGCTGTAATGATTGATCCTTTTAACCCTGTTAAGATGACAACAGAAGCATTGAAAATAGAACTGAAGGATTATTATAAGTCCTGGCAGGTGGAAGAAACATTGGCAGTCAATAGTTAGTAGTTATTAGATATTTGATATTAGATATTTGATATTTGATATTAGTTTAAAAAAAATTTAGAAATAAACAATTTAACAATTAAAATTATGAGCACAACAGATTTAACAGCAGTAAAAAATTATAGCTATTCAGGTGAAAAAATATTTTCGCTTGCAAAAGATTTTTTGCCAATCAACGGAACTGACTATGTGGAACTTTATGTAGGCAATGCAAAACAGGCAGCGCATTATTACAAAACGGCTTTTGGATTTCAATCGTTAGCATATAGCGGACTGGAAACAGGAGACAAAGAAAAAACATCTTATGTATTACAACAGGATAAAATCAGGCTGGTACTTACTACTCCTTTTAATCCTGATTCTGAAATTTCAGAACATATTAAAAAACATGGCGATGGTGTAAAAGTAATTGCATTATGGGTGGATGATGCCCATGAAGCTTTTTATGAAACAGTAAGCAGAGGCGCTAAAATCTATTTATCACCTGAAACCATTTCGGATGCTGATGGTGAAGTGGTGCGTTCCGGAATTTATACTTATGGAGATACCATCCACTTATTTATAGAAAGAAAAAACTATAACGGAGTATTTATGCCTGGCTTTGAAAAATGGGAATCTGAATACAATCCTTCTGACCTTGGTTTTAAATACATCGACCACATGGTTGGAAATGTTGAATTAGGTGATATGACCAAATGGGCTAAGTTTTATGAAGATGTAATGGGCTTTGCAAACCTTGTAACATTCGATGACAAAGATATTTCCACTCAATACACAGCATTGATGAGTAAGGTAATGACCAGTGGAAATGGAAGAATTAAATTTCCGATTAATGAACCTGCTCATGGTTTAAAAAAATCGCAGATTGAAGAATACATTGATTTTAATAAAGGGGCAGGCTGTCAGCACATCGCGATTGCGACCAATGACATTGTGTTTTCGGTATCGGAAATGAGAAAACGCGGAGTTGAATTTTTACATGTTCCGGGTTCGTATTATGATACTGTTGCAGACCGTGTGGGAATAATTGAAGAGGATATGGCTATTCTTAAACAACTGGGAATAATGGTGGACAGGGATGAAGAAGGATACCTGTTACAAATATTTACAAAACCGGTGGAAGACCGTCCTACTTTATTCTTCGAAATTATTCAACGAAAAGGTGCTAAATCTTTTGGTAAAGGAAATTTCAAAGCGTTGTTTGAATCGATAGAAGCGGAGCAGGAAAGAAGGGGAACACTTTAATTAGTCAATAGTCATTGGTCATTAGTATATTAGTGATAGTTAGAATTTAGTTTATAATATTTATTTTATGACAGAAGAACAAAAGTTAGAACAGTTTCAGGCAAGGATAGATGCCGAAGAAAAAATAGAACCGAAGGATTGGATGCCGGAGGAATACCGGAAAGCATTGATTCGCCAGATGTCGCAGCATGCGCATTCGGAAGTGATAGGAATGCAGCCCGAGGGAAACTGGGCACTGCGGGCACCTACACTGAGAGCAAAGAAAATACTCCTTGCTAAAATACAGGATGAGGGCGGTCACGGACTATACCTTTACAGTGCTACTGAAACATTGGGCATTGACAGGGATACAATGATTGAGCAATTGCATGAAGGCAAGGCAAAGTATTCCAGTGTGTTTAATTATCCAACATTGAACTGGGCAGATATTGGTGCTATTGGCTGGCTGGTGGATGGTGCGGCCATCGTTAACCAGATTTCGTTGCAACGTACTTCATTTGGTTCCTATTCCAGGGCGATGATAAGGATTTGCAAAGAGGAATCTTTTCATCAACGGCAGGGATATGAAATAATGACGACCATGATGAACGGAACTCCTGAACAAAAAGAAATGGCGCAGGATGCTATGAACCGCTGGTGGGCGCCTGCATTGATGATGTTTGGTCCACCCGACAATGATTCGGCTCATTCGAAACAATCATTGAAATGGAAAATAAAAAGAGAAAGTAATGATGTATTGCGCCAGCGATTTATTGATAAAACCATTGACCAGGCTCATTTTATAGGGCTTGAAATTCCTGATAAGAATATCCGCTTTAATAAAGAAACAGAACATTGGGAAACATCTCCACTGGACTGGAATGAATTTAAACAGGTGATAAACGGCAATGGCCCCTGCAATCATCAGCGACTGAACCATCATATAAAATATCATAATGAGGGGAATTGGGTAAGGGAAGCTGCTTTGGCCTTTGCAGAAAATGAAATGAAACTTGAAACAACAACCAACTAAAACATACAATTATGGACAACAAACAAAATCAACTTCCGCTATGGGAAGTTTTTATACAGGGAAAAAATGGAAATCCGCACCGTCACGCGGGAAGTATACATGCTTCGGATAAAAATATGGCTTTGCAAAATGCAAGGGATATATACACCCGCAGAGGAGAAGGAAGAAGTATCTGGGTGGTAAAGTCGGATAATATTATTGCTTCGACATTAGATGAAGAAGGTGAGTTTTTTGATACTACTGATGATAAAGTGTATCGTCACCCTACTTTTTACAAAGTACCTGAAGGAGTAAAAAATATGTAATTGAATTAAAACAGCTCATTATGAATACAAAAGATGCGGTATATAATTTCTGCCTGAGGATGGCAGACAATAATTTAATTTCGGGACAACGGCTGACGGAATGGTGCAGCAGGGGCCCCATACTGGAGGAAGACCTGGCAATGACTAATCTTGCTCTTGATTTGTTCGGGCAGGCGGAAAGTTTTTTTGATTATGCAGCTTCGCTGAACGGGAATGTGAAATCGGCTGATGACCTGGCTTTTTTGCGAAGCGAGAGACAATACTATAATAACCTGCTGGTGGAACAACCAAACGGTGACTTTGCGGTGACGATGATGAAGCAGTTTTTATTTTCCGCTTTTCAAAAGTTAATGTATGAGGCATTGACAGAAAGTAATGATGATACTATAAAAGGTATTTCCACGAAAGCTTTGAAAGAAGCAAAATACCATTTCCGCCACAGCAGCGAATGGGTGATACGATTGGGGAAAGGAACAAAGGAAAGCCATGAGCGGGTTCAACTTGCGATTAATGAACTCTGGCGGTTTACCACTGATATGTTTGAGATGAACGCCACTGACGAAGAATTGATTTCGACAGGAATAAGCGCGAACCTGGAAACTATTTACGGGAAATGGAACTTTGTGGTGGGAGAAATATTGAAGGAAGCTACGCTGGCTATACCTGATGCTGCCAAGATTATTAAAGGCGGATGTAATGGTATGCATACGGAACACCTGGGGCATATACTTACTGAAATGCAATACCTGCAAAGGGCATACCCGGGAGCAACATGGTAACTACAGGCGCACATCTGACCCGGAAAATGGTATGGAACCTGCTGAGCGAGATTCCGGACCCGGATATTCCTGTTATCAGCATTACTGAACTGGGGATAGTGAGGGATGTGGAAGTTTTGCAGGATGATAAAATAGTGGTAACGCTTACTCCGAGTTATTCGGGTTGCCCTGCGATGCAATTATTTAAAGAGGATATAAAAGCGGTGCTGAGACAATATGGGGCGAAGGAGGTGGAGGTGAAAATTATACATTCCCCCGCCTGGACTACCGACTGGCTGAGCAAAGAGGCGAAGGAAAAGATGAGGAAACATGGGATAGCTCCGCCTGAAGACTGGTGTGGAACTGCGGTAAAGCTTTTTGGGGATGCGAAGCGGAAAATAACCTGCCCGCATTGCGGCAAACAGGATACCAAACTTACGAGCCAGTTTGGTTCGACCCCATGTAAGGCTTTGTGGTTTTGTAATGGCTGTAATCAGCCGTTTGAGTATTTTAAGTGTTATTGATAAACTTAAAGGTTGCCTAGGTTCAATAATTACTTTTGCTTTTCTTATTTTCTTACTTATTTTTTAGTTTTAACCATTTCAGGGTTTTGTTTAACTTATTGCCTTTTAATAATTTAATAATCTTAGAAGTTCCAAAAAATCACTTTCCAAGTTTTCAGAAAAATTAGGCAAGTTTTACAATTATGTCCCTATTTTTATCAAAAACTTCAGGAAGTTTTTCTAAAATTTCCCAAATTTTTCTGAAACTTCCCAAATTTCTCCAAAAGTTACCTAAATTTTTTTGAAACTTCCCTAATTTTTAATCCAACTTCCTTAAGTTTTTCTTAAAATTCTTTTTTTTTGACAAAAACATGGGAAAAAAACGAAAAAAGTCCCTAAGTGTATAAAATAACTTTCTTCATGCTCTTTATTTTTCTCTGTCCTCGGTTTTTTAGTTTGCTTTATACCCTTCAATTCCCCCTCGGCAGGTTAAAAAAATGGAAAACATGGTTAACTCTCAAAATGTGCCCGCCCTAAAAATTACTTCTTTAATTTTTTATTCTCCTTATGCCTTTTAGCATCGCGTTTGGTTTTCTTTTCTAAATTTTTTTGGAATGCTTTGGTAAGGTCTACCCCTGTTTGATTGGCAAGGCAAATGACAACAAACAATACATCGGCTAATTCGTCCGCCAGGTTTTTATTGCTGTCGGATTTCTTTTTTGATTGTTCGCCATATTCGCGGGCAATGATGCGGGCTACTTCTCCTACTTCTTCAGACAACATGGCCATATTTGTAAGTTCGCTGAAATAACGGACGCCAATGGTTTTGATCCATTCGTCCACTTTTTGCTGGGCTTGTTCGAGGGTTAGTTCATTGGGCATTTGTAGTTTATAGTTTATAGTTTGTAGTTTACAGTTTGTAGTTTATAGTTTGTAGTTTACAGTTTGTTGTTTGTTGTTGCTAAATGGAATCGAGTTCGGCTTTTACAAACTGTGCCAATTCTTTGACATAGTCCTGAGAAAAGTTAAACTGGATGCCGGCTGTTTTGTAAATTTCGGGAATGGATTTGGTATAGCCTAAACGTAAAGCGGCTTCGTAATTATCTAATGCTGTTTGCGGATTGCTTTTGTAATTGCGCCAAACGGCTATGGCACCTAACTGAGCCATTCCGTATTCGATGTAATAAAAAGGAACTTCGAAAATGTGTAACTGGTTTTGCCAGCTGCGTGCTTTTACATTTTCCAGTCCTGTCCAGTCGACCACTTTACTGTTGAACTGGTTGATTACATTTTCCCATCCTTTCATTCTCTCCTCCACGGTATGTGTTGGGTTTTCGTAAATCCAATGCTGGAACTTATCTACTGCTGCTATCCACAATAATGTTTTTAAGGCATCCTGCAACTGTTCTTTCTTGGCACGTTTTAATTCTTCGGGATTCGTAAAAAAAACATCCCAATGTTCCATGGAGATTAATTCCATTGACATGGAAGCCAGCTCGGCTACTTCGGAAGGGAAACTTTTGAAGTCGGTTATTTCCAAATCTTTGGTAACAAAGGAATGAATGGCATGTCCGCCTTCGTGAACCATGGTGACCAAATCGCGATGGGCACCAACGGAATTCATAAATATAAAGGGAACCCCGATTTCGTATAAAGGATAATTGTAACCTCCGGGTGCTTTGCCAATGCGGGAATCTAAATCGAGATGGCCCATGGCTTTCATTATCTGCAACACCTCCGCATAAGCAGGACGGATTTTATTAAAACATTCGATGGATTTGTTTATCAATTCTTCGCTTGTATTGAATGGATGAAGAGCAGACCGGCCTTCCACATCTACTTCGGTATCCCATGGTTTAAGCGTTTCGAGCTTTAGTGCTTTTTTGCGTTCAAGTGAAGAAGCTTCGGCCAAGGGAAGAATTTCTTTGGCAATGGATTCGTGAAACAGGAAACAATCGTTTACGGAATAATCAAATCTTCCTAATTCGGCAAACTTATAATCGCGGTAGTTTTTAAAACCAGCATTAACAGCCACCTGGTGGCGCAACTGAACCAATTCGGAAAACAATTCATTTAGTTTGTCCTTGTCCTGTTCTCTGCGGCTTTGCACTAGGTTAAATACTTGTTCGCGCACGGTTCTATCCACATCTTTAAGATAACTTCCTGCCTTTTGCATGGTGATGGTTTCCCCTTTCCACTCAATGGTCATGGCACCGGTAATGGCTCCGTACTTTTGAGATTCTGTGGATAGTTTGGTTTGTAACGGAATGTTTTCTTCCCTGTATATTTCCAACGCCTTTTTGACACCGCGAATATAAATGCGGTACTTATCCTGGTCGAGCTCAGCTAAAAAAGGAGAAGCGATAAGTATTTTATTAAAATCGTTTGAGTAAGGAGCAATGTGCGGTTCTATTTCAGAAACAAAATAATTGAATGAATCGGTTAAAGCCTGGTCGGTGGTATCGCAGGTCATTTTGATGTAACGCCAGCCCATGTCTTCGCTTAATACTGCTTCCAGTTCACTTTTATCGAGCAACCAGTTATGTAAATCTGCGACAGAAGAAATGCTGCGCTCTTTTAAATCAATAAAATATTTTTCTATTGTTTTCCACGAATCGATTTTAATATCCTGTGGTAAAAATTTACGTACGGGTGCTGTTATTATTTTGGTTTCCATAATTGAATGAGAGTAGTTTTTTAGTAAAAAAATGCCCCTGATAAGATTCTACAACCTGTCAGGGGCAATGTTAACAATATGATAGTAAATGTAGTTTAAGCAACTCCTGTTTTTCTGACACCGGCAGCTTTCACTTTAGATTGTGCAGTTTTAACCGGTTTTGCGTTGGTATCTTTCAAACTTGCTTTCTTGGAATTTTCAAACTCGTTTGCATTTTTCACTTTCTGTCTTTCTTCTTCCGATTGTTCTTCTTCTTTTTCATCCAACAATCCGCTTGCTTTTAAAATATTATACCAGTTCAATACTTTTTTAATATCAGAAGTATGAACTCTTTCCTGGTCGTATTCAGGGAAAGCAGCTTTGAAACATTCTTTCAACTCGGCATCCGGTTGTTTGTGACTCATGCACTCTCCTCCTTTTTCTTTATCATATATCTTTTGAAATACATCTTTAAGAGGCACATCATCAGAAGTTGAATAGATGGCAACATCTTCCAGCTTTGTCATTTTTTGAGTAGCGTAAGCCGCAGTTCTTTTCTTATCAACCAATGATTCAACTATCAAACCATTGTTTTTTGTCTGGGCAACCATTTTATGCAAACCGCCTAAACCCGCTATTGAAATTACTTTACTTATGTTCATAGATTATTTTTTTATATAGGACAAAGGTAAAAAAAATATTGCATTGGTTTTACAAGTATTAATAATTAAAAGAACAGGTACAACTACTTTGTATAAAAGCTGTTCAAATTAAAACTAATGGAAAAATTATTGGTTACCCCTGCTAAATTATAAACTGCTCTGCCATAACTGAAATGAAACTTATAAATGCGGAAACCAAAACCGAATGAGCAACCGGAAAATTTATTTGGAGCTGGATTATTGAGCTCCACCTGCATCTGGTAATTATATCCAAGACGTAAAAACAAATTTTTGGTAACCATAAATTCTGTCCCGATAACAATATGCCTCATGAGTTTATCACCAAATACTTTTCCTTTTTTTTCCTCAATACCCTCTCCGGTTAACGGGTCACGAGGAGCAGAAATGTTAGGATTATTATAAACCAAATCCCACTTTTCAAGGTTTTCATAAATAACAGATAAACGAACGGGAAATTGTTTTGGCTTAAGTGAAATACCCATCTGCATTTCGAATGGAAGGTTTTCTCGATGCCCTTCCACATAAGGTTTCCAAACCAACCCTACATTTTTAACCACATAAGCAAATGTAAAACTATGGTTCGGATTTTTAAAGGTCACGCCAAAATCCAAAGCAGAACCTATTGAAGTATAGTTTTCCATGTGAGAGGAAATGGTTTTTAAATTGACACCAATGGTAAAGTTGGAATCGACCACAGGATGAGCATAAGCAAGGTTAAAACAGGTTTCGTTGGCACCGAATTCTCCACTTTGATTGCCAACAGCATCTGCACGGCTCATTTTTCCATAATCCAGGTAATTTACTCCTGCACAAAAATTACCTCCATGTTTGAAACGTTTGGCTATGGCAAAACTTCCATAGTTAATTCCAACAATGTAATTGGAAAAACTCATGGCTACATTTCCTCCCATTGAATCGGTAAGCAAGGAAGGATTGGATTGCACTAAATTCAAATCATTGTCCTTTACCGAAATCAGGTTTCCGCCAAGTGCAGTTACCCTTGCAGAATAAGGCAGATTGAGGAAGCCGTAAGTGGTTCTTCCTCCCAACTGAGCAAGCGCATGGTAACCGGTAAAGAGGCAGAATATAAAAAATAAGGCTTTCCTGATTTTCATTTAAGTCAAAGTAAATAATAATTTCAATACCAATAACGTTGGGCGCTAAGATTTATTGAAAGAAAAGAGAATACGGACTTAGTGACGGGCTTTTTTCTGAAAACCAAAGTCCAGTATTTTATCAATAAAGTCGTAAGGTTTATAGCCTTGTATTGCAGTCTGGTGAAAGATACAGGTGGCAGGAGTCATACCAGGCAGGGAATTAACCTCTATAAATATCACCTCCACTTTCACTCCCTCTCCTTCGGAGAGGGCCGGGGTGAGGCTATCATATATCCTCACAAATGCATCGATACGGGTATAACCATTAATATTCAGGAGTTTTGCGGCTTCGCCAAAGGTCTGTTTTACTTTATCTGAAATTTGCTGACGCAGTTTGGCATCCGTGGAATAGCGGGCCGGTGTAATGTTCTGCCCCTGCCCAGCCAGGAATTTTTCTTCCAACGATAATACTTCTCCTTCTGATAATGCTTCAGAAGCTTCGAATACTTCGTACACCACATTTCCGTCTTTGTCATAACTGGTAAGCATTCCTCCTGTTATTTCGAGGAAATGTTTTGCATCACGTTTGCTAATTAATTCTTCAACAAGCAAAACTTGTTTCTGCGGAAATTCTTCTTTGTCCTTAATATGTAATACATTGGCAGCAGCCGTAATCAATTGTTCCTGCTTACGGAAAATAAGAGAAGCAAAAGCTTCGAACTCCTCTACTGTTTTTATTTTTTTTACTGCCGAAGAACAACCATCATCCACCGGCTTTGCAATAAACGGATAATGAATTTTTTCTTTAATGGAATTCAAAACACCCTCTTTGTCCTTATTCCACGCATCTTCGGTAATTAGTAAATGTTCGGCCACCAGGAAACCATTTTGTTTTAGTATTTCGTTGGTTTTGTATTTATCAATAGTGATTTGTGAACTTTCCACCCCGGAGCCATTGTAAGGTAATCCTACTCTTTCGAGGTTAACCTGCACTGCTCCATCTTCTCCCGGGCGACCATGCAGGGCAATGAATACAGCATCCACCATAGTGGCCAGTTCTTCGTAAGTCATTCTTTTGAGCTGCACGAGGTTATTGGTGGTTGCATATTTGGTAGTAATGGCGGTACATTCCTCAATAATCTCTTTTACCAGTTCATGTGTTTTATAATGGTCAATCTTGTCTTTAATATCATCCGCATTGTCTTTCAATAAAATATTGATAGGAATCTGATACATGATGTGTTCGTTTTCATTGCCTGTGAGAAACACCGGAATGGGTTCGTATTTGGATGAAGACGCGAGCTTTTCGTAAATGTTTCTTCCGCTATCTACTGAAATGTGCCGTTCGGAAGAATAACCTCCAAGAATAACTGCCACCTTAGTTTTATTGGTGGAAGAAGTTTTGTCCTGGTGAATGGCCTCGTCCAGGCCTTTTAAAAGTGAATCATACACTCCGCTATTTTTGCTTGCCACTATTCGTTGTGCCAGCGATTGACGGATGATGTAAGTAAGAAATTGTGATGGATTTAACCCTATTTCGGCTGCCTGGTGAAAGAAAAAAGAAGATGGCATCATGCCCGAAGTGGTATTCGGGTCGTTAAGGAATATCTTGCCTTCCTTAGTAATAAAGCCATCTATGCGGGCATATACATCAAAACTCAGTTCGTGAAACAACCGCTCGCATTCCTTGCGAATGGCTTGTATCTGTTCGTTTGGCAAATCGATGGGCGTAATTTTACGCGATAATCCGGGAAGGTATTTGGAACGGTAATCGAAGAGTTCCTTGCCTTTACGTATTTCGGTTGGTGGCAGAGCTATGACCTCTACCCCATTCTCTTTACTGTTTTGAAGAACAATGCAGGAAAATTCCTTGCCTTCAATAAAACTTTCTATCAGTACTTTACTTTCCCCATCCACTGCTTCCAGCACTGCTCCTTCTTTTTCATTTTCAAAAAGTGTATCGAGGTGAGCTATCAGGTCTGCTGGATGGTAAATTGTTTTCCGTTCGGGAAAAGCGGAACTCCAAACTACTGCCGGCATTCCCATACCTTCGCGAATATCTGCTATTAAGCGGATATGATTTATTTTTTCAGCTTCCGAAAATCCTTTCCACTCATTTGCATCTATCCATTCGGTAAATAACGCTTTGCCGATGGCGCCCATTAATGGAATGTTGTATTTATCGTTGGCATGTAAAATGCTGATGCCGATGGATGAACCCTGGTTGGCAGGTTTTACAACCAGCGGAAACCCTATCTCCTCATTTGCTTGGCGAAATGTTTCCTTGCAGTTTCCGTTTATAAAATCGTTCCTGTCGATGGTATAATATTTCGGGCTGTTGAATCCGGCATTTACCATCAGCCGTTTTTGTACTGACTTATCGATACCAATAGCGGAAGGCAATATACCCGAACCGGAATAAGGTATGTTATGATATTCGAACAATCCTTGAATTTTTCCATCTTCCCCAAAAGGACCATGCAGGCATAAAAATGCAAAGTCGATATGGTTTTTTAATTCGCTTGGGTTTATCTTAGTGCCTATACTGTTTATCAATTCCAATTGCTGCGCTTCATCCAGGTTGCCTATCTGTTCGGCATAGATTTGAAATTCGCCTTTCTTTTCAGGGATAAACGATGCAGGAGGATAAAAATCGCGGATGCTGCCTTTGTAAACAAATTCCCAGTTGAGCAGCACAAAGTTGCCAAAGCTGTCCACAAAGATGGGAACTGCCTGAAAAAGGGATTTATTAAGGTTGTCGTACACGGTACGCCCCCCGGCAAATGATATTTCGCGCTCCCTGGAAAACCCTCCGAATATTATTCCTACTTTCATACGTATGTGCTATGGTTGTTAAAAAACAGATGCAAAATTAACTATTCTAAGGGAATTTTGTAAGGCGGTGGTTTTAGTATTCAACAAGGTTATTAACTTCTTTCAAAGAGATTGAATTTCTTCAAAAGAAAGCAAATCTGATTGTTACATTAACAACAACTTTTCCGATGTTTCGGATTTGTCTTAATATTACATCTATATTTTAATAAAATCTACCTTTTCGAAAAAAAACAATTAAAAATCTTCATTGCTTTTCTTAAATTTGCAGAATGATTTCTCCTTTAATACGCATCATTTTAGCTGATGACAGCGTAAGTGATGCTTATTTTTTTCAGGCAGTTTTAAATAAACTTCCGTTTTATACTCAACTTTCTGTTTTTGAAACAGGGGAAGAGCTTATGCGTCATCTCAATGAAAACAGTGCATCCATGCCTGATGTTCTCTTTCTTGATATGAACCTGCCGCGTAAAACCGGTTTGGTTTGTTTAGGAGAAATAAAAAGCAATGAAAATTTGAAACAATTACCCGTGGTTATTTATACCGGTGGATTTATAGCTGTAAATGCAGATTTGCTTTATGAAAAAGGAGCGCATTATTTTGTTCAAAAAGGCAATTCCGAATCACTTCAAAAAGCCCTTGAATTTATTCTTGGTCTGATTGCAAACAAGAATATGGTTCGCCCATCAGCCGATAATTTCATTATTAAAAAATAAACTTCCCTGTAATTTATTCTTGTAAATACTTTATCCGAATTTTATTTTTGTCAATCTCCTCTTTCCGAAAAGTTGAGGTATTCCAAAAACCCCTACCTTTGAAAAAAAATATTTCCATGACCACCATCCAAAAAATGCCCGACAATGCCAAACTTTGGGTTTACCAAAGCGACAGAGCATTTACTGAAAATGAAGTAACTGAAATTAATACCATAGGTACTTCATTTATTAATGACTGGTCAGCACATGGAGCAAGTTTAAAAGCTGGTTTTGAAGTGTTATATAATAGTTTCATCATTTTAGCGGTGGATGAGCAACAGGCATTAGCAAGCGGTTGCAGTATCGACAAGTCTGTAAAGTTTATGAAAGAACTGGAACTAAAATATAATATCAACCTGTTTGACCGGATGCAGGTGGCTTATCGTAAGGGGAATGAAATAGTAGTTTGTAAATTATCTGCTTTCGAAAAACTGGCGGAACAAGGTGAAGTAAACGAAAATACCATTGTGTTCAACAATATGGTTACTACCAAAGCTTCTTTTGACAAAGAATGGGAATTACCTTTGCAACAAAGCTGGCAAAAAAGAGTGCTTGTTAACAGTTAATAAATATTCAGTGTCAACTATTAACTTTTCTCTATTCACTATTTCCCCTCTTCTTGTTTTTTCCAACCTTCTCCGTTAGAAATAATATATAACAGCCGTTCCAGGTCTCTTAATTCCCCCGGACCTCCGGTCCTGTCCTTTATCTTTTTTGTTTTTCCGTAATTGCTGTAACTGGTTATTACAGATGGAAAGTCGACAATATGACCAAGGTATTCATTATTCAGTTCAAAATACTTGGCTTTGTCAAATGCATTCACCAATGTTATAATTGAATCCACCTCATAATGTTTGGTATACGTTCCAAGCTTTTCCACATTCTGGCTGCCCACATAAGTAATGGTTTGAGTTGCTCCGTTAATAGTCATGGTAAACATGGGGCATTTGCCAAAACAGGCTGTAGCTTCATAGCTTATCACCACTTTACTCACATCGGGTTTTTCCTGTTGATGTGTGGTTGCACTCTTTGAAGTTTTATTGCAGGAAGCTACAATAATTAATGCTGAATAAAGGATGTACTTCATAATTTTCAATTTTTGTAAAAGTATAAAAACTAACAAAGCCAAAACCATTCCATTATTGACATTATAACTATAATCAAAAAGAAAAGCCCCCTTTCGGAGGCTTCTCAGTCAATTCAGAATTGGCAGGCCACTAACCCATAAAGAACCGCCAACTAATGAATTATTTCACAATATTTATTTTCTTTACCACTATGCCTTCTTTTGTTTTGCAGGTCAATGTGTAAATTCCTTTTGCATATTCACTGGTGTTTATTTTAACCATATTCGTCATTTTGCCTGAATTGGTATAAACCTCCTGCCCCACTTCATTGGTTAATTTCATTTCGGTTACTTCCGCAGTATTCAACATTACATTTACATACTCATTAGCCGGGTTAGGGAAGATTTCTATGTTGCTGTTATTGGTCAAATCAGCTACTCCTACTGTCACATTCATGTCAGCAGGTACCAGGTTAATCGGTCTGAATATTTCCATGTTTGACGAAATGGTGGAACCAAACATAGTGGTGGTTAACGCTTTTGCCGAAGGCGCAAACGAAAGATGCAAATTCCCTGTAGCTCCCCATTGAATTTGAAAAGTAATGGTTCCAATTTGTCCATAACCCGAAGCTATTTGTGTTTTGTCAAACCTTACCACAGCTGCATCTATCTTGCCTGCTGTTGGATTATTGTGAGTCAGCATCAACTCGTTGGTAGCATTTCCAAGCCAATTTGTACTTAAGTTTATTGAAACAGAACCGGGAACCACTTGCGCAATATCATAATTTATACTAAACGAATATCCATATAAATAAGTACAAGGTATAGCAGCCGTTCCAAGGTAAATGGGTGCAGTAATAGTTGATCCTGATAACGCACCACCAGCAGGCAGTTGAATATACATGGAAGGGTCAGCAACAGTAGCTTCCGGCATTCCGCTCACATTATTATGAGTAGTATGGCTCATTCCGTAATTAGCCATTACTACTGCTAAGTCGGCACTGTTAATGGTGCTGTCTCCGTTACAATCTGCAATTTTTTTATTTTCCATTGCCTGCAGATACATAAAGTTGTTAAAGTTCTGCCAATCCGGTCCGGGTTGCGAACTGAAGGTATTGGTAGCAGCCATACGCTGTGCACCATGGTCACCATAAAACATTCCAAGTGGAAAAATATCATCTTCATTAACTTCTCCATCTCCGTTACAGTCTCCCGGCCAGCAGTTACAATCTACTACTCTTAAACAATAAAGAATGGTTTCGGTATCTGCACCATTGGATATAATTAAAGTAACTATATAAAACCCGGTTGCCGAAAACAAATGTTTTGGATTGGATAAGTTGGAGGTATTGGCAGCACCCGATGCAGGGTCGCCAAAGTTCCAGCTATAAGAGGTGATGGTTCCGGTATAATAAACATTAAATACAGTTGAATCCTGCACACAATTGGAAAAATTGCCGGAATAAAAAGTAGCCCCGATGCAGCTGGATGATACGGTAACAGACTGAATACTGGTATCTGCCACTGTTCCGTTACTGGCTATCATGGTTACGGTATAAGTACCTGACGATGGGTATGAATGGTAAGGATTGGAAAGAGTGGATGTATTATTAATCCCCGAAGCCGGGTCTCCAAAATTCCATGTTTGTGAAGTGGCTCCCGGACTTTGATTGGTAAAGCTCATATACAAACTGCCCGCGCATAAATAAGAAAAGTCTGCATTAAAGCAGGTGGTACCAATGGTAATTATTTGCGTTTGATAATCCCATTCTGCGCCTATATTAACAAACAACATCACGTTATAAGTTCCGGGTGTATTGTATACATGGAAAGCTGTGGTATCGTGGTTAATGTTTACCTGCGAAGTATTATCACCGAAATCCCAGGTATAAATCGCATATTGATCTAATGCATAAAACCAAACTGTGTCTCCTGCACAGGCATTGGTATGGGTAAAGTTGGCATTACAGGCCTTAGCCGTTTTGCCCGATGTCATAAAGACGAATAGCACTATTGCTATAATAAGATGTTGAGTTAATTTTTTCATTTGTGTAAAATATTTGGTTGTTTACTAAGTTAGATGTTTAGAATATTCAATTAGTTGCATCAAAAGTAAAAAAAAAAGTAATACATTGATTATTAAGTTTAAAAATCAACAAATAGTTAGTTAAGAGTGATGGGGAAAAAGCTATTGGGTATTAGATGTTGGATGTTAGATGGTGAGGCAATCTAAAATCCAATATCGAACATCCAATATCAAATATCCAACATCCAACATCCAATATCAAATATCCAACATCCAATGCCCCTACGCCAACTCCGTCTGCATCCTGCTCAGGCTTCTGTATAGCCCGCTTTCCTGTTGCATCAGTTCTTCGTGGGTACCGCTTTCTCTTACCAGGCCTTTATCAATTACAATAATTTTATCTGCCTTGCGGATGGTGGACAAACGATGGGCAATAACAAATGAAGTACGCCCTACCATTAGTTTATCCAACGCTTCCTGCACCACTCTTTCCGATTCGGAATCCAATGAACTGGTGGCTTCGTCCAGTATTAATATACTTGGGTCTTTCAGCACAGCTCTTGCTATGGCTATTCGTTGTCTTTGACCTCCGGAAAGTTTTATTCCTCTTTCTCCCACCAATGTTTCAAACTTTTCGGGGAAACCATCAATAAAATCCAAAGCATTGGCTTTGCGGGCGGCTTCGGCTATCTCTTCTATGGTGGCATCGGGCTTACCGTAAGCTATGTTTTCCTTTATACTTCCGCCAAACAACAATACATCCTGCGGAACAATGGCCATATTATTTCTCAAATCGGTAAGCGAATACTCTTTTGCATCTTTTCCATCTATCAGTATTTTTCCGCCTTGCGGGTCATAAAAGCGCAATAACAAAGCTACTAAGGTAGATTTACCTGAACCCGAAGGCCCGACAACAGCAATGGTTTCCCCCTTTTCGGCTTTAATGGTTACTCCTTTTAATACCTCTACTTCCAATCGCGAAGGATATGTAAACACCACATCACGAAACTCCACATTGCCTGCTATCCTGTTCACTACCTTTCTATGTTCATTTATTTCCAATACTTCCGGCACATCATCCAGAATTTCAAACACTCTTTCGACTGCTCCCACTGCTTTCTGAATCTGTGCATACAATTCGGCTATACCGCCAAACGATGCTCCCACAAAGGCAGAATAAAGTATAAATGAAATCAAATCTCCTATCAATAACTGGTCGTGAGAAGCCAGCACTACTCCATACCAGATAACAGCCACTATGGCACCAAACAAACAAAATATGATGAACGATGCAAATCCTCCACGGTACTTACCGCCTTGTATGGCTATGTTTACAATCTCTTCGGTACTTTTTTTATACCTCCTGTTTTCGAAAAACTCATTTGCAAAAGCCTTTACATTGGTAATTCCCTGCAAGGTTTCTTCTATCACCGTGCCCGATTCTGCTATCTTTTCCTGCACCGCACGAGATGTTTTGCGGATAAACCGCCCGAAAATAACAGCAGCCACCGCCACCACAGGAACTATAGCAAGCATCATCAATGTAAGTTTGGGAGAAATAACCAACAGTAAAATAATACCCCCGATGATAAGTATAAACTGACGCAAAAACTCAGCAATGGTGGTAGTTAATGTATCCTGTATCTGTGCTATATCGGCCGACATACGGCTGTTCAAATCCCCTACTCTCTTTTGAGCAAAAAAGGTCATGGGTAAGGTTATCATGTGCGAATACACCGCCTGGCGAAGCTTTGCAAGGGTATTCTCAGTATAGTTTACAAACAAATACACCCGAAAATAAGAGAAAAAAGACTGAGCGGTGAGTACCAATAACAGGTACAGCCCTATTTTATTTATAGCATCAAAATGTTTTTGTTCAATCGTTTTTACCAAACCGCCCAGCATCATCGGGAACAGCAATGCCGTACCCCCAGTAAGTAATAAAAAGAACATACCCAGATAGAGTTTCCACTTGTGTTCGCCAATGTAACTGAATAGTCGTTTTGTATTTTTTATGGATGTTTTATTGAGTTTTGCTTTCGGGAGGTCGTCAGTTTCTTTTACTTTTCTTGCCATTTTTTGTTTAATAAGGGTGCAAAGGTATATAATTAGTTAATAGTGAAAAGTTAATAGTTGTTAGTTCCTTGATGTTAGAGGTTCGAGGTTGGAACTTGGAACTTGGAACTTGGTTGCTAAGCTTGCCGAAGCATTGGTTGTCGGTTGCTGAGCTTGCCGAAGCATTGGAGGTCGGTTGCTGAGCTTGTCGAAGCATTGGTTGTTTAGGAAATATTTTTTTGTTACACAGAGAAATAAGCGGAGAAGACAGAGTTGAACGTGAGTTTTATTTTTATACTTTCAATTTAATAAGTTTATCCCTTCTTTTCAATTTATTACTCTTCCCCGACAATTTATCATCCATCCCCGACAATATATCATTCATTCCCGACATCATTTCATCCATCCCCGACAATATTTCATCCATTCCCGACAATATATCATCCATTCCCGACAATACATCATCCATCCCCGACAATATTTCATCCATTCCCGACAATATTTCATTCATCCCCGACAATATTTCATCCATTCCCGACAATATTTCATCCATTCCCGACAATATTTCATCCACCCCCGACAATATGACCAAAATCCTCCTGCTTTTTCCTTTGTTTTAAACATTCTGGTATTTTCACCAACAGTTCAGGTGAGATTTCAAAGCGAACCAGATTGCACGCAAAAACCCTTGGAATAGCAGAAGTTTAACAGAAGGCGAAAAATCGTAGGATGCATAAATATATTAACAGGATAAAACAATTACGATTCTATTAAAAATTAGGCGATGCCGACAAAAAGACCGGTGGCAAATGCGGAGAACTACTTATATATATTCTTTCGGACCATAAGCTTGACCGGAACTGAGCATTTTTTGGATAAGTTGAAAAAAGCATAGGGTGGGAATAAAATGTATATTTGTTTGTTGTTAAGGAAATAAAATATGCGTATATAAAATCTTTCGCTTGAATAAAAAAAAGATTCGATAATATGTTTGGAAATATATCAGATTTGAGTAGAGTCTTTAATTAAACGACCCTTTTTAAAAAAACTATTGAATTGCTTGACATAACTGATGAAGTATGTCTTTTATTTTAGTGTCAATACTTTGGTAAGAAGGGTTGTATTTTCTGTCATAATCTGGATTCTCAGAAAAATAAAGTTTTTCAAGTTTAGAATGAAAAATATCGAAAATATGAATACCATTAATTGTCATTATTACATAATCCTCCTTTATTTCACACGACAATAAAAAAGAAAACTGAACGGGTTTATCTTTATAAGTATATGTTGAATATCCTACCATTTGAAAAAACAAACTTTCGTCACTTTTAAAATCTTCGCGACCAGTTTTTATTTTAGAACCAGGACACACAAGAAGAATCTTTTCTATTAAATTATCATAATTCTTTTCCTTTTCTGTTGGTGTTGCGCCCTCTCGTTTTACATAAGTTATTTCGGGCGGATTACTATCCGTATAAGGCATTTGTACTTTTATTACAGGTGCACACCCCGAAACAAAAACGAATATACAAAAAAGTAATTTTTTCATTTAAAATTAAAGTTTAACCCAGTATTCATATAAGGATATTTATATGTATTTTTGAACTATTCAGTTCTATCTATAATAAGTATGCTATTAAATACACGTCAAATTTAAAAAAATATTTATTCCAAAGCCAAATAAAAAAACATAATAGATATTTTAGTTTTACGCCTTTATTGGTGTTTTTCACCAACAAACGAATAAAGAAAATCATAATACAATAAACCTTCAAGGTTTTGAAAACCTTGAAGGTTTAATAATACCCTCACCCTTTCCTGTTATTTTTCATCCCAAAACCGCCCTATTTCCGAATTAAAACAGCCTTTAACATTCGTTCACATATCCTAAACCTCTCCAAGTGAAAAATAATAGTATTTTTGTAGCCCATTAATAAAAAAACAAACTTTGAACCAAGCTCAAATTAAAGAGGTAACTACTCTTTTATCCACACCCAAGAACATTGTGATAGTGACACATTGGTCGCCCGATGGTGATGCAATGGGTTCTTCATTAGGATTATATAATTATTTAATTCAAAAAAAACATAAAGTAACCGTTATTACTCCAAACGATTACCCCGCTTTTTTGAACTGGCTGCCGGGCAATAATAAAGTAATTGACTTTTCGCTGAAAGCAAAAGTGGCCAAGCCATTAGTTGCCAAAGCCGACCTTATTTTTTGTCTCGATTTTAACTCCCTGAAGCGCATCAACGATTTGGGAACGGAAGTAGAAAAATCGAAAGCTCCTAAATTGATTATCGACCACCACCTGCAACCCGATGGTTTTGCCAAATACATGTTGCATAATGTGGAAGCCTGTTCCACCTGCGAACTGGTTTTCGATTTTATTCACCTGATGGGCGATGATAAAAAGCTGAATAAAAACATAGCCGACTGTCTGTACACCGGCATGATGACCGATACCGGCTCGTTCCGTTTTCCGTCCACTACCTACCGCACACACGAAATAGTGGCAGCATTGATAAAGGCCGGAGCTGATAATTCTGAAATTCATAACCGCATTTATGACGATAATACCGAAAGCCGTTTGCGTTTGCTTGGCTTTTGTTTATCCGAAAAACTGACGGTACTAAAGGAATACAACACTGCTTTTTTCAGCTTAAGGGCAGACGAACTGAAACGATTTAATTATAAAAAAGGAGATACCGAAGGAGTGGTAAACTATGCACTTTCCATCGAAGGGATTTGTTTTGCAGCCTTTTTTGTAGAAAGAGATGATGCTGTAAAAACTTCTTTCCGTTCGAAAGGAACATTTGATGTTAACCTCTTTGCAAGAAAAAACTTTAATGGCGGAGGCCATGCACATGCCGCAGGCGGACAAAGTGATTTATCTTTGGACGAATCGGTGATTAAGTTTATTTCCGTTTTGCCGGAGTATAAAAAGGAGTTGAATAAAAAGATTAAGAAATAATTCTGGAATTTTTGAGTTGGAGAATTTTAGAATTAAAAAGATGCTGAGTTTAAAATTATATTTATTTATTTTTCTGGGAACCTTAAGTTTTGTTACTTCCTGCAACAGGAACAACACTGCTAAACCTGTAAACATAGAAAGCCAGGCGTTTAAAGAAAAACTGATAGATGCCAACAAAATGTACGTAAAGCAGGAAAGTGACGAAATAGATCGATATGTGGAACATCATAACTGGAAAATGACCACCACCGGCACAGGATTAAGATACATGATTACAAAAAACGGAACTGGAGCACAAGCCGAAGATGCCAAAAGAGCTAAAGTAAATTACAAAATCAGTTTGCTCGATGGCACTCTTTGTTATTCTTCCGATTCTACCGGTGCCAAGGAATTTTTAATAGGACAGGATAATGTGGAAAGCGGATTGCACGAAGGAATTAAATACATGCACGTGGGAGATAAGGCAGTGATGATACTTCCCTCCCATCTTGCACATGGTTTGGTGGGCGATGACAGCAAAATTCCACCACATGCTTCTGTTATGTACGAACTCGAATTATTGTCGCTGAGATAAATGAAAAAATACGTTTTATACCTTCTTTTAATCAGTTTTGTTTTTTCTTCCTGTTTCAGAAAATCGAAATACAAAGGATACACACTTACCGATTCGGGCTTGCATTATAAACTGCAGGTAATTGGTGATGGTAAGCGGAAACCTCAGCCGGGCGAATACCTTCAATTGATTATTACTTACAAAACAGAAAAAGATTCCGTGTTCCTGGATTCCTATTCAAACAACGAAACAGGTAAAGTAATTCTTCCATTCCAGCATTCTTCTTTCGAAGGCAGCTTTGAAGAAGGATTGATGACCATGAATGATGGAGACAGTGTTTCTTTCATTGTCAGTGCCGATTCTCTTTTCAAAAAGTTCTTTCGTGCCGATTTGCCTTTATTTCTCCCTGCGGGAAGTGTTGTGAAAATGGATGTTAAACTTCATAAAATCCTTACTCCTCCGGAATATGAACAGGAACTGAAAAACTATGAACAGATGGTGGAAGACCGCGATATTGAGGAACAGCGTAAGCTCCAAACTTATCTGGATACTTGCCATACCGAATATTATCCATTGAATAACGGCATGTTTTATTTACCTATTAAACAGGGTGCAGGCGACAATGCCGAAACAGGAAACACCATTAAAATTCATTACAAAGGTTATTTCCTGAACGGAAAAACATTTGAATCTACTTACGAACGCAACCAGCCACTCGAAATGATAGTAGGTACACAGGGCCAGATAATCAGCGGGCTGGAAAGCGCCATAAGACTAATGAACGAAGGAGCAAAAACAAAGTTTATTATTCCTTCGCAACTTGCTTTTGGTGAAACAGGCTCTTCCACCGGAATTGTGCCTCCATACACCACCGTGGTTTACGAAATAGAAATGCTTAGCTTAACTAAATACAATAATTAATAAATCCTTTACTAAATAAATAAAAACAACAACTAAAAAAAAATGAAAATGTCGATTACAACAACAATTAAAACTGCAGCCTTAGGGCTTGTGGTATCAGCAGTAGCACTTACTTCTTGCAACAAATCTCCTTATCCTGGATATGATGCAAATGAAAATGGTGTTTATGCAAAATTCTACACACACGATGATAAAGGTGCAAAACCAAAAGAAGGTGATTTAGTAAGATTAGTAATGTCTTACAAAAACAGCAAAGACTCTGTTCTGTTTGATTCAAAAGATCCTAAATTTACAAGAAGCCAAAATAACTACATTGAATTTCCGTTAAACAAATCAACCTTCCACGGAAGTTTTGAAGATGCCATCACCATGATGTCGGTAGGCGACAGCGCAAGTTTTATGATTTCTGCTGATTCAGTTTATCTAAAAACATTCAAACAGGAAAAACTTCCTCCTTTTGTAATGGCAGGTTCTATGTTAACCTTCGAAGCAAAGTTGGCAAAAATCACTTCCAAAGAAGAAGTGGATGCAGAAAAGAAAAAGAAAACAGACGAGCGCAATGCAATGCTTTCTGAACGTAAATCAAAAGAAGCATCCGAATTTGCAAAATACATTGCTGACAATAAAATCTCAACTAAAGCTACACCTACCGGTTTAATCTATATTGAAAAAACAAAAGGAAGAGGAGCAAAACCTAATAAAGGTGATAACGTAAAAGTAAAATATACCGGAAGATTATTAGACGGTACTGTGTTTGACACTTCTGATAAGGATGTAGCTCAGAAAGCAAATATCTTTGACGAAAAAAGACCTTATGAGCCAATTGATATTGCTATTGGTGTAGGTCAGGTAATACCAGGATGGGACGAAGCCATTATGTTAATGAACCCTGGAACTAAAGCACAATTAATCGTTCCTTCTGCTATTGGTTACGGAGAACAAGGTGGTGGACCAATTCCTCCATATTCAACACTTGTATTTGACGTGGAACTGGTAAGTTTTACAGCAGGAAAGCCAGCTGTAATTCCTCCGGGAGTTCCTTCAGGAAAATAATTTTTATTTAAAAATAGTTTAAAACATACCCCTGTCAGGGTTTAGAACCCTGACAGGGGTAATTCGTAAAATAAATAAATTAGTAAAAAATGAAAAAAGTATTCACCTTGATTATGGCAATAACAGCAATAGCTGCCAATGCACAGGACAAAAAAATTACAAGCGAAAAAGTGAAAAATCCGAAAACAATTAAAACAGAATCAGGCCTTGAATATACCATCACTGAAAAAGGAAATGGCAAAAAAGCAAGTGCAGGTGATAAAATCACCGTAAACTATACCGGAAAATTAACCAATGATACTGTATTTGACAGCTCCATTCCAAGAGGTCAGCCTTTTGAATTTAAACTGGGTGCAGGTCAGGTTATCAAAGGTTGGGACGAAGCATTTGCTTTGTTACAGGAAGGAGATAAAGCTACCATTAAACTACCTCCTACAATTGCTTACGGAGACAGAGCAATGGGCAAAATACCTGCAAACGCTACTCTTATTTTTGATATTGAATTATTAAAAGTTACGGAAGGATTGAAACAATGGAGTGCAAAAGGGAAAGAGAAAGACACCATTACTACCAAAACAGGTTTAAAATACATTATGTACGAAACCCATAAAGATGCGGCTTCTTGCGCAGGTGCTAAGGTTACTGTGCATTACAGTGGTTTTTTCAGAGATGGTAAAATGTTCGATTCATCCGTTGAAAGAGGTAAACCATTTGCAGGTTTAAAAGTTGGTGCCGGACAGGTTATTCCGGGCTGGGACGAAGGATTGGCTTTGCTTCATAAAGGAGAAAAAGCAAAATTGATTATTCCTTATGCATTGGCTTATGGTGAGGCAGGTCGTGCACCAGTTATTCCTGCAAAATCCGATTTGATATTTGATGTGGAGATTATAGATGTTCAGGCTGCTGTTGCACCTGTTCCTTATAACATTGCAGGAGTAAAAG
This sequence comes from Bacteroidota bacterium, assembly GCA_947479085.1. Lineage (GTDB taxonomy): Bacteria > Bacteroidota > Bacteroidia > 2-12-FULL-35-15 > 2-12-FULL-35-15 > 2-12-FULL-35-15. The sequence continues at coordinate 58,812 of CANJYB010000016.1, read as the reverse complement.
AACAAACTACTGCTTCCGGAATTAAATATTATGTGATAAACAAAAGCAGCAACCCTGTAAAAGCGGAAGCAGGAAAAGTAGTGAAAGTTCATTATTCAGGTTATCTTGCCGATGGCAAAATGTTCGATTCATCAGTAGAAAGAGGGGAGCCTATTGAGTTTCCTCTTGGCCAGGGACAGGTTATTCCGGGTTGGGAAGAAGGAATTGCTTTGATGAATTTAGGAGATAAATTAAGAATTGTTATCCCTTACTTTTTAGCTTACGGTGAGCAAGGTCGCCCGCCACAAATACCTGCAAAAGCAGATTTAACATTTGATTTGGAATTGTTAGGAGTTGGTGATCAAACAATAAATTATCAGCCTGAAAAGATTGATAAAGAATTTCAAAAAACAACAAATAACCCTCAAACAATTAAAGGAATTCCATTAAGAAAAAAAATGAGTGGTGTTTATGAAATGGATGTCAAAGTTAATGGAGTGGAAATTGACAATGTTATTTTTGATACTGGTGCTAGTGATTTTTCAATGTCATCCAATGAGGCCTTGTTCTTATTCAAACAAGGCAAGATTGACAAAACAGATTTCAGGGGATCTCAAAATTATTTAACCGCTGATGGGAAAATTAGTGAGGGAACAAAAATTATCATAAAAGAACTAACAATAGGAACAACAGTATTAAAAAATATTGAAGCGTCAATAGTTGATAATTTGTCTGCCCCGGTTTTGTTAGGTCAAAGTGCCCTTCAAAAATTCAGTAAAATCACAATTGATAATAAAAACAGTTTGTTAATAATTGAATAATACCTATAAATGTTTGCTTTTGACTGCTTTTTAATATTATCAAATCCCAACCACAAATACCTGCTAAAGCTGATTTAACATTTGATGTGGAATTGGTAGATGTGCATGATGCTCCTCAGGGAGGTCATTAATAATTACTATTCATTTTTAAAAAAGAGGAATTCTGTAAAAGGAATTCCTCTTTTTTAATTCCCTTACATAATCTTTATAAAAAAGTGAAATTTCAAACATGGAATTATTTGAATTCAAAAAATCAACAAATCATAAGATTGGAATCTTTTTAACTACATTTGTTCAACAAATAATTAACTCATTAACATTTTAAAAATTAAAATCATGAAAAAAATCACATTCAGTATCGCAACAGTATGTATGCTATTAATTGGCATATCAACCCTTCACGCTCAGGATATCCGAAGCTCAAGCGGAAGTAGCAATGGAAAAATAGAATCGGATGGCACCATTCGTAACAGTTCAGGAAGTAGTGTTGGTAAAATAGAATCCAATGGCACTATTCGCAACAGTTCAGGAAGCAGCATTGGTAAAATAGATTCAGATGGAACGATACGTAACAGTTCCGGCAGCAGTGTTGGTAAAATAGAATCAGACGGAACCGTTAGAAACGAATCAGGAAGCAGTATTGGTAAAATAGAATCGAATGGTACTGTTCGCAACAGTTCGGGAAGCAGCATTGGCAGTGCCAGCGGTATTCCAAAATCGTATGCAGCGGTAGTGTTTTTCTTTTTTCATTTTAATTAAAAAGTCTTCACTATTATAAAGGTACTACCTTTTTAAAAGGTAGTACCCTTTTTGTTTAATGACAGTTCTGCTGGTGAAGAGAGGCTCCATCCTGGTTGCCAAGATTGGAAGCCGTTTCAAAATCCGCACAGGCTTTATCCATTTTATTCAACTTCATATATAGAAGTCCCCTGTTCTTAAATCCGATTGCAAACTTAGGATTACTTGTAATAGCTGCAGTAAGGTGTTGTTCACTTTTATCATATTGCTGCCTCGCATATTCTATAGTTGCTAATGTATTGTAAGAATCTACATTGGTTGAATCAAGCCTTATACACTGTTCTGCATCTGCTATGCTTCCAGCAGTGTCTTTCATCAGCAAACGGGTTTGTGTTCTGTTAGCATATAGCAACGGTTGTTTGGGATCAAGTTTTATTGCTTCTGTAAAATCAGCAGTCGCATTTCCATTATCATTCATCAGCATATAGGTCAATGCACGGTTAAAATAATTACGGCTATCATCGGGTTTTAATTTTATTGCTTCTGTAAAATCTGAAATAGCTTCCTGAGGTCGGTTGGTTCTTTTATAATAAAACCCTCTGTTCCCATAAGCCCTGTAAAGGTATTCTGACTGGGGATTCTTTTTAATAATATCTGTCATCAGGGTATCATCGTTTTGCCAAACAGTGTTTCGGCTGTAAACAGCAAACGAAAAAAACACTCCGTAACATAGCAACGCAATAATAAAATACGGTTTATAGTTAGTGTATTTAATCCTGTTCGTTTCTTTCAAATGATTTATATAAAACAGGATTAACAAGCTCAAACCTAAATATGGAAAATATCCATATCGGTCTGTTACTTCAAATAATCGCGATGGAATCAACTGAATGTTAATGGCAATGGTGATGAGAAACAAACCTGCACCCAAAACAACTTCTTTATTTTTTCTGAACTTAAATAAAAGATAAAGCAACCCAATAAAAACAATTGCCGACAGATAATAAGTCATTGGCAGCATAGCACCCGCTTTTGGCGGATATACATAAATACTGCAAAGGTTAACGGGAAGGAAAAACTTAAAAACATAAAACACCATCGAATGACAAACAATAAAAAAAATATCCAAAGGGTTGTAGGTATTCACCATCCCGCTGGTAATGTTCGACATGGTATCTTTATCAAGTAAAGTCACAATCCCAAAAGTAATACTCAATAAGAAGAAGGGAACCTTTTCAAGTAAAACCTTAACCGAAAATATTTCCCTGTTAAAATAAAAATCAAGCAATAGCATAACTACTGGTAATGTTACTGCCTGTGCTTTACAAAAAAGAGAGACAATAAAAAACAATGCCGCATAAATTATATACTTCGTTTTGTTTTCTCCAAGGTATTTTAAATAAGCAATAAGCGCAAACAAATAAAAACAAGTGTACATGCTGCTGCTTCTTGCCGAAATCCATGAAACAGCTTCCACATTCATCGGGTGGATAGCGAATATCAAAGCAATTATAAGTGCAATGTTTTTGTTTTTTATAAGTAAATCGATGAATCGGAAAACAAGCAATATATTTATCAGGTGGAACACAAGATTAAAAACATGCATCGGGAAAGAATGAAAGCCGGAAAAATGATAATTGGCAGCCAAAGTCAGCACAGGCAAAGGCTGGTACATAATTAAATAATAATGAGTAAAATAGGTTTTGATGCTCGCCCAACTGAAATTAATTACTTCCGGGTAATTATTAAAATAGTCATTGTCATCAAACGTCAGAATATCGTTATGAAGAGCATTGGAATAAATGACCAGAACAAGAATCATTATCCCACCTAATAAATACTTTGGATTTAATAGTTTTGATTTTTGAGAACTCTCCTCCATCTTTTTCTTTTGTAGTGGTTTCTCTGTTGGTTTTATTTTGCTCATTTTATTTTCTTAACTATAAGTTCAACTTAAATAAAAAATCTTTAAACCATTTTTTCTAAATACTTTCTCGCCTTTATTTTAAAATATTCATCTTCCAGCACACAATCTTTTCGTGGTGGCAACTTTAAAACCAATTGAAAATATATTTTAGCCCTTACATTCTCCTTGTTCTCCAGTAAAGCTTCGGCATAATAAAAATTATTTGAAATAATAGTTGGGAAATAAACCAACGATTTTTGCAAAAGCTTTTTTGCCGTTTCCTTACTTGGCCAGGAAACTAATAAAGGAATATTGGGAGTTTTATAATTCAATATTGCCAATACTTTCCAGCCACCTCCCTGCATGCACATCGAGTCGGTTTTAATTAACATTTGCGAATGGTATAGCATCAGTTTCATCACATCATTCTGAATACTTTTTAATATTCCATCCATCTCCGCCTCAAGGCCAATGGAAGAAATCAATTCAAAGCGTATTGGTCCGCTTTCAGGGTATTGTCGGATATATTTATTACCAAGGTCTTTCGCTTTGCGATAAATTTTCTTTTTAGTCTCATCATTCATTGCCACAAATCTTCCTTTAAAATTAAGACTTTTGAGATAATAGGCTACAGCCTGCTCGGTACTTTTATTTTCTGAAATTTGTTTCTCAAAAACAGTAATGGCTTTATTAATGTTGGTTTCATCGGCAACCAATCCTTTAGCATTAGTAGCTCTTGCATTAAAATAATCAATACCCATTTGCATTTCATCAGGTGAAGATGATGAAACAAGAAAAGAAACTAAAATAATTATGAATCTAAACATGGATTAATAAAATTGTTTGGCCCATTGGCGGTATTTCCCTATCGGTCCATCGCCTTTAGCCAAGGCCGGATGATCCATATAGACTTTATTTTCCCATATCTTAAAATCCTGCCCTACATCATTGGCATATCCTGCAAATGCCTTATTCAATAAAATTTTTGTCAATGTCTTTTTGGGTATTAGAGAAAGTGCAGGATGAATCTTAGAAGACTTAAATCTTTTATTTACACTCATGCCTATCTTCAGATTTATTTTATTTCCATCAATGGGGGTAGGAAAAACATATTGCCTTGTTCTCAATTTCATTTCCGGCAAATCCACCTCCACAAATGAATATCCCAAGCCATACACATGAATATCAATTTCCGCCTTTATTCCTTGTGTGCCCTTCCCTATAAAACCTTCAGGAGCTCTGTTAAAGCCATACGATGCATTCAGATATGCTCCTTCCGCTTTCAACTCTTTAAGGGTAGTAATATTGCTGTATTTATGAACCACCGAAAAATGTCCCACATCCACACTGTTCTCAGTTGTTTCCTGCGGATGACTGCTCAACAGGAAATCTGTTGTTTTTATTTCTGTCCAGTCATCATTGTCCGTTTCCGGCACTTCCCATTCAGGCAATTCTTCCTGCTCATGGTGCCAGTAAAGTATAAATCCGTTCCTTTCTCTTATCGGGTAAGTTTTTAAAATGGCTTTAGGAGGTGGTTTAGTACCATATCCTGTTTTAACACATGCTCCTTTTGTATCAAAACAAAAATAATGAAACGGGCAAACAATGGTTTCTCCTTCTATATGGCCTCCATGTGCAAGGTGCCCACCCAAATGCGGACAGTAAGCGTCCGAAAGACAGGCCTCGCCAGAAGCCGTCCGGAACAATACAAAGTTTTTCCCTGCAATCTGCTTTTCTATTAATTGAAGCGGCTTAAGATTTTCTGAATTTTCAATAACATACCAGGAGTTAGGATAAGGAAATAACTTGGTAGGTGTTGGCATTTGCTCCATCGTTAATTTATTTGAAACGCTAAAATAGATAATTATATAATAGCATAAAACAAAAAATCCTTCACCAATTTCTTGATGAAGGATTTCCCGGCAATAATTAAAAAACTATTTCGTTTCTTCGTTTTTCGGTTCTTCTTTTTTAGTTTCTTCTTTTTTCGCGTAACGGGTACGGAATTTATCAACACGACCTGCTGTATCCACCAATTTAACTTTACCTGTATAAAAAGGGTGAGACATGTTCGAGATCTCTAATTTTACAATCGGATATTCGTTTCCATCTTCCCAAACGATGGTTTCTTTTGTTTCAACACATGATTTAGTGATGAATGAATAATCAATACTCAAATCTTTGAATACTACTAAACGATAATTTTCTGGGTGAATTCCTAGTTTCATTTTACTTTCTTTTTTTATTTTGGACGACAAAGATAGATATTTCTACCATACGTGCAACACTTCCCTGATAAAAAATTTAACTTTACCTTTGCCTCATGAAAAAATCCCTGTTCAGATTGCTTGCAAAGTTAAACAAAGCCCTGCTGCCCAAATACCATTACCGCGATTTAACCAAACTCAAAAAATGGGAAAAAGCAATAATAGGTTATAAATATTGGGTAACCACCAATTCCCTCGATTAATTTATCCCAATTTATTACCGCTTATCCTCAAATTTCTTTCCCATCTCATTTTTTATAGCTTATTTAGCATCCGCAAATATTTAGGTGTCTCGCAAAGACGCAAAGTTCGCTAAGAAAATATACCCTTTGTTCAACACTTTGCGTTCTTCGCGTCTTTGCGAGAAATTTTTATAGTCGATTAATTAAGATATCCATAATAATATAACAATAAAACAATTTATATAGATGAAATCAAAACTACTACTTGCAGCCTGCCTTTTGGCCTCAGTATCCTTTGCCCAAAAAGATAAGGATAAAGGAAAAGACAAAGAAAAAGACAAAAAATGGGACGTGTCCAACCCGAAAGGAACTTTTAAGGAGGTAGATTTTACAACCACCGAAGGCACCTGGATGAACCTAGATGTCAGCCCCGATGGTAAAGACATTGTTTTTGATATGTTAGGCGACATTTATACCATGCCGGTTTCGGGTGGCGAAGCAAAAGTGTTGAGAAGTGGTTTCCCGTTCGAGGTGCAGCCTCGCTTCTCTCCTGATGGCAAAAAGATTTGTTTTACATCCGATGCGGGTGGAGGAAACAACATCTGGACAATGAATGCGGATGGAACGGATGCCAAACAGGTAACCAAAGAAAGCTTCCGATTATTAAACAATCCTGTCTGGACCCCTGATGGGCAATACATCATCGCCCGTAAACATTTTACCTCTACCCGTTCTCTCGGTGCTGGTGAAATGTGGATTTACCACATCAGCGGTGGCGATGGTTTGCAACTGACAGTAAAAAAGAATTCTCAACAGGATGTGGGCGAGCCTTGCGTATCGCCTGATGGCCGTTATGTATATTATAGTGAGGACATGTATCCGGGTGGAATGTTTTTATATAATAAAGACCCGAACAAACAGATTTATGTAATTAAAAGATACGACCGCCAGACTGGCGAAACCGAAGATATTACAGGTGGACCAGGTGGTGCCATTCGCCCGCAGATTTCGAAAGATGGCAGAACACTGGCTTTTGTAAAACGTGTTCATGAGGCTTCTGTTTTATATTTAAGAAATATGGAAACAGGCGAAGAATGGCCGATATACGATAAACTCAGCAAAGACCAGCAGGAAGCCTGGGCCATATTTGGTGTGTACACTAATTTCAACTGGTTAAGCGACAAACACATTATCATTTGGGCAAATGGTAAAATATGGAATGTTGACATTGATAAATCTTCTGCCAAGGAAATTCCGTTTACGGTAAATGCCAAACACAAAGTAATAGACGCCTTGAAATTCAGACAGGAAGTGGCTCCTGATAAGTTTACAGTAAAGGTAATTCGCAACCTTACTGTTAACCATGATGAAAAAATACTAATATTTAATTCCGTGGGGTATTTATGGAAAAAGGACCTGCCCGATGGAAAACCTACGCGCTTAACTTCTTCAAAAGACTTTGAATTCGAACCTTCTTTTTCTCCTAACGAGGATGAAGTTATCTACACCACCTGGAATGACGAGAACCAGGGCACAGTAATGAAAATGAGCCTTATTGACAAAACTCCAATGAAAATGACCCAGGACAAAGGCATATACCGTACTCCTCATTTTTCTCCTAATGGGATGAAAGTGGTATATGTAAAAGAAGATGGTAACGACCACATGGGGTTTACGAATTGCGTTAACCCCGGCATTTACATTATGGAAAACATTCCGAATTATACTCCAAAATTATTGACTAAGGAAGGTTCTAATCCTCAGTTTTTGGGAAATGATAAGGTTTTATTTCAAACTGATGAAGGCGATAGTAAGGTGTATAAGACTATTGATATAAATACCAACGAAATTAAAACCTGCTTTACTTCCAAGTACGCTACCTCAGTTACTCCAAGCCCTGATGGAAATTGGTTGGCATTTATTGAACTTTTCAAAGCCTATGTTGTGGCTTTCCCTAAAACCGGTAAACCTATTGAAATATCGGGTGGTATGGGCGCTATGCCGGTGGCTCAAATAGCAAAAGATGCCGGCCTGAACCTGGCCTGGAGCAAAGATAGCAAGCGAATTCACTGGACTTATGGCGACCAATACTTTACAGATAACCTGAAAGAACGCTTTGCTTTCCTGGAAGGAGCGCCTGATAAACTGCCGCCAATGGACAGCGTTGGGGTGAAAATAGATTTGGAACTTCCTACTGATAAACCGAAAGGGTATGTGGCTTTTAAAGGAGCAAGAATCATTTCCATGAAAGGAGATGAGGTAATCGAAAACGGAACCATCCTTGTAAATGATAATAAAATAGAGGCTGTTGGCAAGGCAGATGATGTTAAAATTCCCGGAGATGCAAAGGTTATAGATTGTACCGGCAAAACCATTATGCCGGGCATGGTGGATGTTCACTCGCATTTGAGTACCTGGCGTTTGGGACCAAGCCCACAGAAACAATGGAGTTATTATGCCAACCTTGCCTTTGGGGTTACTACCACTCATGACCCTTCTTCTAATTCGGAGATGGTATTTTCTCAATCGGAAATGGTAAAGGCCGGATACATGGTGGGGCCGCGGATATATTCCACCGGAACTATTCTGTATGGTGCCGAAGGTGATTTTAAAGCGGTTATTAATAGTTATGACGATGCCCGTTCGGCCATTGCGAGAACAAAAGCTTTTGGTGCTTTTTCTGTAAAAAGCTATAACCAGCCTCGCAGGGAACAACGCCAGCAGGTGATAGCTGCTGCCAGGGATTTGCAGATAAATGTGGTGCCCGAAGGTGGCTCTACTTTTTTTGACAACATGAGCGAAATAATTGACGGACATACCGGGATAGAACATAATATTCCGATTGCTGACCTTAGTAATGACGTAATTAAACTTTGGAGTGGCAGCAAAACAGGCTATACTCCTACTCTTATAGTATGTTATGGTGCTATAAATGGGGAGGACTATTGGTACCAGAAAACAAATGTCTGGGAAAACAAGCGCCTGTTAAATTTCTTCCCTCGTTCTATTATTGATAGCCGCTCGCGCGAAAGAACAATGATTCCGGACAGCGAATACGACTGGGGCTGGATGCAGGTTTCCCGTTCTTGTAAAAAACTTACCGATGCGGGAGTTAAAGTGAACATTGGCTCTCACGGACAGATACAGGGCATTGGGGCGCATTGGGAATTATGGATGTTGCAAATGGGCGGACTTACTCCTTTGCAGGCTATCCGTTGCGCTACGCAAAACGGGGCGGATTATATTGGTATGGGTGACCAGATTGGTTCCCTGGAGAAAGGAAAACTGGCTGACTTAATAGTAATGGATAAAAACCCGCTGGAGAACATCCGTAATACGGAAAGTATTAAGTATGTAATGGTGAACGGCCGCTTATATGACGCTGAAACGATGAACCAAATAGGGAACTATGATGTAAAACGTGGCAAATTTTATTGGGAAACTTCGAAAGGTGGGGGTAATTTCCCTTGGCATGAGGTGACGGAGGATTAATTTTGTTCCTTTATTATTGGAAATAAGGTATTGATTGGTTGATAATAAAAAGACTCTTCTGCATTTGCAGGGGAGTTTTTTGTTTTTGATGTGGGTTGTTTGGGGTAAAAGAGGGAAAATTTGGGTTGGTTAGGGTACAGAAAAGGGGTTTAAGAGGTTATTTTACGGAAAGCCTTTATTGATGGGCTTAATAATCTGCCAAAAATGCGCCAAATCGGCATAAAACGAGCTGAGCTAAGTGGGATAAGGGTTTCGGAAGGAAAAAAAAGGGTGTCGGAGATACATGGTACACAATCGGAGGTAGTTGGTACTGAATCGGAGGTAGTTGGTACACAATCGGAGGTAGTTGATACACAATCGGAGGTACTTGGTACAGAATCGGAGGTAGTTAGTAGTGAATCGGAGGTAGTTGGTACTGAATCGGAGGTAGTTGGTAGTGAATCGGAGGATGAAATAGAAGTACTTTTACCACATAGGCTCATAGAAACATAGGAAAACACATAGGATTGATGTGGTGGCAATTAAAGCTGGATTAACGCAATGCGTTTTATTATATTAACCTTGAAAATGAGGGAATTATATTTATATTTGTTGCGTATATATATGTTATGCACAATGTTAAAATGAGAACTCAATCTGTAAATCGCATCCTGCTAACAGGAGGTTTCATAATGGGAAACTTGCTTTGGATAAAAGCATTATATGACATAGCTACTGCAAATAAAATATGGCCGAAGTTTTCATTTCCGGTATTCTTTATTCCATTATTTATTCTCGGAGCAGTTGCGAGTATTGTTTTATCAGTCTTTTGTCTAAAACAAATTTGGCAACACAAAGACCAGCTAAAACTATTGTCAGGAAAATGGACGCTTTTCATCTGGTTGGCCATACCCATATCAGTTATTTGCACAAGTCCTGTTTGTTATAGAGGAACAATATTTATTGCTCCTTATCTGACAAGTGCTGTGATTAGGTTAGGACTACTCTTTATGCCAATATTAGCAGGACTTCTATATTTCAAAGGCAAAAAAGAAGTTTCAATCCTTATTCTTCTTATTTCAAGTTTTTTACTCTTAATACCAAACGATAAATGTTACAATCCCTTTAACTACTGGTGGATTGACAATGTAGGTGCTTCGCCTCTGACTTACTTACCGACTATGCTGGTTATATTATTTGGTATTACAGGACTTTATGGAAAGAACAAGTATTTAATAATTACAATTGTTTACGGACTTAGCGTAGCAGCTTTGTTTATAGCAATTGGACATAGAGTAAGATTACTTTGGTAGAGACGAAAACACTGCGAATAACAAAGGTAGCCGTTGCACAACCCTCTTTAAAATAAATAATTCAAAAAAACAGATTCAATACCGGACTTGATATTCAACTCCTAACGGAGTTGTGGAGAGGGTAGGTGTTTCTTTTTCCCCCGGTTGCACCAGGGGCTATTGAGATTTGACTCCTCTGGAGTCGGGGGAGGGAGAAGTGATTTGTGTGGTGGCGAGCACTTCGGCACTTCGGCAAGATCAGTGACCGAAGTTCAGTGACCGGAACCGAATGATGCGCATGAGCAGAATGGTCGCGCATGGGAAGGAAATACCCCTGTCAGGGTTCTAAACCCTGACAGGGTGTGTTTCGTAACGATTGGGGTAAAAAGGTGAGATACGAAACTTACAAATTCGGAAAGGAAAATAAAAGTGATACACTATCCATCTGCGCCTGACCCGCGCGAAGTATCCTTTTTTTTCGGCTGGAAGGTTGGAAGGAGTGAAAACCTCCAAATCCGGAAAGGACCGGATTCGGAGGGAGATGGTGATGAAAAAAAAAGATACCGCGTGAGGGCAGGAAGACAGTGAAATACGAAGTGGCAAGGTGCCCGCCCTAATTAAGTTTAAAGTTTAAAAGTTTAAAGTTCAAAGTTGTGATGCTGTGGAATATTTACTACCTCGGGTACTCGACCCGGACATGATATACATTCATTAATTTTTTCTTGAAAATCTTTTTTAATGTATTGATGTCTTTAAAGGTGATATCGGCATTGGCAAATTGGTTTTGTTCTATTTGTGTGGTGATGATGCGCTCGACAAGGGTATCTATACTTTCGACATCATACTTTTTAAGGCTTCGGGAGGCGGCTTCTACTGAGTCGGCCATCATGAGGACAGCGGTTTCCTTGGAAAAAGGAATGGGGCCGGGGTAATGGAATTTTGATTCGTCAATTATCTGGTCGGGGAATGCGTTTTGAAAGGAACGGTAAAAATAGGTGGTGAGGCTGGTGCCGTGATGGGTGCGGATGAAGTCGATGATTTGTTCGGGTAGCTTGTTTTTCTTGGCTATTTCGATTCCTTTGATAACGTGGCCGATGATGATGGTGGCGGATTCGTCAAAACTTAGTTCATCGTGGGGGTTGATTCCGTTTACCTGGTTTTCGATGAAGTACATGGGCATTTCCATTTTACCGATGTCGTGAAAGAGTGCCCCGGTGCGGACCAATAGCGCGTTTCCACCGATGGTATAAATGGCTTCTTCGGCTATGTTGGCGACCATGAGTGAATGCTGGAAGGTGCCGGGAGCACGGGAAGCGAGTTCGCGAAGGAGTTTGCCGTTGGTGTCGGATAGTTCGAGCAGGGATACATCGGAGGTGAGGCCGAATATTTTTTCGAAAACAAAAATAAGCGGATAGGAGAACAAGGTGAGTGTGGCGCTTACTCCAAACCAGGCAAAATCGAACCAGATGATGGCATCGCTGCCGCCTTCCTGTATGATGGTGATGCCGATGAAGGAGATGCAATAGGTAAGGAAGATGACTCCTGATGAAATAAATATCTGGGAGCGGTTTCGCATATTGACAATGCTGAAAATGGCCACCATGCCCCCAAGCATTTGAATAAAGACAAAGACAAAACGGTCGGGTGCCATGAAGGAGATGATGAGCACGGTGACCAGGTGGACAAAGAGTGCGACACGGGTATCGAAAAAGGAACGAATGATTATGGGCAGTATACAAAACGGAAGTATAAAAATATTGAAAGCTACTGAATTGGCAGCCAGCTTGGTCATGAGTACCTGGAGGATAATGAGGATAAGAATGAAGGTGATTTTTGCATTGTCCACAAAGATTTCTCTCCTGAAAAAGGCGAGAAAGGCTATTAGTACAGCAAGGCAAATGGAAACAATAATTAACTGCCCCAAAAGAATAAAAAGATAACTGCCCGCACCAACGGATTGTCCATCGTATTCGGCTTTTAACGACTCGAGCACCTGGTATTTTTTGGCATCCACTATTTCGCCTTTGGAAACAATGGCCTGGTCTTTCAGAATAATATCGCGGGAAGGGGCGATATCGTCAATGGCTTGCTGGAGGATTTTGTCGGATGTTTCTTTGTCGTAAAAAATACTGTGTGCTATGGCGTTTTCGAGCAATGAGGAAACAAATTTAATATCAGCGTTTTTAGCATTGGTCAGCAATTGCTTTTGTTCGTAGGTATAAGCAGTACTGATGGTGAAAAAATAACTGAGGTCGTGCTCTTCGGCTACATTGTTATTGAGCACATCAATGGTGAAATCGGGAGTTTTATTTTCTATAACATCGGCTGTTTCTATAATTCCCTTGCTGTAAATGGAATCGAAAATACTATTGGCGAGGGCAAAGGTTTTTTCTTTAAGGGCTTTGGGCTTTTTATTATCCCATTTGGCTTCCATTTCCTTTGTTAGTTCTGCCTTTTTTGCTTTAGCAATACTGTTATCTACTTTAAAATAAGGTTTGGCCGATTTTAAAACCTCAGCTTTTTCATTGGCAAGTTCTTCCCTGGTTTTATTAATGGCAAAATCGAAAGGTGCAATCAAATCATCGTGATACCATGGCTTTCCTTTCAGGTTCTGAAACTCGTACTTGAATTTGCCTTGTTTCGGGAAAATGCCCACAATAGCTGAAATAGCCAGTACAAATAACAATGCTTTGTAAACTTCGGGGTGACTGTGATGAATGAATGAAATGAATTTTTTCAAGTAGATGCGAGATTAATTATGCGAAGTTATAAATAAATAAAATGGAGGGAGAAAGATAGGGGGAGATTTGTACACATGTTTATTCACAATTAACACCCCTCTCCTTTATCCCCTCCACAAAGGGGAGGGGGAGTTTCGGGAAGTTGGGGGTGAAGGCTTCGCCTTATGTCGCCTCACTCCCGAATAGCTCGGGACTTTTAGCCCCGCCCCCTCTCCAAAGGAGAGGGGGCGGGGCTTCCGGACGTGGTTTGTGTAATGGGAATCAAGGATTGGATTAATTGCCAAGACCTTTAGGTCGTGGTTGAATGCGTTAATTTTATTAGGCTTTAGCCGAAATACAATTGTTTGGCTAAAGCCTGATTTTTTTTAATTTATCCACGACCTAAAGGTCGTGGCAATAATAAGTACTTATCCCAACCCCTGATTCGGATTAATACCTATAAATTATATAAAGATGTACTTAGTAAACTTATCTTTGCAAAGAATTAAGAAAGCTTTTATGAAGATAAAATTTTGTGGTGCAGCAAGGACGGTTACAGGTAGCAAACATTTACTTATGCCGGATGACGGCAAAATGATTTTATTGGATTGTGGGTTCTTTCAGGGAAGAGGGGCTGAAACGGATGGAATGAACAGAGAATTTGTGTTCGAACCCGGGGAAATAGATTATCTTATTCTTTCTCATGCGCATATCGACCATTCAGGAAATATACCAAACCTGGTGAAACAGGGATTTAAAGGACCTATTATATGTACTCCGGCCACTGCAGATTTATGCAAAATTATGCTTTTAGACAGTGCTCATATCCAGGAAAGTGATGTGCGTTTTATTAATAAAAGAAGAATGAAACAACACCAGGACCTGTTAAAACCGATTTATTCGGTAAAGGATGTGGAAGCCTGTTTATCTTTATTGGTAAGTGTTCCGTACAATACTTCTTATTCTGTTTATGAAAACCTCAAAGTAACTTTTACCGATTCAGGCCATATATTAGGTGCTGCAGGTGTTAACCTGGAGTTGACAGAAAACGGTGGAACAAAGAAGATTTTCTTTTCAGGAGATATTGGAAGGTACAATGATGCTATTTTGAAAGACCCTCAACCTTTTCCGCAGGCTGATTATATAATTACTGAATCTACCTATGGGGACAGGTTGCATGGCGATACTACTTTCAGCGAACAAAAATTGTTTGATGTGGTGTATAATACTTGTATTACAAAAAAGGGAAAGTTAATTATTCCTGCCTTTAGTCTAGGTAGAACACAGGAACTGGTGTATGCGCTGGATAGGATGGAACATAAAAAAATGCTCCCTCGTATTAATGTCTATGTGGATAGCCCACTTTCGGTAAATGCCACTGCTATTATGCGAAAGCACCCGGAATGTTTTAACGAAGATATAATTGAATACATGAAAACGGATAGCAATCCGTTTGGTTTTGATAACCTGATTTATGTTCAGGATGTAATAGAATCAAAACAACTGAATGATTTGCCGGAACCCTGTATTATCATTTCTGCTTCGGGCATGGCCGATGCGGGAAGAATAAAACATCATATTGCCAATAATGTTTCCAATCCTGCCAATACTATATTAATGGTCGGTTATGCGGAACCTAATTCACTTGGAGGTAAATTAAGAGCTGGAAATAAAACGGTAAAGATTTTCGGAGTGGAACATGAGGTACATGCAGAAGTAATTATCATTGATTCATACAGTGCTCATGGAGATTATAAAGAGATGATAGAGTACCTGAGTTGTCAGGATGTGAAAAAAGCAAAACAGGTTTTCCTGGTGCATGGTGAATATGAAGTACAATTGAATTACAAGGAAAAATTACTGGATGCAGGGTTCAGGCATATTAGTATTCCGGCACAAAACGATATTATAGAAATAAATTAACCCTTGCTTTTAAAACAGATAAAATACCTTATTGCCAAGGAAATAAAGTTGGAAATAAGAAACAAGTATGCTTTGGGTGGTATCCTGTTGTATGTTGTTTCTACTATATTTGTGAGCTATTTATCTTTTAAAAGCATTGTCACTCCTTCTGTCTGGAATGCCCTTTTCTGGATAATATTATTATTTGCTTCAGTTAATGCCATTGCTAAAAGCTTTATCAGCGAAACCAAAGGGAAGTTGCTTTATTTGTATACATTGGTTAGTCCGCAGGCGGTTATCCTTTCCAAAATAATTTACAATTCCTTGCTATTAACGGTGCTATCAGCGTTGTGTTTATTAGTTTACAGTGTGTTTATAGGCAACCTTATCCAGGACTTTCCTTTATTTCTTTTAACCCTTTTGCTTGGTAGTTTCGGGTTTTCCTCCTTATTAACAATGGTTTCTGCTATTGCCTCTAAAACCAGCAATAACTTTACCTTAATGGCTATTTTAAGTTTCCCTATCATGATTCCTCTACTTATGGTGCTCATTAAACTTTCAAAAAATGCTATTGATGGATTGGAGAAATGGGATGTAAACTATTTGCTGGTTTTAGTGTTTATTAATGTAATAATTATCGCTTTATCATATCTATTATTTCGCTACCTTTGGCGCGATTAAAAAAGGAAAATTAACCCCTTAAAAGAGACAGAAAAGCGCAGGGTTCGCAAATAAATACAATGAAAAAAAATTGGTGGAAAGTAGTTGCAGTGGTATTTGTACTTTATACAATTATTGCAGGTTTCCTTTTTAATGTTCCGGCTCAGCCAATTCTTCACGAAACCATCCGTAACCTTTACTTTCACGTACCTATGTGGTTCTCCATGATGACCATACTTTTTGTTTCCTTATGGCATAGTATTAAATACCTTAGTAAATCAAACATAGAAAGTGACATAGTTGCTTCGCAGGCTGCCCATACTGGGATGCTTGTTGGTGCTTTGGGACTTATTACCGGTTCCATCTGGGCGAAATATACCTGGGGTGCATGGTGGGTGGCCGATACAAAACTGAATGGAGCTGCTATAACAATGCTTATCTATCTTGCTTATTTTGTTTTGCGGGGTTCTATTGACGAAGAACAAAAACGCGCGAGAATTGCAGCGGTCTATAACATATTTGCTTATGTAATGTTAGTTGTATTCCTGATGATTCTGCCAAGAATGAATGACTCATTACACCCAGGCAATGGTGGTAATCCCGGCTTCAACAAATATGACCTGGATAGTACTATGCGGATGGTGTTTTATCCCGCAGTTATCGGATGGATATTACTTACTGTGTGGATATTTACCCTGAGAGTTAGGTTAGAAAAAGTAAAACGAAAATTATTATACAATGATTAGTTCAGTAAAAAAAATGGCATTGTTTTTCGCAATGCTGTTAGTTTCAATTAGCGCATCTGCACAGGATACACCAGCAGTGGAAATGGCAACCGGTTTATATCAATCCGGAAAAATATATGTGGTGGTTACAGTCATTTCTGTAATCTTTATAGGCATTGTCACCTACCTGGTTATGCTGGACAGAAAAATAAGTAAGTTAGAAAAGGAGATAAAAAAATGAAGAAGATACATATCATCGGGATTGTAATTATTGCTGTAGCCATCGGGGCCATATTTACTACATTAAATAATACAAGTACGTATGCAAGTTTTACAGAAGCTGCAAATGAACCTGGCAACGAGTTTCATGTGGTTGGTAAGCGTGATAAAGAAAAGGAAATGGTATATGAACCAAAAGTGGATGCTAATAAATTTACCTTTTTTATGACCGATAATAAAGGCAAAGAATGCAAAGTAATACTTCACAAAAATAAACCCCAGGATTTTGAACATTCAGAACAAATAGTTTTGATTGGAAAAATGAAAATGCCTGAAAACGAATTCGAGGCATCTGATATTTTAATGAAATGCCCTTCGAAATACAATGATGGCAAACCTCAGGCGAGTAATTAGTTCATTGGTCATTAGTAAATTCTTAACAATTCGTAATTAGTAATATGGAATACATCAATGAGCATTTATGGATTGGAAAACTTGGTAATGTATTCGTTATTCTTTCCTTTGTTTTTGCACTTTTAGCAGGAGTAAGTTATTTCTTTGCTGCACGCGAAAACGAAGTTGCTCCTTCATGGAAACGCATTGCACGTATTTCCTTCCGTATTCATGCATTATCAGTAGTAGGAATTGTTGGTTCCTTGTTCGTAATGCTTTACAGTCATTATTTTGAATATGAATATGTATGGCATCACAGCAATAAGGAAATGCCTATGCGCTATATTCTTTCCTGCTTTTGGGAAGGACAGGAAGGAAGTTTTTTACTCTGGACGTTCTGGCATGTGGTGATTGGTTTGGTATTGCAGAAAACATCAAAGACTTTTGAAGCGCCCGTAATGGCTACCATTTCGTTAGTTCAGGCTTTTCTTACTTCCATGCTTCTTGGTATTTTTGTATTCGAACATCGTATTGGTAGCAATCCTTTTACAGTTTTATTGCGTAATCATCCTGACTTTGCTTATATACCCCTGTTTCAAAACCCTCAATATCTTGACAAATTAGACGGAAGAGGATTAAATCCATTGCTCCAGAATTACTGGATGACCATCCACCCTCCTACTTTGTTTTTAGGGTTTGCATTAACTGTTGTTCCTTTTGCTTATGCAATGGCGGGGTTATGGCAAAAACGTTTTAATGATTGGATAAAACCTGCATTGCCATGGGCGTTTGTTGGTGTGGCTGTTTTAGGTGTTGGTATTTTAATGGGTGGCGCATGGGCTTATGAGGCATTAAGTTTCGGGGGCTTCTGGGCCTGGGACCCGGTAGAAAATGCATCATTGGTTCCATGGTTAACATTGGTTGGAACTGCACATTTACTATTGATAAACAGAAACCACGGGCAATCATTATTAGCGGCTTTCTTTCTAGCTATATTAACTTTTGTACTTATTCTCTACTCTACTTTCCTTACCCGTAGTGGCATATTAGGAGACTCTTCCGTTCATGCATTCACTGATTTAGGAATGTCAGGGCAATTGTTAATTTATTTATTTTTCTTTTTATTACTTGGTGTTTATCTTTTAATAAAAAACTGGAAACACTTTCCAAGACAGGCGCAGGAAGAGGGAATATGGTCAAGGGAATTCTGGATGTTTGTGGGAGCAATTGTATTATTAGTTTCTTCTTTCCAGATAATGTTTTATACTTCAATGCCCGTATGGAATAAGTTGTTTGATTTACATAAAGCACCGGCAAAAGATGCTATCGGATTTTATAATTCATGGCAGTTACCCTTCGCTTTTATAACAACTCTGCTCATCGCTATCGGGCAATACTTTAAATATAAAAATACAGAACTAAAAGTATTCTTAAAGAAGATTTCAATTTCCTTAGTCATTTCATTGGCGCTTACTTTTTTAATGATTTACCTTGTCAACTTCGACAAACCTTATTATTCCATTCTTCTTTTCTCTTCCATATTTGCAGCCGTGGCAAATGCCAATTATATGTTCCTTGTATTAAAGGGAAAGATAAGGAAAGCCGGAGCATCTGTTGCACACATCGGTTTTGCATTAGTGATGCTTGGTGTTTTAATTTCCACTTCTAAAAAAGATATTATTTCGCAAAATACTTCCGGAAAGAGCATTGAAAGTTTGGGAGAAAAGTTTTCTAACAGTGATAATATCCTTTTGACTTTGGGAGATACCCTTCCAATGGGAAAATACCTGGTAACCTATGTTGGAAGAAAAAAAGAGGGTATCAATGTGCATTTTAATGTGGATTATTTTACAAAAGATGCAACAGGAAAATTAAAGAAAGAATTCACATTGTCTCCATTGTTTCAAATTAACCCAAGGATGGGTAACGTGCCTGAACCTGATACAAGACACTTTCCGACATTTGACGTTTATACACATGTCACCTTTGCATTAATAGAAGACCCGAAAGAAAAAAAGGATAATCCGGCTGATGAATACGATGCGGCAAAAAATCATACTATGAAAAAGGGAGATACCATTTTTTCTTCCAACGCAATTATTGTATTTGACTCTCTTTCTACCCGAATAGATAAATCAAAATACAAGATAGATGACAAAGACATCGCTGTGCAAGCCTTTTTCAGGGTATTGGATATAAAAAAAACATATATAGCTGCACCGCTTTATGTTATTCATAATAACATGATTCAACCCATTGCATCAAAAGTGGATGAGATGGGACTTCAGTTTATGTTCTGGAAAATAGATCCTTCGACAGGAAAAATTGAAATATCTTTGCAGGAGAAAAAATCGAATACAAAAGATTTTATTGTGATGCAGGCCATTGTTTTCCCTTACATCAATATTCTTTGGTTGGGAGCAATCATTATGGCAATTGGTACTTTGCTTGCAATAATAGAACGGATTAGAAAATAAGTTTTTATCATGCCAAATAAAAATCACAAAATCGTTTTGATTGGTGCCGGCAATGTAGCTACTCAATTAGGGTTAGCATTAAAAAAAGCACAGCACAACATTCTTCAGGTGGTTAGTTTGCATCCTTCTTCTGCCGAAGAATTAGCAACTAAGTTGAAAAGCAAATTCACCACTCATCCAGAGAAAATTAATTTATCAGCCGACATTTATATTATTGCAGTTAATGATAAAGCCATTTCGAAAGTGGTGAAATATCTGAAAACAGAAAACAAAATAATTGTTCATACATCCGGGGCGACAGACATGAATGTTTTGAGGAAAGCTTCAGATAATTATGGTGTTTTTTATCCTCTTCAGACTTTTTCCAAAAACAGAACAATTGATTTTTCAAATGTTCCAATTATCCTGGAAGCCAGTAATGAAAAAACGTTTGATACACTTCAGCAACTTGGGAATAGTATAAGTAAAAATGATGTGAAGGGAGCTAATTCAAAAAAACGAAAAGCAATTCATCTTGCAGCTGTGTTTGCAAATAATTTCACTAACCACATGTTTGCAATAGCCGAAAGTATTTTAAGTGAACATGCAGAAGGAATTGATTTGTTAATTCCACTTATAAAAGAAACTTCGGCTAAAATAGAAGAACGCTCTCCTGTCTTTATGCAAACAGGACCCGCCATTCGGGGAGATAAAAAAACAATGAAAGCTCACCTGAAACTTCTTACTGAAAATAGAGATTACCAAAAGATTTATGAATTGTTAAGTAAAAGTATTATTAAATCAAAGCAAAAGAATAAGTAGTAAATTCGCAACTATTTGTAAAACTAATTTATGATTTCTTTTCTTAAACTCATTCGAATTCAAAATCTGCTTATTATTGCTTTTACACAATATGTGGTGAGGTATTGTCTTGTTGCTCCACTATTAAAATCACAAAGCAATTACTATGTTCTGCAATTAAGCAACTTCAATTTTTTTCTGCTTGTACTTTCTACCATAATGATTGCTGCTGGAGGGTATGTTATCAATGATTACTTTGATGTAAAGATTGATAGGGTAAACAAACCAGACAGGATGGTGATTGACAAAGGGGTAAAAAGACGGGTAGCAATGGGTGCTCATACTGTTATTTCCATTTTGGCTGTACTAATCGGACTTTATGTTTCATGGGTTATTGGGCATTGGAAACTGGTTTTCATTCATTTTATTTGTGCAACAGGTCTATGGTTTTATTCCACAACTTTTAAGAGGCAGTTTTTAATCGGGAATATTGTAATTGCTTTATTTACGGCTATTGTACCATTAGTAGTTGGTGTTTTTGAATTGTTACCTTGTTATAAAGAATACTTGCCGGTTGATGAATCCCTTAGTTTTATGCTAATCTGGAAATGGGTGTTAGGGCTTTCTTTTTTTGCTTTTATCACCACCTTGCTTCGCGAAATCCTTAAAGATATTGAAGATTACGAAGGCGATAAAGAATATGGATGTAAAACGATGCCTATAGTTATTGGAATAAACTCCGCCAAAGTGGTGGCTGCTATTATTGCTTTTGCCACTATGGTTTGCCTAGGTTATCTCCAGATGTTGCAGTATATTCAACAGGATTGGATTGGAATTTACTATGTTACCATTGCATTGCAATTTCCGTTCGCTTTTCTTATTTATAAAATTCTTAGCGCGAATACAAAAAAGGAATTTCGCTTTGCCGGCAATACAGCAAAATTTATTATGCTGATGGGCGTTTGTTACCTGATAGTTTTTAATTACTTCCTTTTTAAATAGAAATCCCAAATTCTCTCATGCATTTTGAAGAACTAAAAAAGTATCATTTTATTCTTGCATCCAAATCTCCAAGAAGACAATTTTTATTGAAAGATCTTGGGCTCGAATTTGAAGTAGTAAGCAAAGAGGTGGATGAAAGTTTTCCTGAAGATTTAAAAGCAGAACAAATTCCTCTTTATTTATGCGAAAAAAAAGCAAATGCATTTGATAAAGAATTAAATTACAATACTATTGTTATAACTGCCGATACAATAGTATGGATTGGTGACAAGGTTTTAAACAAGCCGGAAAACTATGAAGATGCTGTTCGGATGCTTACCTTGTTATCCGGTAAAATGCATAAAGTGTTTACAGGAGTTTGTCTGAAATCGAAAGAAAAAGTTATTTCCTTTTATGCAGCTACTAATGTGTATTTCAAAAACCTTTCCCCGGAGGAAATAGAATATTATATCCGAAACTTTCATCCTTACGACAAAGCCGGAGCTTATGGTGCACAGGAATGGATAGGCTATATTGCGGTTGAAAAAATAGAAGGTTCTTACTTCAATGTGATGGGGCTTCCTTTAAAAGAGCTTTATGAAGAACTGCTGAAGTTTTAAAGCAAATCCAATTCTTTGATTTATAATCAAACTGTAATTCCTATTTGTATAAAAGTTTATGAAATTCCTATTCGACTGAGCCGATTGGAATCGCCTTAAAAATGCATAGTCGTTTAGTTAAACTTTATACTTACATCCTCTTTCTTCATCTTCCCCTAATTTCTCTGCATTTTCCCATCCTTTCTTTAAATCTTCCCATACTTTATTTCTACTTTCCTATACTTTTTTCAAATCTTCCTATACTTTTTGGCAATTCTTCCCTAAGATTTTGATTTTTTCCTAGAAGATTTTGATTTTTTCCTAGAAGAATTTCATTTTTTCCCAGAAGATTTTGAATTTTTCCCAGAAGATTTCCATTTTTTCCTAGAAGATTTCGGAAAAAGTATAGGAAGATTTGAAAAAAGTATAGGAACGTAAAGAAAAAGGTTAGGGTTTTTGAAAATAAGGTTAGGGTTTTTGAAGAAAAGTATAGGAAGATTATAAAAAATGTTAGAAAGAAAGGGAAAAAGTATGGGAATTTAAAGAAACACCTTAAACTTCTATAAATCCTTTGCCTGTGCAATTAGTTCAGCTACATCAAGAACTTTTACCGTTTGTTCCTTGTTAAAGTTTTTTACCCCATCAGTCATCATTGTATTGCAAAAAGGACATCCCACAGCTATTATATCCGGATTAAGAGCAAGTGCTTCTTCCGTTCGTTCAATGTTTACTTCCTTATCCCCTTTTTCGGCTTCCTTAAACATTTGAGCTCCACCGGCACCACAGCATAATCCATTGGCACGGCTGCGTTTCATTTCAGTAAGTTCTGCATCCAGGTTTATCATTACCTGCCGCGGGGCTTCGTACACATCGTTGGCTCGGCCAAGGTAGCAAGGGTCGTGAAAGGTGATTTTTTTTCCCTTAAAACTGCCTCCTTCTATTTTAATTCTTCCTGAGTTTAATAATTCCTGTATCAACTGTGTGTGATGAACCACCTCGTAATTACCTCCAAGAGAAGGATATTCGTTTTTAAGAGTATTAAAACAATGAGGGCAACCGGTAACAATTCGTTTTATTTCATATCCGTTAAGTACAGTAATATTGGTCATTGCTTGCATCTGGAACAGGAATTCGTTTCCGGCACGTTTGGCCGGGTCGCCAGTGCAACTTTCTTCTGTACCCAAAACAGCAAACTTTACATTGGCATGGTTTAAAATTTTTACAATGGCTTTTGTTATTTTCTTTGCCCTGTCGTCAAAACTTCCTGCACAGCCCACCCAAAATAAAATTTCAGGTACTTCACCTTTTGCAAGGTAGTCTGCCATTGTTGTTACTTTTAGTTCGCTCATTTGTTTTTATTCCTTTTAGGCTTCACCCCTGTCAGGGTTTAAAACCCTTACAGGGGTTGTCCTTACAGATTCGTTATTCGTTAAAATTCGTTATTCGTCTTTCCATTTTAATCGGTCAGCCTGTGCAAACTGCCAAGGGGCACCATTATTCTCTATATTGGTAAACATCATATTCAATTCCGTTGGTGCAGCACTTTGCTCCATAACCAAAAATCTTCTTAAATCAATAATAATACTTAAAGGATCAATATTAACAGGGCATTCCTGCACACATGCATTGCAGGAGGTACATGCCCATAACTCTTCAGGAGCAATATAATCGGTCAATAAGCTTTTTCCATCATCCTTAAATTCACCTTTATTCGCGTCCATGTTTTTACCAACTTCTGTTAATCGGTCGCGGGTATCCATCATTATTTTTCGGGGCGAAAGAAGTTTGCCTGTAATATTTGCAGGACAGGATGAAGTACAACGGCCACACTCGGTACAAGTGTATGCATCCAGTAATTGTTTCCAACTTAAATCCATCACATCCTTTGCCCCGAAACGCATTGGTTCGGCTGATGGAGGAGGAACAACTGCAGAAGGATCGAACATCAGTTTTACTTCATTGGTAACCGATTCGAGGTTAGTAAATTTTCCTTTTGCCAAAAGGTTAGAAAAATAAACATTGGGAAACGCCAGCAAAATATGAAAATGTTTGGAATACGGTAAATAGTTTAAGAACCCTAATACCATTACTATATGTCCCCACCAACCTATCCGCTCCACTATATGCAATGAAGATTCAGACATTCCTCCAAATAACATTGGTCCTAAATGACTACTGATAGCCAAGCCAAAAGAACCTCTTGCATCTTCAGCGTGAGACCATCCATTATTAAACAGCACCTCATCCGCACCATTCATCATAAAGATAAAAGTGATTAAGGTAAGTTCGCCAATCAGAATAAAGTTTGCATCCAGTTTGGGCCATCCATTCAATTCACTTTTTACAAGACGGGGAACTTTTAATAAATTCCTTCTTGACAAAAATGCAATGGTGCCAATAAAAGCAAGAACAGAAAGTACTTCAATAAAACTAACTAGAAAAGTATAAAATCCTCCTAAGGAAGAACGAAACATACGATGGTGACCGGATGCCCCATCGCAAACAATTTCAATTAATTCTATTTGAGTAATTACAAAAGCTGAATACAAAAACAAGTGAAGAATAGCCGGAATAGGGCGTTCAAACATTTTCTTCTGACCCAATGCGACAAGGGTCATTATTTTCCAACGTTGTGCCGGATTATCCTTTCTGTCAATTTCTTTACCAATAAGAATGTTGCGTCTTATTTTAAGAAAATTTATTGTAACCCAAACAGCTCCAGCAGAAAATAAAAGAATGAAAATTATTGATGATATCATTAATGGAATGTCTAAAAACTACTTTCTAATAAAAAGGAAATCTGAAATAAAACACCTCAATCCTTATAAGGTTTCCGTTTATTTCTAATATTTATATAACGGTTTGGATTAATTCGAACATCTTTCATCAGTTTATCAAGATCTTCTACTGTTTTATCCAGTTTCTTATATAAGCTGTCATTATTAACTAACATACCCATTGTACCCTCTCCTCTGTTTATTTTTGAGAATATATCGGAAGCTTGTTTTAAGGCCACATCAGCATTGTTGATAGCCGAAGTAAGATTTGATTTGGCAATGGAATCACTTATATTTGAAAAATTACTGATTACGTTTCCTAACTTATCACTATTATCGGCAAGGGTGGTAGCTATTTTATTAATCTTGGTCAAAATGCTTGATATTTTAACTTTTTCGGTTCTAACCAAAGTATCTAAACGGAAAGAGGTAGTTTCTAAAGAAGCAATCGCATCCTTTATACTTTCAAAACTTTTAGAAAGATTCTTTTGGGTGTTTTCATTAAACACCTGTTTAAAGGCAATCATTAATGAATCGAGTGAGCCTAGTAAAGCCTGTGCTTTAATTTGGAGAGGAGCAATCGTTTTATTTACTGCTTGTTTCAAATTATCTTCCTGCGAAGACATTAATGTATCGCCCGTTTTTGCTTCACTTTGAGAACTGCCTAATAATATAGTAATTGCTTTTGAACCCAGAATATCAGAGCTGACAACTTTTGCTACTGAGTTAAATGGTATTGGTATTTCATCCTGGACAATTAGACTAACCACTATCTGTCCCTTAGAATCTGGAATAAACTTAATTTTACCAACCATCCCCACCCTGTTTCCGTTAATAAGTAATGGGTTAGCTTCAACCAGACCATCAATGTCATTATAAACCGCAAAAAACTCGCGCTGAGAAGAAAAAAGGTTTTTTCCTTTCAGGAAATTAAAACCAAAAATAAAGCAGGCTATGGCAATGGTAGTAACGATTCCTATTTTAACTTCTTTTTTTATTTTCACTTTTCTATGCTTCTTTGTTCGGCAAATTTAATGATTTATTGGACTTACTTAAAAGGAATTCTTTTTCCATCTTGAGTTGAAATAACAAAAGCATCATTAAATCCGTTTTTTCGCATCTCGTTTTGCAGGTTTGCTGCTTCCTTTTTAGTAGTAAATTCTCCGGCAGTATATTTATAAGTTCCATTATCCATATACTCTCCAGGCTTTTCAACGCCTTTGAATTTATCCGATGACAAAGGAATTTTTTTTCCGGAAGATAAAAACTGAACTTTATAAATTATCGGAGCATCTGATGCCTGCGCTTCCTTTTTATTTTCCGGCAAAGGTTCTTTTTTATTCTCTGTTTCCGTTTTCTTTGGCTCCTCCACTTTATTTGCTTTGTCAACCTCTGGTTTAGTTGCCGCCATTTCTTTCTTCTCCTCTTTCTGTTTCTCCTTTATAACTAAAGGCTCTGGCTTCTGCTCTTCTTTCTTCTTTTCAGCAATAAGCGGTTTAACTTCTGTTGTTTTATTTATTGCGGGTTCCTTCTTCTCGTTTTTCTCCATGCCAACAATGGGCGCAGGAACAATACTTTCCTTTTTCTCAACTACTACTTCTTTCTTCTCTTCCTTTTTTTCTTCTTTTTTCTTTTCTTCAACAGGTGTTTTTGCTTCTTCCTTCTTTATTATATTAGTTGGTGCTTCCGCAGCAGGTTCTGTAGGCGAATCTAATAAAGGCATAGTTCTGTCTTCTTTCCTTTTTACAGCCACCACTTCCTTTTTATCATCTTTGTTCTTGTCTGTTACTGGAACAGGCTTATTCTTTTTATTTTTCTCTTTATCTACTGTTTTCTTATCTTCCTTCTTTTTATCTGCAACGGGTTCAGCTTTATTTTCTTTCTTTTTTTCAACCACAGCAATTGGCTTCTCTTCCTCCTTTTTAACAGGAGGAGCATCCAATTTCACCTCATCCTTCTTCTCTGAAACAGTTTCGGTATTTAAAGAATCGTCCACCAGGGCCGGAGCTGCTGTGGCTATCATATCCAGGCTATCTTCTTTAGTAAGATGATATGGTTCCTGGTTTTCTATATCATCGTTGTACTTTTTTGCGGTACCCTCTATATCATCTTTATATTCTCTGAAGGCGCGAAAGAGTCCTGCGGCAATATAATCCTGCCCTTTTTCGGAACCTAAAAAGAGTTCCTCCCTTTTATTGGTAAGATACCCTATCTCAGTCAATACTGCCGGCATATAAGTTCTCCAAAGCACCCATAAACTGGCCCGTTTTACTCCATGATCTTCTCTTCCTGCTTTGGTAGCATATTGTTTTTGCGCTTTTGCCGCAAAACTTAAGCTTTGGTTCAGGTAAGTATCATTGAACATACTCATGATGATGTATGACTCATCAGAGTTAGGGTCAAAGCCCTGGTATTTCTGTACATAATTATCTTCCAACAAAATGGAGGCATTCTCCCGTTTTGCTACATCCAGTTTTCCTTTCTCATTTTTAATACCCATTACGTATGTTTCTGCCCCATGCACCTGGTCCCTACAAATATCCTTTTTCTTTACTTTATCCCTTACACATGCCGAATTGCAATGAACACAGATAAACAAATCTGCTTTGGCACGATTGGCAATCATCGCACGTTCCTGTAATTCTACAAACACATCCGTTTTACGGGTATATATTACTTTTACATCCTTTAAGTTATCTTCAATGTATTTCCCTAGTTTAAGAGCAACTGCTAATGCCACATCTTTTTCCTTATAAAGACTGCCGTGACAACCAGGGTCTTTGCCTCCATGACCTGCGTCAATGACAACTGTCTTAATCCCAAATGTTGGCGTGAATTTTGGAGAGAACGAACTCGCTAAAAGAAGTACAAATGAAATAAAGAAAAAGCAAATTAGTTTGTTTAACATTTTCCTGGTATTACTTTTTTTAATAATTAGCAACAGTTAATTGTTGGCAACCTGTAAAAGCAACAATTAATTGTTGGTTTTTTTTGGTTAGTTTTGAGCCATTCAAAAGTCTCTTATATCACAAAATTAGTTTTAAAAATTGCGTTTAGTTTCAGTTAAATTTATTTTTATCCAAATCTGTTTGTTAATAACTGTCGCAGGTTTTGCACAAACTGTTCCTAAAACTGAAACAAACGATACCCTAAAGAAATCCATTAGCGATGATTCCTTCCTGAATAGCAAAGTAATTTATAATGCCAAAGACTCCATGAATGTGGACATGGTAAATCAAAAAGCATACCTTTATAACAATGCCCATGTAATATATGAAGACATTAAGTTAACTGCAGGTTACATTGAAATTGATTTCGGGAAAGATTTGGTATATGCCACCAGTATAAAAGATAGTGCAGGAAAGGATAGCCAGTTACCGGTTTTTGAACAGGCGGCCGATAAATTTACTGCCGGCAAAATAACCTATAACTTTAAAACCAAGAAAGGAAAGATAAACGATGTAATTACCCAACAGAATGACGGGTTTATACATGGCCAGGATATCAAAAAGGATACTAATAATGTATACTATGTAGCCCATGGAAAGTACACTACCTGCGACCTCCCTCATCCTCATTACTACATAGGAGCAAAAAAGATTAAAGTGATTCCAGATGATAAGATAGTAACCGGTCCCGCATGCCTTTATATTGCAGATATCCCAACTCCACTGGTTATCCCTTTTGGTTATTTCCCAAATAAAAAAGGAAGAAGGAGCGGGATACTTTTGCCTACTTATGGTGAGTCTAATAATCTGGGGTTCTTTTTAAGAGATGGTGGTTTTTATTTTGGAGGAAGTGAGAAAATAGATTTGGCATTGCGGGCTGATATTTACGGAAATGGAAGTTTTGGTGCCAAAGCCGCCAGCAGTTATAAAAACATATATAAATACACCGGTGCATTCAACATTAGTTTTTCTCAAATTTCCGATGGAGATAAAGTACTGCCAAGCACTCAAACAAGAAATGATTTTTTTGTGCGTTGGAACCATGCTCAGGATGCCCGCTCTCACCCTACCAGTCGATTTTCTGCTGATGTAAATGCAGGAAGCAGTTCGTATAACAAATATAACGGGAATGTAACTGGTGCTTATTTGCAAAACACTTTTTCTTCTAATATTGCGTATGCCAAAACCTTTACAGGAACTCCTTTTAACTTTTCTGCCAATCTACGCCATTCGCAAAACACGCAAACAAAAGTAGTAACGGCAAGTCTGCCTGAATTATCCCTGACCATGAATCGCATTTATCCTTTCAAAAGTAAAAATGCTGTTGGGAATAAATGGTATGATAAAATAGGAATGTCAGCATCTGCCAATGCAAGAAATGATATAAGTTCGGGTGACTCTACCTTGTTTACAAATAAAACCATTCAGCAAATGAAAAACGGGGTACACTTTGCAGTGCCAATTAGTACATCCTTTAATCTTTTTAAAGTTTTTACCGTTACGCCAAGTATAAATATGGGTAGTAGCATTTATTTTCAAACCTTGCGCGAACGATATGACACCACATCCACTAACCCTACTCATTTATTCCAGGATACCATTCATGGGGTTGCCATGGCCAATGATTTTAGTGTGGCTACTGCAATGTCCACTCATTTATATGGAGATTATTTTTTCAAAACCAAACATCTGAAACAAATACGTCATGTGGCCACTCCAACTATTACTGCATCTTACCGGCCCGATTTCAGCGAAAGTCAATATGGTTATTACCAGTATGTGGAAGGTGATTACAATCATGTATTGCCTCAATATTCCATTTATCAGAATGGAATATATGGCGGACCAGCGGCAGGCAGGTCAGGGTTGGTTGCATTTAGTTTGAATAATACGTTGGAAGCAAAAACAAAACACCAGACCGATTCGGGCGCTGTATTTAAAAAAGTAAATCTTATTGACAACCTTGGTGTTTCATTTGCTTACAATGCCGCTGTTAGTAACTATAATTGGTCCCCTATTAATTTTGTGGGCCGAACCAAACTGTTTAAAAAGCTTGATTTAACCGGGGGAGCAACTTTAGACCCTTACCAGATTGATTCTACCGGAAATCATATCGAACATTTTGAATGGGCTAACAATCGCCTTGGTAGACTTACCAATGCAACACTTTCTCTTAGTACCTCTCTTAAAAGCAAGGAAAAGAAAGCGGATACCAAGGCAGTAAAACAAACTCCCTCAGATGAATTGGATTATATTAATACCCATAAAGATTATTACGTGGATTTTTCGGTTCCCTGGAGTTTGAATATTTATTATAACCTGAACTATTCCAAGACGGGAATTACCAAAACCATCACTCAGTCAGCCACATTTAATGGAGATTTGAGTGTAACCAAAAAGTGGAAAATAAGCCTTACTTCAGGGTTTGATTTTACCTCTAAAAAACTCACCCTTACATCAATAAATATTTATCGCGATTTGCATTGCTGGGAAATGCGTTTCAACTGGGTACCTTTTGGCTTCCGGCAATCCTATTCTGTTGATATCTCTGTTAAATCAGCTATGCTGAAAGATTTAAAACTTAGCAGAAGAAAAGATTGGTATGATTACTAAGTATGGAGTCTTAAGTACAAAGTCTTGGGAATAATATGTGTTTCGATTCAATACGCTTTACCCAATACTTTTTCTACATTTGCATCTTATAAGTTTAGATTCGAAATTCGTAAAAATTCGTAATTCGTAGTAAAATGAAAAAGATAATCACAACTAAAAATGCACCGGCACCTATTGGACCTTACAGCCATGGAGTAATGGTAGGAAACATGTTATTTGTTAGTGGACAGGTGGGCAAACACCCGGAAACCGGAGAACTGATGATGGCAGATATTAAAACTGAAACGCACCAGGTGATGCAAAACATAAAAGGCATTTTGACTGAAGCCGGGCTTAATTTTGCTGATGTGGTAAAAACTACCATTTTCCTTACCGATTTAAATGACTTTGCTTCTGTTAATGAAGTATATGGTTCTTATCTTTCAGGTGGTGGCTATCCTGCCCGCGAAACAGTGCAGGTTTCTAAACTTCCGCTTGGGGTAAATGTTGAGATTAGTGTGATTGCTATTGGAGAATAAAATTTAAAAAAGTTATTCGCCATTGTTTATTCTCGGGTTTACTACATTGTTAAACTTTGACCCAAAGCGATACGTAATTCCAGTATTGAAATTAAATAAATAACTAGTTTCTATTTCTCTTTGATGAAGTAATAGTTCCTGTTCACTTGCCCCTTCTTTTGGCAATGATAGTTGGTCGTGCACCAATTGATAGCCTACAAAAAAGTTGAAATAAAGTCCTTTAAAAAGGCGAAGACTGGCGGAACCGAAAACAGAAAAACGGTTTTTGTAAGTATCCGGGAGATAATGCGAACCTACCACAGAAAGACTGACAGCCCCCCAGGGCTGGGTAACAGAGAGCGATACGTTTAATTTATTCTCCAAAGTATTTTCCTTTATTTTTCCATAAATGGTTGTATCCGCATAATCATAATGACCAACCGGGACGAACCAGGAAATGGTAAGCAGCTTGCGCTGCGACTGATCATAAGGGAATAAATTATATTCCAAAGCCGGAGCTGCCGAGGTATAGAACTTTTGATTACTGTATGTTCCGCTACCCATTCTTCCAAAAAGGCCGTAAGACCAATGCGTATTTAAACTTTTAATTAATTGCCCATATACCGACTGCGATTTATTATAACTATTAATTGTGCTTTGCTCACTTACATAGCGGTTAGAACTGTATTCCTTCCTTATACCGATATCAATTTTTATTTTCTCAGTTGTTTTGTTGGCTATTATGGAACCTGAATAATTCTGTATAAGTGAGGATTTTTCTTCATTAATATCTGCGTTCCCGTTTATTTCAATTATCCAGCTTTTCCATTTATCAGTAGTTTTGTTTTGTAGTGCTTCATTTTCGCTTGTTTCGTCCATCCCTATTTGTATATCTTTGGCATAAATGGTGTGAGCAATATACCGCATCAATCCTAACTTTATCATTTGTACTAATTCCCTCCTGGTATCATCTTCCATATTTCCTGCTTTAGCAAAGTATCTTAACGTGTCGTTTGTAAGAGTGAAATTTTTCAGGCCAATGAAAAATAATTTATATTCCATGCTCTCCCCACCTGCCATCTGGGAAGTAACTAATAAATCAACATCTGCATCTTGTCTGTTTCGAACATAATTAACAAACTTAATTTCCGACTTCATAAAGTCCTGATAGCAGTTATCACAATTAAGATAAAGATTCAAGGGTCGATTCAATAAACCTTGTTCAGGCAATTGAGCAAATACAACTTTACTAATTGTTAAGTAAATAAAAATGATGGATTTTGTTTTCATAGTAGTTAACATCAAAATGATTTATTATTCTGGTTTAGTATAAAAAAGGCAATACAATTCCACTGAAAAAAGTTATCTTTTTTCAAATCAAAATTTATATGAATAGGTGATTTAGATTCTAGCGCTACTTCTCAATCAGCGCTTCTATAAAATTTTTGATAATAATTTTGTCTCCTTCTTTGGCATCTTTAAAGAAAAGGAAAAAGTCCATTTGTTTATCAAAATGAGCCACCAGTTTCTTTGCTTTTAAATTTGCACCTAAAAACTGGCTATCTCTGTTCACTCCTATCATCAAAGGAGATGACACTTTATTTCTATGCGCTTTCACCAAGTTAATATTCTTCAATTGGTTTTCTATTTGAAAAGTTGACTTCCCATTGGAAGCCACAGTAAGCCAAACAATAGTAAAATTACCCAACTGGTTTACAGACTGGCAATCTCGGTAATCAAAATCTTCCACATTGCAATCCATTGAATAAACGAACTTAGCTGTTTTAGGAAGGTTGCAGACATTAGTTGTATTCCATATTTTGCAGGATTTTACCCTGGTAACGGTTGATGATTGTCTTGATTTTAATGGTGCTTCAGGGCGTGTAACAGTTGAATCAACAATAGGAGTCGCACTGACTTCCGAAGGTTCTTTATCACCAGGTGTTACTGGATTTATTTTAGTTACACCTTCATCTGATTTAACAGAATCCGGAGGGTAATTCTTAATAGATTGGGTTAAGGCTGCACTCTTTTTGTCTTCATTCTTATTTTGTTCAGGAGTTTCAGCAGTTGCTTTTTTAGTATTTACCAATGATTCCTTTATAATCATAGGAGATTGAATAACGGAATCTTCCGGCTTTAATGCTGCTTTATTTAATACTGAATGGCTTATCTCTGAATAAATAAAAATACCTGAAGCAATTATTGCAATACCTGCAATGCCTTTAATAAACAATGCTTTAACAATAGCTTTCTTTGCAAGTGCAGCTTTTATCTGAATCTTATTAAAATCCATTCCTTGCCTTAGCTGTTCACTGGTTAGTTCCGGACGGGATTCCAGTAGTTTATAGTTCTTCATTTTTTTTATCAGTTAATAATCTTCTTAAACTTATTTAATCCATTTTATTATAAATACTCCTCAACTTATCTAATACCCGGTATGTTTTTACCTTGGCATTGTTTTCTGTTATTCCCAAAATACTACCCACTTCAGTAAACGGTCTTTCCTCGAAATACCTGAGTTCAATAAGCAAGAGGTCATCTTCGGTGAGGTGATTAAGAGCCATCTTTAAGTGAGCAACCAGTTCCTTTTTGTCGGTTTCTGTTTCCTGCGCCATATTTCTTATTGCTTTTTCATCTAAACTAATTGCCCTGGTTTTGCCGGAATCTCTGTAAAACTGGGTAATCTCATTAATTGAAATCCGATATAGCCAACTGGAAAATGGAAGCCCAAAGTCTTTGTATTTATTAATGTTTGTAAGTGCCCTGGTAAATACCCGGGCAGTTACTTCCTTACAATCATCAAAAGATTCTATGCGTTTATAAATAAACTTAATAACCGGTTCATAGTACTTTACA
Organism: Bacteroidota bacterium; assembly: GCA_947479085.1. Lineage (GTDB taxonomy): Bacteria > Bacteroidota > Bacteroidia > 2-12-FULL-35-15 > 2-12-FULL-35-15 > 2-12-FULL-35-15. The sequence goes on along the minus strand of CANJYB010000016.1, from coordinate 25,006 downwards.
TACAGTGGTTCAAAACACTGCGGGTTTGCTTTCGACTGTTCTATTAGTTGCTGTTCTTTTTCTTTAAGCATAAGGCTTAATTAAACCGGTTACGTATATGTAACGGAGATAAGTGCTGAAAGATACACAAAGGGAGAAATTTAATTAAGTCCGGAGGTTTTTATTTTTTATTAATACTGTCTAGGCTTTATCAGTGACATTTACAATAAACCAAACTCTGGAGTTTACCAGCCTTACACCAACCTTATACCAACCTTATACCAAGCCTGTCCCAGGATGGAAAAAGGGAGATTTGGGAGGTATCTCAAAAAAGGGAAAAAGTTAAGAAAGTATTATTAAGGTGATGTATTATTATTAGTAGTAACTAAAAATCCCGCCCTTATGTGAGAAAAAGCGGGATTTTTATGGAAATGTAAAATTCCTTTTTATTTCAAGTGCTTAAAATTTAAGCCATATAAAACTACAAACAGTAAATCAAAGAAAATGACCATTCCAATAAAAATATTGATGGCCATCGTTCCGTTTTCTCCCATCTGACTGGTGGCAGCATACATGGTAGCCAGTCCGTTTGTTAAAAAAATAGTCAGATACGGTAAAAATTCCCCAACAAGATAAATGTAGAAACCTGATTTTTTTCTTTTCCACATAAATATAACTCCGAATAATGATATTATTGGCATAATAACACCAAGAATGGCACTGACATTTTTATACTGCATACTGTCCAGCATGGCTTGGTAGGCTTCCGGATTATTATCCTGCATGGTTTGCATGTAAGGGTTCATCCCGAGGATTTCTTCGGGGGTCATAAACAGGTTTTTGAGGCCTATTAATGCAAAGAGCAACATGATGCCGCACATTATAAAACTTAATATGCACAATACCTTTAAAAATTTAGGCATTTGATTGGTTTCAGATAATTCTAATGTAGTTGCTTCCATAGTATTTGTTTAGATTGGTTTGGTTTGTTGAAGTTTGGTTTTGTAGCCTGCTATTTTTACCCAGTAAATTATCCAACAAACTATGCCGCCTAGGGCCGCCAGGACTCCTAAAATGGGTACTACTGAGCAACATAGTAAAATACAATAGGTGATACCGATGCTATATCCGGGGCGAACTTCATCTACCTGTACATTTCGTTTTGCAAATTCAGCTTTTAAAGAATCTGCCATTCGGTTAACTATTATAAATTGCCAAACCAAACCGAACAAGGGAATAAGATTGAGCCATACATTTCCGGGAGGCATTTGCTGGTTTTCGGGGCTTACTTCTTTTAAAGTGTTTTGTAAGGTAAGCAGGTACAATATCTGTGGAATTAATCCAATGGCAATAGCAAGTATAATTATCATTAATATGCCCATGCCCAAAAAAGTTCCTGCAGCTGCATCGCTGCCATAGTCGCCATAACGTAGTAATACTGAGTTTATCATTTTATATATTTAAGAGGTAACTACTATTTATAATTTTTACAAATATACTGTTATAAAAATAAAAATCCCTCCTTTTTCAAGGAAGGATTTTTAAGTATAAAGTATGTTTTACTTATTTCATGTGTTTTAAATTTACACCATAAAGAATGATAAAAAGGATAGAGAAAATTAATCCTACAGTAGCCATAACACCTCCTAATAAACCAAGACCCATTACTAATGGTAAAATTGGTTGGATAATTTCGAAAATAGCATACACCCAGAAACCCATTTTCTTTTGTTTCCACATCATAATAGCTCCTATTAAGATAGGGATGTTTAATAATGCCTGAATCATAGCAACCATTGCCATTTTTCCGTAATCCATTCCTAATGCACTTGCCATAGAATTCATTGCATTGTTCATGTCCTGACCTGCATCGGTTTTCATTCCGCCAAACATATCACCTGTGGCGGCTAATGCTGAATAGGCAAAATAATTCATAATTCCACCAATTAATGAAATTGCAACACCCACAAATGTAAGGATGCATAATACTGTTAAAAAGGTTGGTCTTTTTGCTGGCATACCAGCGTCTGTGTTTGTTTGTTCCATGTTTTAGAGTTTTAGTTAAAAATTGATTTTAGTTATTTATGGTGCTAAATAACTTAAAATAGTTAGTCGAAAAACTTTTTCAGAATAAAACTTATTAACAATTTTTATGAGTATTTTTAAAACAATTAGAGAGGTTACTTTAAAAGCAACAACCTGTCAGGGTTTCAATGCCTGACTGGGTGTTGGGAAAATTTATTTTCCACTCCATAAATCAAAATTCTTTTTTTGATTTTCTGAAGGAGAATCCTGTTTTTTAATGGTTATTGTTTTATAAAAAGAATCGGGTTGAGGAATAATTTCTATTCCTTTTGTTATGCTATTACTTAAAACTGTAAGTTGCAGTGGCCTGTTGCCAAAATAGGCACACCATTCGCTGAAATTGGTTCCTGTTCCATCGGCCTTTACGTGCATGTTGTTTACAGAAAGTATATCATCGTTGACCGCTATTCCTGCATTGTCTGCCACCGAACCGGGATAGACTGCTGTTACTTTTGCAAATCCTCCTATTTCCTGTGTTTTTAATCCTAAAGCATGTTCGTGAAACCTCGAAGCCGAAACAATTGAAAGTTCGCAACCGATGTATTCCATTGCTTCCTTGAGAATGGAAGTATAATCAGCCGCTTTATTTATATAGTTATTATAAATAAAATCGAAAGTGGTGTTTGCAAAGTGTTCCACTATTCCTTTATAATCTATGTCTGAATAACCTTTTTCGCTTAGAGCAAACTCTTTATATAAGTAACGCATCGCATCGTCAAGAGAATATTTATTATCTGAATTTTTCCGAATAAAAATATCGGTGCAAAAGGCGAGTAAATTTCCCTCGTCATAAATAGATGTTTTACGATTGGGAATTCCGGGAACATAACCATCCAGCCAAGTGTCAAAAGAGGAATCGGCAACGGAAAGATTGTATCTTCCGTGATTGTCAAAATGCTTTTGCATGCGTTCGTTAAAGGTCTGAAAATATTGCTCCTGGTTAAACACACCGGAACGATACAATAAATAATCTCCGTAATAAGTAGTAATTCCTTCGCACACATAGCCCAGTTTAGAGTAATTTTCCTTTGTATAATCATAGGGTTGCATCTCTATGGGGCGAATGGTTTTAATATTCCAGGAATGAAAAAGTTCATGACAACTTACTCCCAACAGGTCTTCGTAAAGGTCTCCTTTCATAACATTATACCCGGGACCAAGCGCAATGACCGTGGATTCTGTATGCTCTACCCCGTGATAAAAACGGGTGGGAAGGATTTGAAATAAAAAATGGTATTCTTTAAAAAAGGCCTCACCAAAAATATCCACCTGCTCTTTGCAGAACTTCATGAAATCGATGGTCAGCTTTTCCCAGTTGGGTTTACACTCTCCCTGGAACCAGAGATGAAATTTGTTTTCACCCAGGTCGAATGCTGAATGTTGCAGGGTTTTGCTGGCTATAAATGGTGTATCGAACAATTCATCATAATCTGCCAACAGAAAAGATTGTTTTCCTGTTCCTTCATCAAAACGGGCATTGGCAGCAGAGATGGCTATTTTATAATCTTCTGGAACAATAACTGATAACACTACACCATCCATCCGTCCTGGAATATATACGCAACAATTAACAGGGTTTACATAGAGTTGATTTGTATCCAGGTAAGTAGAACCGGCATTCAAATCTACCGCATAATAATTATATTTAACATGAACCTGCGATACGCCTTTGGTCTCCACCTTCCAGCTGTCCTTGGTTACTTTTTGAAAATTCAGGGGATTTCCTGCTTCATCAAATGCTGCCCATTTCTGAACATTTTTGGCAAAGTTGCCCAGCTCATACCTGCCGGGTCTCCATGACGGAAGCTGAATTACTAATTCATCCTGCTGAATGTTTTCAGCATTAAATTCGATATCGATAAAATGCTGATGCGGATTTTTGTAAGAAATAATATATTTCATGGATTTTTAGTTCTATAGTTTAAAAGATTGCGAATTTACAAATTCCATTTACATAATACGGGAGTTTCAATATTTGTAACAAAATAAATTACTACTTTCGCAACTCTTAAAATGAGTTAACCATTCAAAATAAAAAACATAGTATATGACTTACGATTTAATAGTAGTAGGAAGTGGTCCGGGCGGATATGTGGCTGCCATCAGGGCATCACAATTAGGTTTAAAAACTGCTGTGATTGAGCGCGAAAGCCTTGGAGGTATTTGTCTTAACTGGGGCTGTATTCCCACAAAAGCTTTATTAAAAAGTGCACAGGTATTCGAATATCTTAATCATGCGGCCGATTACGGCATCACTGTTAAAGGTGGTGAAGCCGATTTTACAAAAGTGGTAAAACGCAGCAGGGATGTGGCTGATGGGATGAGCAAAGGTGTTCAGTTCCTGATGAAGAAAAATAAAATAGATGTTATTTCGGGTACTGCTAAAATAAAAGCAGGTAAAAAAGTAGACGTAACAGATGCTGACAAAAAAGTAACTACTTACGAAGCGAAGAACATTATTATAGCTACCGGTGCGCGTTCACGCCAATTGCCCAACTTACCAATTGATGGCAAAAAAATAATAGGTTACCGAGATGCAATGGTATTGCCTAAATTACCAAAAACAATGGTAGTAGTGGGTTCAGGTGCCATAGGCAGTGAGTTTGCTTATTTTTATGCTACCATGGGAACCAAGGTTACTTTGGTGGAATTCCTTCCTGCCCTTGTTCCGGTGGAAGATGCGGAGGTTTCGAAACAACTGGAACGTTCGTTTAAAAAAATGGGAATCAATGTAATGCTTGAATCTTCAGTAGAAAGTGTGGATACAAAAGGTGCTGAATGTAAAGTGAAAATAAAAACCAAGGCCGGTGAAGAGATGATGGATGCTGAAGTAGTATTATCAGCAGTGGGTATACAGGCAAACATTGAAAACATTGGCCTGGAAGAAACAGGTATTGCTACCGACAAAGGAAAAATATTAACAAATCCTTATTACCAGACCAACATTCCAGGCTATTATGCCATTGGCGACTGTGTGGGCGGGCAGGCCTTAGCCCATGTGGCAAGTGCCGAAGGAATTATCTGTGTAGAAAAAATTGCAGGCCATTCGCCTGAACCGTTAGATTATAATAATATCCCCGGATGTACCTATTGTCAGCCGGAGATAGCTTCTGTGGGATATACCGAAGCGAAAGCAAAAGAAGCCGGTTATGAATTAAAGATTGGTAAATTTCCTTTTTCTGCCAGCGGAAAAGCCAGTGCTGCAGGTGCAAAGGATGGATTTGTGAAATTGATTTTCGATGCAAAATACGGTGAATTATTAGGTGCGCACATGATTGGTGCCAACGTTACCGAAATGATTGCAGAAATAGTGGCCATCCGCAAACTGGAAACTACAGGACATGAACTTATCAAAACAGTTCACCCTCACCCTACCATGAGCGAAGCCATTATGGAAGCTGCTGCTGCTGCTTATGGCGAAGTGATACATATTTAATACTCCTCTATTCCTCCGAAGGGGCTCAAAAGCCCTTCCTGGTTGTGTTTACAAACCTTGAAGGTTCTCTAAACCTTCAAGGTTTTTTTATACCATTATTTAGGTTGTTCATCGTGTTCTGTAAATTAATTTTCACTTACTATTAAACTTATCTTTTTCATCAGCGTCATAGATGCAAATAAAATTTATTTCTAATCTTTAATCTTTAACAAAATGAAAAACAAAAAAATCTTTAATTACCTGATGGTAGCAGCTACTGTGGGTATTTTGTTTTCTTCCTGCAAAAAAAAACAGGATGATGTAACCGACACCGACACCAATGCTGCCGGTGATCATGCACTTGCCGAAGGAACTTACAACGATGTACAAAACATTGCTGACGAAGCGGCTTCAGGAAGTGTTACTTCTTACATGGGTTCTTATAATTCAAACGAAAAAGGAATGTTGAGTACCTGCGCTGTGGTTAACAACGATACTACTGTTAACCCTCACTTATTAACCATTAACTTTGGAGCTACTAACTGCTTATGTGTTGATGGAAGATACCGCAGGGGACAGATTAATGTTTCGTACGTAGGCCACTACCGCGATTCTGCTTCCACACACACCATCACTTTTACTAACTACTTTGTAAACGACAATGAAGTACAGGGAAGTAAAACAGTAGTAAACAATGGTCATAACAGTGCATGGCATTTAACTTTTTCTATCACTGTGAACGGAACCATTATTAAAGCAAACAATGGAGGAACCGTAACCTGGACTTCAAGCCGCACCCGCGAGTGGATACAGGGAGAAAGCACTCCGACCTTGAATGACGATGTTTACCTGGTAACAGGGTCCGCTTCCGGAACCAACGCACATGGTAATGCATTTACTGCCAGCATCACATCAGCATTGCGCAGAGAATTAAGTTGTCACCAGTTTGTAAGCGGAATAGTGGAACTAACACCATCTGGTAAGCCAACCCGTACCATCGATTTTGGAAACGGAGCCTGCGATAACCAGGCAACAGTTACCATCAATGGAAATGTTTATACCATTACTTTACACTAACCGAATACCTTTTTAATTCAAAATCCCTCCTTTCCAAATGCGGAAGGGAGGGATTTTCTTTTTTCACATTTCAAATAGAAACAACCGGTTACCCGCATTTTTCAGTGCGTTGCCTTCGCGCACCATCGCGTTGCTCTCGCGAACCAGTGCCATACTCGCGCGCATCATCGCGATACTCGCGCGCACCAGTGCGTTGCTCTCGCGCACCGTTGCGTTGCTCTGGCGAACCATCGCGACCCTCTCGCGCACCATTCGGTTTCGTTCGCGCACCATCGCGTTGCTCTCGCGCACCATTCGCTTCCATTTGTTAAAATTCTTCTGTCTTTCCGTCATATTTGCACCGCATATTCAGCCGTTTTGTCCGTTCTTGTTTAATATTCTCTTTTTGTTAATGAATTTTTGCTCCATAAATATAACAAATGAATTACAAAAAAACTTTCTTCCGAAAAAACCTTCTTCCCTCAGAAATACCTGTTTATTATTTCCTTAATTTCGCATCCTATGGAAAACACAGAAAAAATGTATGACGTTATTATTCCCGGTGGAGGACTTGCAGGGCTGACTTTATCTATCCAATTAAAAAGGGAAAAACCTGATATTTCTATCTTAGTGCTCGAAAGCATGGACAGTGCGGCACCAGCTGCTGCCCATAAGGTGGGTGAATCGACAGTGGAACTGGCTACCTATTACATGCGCGAAGTGCTCGACTTAAAAGGCTACCTTGAGGAACACGAATTGCCTAAACACGGGCTCCGGTTTTTCTTTAAAACAAATAACAAAGGAGAAATTTCTAACCGTGTAGAATTAGGTCCCCGCCTAAAACTGCCTGTTCCCAGCCATCAGCTGGACAGGGGTACACTCGAAAACTACCTGGCAACACATACCCAAACATTGGGCACGGAATTAATACGTGGAGCAAGGGCGAAGGATGTTCAGATTTCTGCTGACGGACACCAGCTGACTTATAGCAAAGATGGGGAAGATATTATTGTAAAAGGTAAGTGGATAGCCGATGCTACCGGAAGAGGGAGTCTGCTGAAACGCAAATTGAAATTTGCAAAACCAATGGAACACCATTCAAATGCTGTATGGTGGAGATTGAAAGGAGAAATAGATGTGGACGATTGGTCTGATAACATAAAATGGAAATCTCACCTCGACCCCAAACTAAGATATTTAAGTACCGTTCACTTTATGGACAAAGGCTATTGGGTATGGATTATTCCATTGGGTTCTAAAAACACCAGTATAGGCATAGTGGCCGACCCTGCAGTTCATCCGTTCGAAGAAATAAATACGTATGAAAAATCGCTTGCCTGGTTAGAAAAAAACGAACCGCTTTGCTACAAAATGTTGAAGCCAAGAGGAGAGGGAGATGGCCTGCTTGATTTCAGAGTATTGAAACATTATGCTCATGAGTCGGGTCAGTTGTATTCGGCAGACAGATGGGGAGTGGTGGGTGAATCAGGAGCTTTCCTGGACCCGCTATATTCCCCGGGCTCTGATTTTATTTCCCTGGCGAATACCTGGATGACCGATTTAATTCTTCGCGATTTATCAGGTGAAGACATTGCCCTTCGAGCTTCTGTATATGAAAAATCACACCAATCACATATCGAGAACTGGATTCCTATTTATCAGAACAAATATTTGCTGATGGGAAATACTCAGACCATGGTGGTAAAAATATTCTGGGACTGGGCCATATACTGGTCCGTACCTTGCCTATTGTTTACCAATAAAGGTTTTGTGAATTTGAAAGTTGCAAAGGAACTATTTGCCTCACCAACTGCTATAGGAAGCCGGTTTGGAGAACTGAACAAAAGGGTTCAGCAAATGTTCCTGGAGTGGCAGCAATATGACACAGAAATATTTACCGATCGCTACATCGACCCGTTTGATGTTCCCTTTATGAGAGAATGGCAGCAAGGATTAGAGAAACAATACAGCCCAAAAGAATTGATTGAAAAAGTAACCAGCAACCTGGCTTCATTGGAAAAATTTGCAGCGGCCTTATATCGTTTAATGAGCGCACAGGCATTTGGTACACCAATGGACTTAATGGTTAACCCCTACTCTATTTGCCCGGAGGCAGGAAAAGGATTAACAGCAGAAACAACAGGCCCTGATGCAATAGGCCCTGACGAAGAAATGGATAAGCAGGTAAGGATTATCTGGTTTTACAAAATTAAAGAAGAACTTGCTATAAGCTAAACGAATGAAAAAGGAAGATATCCCGCAAGACCCTTCGGCATTAACCAATGTGTCGCGCGAAGTAGTATATGTAAAAGACAAAGACGGGAAATACGTAACCGACCTGAGCACAGGCTGGGAAGTAAAAGCCGATGCACTTGACAATGCCTGGGATGAAATAAAAGAACGGGTGGAAGAAGCAAGAAAAGCGGTACAAAATGGAGAAATAAGTCCTGTTAAGTATTTTATGGAATTAAAATTAATGGACATTGCTTTGCTGTCAAGCTATACAGGCTTCTGGAAATTTAACATTAAACGGCATTTTAAACCAGACGTATTTTCATCTTTAAGTGATGACAAGCTTCACAAATATGCTAAGGCATTTGATATTTCATTAGAGGAACTAAAAAAATTTAAAGGTTAATGAAACTTATGTTCATCTCTATTTTATATTATCAATAAAGCAATGTATAAAATTTAATTAAATTTGCCACTTAGTTTAAAATAAACAAAAAATGAAAAGATCTATTTCTATTCTTTCCTGCATTGCTTTAATAGCAGTATCTGTAATTTATTCAGGTTGTAAAAAAGAAAGTCCTGATACCACAGGGCCGGTGGTTACTGTAAATGGACTGCAAACCTGTTATTTGCAAAAAGGCAGACTATATGTGGATGGAGATGCTACAGCAATGGATGAAGTTGATGGTACCTGTAAAGTTACCTCGTCAATTGACGTTAATCCTTCTGTTATTGGAACATACACCATTACTTACACCTCAACCGATAAATCAGGAAATACAGGTACAGCTACCAGAACTGTTTATGTGGTAGATGTAGAAGGAGTTTATACCAACGCATTGTATTACCATCATTATCCTTTGCAATACGCTTCGGATACTACTCGTTTCAGCGACCAGCTTTTTCTTTCGTTAGATATGACAGGGCAACTTAATTACCTTCTTTTTTGTGGTTATTCCTCAGGATTTGCCTATTCATACTTAACCAGCGGAACAAGTATTTCTATTCCTCAGCAAACTATCAATTGCGGTAGTCCTTCTATTGACAGAGTATTTACCGGATCAGGAAGCATAAGTAATATTAACGCTCCACGTACTAAAATTACCTTAAACTTCACAGAAGTTTCGGACAGCACTTATCACAGCCGGATAATTTATATTAAAGACTAAGCTATATTTCTGCTTAGGCCTTTTTACTTTTCCTAAACCTACATTTACTATTCTTATTTCTTTCCTCTGATTATGAAAGTAATTAGAGGTTTTTTATTTCCATATTACTTTAATTCTTTCATAAATAAAGTAACAAGAAATTACAGAAAGTTTCCTATTCAAATTAATTGATATAAAATAAAAAAGTCCCGAAATTCTTCGGGACTTTATAATATTAAAATCTTTAACTTTTATCTTAATAAGGTAACAATACCTTTTCGTTGAATATCCTCACCCTTGGCAGTGCGGTATTTTACCAGATAAACATAAACACCCGTTTCACAATTTTTGCCACGCACTTGTCCATCCCAACCATCGCCAATCTTTTTAGTAGAAAATAAATTTTCACCGAAGCGGTTAAAAATTTCCATTGAATAATTTGCATAATCTGCCCAGGTAGTAACCGGAACAAAAATAACATTAACACCTGCTTCCGGAGTAAAACAATTAGGAATAAACATTTCCGGCTCCTGCTTAGCAATGGCAATATTTGATCTGCTGGTAGCTCCAAAATTAAAAATTGCTCCTGCTCCTTCCACGGCTTCTATCATGTAATAAAAATTACCATCACCTTTCAATGTTCTCCAAACCGAAGTATCCACATAGGTAAATTCATCAGTTAAAAAAGGTGAGGGTATTACCATTATCGGATTTGCTATATCAATTAATCCATCTAACCCGCGATAAATTTTATAAGAAATTACTGCACCATCCCAGGTTTCGTATTTATTCCAGGTTAATGTATTGGTAAAGTCTGAATTTCCGGTGGCGGTGAGCTTTATGCTTCTGCCAATATTTGATTCCATTCCATCAAAACCACAACTGTCTACATTTATTACCTTATAAAAATAGGAATTATTGTCCGCATCAGCAGTATAATCCGAATACATAAAAAGAGGGTAAGTTACAGGTCCCATAAAACCTACCTGCGTATATCCATTGGGACTGTTTACAGTAGCTCTCATAATTTTATAACCCAAAACAGATGCTGCTGTATCAACAAAAGTACTAACATCTACCCTGTTGGATGCTCCTACACTGGTGGTTACTACATATAAAAAGTTGGGAGGAATGGGTGCAGCACAATAAAAAGTCCTCCTGTTGGATGCAGCCCTATTTTGTCCTGAAAAATCAAACGCATCTACTTTAAAATAATAAGTGGTGGATGTACTTAGCCCGGTAGCGATGAACGTTTGAACGCCTGGAGGAACTGTACCTATATAAGTATAAGGACCTGCTGCAGATGCTGTAGCCTGGAAAATATTACATCCGGCCAACCCATTTCCTATTAACGGGTAAGCAGACCAGCTAAGCGTAGCACTATGATTACATATGTCTGCCACAGAGGTCAAATACATCGTCTGCAAATTATTTCCTGCTAAACCTATATTTCCACAACTGTCAAAAGCCGCTACACGAAAGATAAGTGAATCAACACCTGCGTTTCCTGCCAAATTGGTATAATTAGTATTCCCGATTCCAAATACGGTGTCAACGGTTATCCATACACCTCCAACGTTTTGGTAAATAATATAGCCTGCAACATCCGGGGAATTACTTGCTCCCCAGTTCATCATCGGGTGATTACTATTGTCCACACTTAACGTATCCATGGTGGTTACTCCCGGTGCAATCAGGTTTTGAAAAACATCAGTAGCAACTGAAGATACAGAAACGCATCCTGTATTATCTGCTATTTCTACTCTGAAATTTATAGCGGCATTACAAACAAAAATAGTATCCAGGTAATTAAGGTTAGTGGTAGTTCCTGTTAATGTCCAGTTACCTGAACCTGTAGGGAATTCCATAAAAACATTATAAACACCGGAAGAAGTAACAATGGGCGGAGTACCCACAGGGTTTTCGGAGTTCCAGGTTAAATTTGCGGCAGATACACCAGCCACAGATAGAAAAATACTACGAACCGTGTCAACAGGTGGCGATGTAATTGGTCCTGGGGCATTATAAGTAGTTTGAATATAATAATACTTTGAAGCTGTATTTGCCCCGGCTAAATTATCCGTAAAGCTTGTTTGCGTAAATACATTAACAGTTCCAGCAGAAATATAAGGACCTGCATAAGCATTTGCCCTGTAAATGGTATAAAAAGCAAATTGTGCGCCAGGCCCCGCTGGTGTAATCCAAGTAATGGTAACTGCACCAAGTGGTGCAGGAGTAACACTCACGCATGTTGGTTGAGGAGAGGGTACCTGTGCTGTTGCGGTTGTAAAATAAGAAGTAAGAAATACAACTGCAAAAATAAGTTTCTTTAGCATTTTAAATTTTTTCGCTTGCAAAGTTAATTAATTTAAGTTTTTTAAAATTAAAATATTGTTAATTCTTTTTACCAACAACCAGTTCCACCATACTTTCCTTATCAAAATAAGTATTAGCAAGCTCTAATAAAGTAGATGCAGAAATTGTCTTAATGGTTGAAATGTATCTGTCAAAATAATCATACCCTAGGTTATATTCCATTATGCCTTTAAACTTTTCAGCCATAGCAAAAGGGCCATCCACACTGCGAAGAAAAGTACCTAGCAGGTAATTCTTCACCAGTTGCAACTCGTCATCCGGAATCAATTCGGTACGTAGACGGTTCATTTCAAAATACACTTCATCAATGGCCTTCTGGCAAACATCCACTCCTACCTCTGTAGAAACAAAGAAATAACCTCCCTGTTTTAATGATACCAATCCGGAGCCTATACCATAAGTATAACCTTTGTCTTCCCTGATATTTGACATTAACCGTGAACCAAAATATCCACCAAAAACTGTGTTTAATATTTGCAATGGCTGATAATCAGCATGCGTTTTATTAAACATTACTTTTCCAATTCTTATGGCTGATTGCAATGCATCCTCTTTGTATATTATTTGTTCGCGCTCTTTTACTGTAGCCATTGTTATCTCCGGTTTTGACAGGTCATTAGTTGCCAACCAGTCATTACCTCCAAAATGTTGTTCGAGCAATGGAAATACATCATCATTTACTTTTCCAGCTAATACAATTTTACAACTGTTAGCACGGTAATAGGTGGAATAAAACTCTTTTAGATAAGGTATGGAAATAATATCAAAATCTTTTTCCTTTACGTTAATACCATAGGGATGTTTTTCTCCGAATATTAATTCTGAAAAACGCTTACGGGCAACATTAGCTACCTTTTGGTTATTTACAAAAAAAACTTGTTTTTTATTCTGAAGGTGAGTATCCAGTTCGGCCTGGGGAAAAACAGAATCTTTAATCAGTTGCTCAACCACCGGAAGAGTAGCCTTTAGGTGTTTATTTAAAGTATAAAGAACCACCGAAGCATGGTCCTGCGAAACTCCTGTTTCAAGGAAGGCTCCGTAATAATCCACTGCATCGGCAATCTCAGCTGCGGTCATCTTTGAAGTTCCTTCTTCGAGCATAGCGCTTACTGTGGCAGCCTGCAATGGAATATGCTGCTGGTACATACCTGCTGAAAAAATAAACTCTATTTTTATCAGTTCCTGTGTTCCTGCATTAACAGCATACACCGGTATATTATTTCCCAGGCGTCTTTCGCTTGCATGAATCATTTCTATCTTTTCTACCGTTTTGAAAGCGGGAGGTGTTTTCCTGTCGAGTATCTGCATTTTATAATATCAATATTTAACCTCTGATTTTAATTTAAAGTGATTGTATGACAATTTGTTTTTATCAATGTTTAATGTTTACCATCATTATTTCTCCTTCCTGTGTAACAAGGCTTACCTGCCTTCCTCCAACAAAACGGTTTCCTTCCGGAGCAAATGAACCTAAACCTGCCCAAACAGCTTGACCGGCATATTGAGAACTGTTAGGCTCGTTAAAATAGGTAAGTCGTTCTTTATTTGTTCCATCGGGGTTCATGCGCCACCAGTCAGTTCCACCTTTGGTGCTTTTAGTACTGCTCATCCATACTATTTTACTTCCATCGGGTTTATAAAAAGCATGTTCGTTATAATCCTCGGTAGTTAATTGATTAAGGCCATTGCCTAATGTATCTATAGTATAAATATGTTCATTCAAAAAAGAAGTTTGATAGATATCGCTGCAAAAAATGAGTTTACTATCGTCAGGAGAAAAACCATAACACTCATAAAAAGCATCTGCCACTGGTTCTATTGTCCTGATATTACTAATAGTTGGAGCTATACTGTCATAAGCACTGAAATGAATATCAGCAAGTTTTATGGTCCAGAATCCGGCCTGCTGCAATGGATTCATCAAATTCGGTGCGGCCTTTCGGTCGGTCCATACCAGTTGTTTTCCATCGTGAGATATGCGGGGAGCAATCACTCCATGGTCGTTGTCATTAATTATATCCACCAGCTTATAAGCATACACCCCATCATTTCGCATAATCCATATATCACAATATGCACCAAAACCAGGCAATGCATCTGTTGAACTTCCAGGATGAACTGCTTTTTCTACCACCATAATTATCCATTTCCCGTTGGCAGTCCAGTAAGGGCAAGCAATATGCCTGTTTGGTAAAGCCGTATGATCGCAAGTTAAACAAACATCATTTGTTCCATCCGGATTGGCAAGATGTATATCATAATAAGTATCCGTTTCCTTTTTAGAATAGGCTATGCGGTTACTTCCTGATTGGTCCCAAGAGACATCTAATCCTGATTCACGATACGTGCATACGGAAGTAAGTGAATCAACTCCTTCAGGAGGCGAATCCTTTTTGCAGGAACTGATGAAAACTATCAACATACACCCTACTACTACCTTTTTCATGCTCTTTGTTTTGTTTGTAAATATAAGGAGTATTTGCTAATAAGAGACAATAGAGGCAATTTTTGCGATGAAGGAAGCATTTTAAAATTCAATTTTCTTCTTTCCCTCAATGAATTTTGGTATCGAATAAACGAGGAATAAAAATGCCTATTACCGTCATAAGCACTATAAAAGCAACAAAAACCATTATAGATATAGGGTTCGCAAAGTTAATGGTCCAGCCCATCATCTTTTGTCTCTTGGGTGGAAAAATACGTTTGTCATTTTTATTGAAATAAAACACTCCCCATTTCCAGTTATCGGGGTCTTCGGTTTGTATTACGTTATTTTTCATCTTCTCAAAGGTTAAATTGAAATGGAATGTCAAAGGTAAATCTTTTTTTAAACATGAATTTTAAAAAAGTTTTCATTTATTTTTCATTTTACACAATATTTTATCAATTCCTGCGTTTATTATATATCATTAAATATCTTTGTACTATGAAAAACATACTTTTATTGCTTTTACCAATTCTGATTTTGTCGTCTTGTAAAAAAGATCAGCTGCTTACCGACTCTGGTGCAAAGCTTGATTTTTCTACCGATTCCGTATTATTTGATACGGTGTTTACACAGGTTGGTTCCACCACCAAACTGTTCCGTATTTATAATAATCATACCCAGCCCATGAACATTTCCAACATTCATTTGGCAGGAGGAAGCAGTTCTCAGTTCCGATTAAATGTGGACGGAGTAAACGGAACCTCCATTAAAGATGTGGAAATTTTGGGGGGGGATAGTTTATATGCATTTGTGCAGGTAACTGTTAATCCGAACGAACCAGGTGCACATGTAATTTTAGAAGATGAAGTAATTTTTGAAACCAATGGAAATGTTCAATCAGTATACTTAACAGCCATAGGGCGAAATGTATATTTACATAAGCCTGACCATTTCCCCCTTAACGGGCTTCCTCCCTACTCTATTATTTGCAATAATTCAAAAGATGCAGTCTGGAAAAGTGACAAACCGCACCTTATTTTTGGTTTCGCTGTGGTTGATTCCGCTTGCACATTAACCATGACCCCTGGTACTCAGGTTTATTTCCATAAAAATGCAGTGTTATGGGTATACGCCTATGGCTCATTAAAAGTAATGGGTAGCCACGATGAACGTATAACCTTTGAAGGAGACAGGCTCGAACCTGAATACAAAGAAATTCCGGGCCAATGGGGATATATTTGGCTGATGAACGGCAGCATAAATAACAAAATAGATTGGGCAATAATAAAAAACGGAGCCATTGGTTTAAAAGTAGGCGATAATACTGATTACCCTCACCGTCCATCATTAACATTGACCAATACCATTATTAAGAATCAAAAAGCTGCAGCCATTTATGCGTTAGATGCACATATTTACAGTTATAATTGTGTATTTGCTAATTGCGGACAATATGTTGCCGCTTTAACTTTTGGGGGTGCTTATAATTTCCAGCAATGCACTTTTGCCAATTACTGGGACCACAATACCAATAATGGAACTGGTTCTGCTACCACCACCGCGCGAACTAACCCATCAGTAGTTCTTACCAATTCATATACTGATGCAACAGGCAATACCACTTTAGCTGACCTCGACACAGCTAATTTTATCAATTCCATTATTTCAGGGGATATTGATGAGGAACTGGCTTTTGATAACAATACAGCTTTACCCACTAATTTTAATTTCATGTTCGACCATTGTTTACTTAAAACTACTTTAAGTACTGGCAGTGCTTCGCACTATAGTAATATTTTACAAAACACCAATCCAAGCTTTAAAGATGAAAATAATAATGATTACAATTTAAACACAACCTCTTTAGCGAAAGATTCCGGTAATTCACTCTTTTATATATCTAAAGATTTAAATGATAAATTCAGAAATTTTGGTGCTCCAGATTTAGGTGCGTACGAAATACAACAATAACTTAAGGTAATTAACAAAAAAAATCCTGCTCTTTAAAAGCAGGATTTTTTTATACATTTAGAACTTATTGAACTCTTTTTATAAAGAAAATACATTCAACTCAAAGTTCAGATAATTTCTCCTTGATCAGAATATAAAGTTTAATGCTCCCATTTTTCCGATTTACTATTCTTCCATACCAAGAAACATATATTTTTATTCGAATGAACCCTCTTACATTAATGGAAGGTAATTTATGAGTCTGTTTTCCCCTCCTTCCAGACATGGAAGGAGACATATCCGTACCAGTTTGTTGCCTTCCAGATCAGGAAGGACGTCCATGAGTACTCATGAGCCCGCTGACTTGTTCTCATTTTCAATAAGTTAATCATTTTGGGGTCTAAAAACAGTTTTTTTTGCGTATTCGGTTGGCACAAATACTATAAACCGTTAAATACAAAAACGAGGCTGCCCCCATTTTTGAGACAACTTCGTTTTTATTAAAAAAAGATAGTGTATTACTTCCCTCCTTTTTCCAGCATTTTATATTTTTTATTATCTGCCGAAGCAGCCGCATAATTTTTTAATTCAAAATAGGCCATGCCCCTGTAGCGATAAACATCATTATTAAAATTAGGGCTCAATTCTATTACTTTCGAAAAATCTTTAACCGCAGCTGTAAATCTTTTCATATTTATTTCCGTCAGGCCTTTATTAAAATAACTCTCCGGACGTTTCGGATTTAATAAAATGGCTTTGCTGTAATCTGCCACTGCTTCATCGTATTTTTTTAATTCATCATAAGCCGTCCCGCGTTGGTTATATACTTCGTTATCTTTGGGGTCCAGCTCAATCGCTTTGGTATAATCTTTCACCGCATCTTCGTATTTTTCCAAATCGTATTCCACATTTCCCCTGTCGAAATAATACAATGCATCTTTCGGGTTCAGCTCTATTGCCTTTGTATAATCCGCTATAGCATCTTCCAACTTATTAAAATCATGTTTTGCCATCGCCCTGTTGCAATAATAGTCAGGGTCGGTCTGGTTCAATTCAATTGCCTTTGAATAATCTTCAATCGCCTGGTCATATCTTTCCAAATAATATTTTGCCCAACCACGGTTAAAATAATAATCAGCCCATTTCGGATTTAACTCTATTGCCTTTGTAAAATCGGCAATCGCCTGTTCGTATTTTTTATTGTTATAATCTGTTTTCCCTTTTTTATCCCAATATTGAGGGGTGTTTTCCTGGGCATTTACAGAAATGAAAAGAAGAAATAAAATGCTGAATAAAAATGTTTTTTTCATCGGAAGCGTTTTAAAATTTAAGCAAAGATAAAAAGTTTATTTAAAAGAACAATTTCATTAAAGCTGAAATCGTGACATTGAGAATGCAACTTCCCTGCCGAAAATTTAAGTTTAAGAAGCATCCCAATTAAAAAAACTGTTAATCATCGTTTATTTTTGATCCGGAAAAGATTCTGAAGAATTCTCTGCAACTCAATTCTCCCTCCCTGATTCTAAAATTATTCTCTATATTTACCATCCCATTTATCTCCATTTATGATGTATAAAACAAAACGTAATACAATCTATTTTCTTTTAACCTTATCAGGTATTCTTGTCCATTGTTTTTCTGCTTTGGCTCAGTTTCCGGCAAACAATTACCAAAGCACCACCAACCAGTATTATTGGAAAAACCGTAAACCATATGAGGGTTATTGGCAACAGGATATTTATTATAAAATAACAGCTGCGCTGGATGATAAGACCGATATTATTGATGGATCGGAAGAACTTACCTATTACAATAATTCGCCTGACGAATTAAAATTTGTTTACTTTCACTTATACAGTAATGCACAGGCAAAAGGCTCCTACCTTGCCGACCTTTATAAAAACAACGGAAACAAAGTTAAGTTTGGTAAATATTCGGAGCAAGGACTAGGTTGCAATGTTTCCAAAATTACATCCAATAGTGTTGATTTAAAAATAGAACAGGACAATACTATTCTTAAAGTCATTCTTGCCACACCTTTAAAATCAGGAGAAAGCATCAAATTCGATATTGAATTCAAAACATATTTTAATGGTGGAACGTTAAGAAATCGCATGAAACTGTTCAATGCCTTTGGGTACAAACATTATGATGTGGTGCATTGGTATCCGCGTATCTCTGTTTACGACCGCAAGCAAGGCTGGGACACCGACCAGCACATGGACCATGAATTTTACGGAGACTTTGGTACCTACGATGTGGCATTTACTTTTCCAAACAATTATGTAATGGATGCCACGGGCACATTAATAAACAACAATGAAGTGCTTCCACCTGATTTAAGAGCAAAGCTGGACATTAAAAATTTTGCAAATAAACCCTGGGGAGAAAAACCTTCGGAAATTATAAAGCCAGATGGAACAACCAAAACATGGAAATACCATGCAGAAAATGTGCATGACTTTGCATTAACAGCTGACCCAACTTACCGCATTGGCGAAGCCGAATGGAATGGAATTAAATGTTATGCATTTGCAGAAGAACCTCATGCCGGGCGCTGGCAAAATGCGGCATCCTATGCAGCAAAGGTGATTAAAGTAAATTCAGAAAGTTGGGGATTATATGCTTATCCTAAAATGACAGTGGCCGATGCACAGGACGGAATGGAATACCCGATGTTAACCCTGGATGGTGGCATGGACCCGGATTACAGAAGTTTGCTGGCACATGAAATTTCGCATAACTGGTTTTTTGGTATGGTAGGTAGCAACGAAACCTATCGGGCTGCATTGGACGAAGGGTTTACGCAATTCCTTACCTGCTGGGATTATGAAGCCATTGATGGAAAAGAAGTGTTGAAATATCCACCTAAAAATAAATACGTAAAGTACTTTACTGAACCTGAAATGATAAGAAACACAAGGGTTTATCTTGCCTTTCTGAATGATGCCTCCAAAAATGTGGAAACCAATATGAGTACACATTCTGATATGTATAACGGTGCGGTGGCTAAAGGAGGCGGATACCGAAATGTATACATGAAAACAGCCACCATGCTTTATAACCTACAGTACACCTTGGGCGATTCGCTGTTCCTTGCTGCAATGAGTCATTATTTTAATCAATGGAAAATAGCCCATCCGTATATGGAAGATTTCCGGAATTCAATTATTCAATATACTCATGTAGATTTAAACTGGTTTTTTGACGAATGGATGGAAACCCCTAAAACCATTGATTATGCAGTAAAATCTGTAAGAAAAGGAAAAGAAAAAAATGAATATAAAATTACATTCAAACGAAAAGGAATGCAAATGCCGCTGGACTTTTCGGTGGTAGATAAAAATGACAGCACATTTAATTATCATATTCCTAACAACTGGTTTGTGAAACAGACAGACGCAAAAGTGCTTCCCCGCTGGATAGGATGGGATAAAGTAAAACCAACTTATACTGCAACAGTTGTTATTCCTGAAGGAATAAGTGATGTGGTGATAGACCCGACCCACCGCTTGGCAGATGTGAACATGATGAATAACAGCAGTAAGTTCCCTGTTAATTATCGTTTCGATTCTAAAATTTATAATCCTTCCGACTGGACAAAGTATGAGCTCTTTGCCCGACCAGACCTTTGGTACAATGGATATGATGGGGTTAAAGTAGGGCTCAACCTGAATGGAAATTACATGAACTACAAACATATATTTGACGCATCGGTTTGGTTTAATACTGGTGCAGGGCAAAATTTCCTCGACACTGCAGCAGCCAAACATGATATGAATCTTCATGACATTGTGAATTTCAGAATTACCTATCGCACCGCTACCGATTTATTTATGAAAGGTTCTTCGTTCTATACTTCTGTAAAGGCATTGGATGGATTGCAGGCCATGACCATTGGGTTTGACAGGAAAGATGTGTCAGGAAAAAATAAAATTTACATGTTTGTAAAGTCAATGTACAGAGGAGATTCAACTGATTTACATTATTTAATTATGCCCGACCAATGGCAGGTTGACAAATTAAACAATACGTTAAATGTTGGCATCGAACATAGTTACAGCTGCCATTCAGGAAGCGGGATAATTAATTTAGGTTTCCGCTCTTCAGCCATTTTAAGTGATTATAACTTCCAGGCTGTTAATCTGAATATGGTAAACAGAACCAATTTATGGAGATTAAAATTAAACACAAGACTATATGGACAATTGGGAACAGGCAATAACTGGGCAAGTGAGTCATCTTTATTTTTATCAGGAGCTAATCCGGAAGAAATGATGGAAAATAAATACACCCGGTCACAAGGCTTCTTCGACCCGAATTGGGCTAAGTTTGGAGCTACTACCAATTATTTTAATTATGGTGGAGGACTTAATTTAAGAGGTTATTCAGGATACGTAGCCCCACAGGTTCAATCAGACGGTACAGTAGTGTTTACCTATAAAGGACAAACTGGTGCAGCTGCAAATGCGGAACTTGAATTTGATGGAATAATTAAAATAAAAAAACAAAACTGGTTAACCCGTACATTCAAACTTACAACTTATCTATTTGGTGATGCCGGTATTATTAATTACAGCCAACCGGGAGATAAAATTATTAAAATGACTGATATCAGAGCTGATGCGGGAGTGGGTGCAGCATTAACAATTAAGAAGTTTGCATTTTTGCAAACCGTTAACCCCTTGACCATTCGATTTGATATGCCTTTATTCTTAAATAAGATTCCGGCAACGGACAAAGATTATTTTCAATACCGTTTTGTAATAGCTATCAGCAGAGCATTTTAAATTAATTATTAATAAAAAATATTTCCAATGAAATCGAAGACAATTCAACTGGCTGCATTCCTTTTATTTTTCACTGTAAGTCTTGCGGCTCAAACCAACGAAGAACAATATGCAAAAGCATTAAAATTCAAAACTGCTTATAATTACAAAGAAGCTCTTCCACTTTACCAGGCTTTATTAAAAGCCGATTCAAATAATGTGAATTATCTTCATGGAGCAAGTTATTGTTACACCAAATACAGTTACTATTATTTACCTGAAGCTGAAAAAATGAAATATTATAACACCGCAGGTTACCTTGCCCGAAAAGCAATCAAGATAATTGAAACAAGTGCAGACGCTCATTGTGTGTATGCAATGGCTTTAGGAAGAATTTATGAGAATGCAAGTTCAAAAGTGAAAATTGCGAATTCAAAAGTCATTAAATCAGAAGTGGACAGGGCCATTCAGTTGAATCCTAAGCTTGCCGGAGCCTACCATATTCTCGGTCGCTGGCATCGCACCATAGCAGGTTTTAATTCATTCGAAAAAATAATGATTAATTCTTTTTTTGGGGGAGTTCCACCGGGAGGAACCTATGAAGATGCCATCAAATCTTTTATGACAGCCATTTCTATTGAACCCAAATTTATGTTGCACCAATTTGAACTGGCTGAAACCTATCATGAAATGGGAACAGACATTGAAGCAAAACTTTGGTTACAAAAGACCCTAGAGATAACTCCTGCCAATGAAGATGATATAAAGGCAAAAAAAGATTGTGAAACTTTATTGAAGAAAATAAATTAGAAACAATTTATTTTTAATCTTTTAATCTGTTGAAATATTTTTTTTCTTTGCGTTCTCTGCGTCTTTGTGAGAGATCTTTTTTCATCCTAATTGCCGAAGGCAATAATCATAACTCATATCATCAAAGAAGAAATGATTTTTCATCATTACTAATCATAATAATCTGCGTTCCCATCATACCCCTAACTTTTTTCATTCTAAAATTCTCCCCCACTAAAATTCTAAAATTAAAAACCTAATCCCAAAACCTCCAGCTTATCCCAATCTTATAACTTCTATCATTGTAAGGATAATGCGGAGTAATCATGTAATTGTTTCCCATCAACCCACTGTTCAGATGATCCACTTTCACAAATACGCGAACAGATTTTATTTTTGCATTTAAAAAGAAATCAATAAAAGGATAATCGCCATATTTTTTTTCGCTTTGCAAATAAAATTCTCCGGTTGCAGGCATGTAAGCATTTGCATAATAAGCAGAATTATAAAAAAGCCTCGCCCCGATTTGCAGATTCAAAGCTCCTTTAAATAAATTATTGACTTCATAGTAAAGTGAATGTTCTAACACCAAAGCCGGAACCCTTATAACCATTGAATCTGGGACATATTGATATTTTATTAAATTATCCAGGTGCCAGTTTCCTAACTTCAAATCTTCTTTTAGAAATGCAGATAAAACAGGAATCGTTCCTTTATATTGATGTGCAATGGAGTAATTATCGAAATACAAAGTATTTTGAATTATTTTATAGTCAGCCCCAACCATCAATTTTAATTTTTTTATTGAAATATCTCCACCAAATTTTGTTTCATGTGTTTTATCAAAATTATTATTCCATTTAAAGTTATTTGAAATGTATCCGTTATAAATAAAATCAGGAGCACTTTCCCTGACCTCACCAAATAAAGAAATTAATATTAAACTATCTGCCAGTTTTTTCTTTATCACAATGTTTCCCAGGTAATCACCATTATTATATCCATTAACAGCATAGCTACCTCCGGCTTTCCACCACAATGTATTGTTCGAATAAGTATTGTAAACAGCTCCCTTTAATATTATATTATTAAAAGTAGTATCCATTTCCCTTTGTTTCAACCTAACTATTTCATCTTTAAGACCAAAGCTCAGACCAAGCATATCCATGATTCCTCTATGCCTGTTATTATCAACACGTTTCCATTCCAGCTCATTACCCAACTTATAAGTAAAAGTAGTATCAAAAGTTTTAGTGGAATCATAATAAATATTTTTGTAAAATTCACTTGCAGGAAAATCATCCTCATATTTTAAAGCATAATTATCGTAGGTAGAAGTCAACACCAATCTGCTTCCCGGTATAATATTACCTTGAGAAGAGGTGTCAGTGCTTTTCTTACCAAAATTTAAAAATTGCTTTATAGAAATACCCGTACTTACAACAGTTCGTTTTGCGTTTGATAAATTCATTGAAATTAATTGTCGGTCCACTCCTGCTCCATTTACAAATTCAGAATCATTGGCGATACCACCACTTTCATCATTCTTTATGCTGTTGAACCCTCCACTAACCAGCAACCAATACCTGTTGTTTTTAGTTTTGTAATTCGAAGTTAATCCAACAAAATTATCAAGAGTTTTCTCCTTTTTATAAAACCCTTCGCTTCTTATCCTGCTGAAATGAATAGTTAAGTTCCAGTTTTTCTTAATATTATAAGAAAAAGTCATTTTAAAAACGCCTTCCTTTTTGCTTCCTGCAACGTAAAATAAATCTGTAAACGGAGTTCTTGTGTTATAAAACTTTAAATTTTCGGGTAAATAAAAATATGACCTGTAATTATTTTTCCAATAACTGAAACCAATATCAGGATTTGTAAAGTTGGAGTAATTAAAATCATTAATGGGCAAACCTACATTTCCTAAATTGTTTCTTTCAAAATAATTCTGAAAACCGGAAAGGGTATTATCTATAAGTCTCAAGGAGTCTTCACCATATTCAAAACCCAGAACAGAACAATTCCTGGTAATACCATTATCACGGAACAACTTTAAGCTATCTCCGTTTCCGGAAAACATGAAAGAAGAGGTAAACAAAAAAAGGAAAAAGAATATACTTTGAAATCGATTCATAAGAAATTAAATGCGCACAAAAGTAATATTAATAAAAGGAAGATTACATGAATAATACAATTGAAGTTTTCAGAAAATAAAAAAGCCCCAATTCAATAAAGAATTGGGGCTAATTTAAAAGTGGCAACGACATACTCTCCCACATATTACTGTAGTACCATCTGCGCTGGTGGGCTTAACTTCTCTGTTCGGAATGGGAAGAGGTGGACCTCACCGCTATAGTCACCTAAAATCATTATCCGTTTTTGCGGACATAATAGGATTGACAAATAAAGAAAGAAAATACAACGACAATTTAACTAACAAAAAAAGAGATACGAAGCTTAATAAGAAAGCTAACGGGTAATTAGTATTACTCGGCTTTGACATTACTATCTTTACACCTGTAACCTATCAACGTGGTAATCTTCCACGACCCTTTAAAGAAATCTTATCTTGAGGCGAGTTTCGCACTTAGATGCTTTCAGCGCTTATCTCATCCGAACATAGCTACCCTGCGATGCAGCTGACGCCACAACAGGTACACTAGCGGTCCGTCCGACTCGGTCCTCTCGTACTAGAGTCAGGTCCTCTCAAATTTCTAACGCCCACAACAGATAGGGACCGAACTGTCTCACGACGTTCTGAACCCAGCTCGCGTGCCACTTT
>CANJYB010000015.1 GCA_947479085.1 Bacteroidota bacterium | reverse complement strand
TTCAGAATTTATTTTCCCTGCATCATCCTTATTTTCATTTTGGTTATTTTCCATTAGTCGTATTATTTTTATTACAAATATAAATATTAAAGTACATACGAATAAAATAATTATCTATATACAAAAAATAATCTTAGGGATATGTGCGATAGTTTGAATAAATGCTCCAAACTAATGCATAGAAAACTTAAAATTTGAAATTAAAAACAATCAATTGTTAATAACTAACAAATCGAGAATGAAACCAAAAAATATTCAGGACGTATAAATATACAAATAAAAAATAGTAACCCTTAATCATCACCGTATGAAAAAAAACAACACCTTAATTTACCTTGCTTTACTAAGCCTCTTAGGTTTTAAATCATTTTCCCAAACCGCTCCGCAATTCTATCAACCTGTTAGCGCAGGAGGGAATAATGGAAACGAAATAGTGACAAGTGTAACTGGCGATACTACCGGCAATGTTTACGCTGTAGGGTATTTCTCCAGTTCTTCGTTAACCTTTGGATCCAGTGGTATTAGTCTGACCAACACCGGTACCTATGATATGTTTATAGCCAAGTACAATAAGGATGGAAATGTAATTTGGGCACACAATGCTATTGGAGCCGATGCTGATTCCGCAACAAGCATAGCAAGGGACTCTCTGGGAAACCTGTTTGTGGTTGGGCATTTTAATGGGCCAAGCATAACCTTTGGAGGTACCACTGTAAACAATTCAAATCCCGGAACCAATGATATTTTTATTGTTAAATACGATGCGGCCGGTACTGTTTTATGGGCCATCAGCGAAGGGGGCTCCGGAGATGACAATGCCAATGATGTGGCCATCGGTTTCAATTCCAGTATATACATAACCGGTAATTTTACAAGTCCTACCCTTGTTTTAGGACTCACCACACTTACCACTCAAGGAGGTGCGGATATTTTTTATGCTAAATATGATAACGGTGGCACTGCTCAGTGGGCAAAAAGCGGAGGTGGAAGTTCCAATGATTTTTCAACTGCAATTACAACCGATTTAAATGGGGATGTTTACATTACCGGTAGTTTTTATAGTGGTACCCTAACTTTGGAGGGCCCAATTATTCTAACAAACATTGGAACTGAAAATGTATATATTGCAAAAATCAATTCTTCAGGAGTTTTACAATGGGCGCATTATGCAGGAGGAAGCTTCAGCGATGAAGTAACTGACATTAGTGCAGATGCAAGTGGTGATATTTATATAACAGGTTCCTACAGCAGCAATTCGTTCACAGATGATAACGTTTCTTTTACTTTAGCTAATTATTTGGTTGGCTCTCATCTTTACGATGTTTTCATTGTAAAGTATTCTTCCTCGGGTACTGTTATTTGGGCGTATAGTGTGTCCGGTGCCGGTGATGAAAAATCAAATGCGTTAAATACTGACAATTGTGGCAATGTATATATCTGTGGAAGTTTAAACAGTAGCACTCCTATTGCCATTAATGGAAATAACTACAGTAGCCCTAGTGGATTAACAGATTTGTTTTTGTTAAAATACGATGATAATGGAACTGTACAATGGGCAAAAACAATGGATGGCTCAAACCATGGAACAGCTATTTCCGGAAGCATTGATGATAATATGGTTATTGCCGGCAGTTTTGATGGTTCCAGTACATTGCTTAATGGCACTGCAGATACATTGTTCAATTCCTCCGCAAGTGGAATCACTTCCGATTATTTTCTAACAAAAGTGCAAACCACAGCAACGGATGTTTATGTTACAGTTGTTTCCGGGGCTACTCCTATTACTTCCGGTTGGGTCTGGTTATATGCCCGCAAAGACAGTTTGGGATTACTCGAATATTCCGATTCGGTTCACCTGATGGGTAGCAATTTGGCGCATTTTTCGAATGTATTAAATCTTAATTATTGCGTTTTGGCAAAAGCGGATTCTTCCCTTTTTCCAAATCTCATTCCTACTTATAATGACAATAAATTTATGTGGGATTCTGTAAATACCTGGGCACATACCTGTTCGAACTCCGATTACGTAACCATCGATATGATACCAAGTCCGCCTATGTCGGGTTCAGGAATAATAAGTGGCTATGTTTCACAAACATCAAATTACGGAGTGGGTGCCATGTCCGGTTATGGAGGAGGAACCATCAGAACACAGGACCCTGACCCAAATGTAAATATAAAAATACGTCACAACCCGGGAGGAAGCGCAGTTGCCGCAACAACAACTGATTTAAACGGATATTATTCTTTCGTAAATCTTGATACAGGTAGCTATACAGTGATGGTAGACATTCCGGGATTAGGAAGAGATACTATGTATACTGTTGTTATTACACCAATAGATACTCTTTTCCTTCAGCAAAATTATTGTGCGGATTCAGATTTAGTAATGATATGCAGTTTACCGGTTGGCATTCCTGCCGATAAATTAAACCCAAATGTTGAGCAGATTACTATCGCTCCTAATCCATTTAGCAGTGAAACAATAATTTCATTTACTGAAAAACAAACTAATACGTCAATTAAAGTAATGAACCTGCTTGGGGAATGTGTTCAACAGATGACAACAAATGAGAAACAACTAACTCTTGATATGTCAGGCTATGCAAAAGGAATTTATTTTGTTATCATTTCTGAAAGTCCGACAAACAAAACAACAAAAACAATTAATAAAAAAATAGTGGTAGATTAACCTCCAAAGTTTATTAACCTCCAAAGGAGCCTGAAGCTCCTTCGGAGGTAAATAGGGCAAAGTCCAAAGTTACATAGCTAACTTTGGACTTTTTTACTTTGGAATAATAACCCTTAACCAACTACTAATTTAATATATTTGTGTCGATTTCAATAGTTATGAAAAAACAATTTTTAAAAATCTTCTTTATATACTGTTCAATGTTCATTGTTCCCTGTTCATTGTTCACCACTTCTGCCCAAAATCAGAATAAAGTGGATAGTCTGAAAAATGAGATTGAAAAATATGACAAAAGAAATTCAACTTCCCAATTACCAACCATTGAAGATTCTGTTAAAGCTAAATTGCTAAATAAAATAAGTACCATGTATTGGGGCAACAACCCCAATAAGTCAATGGAATATGCAGAAAAATGTTTGTTATTATCCAATCAGATAGGGTATAAAAGTGGAATTGCCAATGCCTATAATAGCATTGGAATCATTAACGAAGATAAAGGAAACTACACCATTGCTTTGGATTACTATACCAAATATTTAAACATTTCGAAAGAAATGAATGATAAAAAAGGAATTGCTGCAGGTTATGGAAATATTGGAAACATTTATAATCAACAAGGCTATTATCCCGAAGCAGTTTCAAAATACGGTGAAGCATTAAAAATATATAATGAACTGGATGATAAATACAGTGTCACCACCCAATATTACAATTTAGGGAGTATATATACCAAACAAAGCAATTATTCTGAGGCTTATGTCAATTTTGTGAAATCACTTGAATTTATGCAAAAAATCGGGGATAAATCAGGTATGGCTGATTCCTACTTCAATATTGGAAATGTTTACATCCTGCAAAAAAAGTTTAAAGATGCTTTGTTAAATTATAACAAAGCTTCAACTTTATATGAAGAGATAAACGACAAAACAGATTTTTTGTTATCGCAGAGCGCGATTGGGGATATCTATTTTGAACAGAAAAATTATCGCAGTGCTTTAAAAAATTATACTGATTGTTTAAATAAGTATAAAGAAATAGGAAATAAATATGGTATCGCATTTTCATATTTCAGCATCGGAAAAGTGTATTTTAAATTAGGTGATTATTCCACTTCAATTATTAATCTGAACTATTCCTTAATAATAAGGGAAGACATTGGCGATAAACGAGGTGCTTCTCAATGTTATAATTACCTTGCCACAGTAAATGAATTACAAGGCAAATACAATGAGGCTATTCAGAATACCGACAAAGCACTAGCATTGGCAAAACAAATCGGCTCGAAGAATTTAATCAAAGATTCGTACGCTACACTTTTCGAAGTCTATTCAAAAACAGGAAATTACAAGGCTGCATTCGATTTTCAAACATTATTTCATGCGTTAAAAGATTCAATCTATTCGGATGAAAACAAAAACAAATTTACTGAGTTAACTATGCAATATGAATTTAATCAAAAAGAAATCATTGCGAAAGTAGAGCAGGCTAAAAAAGATGCACTCGCCAAAGAAGAAATAGAAAAGCAGAAAAACCTTAGGAATTCACTTTTCGGAGGTTTTGCATTAATGCTAATAATTGCAGGAATTAGTTTCAGGAACAATCGAAGAAAGCAAAAAGATAATTTAATTATTACTGTTCAAAAGGAATTGGTGGAACATAAAAACAAAGAAATTACCAAGAGTATTGAATACGCTTTGCGAATTCAGACCGCCATCCTGCCCCCTTCCAATTTAATCAGGCAGAACTTACCGGATTCATTTATTGTTTACAAACCCAAAGATATTGTTGCAGGCGATTTTTACTGGATGGAAACAATTAAATATACCGATGAAATGATGAAACAATATACCGATGAAGGACATCCGCACATCGGTAAATCAGCACATCATCAAATCCTTTTATTCGCAGCCTGCGACTGCACCGGCCATGGTGTTCCGGGAGCAATGGTTTCGGTGGTTTGTCATAATGCATTAAACCGTTCTGTTCGCGAATTTGGATTAATAAAACCATCTGACATCCTTGATAAAACAAAAGAAATAGTTGTGGAAAACTTCTCCAAAAGTGAAGACAATATTCAGGATGGTATGGATATTTCCTTAGTTAGTATTAAACATAATATTACAGATAAAACAGTTGAAGTGGAGTATGCGGGAGCAAACAGCCCCCTCTGGATAGTTCGTGGTAACCAATCTTATGCAATTGAAGCTTCGGATGAAAAAGAGCCCGCTTTTATTGAAGCGAAAGCAGACAAACAGCCGATTGGCAAGTATGAATATAACCATCCTTTCACCAACCATAAATTAAAATTAAATAAAGGAGACAACATTTACCTTTTCACAGATGGTTTTGCTGATCAGTTTGGAGGTGAATCAGGTAAAAAGAAATTAACAAAAAAAAGGTTCAAAGATTTAATTCTTTCGATTCAGGATAAGTCAATGGTAGAACAAGGTTATTTTTTAGATAAATTCATTACCGATTACAGAAAGGATTTAGATCAAATAGATGATATACTTGTAATGGGCGTGCGAGTATGATAAAAAGAATATAAAACCAAAATTAATCGTATCTTTAACCTTTCATTTTTAAGGTATGTCTACAACAGAAATTAAAGAAACTGTTAAACAATTATTTTCTCAGTATTTGGCAGAACACAGTCATCGTAAAACACCGGAACGTTTTGCGATACTGAATGAAATATACACGCAAAGCGGGCATTTTGATATTGAGTCTCTTTATCTTCAAATGAAAAATAAAAAGTACAGGGTAAGCCGGGCTACGCTGTATAATACAATAGAACTTTTGCTGGAAAGTAACCTTGTTACCAAACACCAGTTTGGTAAAAACCTTGCACAATTTGAAAGGTCGTATGAGTTTAAACAGCACGACCATTTGATATGCCAGGACTGTGAAAAGGTATTTGAATTCTGTGATCCAAGAATTCAGCAGATACAAAAAACAGCATCTGAAATATTAGGATTTGAAATAGACCATCATTCGCTTAATTTATATGGTAAATGCAATAAGTTAGAGAAGAATGGAGTATGTGAACACAAGAAAAAAATAACAAAATAAATATAATTATGCTTTTTCAATACAAAACAACTTCGCATGACGATATCAGAATATTTCAACTGTTTGGAGAACTGATTGACCGTGAACAAAGCAAAACAATGGTAGATGAAGTAATTGATGCCATCGCAAAAGGAAACAACAAAGTATTACTGAACCTGAAAGATTTGAGATACATTAACAGTAGCGGACTTAATGTATTAATCAATATTTTGACTAAATGCAGAAAAGCCGGAGGTGATGTGGCCATTTGTTATGTAAACGAAAAAAATAAAGAGCTTCTGATTATTACCAAACTTGACAGTATATTTAATGTTTGCGAAACTCAGGAAGACGCAGTAGCCTTATTGAATAAATAATCCAAAAAGAATTTTAATAAATAAATTGCAGGTATTTTGAACAGGAATGCCTGCGTAATTAGTTGAAGAATGAAAGTAGATGTATTATTGGGTCTTCAGTGGGGAGACGAAGGAAAAGGGAAAATAGTTGATGTATTAACACCTAAATATGATATCATAGGTCGCTTTCAGGGCGGACCAAATGCAGGACATACACTTGAATTCAATGGAATCAAGCATGTATTGCATACTATTCCATCCGGAATATTTCACCCAAAAGCGGTGAATATAATAGGTAACGGAGTGGTAATTGACCCGGTAGTTTTCAAAAAAGAAATTGATGCACTTATTAAATTAGGTGTGGATGTAAAAGCGAAATTACTGATTTCAAAAAGGGCACACTTGATTTTACCTACTCATCGTTTATTAGATGCGGCATCAGAAGCTTCTAAGGGAAAGGAAAAAATAGGCTCCACACTGAAAGGTATTGGTCCTACTTATATGGATAAAACCGGTAGAAATGGTTTACGTGTCGGAGATATTGATAACCCCAACTTCAAAGAAAAATACCTTGCCTTAGTTGAAAAACATAAACAATTGTTGGCTTTTCATCAATATGATTATAAACTGGAGGAGCTGGAACCAGCATGGTTCGAAGGCATTGAAGTATTGAAAGGATTGGTTCGTGTGGAAAGCGAACATTATATTAATGATGCTTTAAAAAACAACCAAGCTATCCTTGCTGAAGGTGCACAAGGTTCTTTGCTGGATATTGATTTTGGTTCTTATCCATTTGTAACTTCTTCCAACACTATATGTGCTGGAGCATGTACCGGTTTGGGAATAGCACCAAATAAAATCGGGAACGTTATTGGTATTTTCAAAGCTTATTGTACAAGAGTGGGAAGCGGTCCTTTCCCAACTGAACTGGAAGATGCAACGGGTGAACAAATCCGAAAAACAGGTAATGAGTTTGGTTCTACCACAGGCAGACCAAGACGCACCGGATGGCTGGATTTGCCCGCTCTTAAATATGCCGTTATGATAAATGGAGTTACCGAGTTAATGATGATGAAAGCAGATATACTCAGCGGATTTGAAACTATTAAAGTTTGTACTCATTACAGTTATGAAGGAAAACAAATAGATTATCTGCCTTATGATTATTCTCCCGAATTACTTTCTCCTGTTTATGTTGAACTGAAAGGATGGAACAAGGACCTTACCGGGCTGCACAATCCGGAAGAAATGCCGGAAGCATTGAATGACTATATCAATTTTATAGAACAGGCAACGGGCGTTCCTATTTCAATTGTTTCTGTGGGTCCTAACCGCACTCAAACATTAATTCGCAATAAAGAGTTGGTATAGTAATTGCCTAAGGGCAAATCCTTTTATACCAATAACAATGAATCAAACCGAAAATAAAAAACCGATTTACAATAAAGTAATTCCGTATTTATTTTCGGTTTTTTGTTTCCTTTTGTTTACCCCTCTCCTTTCCTATTCTCAAAAAAAAGTAAAGGTAGTTCATGCAGGCTCGCTGAAGTTTGATAAAAATCTCGGAAATGGCGCACAACGTTTAATTGGTGATGTGGAATTTCAGCAGGAAAACACCTTCATGTTTTGCGACAGTGCTTACCTCTATGAAAATAATTCTTTAGATGCATTCGGGCATATTCATGTAAATCAGAATGATAGTATTCATATGTATGGAGATTTACTTAAATACGATGGAAATACAAAGCATGCACTTATTTCTCAAAATGTAATTGTTGACAAAGGGGATATGCATCTTTCTACCGATGTCTTAAATTATGATATGGGGACAAGTATGGGGTATTACACCACCCCGGCAAAAATCACCAATAAGGATAATGTATTAACCAGTGAGCAGGGGTATTATTTTGCAAAAACAAATGAATTGAATTTTAAAAAAAATGTAGTGCTTACTAATCCTGAATTTGTAATTAACAGTGATACGATGCGTTACAACACTACCACTAAAATCACTTATTTCCATGGCCCCACCACCATTAAAAGCAAGGAGAATTCTATCTACTGCGAAGACGGATGGTATGATACAAAGAAAGATTTATCCCGTTTCAGCAAACATTCTTACATTCTTACTAAAGAACAAAAAATGTTTGGTGACAGCCTTTACTATGACAGGAACAAAGGCATAGGCCGCGCGGTAAAAAATGTTAACGTTATAGATACTGCCAATCATATTGATATCAAAGGAGATTTAGCACTTCATTATGAATTTACAAATGTATCAATAGTTACCGGTCATGCCTTGCTTACCCAGAAATATGAAAAGGATACTTTATTTGTTCATGCAGATACCCTTAAAGCCATTGGCGAACAGGATAGTGTCAGGAATCAAAAGACTAAAATAAAAAATCAAAAAACAGAAGAGAAGAGCAAGGAAGGCCAAAGTAATAATAAGTCTACCCCAAGAAATGACAAGCAAAAAAAAGCAAGTAACCAGCTTTTTGCTTATCACAAAGTAAAATTCTTCAAAAAGGATTTGCAAGGCAAATGCGATTCTATGTTTTATAATTTGACCGATTCTACTATGCGGTTATTTGGTACCCCTACGCTATGGTCCGAAGAAAACCAACTTACTGCCGATAGCATCAACCTTGTAATTGGTGAAAAGTCCATCAAATCAATGAATATGAAAGGCAATAGCTTTCTTGTTTCACAGGAAGATAGTTTACGCTTTAACCAGATTAGGGGAAAACAAATGAAAGGTTATTTTAAAGACAATGACCTGTATCTGGTGCATGTGGAAGGAAACGGGCAAACCATTTATTATGTAAAAGACAAAAAAATATTAAAAGCGGTAAACAGGGCAGATTGCAGTGACCTGAACATTTATTTAAAAAATAATGCCATCGACCATATTACTTTTATTACAAAACCCGATGCTACCATTTATCCTCTTGAACAGATAGACATAAAAGAACTGAAATTAAAGGATTTCAGTTGGAGAATAAAAGAACGGCCTCTTTCTATAAAAGACATCTTTAAGTGGTAAACAAGAAGTATAAAGTTTCTACAACTTTCCTTCCCAAACAAAACAGTCAGTAAACTCCTTTTTCAAATCTGTTGGTTTTGAAAATATTCCGAACACGGAGGAACCACTGCCACTCATGGATGCATAGACTGCACCAGATGAATACAATTTCTCTTTAATATTTTTAATTAATGGAAACTGAGGAAAAATGGAATCTTCGAAATCATTATGAATACAATTTTTCCATTGTTCTATCGGCAAATTAATAATATCTTCTTCCAATGATCGGGATGGCATTTTGGGCTTAACACCGCTATATGCTATTGCAGTATTAATACGAACAGAAGGATAAACAAGAGCAATATAGTAATTAGTCAAATCAAGTTGAATAGATTCATATTTGTCTCCTCTTCCTTCAGCATAAGCAGGTTTGTTTGAAATAAAAAAAGAACAATCGCTTCCTAATTGTCTGGCATAATGGTGCATTTCTCCCCATGAAATACCAAGTTCAAATTTCTCATTGAGCAAACGAATAAAAAAAGCAGCATCCGCTGAACCTCCTCCCAGGCCGGCCCCTATTGGGATATGTTTATGTAAATGCACTTTTACATTCGGCACAGGATAGTCAGCTGAAACAAGATGATATGCAAAATAACAAAGGTTTTCATTGGTTGCTCCCGGTATTTCTATTCCTGAAGTGGTCATACTAAATCGCTCTGCATTGGGTTCATTATTTTCTATCACTTCCAATGCATCCTTAAGACCAATGGGATAAAATACAGATTGAATGGAATGATACCCATCTTCCATTTTTTCGATAATATTAAGTCCGATATTAATTTTTGCGTTGGGAAATTTTATCATGCAACAAAGATGCAGAATAATTTAAAAACATCCTGAATGAATAGTATCAAAAAAGGGAATAAAATAAAAAATCCCTTTCCAGGTTGTTTAAAACTGAAAAGGGATTTTAAAAAGAATAATCTATTTAAAACAAGCCGTTGATTTCAGCATTGATTTTATTAATAATGATTCCAAGGTCTTCCTGGTCTTCGTTAAAATCATTATGATCCACGTCAATAATAATAAGCTTAGCATCTTTATGATCTTCTTCGTAAGAAGAAATAAAAGCTTCGTAACGTTCATTCAGACGCTTCAAATAGTCAATATTAATAGTGTTTTCATATTCACGTCCACGCTTTTCAATTTGCTTAACCAAAGTTGGAACAGAGGCACGTAAATAAATTAATAAATCAGGAGGAGAGATAAACGATTCCATGAGTTTAAAAAGTGCAAAATAATTGTTGTAATCGCGGGTTGTCATTAGCCCCATAGCATGAAGGTTGGGTGCAAATATATATGCATCTTCATAAATGGTTCTATCCTGTATTACTGTCTTTCCACTGTTGCGGATTTTTTGAACCTGTCCGAAACGGGAATTAAGGAAATAAACCTGAAGGTTAAAAGACCATCTTTGCATGTCTTCGTAAAAGTCATTTAAGTAAGGATTATCATCAGCATCCTCAAAGTGCGGGGTCCATTTAAAGTGTTTTGATAAAAGAGTAGTAAGGGTAGTTTTACCTGCTCCGATGTTTCCTGCTATTGCTATGTGCATAATCTTGTTCCTGTTTTTAAAAATCGAAACGAAAATACTAATTCTTAAAATCTGAACAAGAAAAAAAATGAAAATTGTGGATAAGTTTTTTTCGGTTGATATGATTAACCGGGCTTTTGGTTTTTCTGTCCCCGAAAGGAGAAAATTACAGGTATAAAGAAAACATTTTATTCCTCGGTAAATAAATAAATTTTCTGAGGAGTTCTAAGCATTAATATTCCCGCTTCAAGACGAAAGGTTTCAAAATCGGAAAGCGGTAATGCAAATTCCTTTTCTTCTGTTTTTATTATATTATATGCCCAAACCTTTTTATCAGCAGTATAGTAAACCCAATCGCCAATAGGTTGAAATCGTTTTGCCTGTTTAATATTAATAGTTTTAAAATAAGTACCATAAATGTCAAAAATTAAAACTCCCGAGGAAGGATTATTCAGATATACTTTATTATTGTATTCAAGTAAATAATTTGGTTTCACATCCATATTCAAAAGAACACTTAGATTGCCGGTTTGCTGTGCTTTTGATAAATTCTGATCAAGACGTATCAGTTCGAAATTTTGCAGGTCGTACAACCATAAACCTGAATTATGGGAAGTACAAACTAACTGGGCCTGCTGAAATCCTATGTTTTCAAGATTTACCGGGTCACCGTTAGTGCTCAATGTATTGTCAAGGAAAACTACCTGGAGAAAATCCTTATAAAAAACCGCAATTCGGAGCATATTTGTGGCATCTACAAAAGTGATGTTTCCGAAATTCTTATTACTGTATTTAAAAAGCTCTTTGCCAGTCTTATCGTACTTGGTCAATTCGTTTGCTTTTACAACATAAGCATTTCCCTGGTTGTCTGTTGTAAAAAAATCTGATTCTATATTAAGTGTAGTAACAAGTTTGTACTTATTCTGTGTGAAGCAGGATATTGGTAACAACCCTATCAGTATAAAAGAGAAGAGTATTTTATTAATTATTTTTTTCATTTTTACAGATGTAAAACTAAGAATAAATATGGATTACATTTCCTTTTTTAAAATGGAATGAATTTCTTCCACATACTTCCTGTTATTACTCAATCTTGGTACTTTATGTTGACCTCCCAATTTATTTTTGGATTCAAACCATTTGTAAAATGTATCCTTGGGAAGTGAATGAACCACAGGCATTTTTAGTGCCAGATTTTGATACCGCTTGGCTTCATAATCTGAATTGATTGATTTAAGTGCATTGTCAAGCATTTCAGTAAAGTATTCAATACTCTTTGGTTCTTCTTCAAATTCTATTAGCCACTCATGTGCCCCGTTTTCATTATCGTTCATATAAACAGGTGCGGCAGTATATTCCCTTATCTGAGCAAATGATTTTTCGCAGGCTATTACCAGTGCTTTATCCGCATTATCCACTATTATTTCTTCACCAAAGGCATTCATAAAATGTTTGGTTCGTCCTGTAATTTTAAAACGGAACGGATATAAGGAAGTAAACCGGATGGTATCACCTAATTTATAACGCCAAAGACCGGCATTGGTTGAAATAACCATGGCGTAATTATTTTCCAGATTTACTTCGGATAAAGAAAATGTCTTTGGATTTTCCTGTTCTACATCTTCCACATTGATGAACTCGTAATAAATACCATAATCAAGCATCAGTAAAAGCTCATCGGAGTTTCGCAAATCCTGAATGCCGAAAAAACCTTCGGTAGCGTTATATAGCTCAAGGTAATTTAAGTCAGGTTTATTAAATATGGTTTTAAATTGTTCCTTGTATGGATGAAAATTAACACCACCATGAAAATATACTTCCAGGTTAGGCCAAACCTCAGCAATGGATTTCTTTCCTGATTCCTCCAACACCCGTTTCATAATCAAAAGCATCCAGGAAGGGACACCCGCCAGACTCACCATGTTTTGTTCCATCGTTGCCTTTGATAATTTCTCCAGTTTTTCATCCCACTTATCCAACAAAGCAATAGACAAATCGGGTGCCCTGAAAAACTCCGCCCAAATAGGCAGGTTATTTATTACTATAGCCGATAAATCGCCATTCTGAGATTCGTAATTTCCAAATGTATCCGTAACCAGGCTGCCGGCAAGTGCAAGATTTTTTCCTGTGAATAATTGTGTTTCGGGATTGAGTGAACAATGTATGGCAATCATATCACGCCCACCATTGTAATGGCAATTATCCAGGCTCTCCTGGCTTACCGGTATAAATTTACTTTTATCATTAGTAGTGCCTGAAGATTTTGCAAACCATTTAATATCGGTATTCCATAATAAATTTTGTTCTCCTTTACGAATACGGTCAATAAAAGGTTTTAAGGTTTCATAATCCTGCAGAGGAACATTGTTTTTAAATTGTTCTACCGTACTTATATTTTTATAATCATAGCTTCTCCCCCACTCCGTATCCTTAGCTGCCGAAATTAACTTCCGCAAACTTTCATTTTGCACATCGTCCGGATACTTCATAAAAAGCTCTATCTGATGCATGCGTTTTTTCATCCACCAACTGGCTATGCTATTTAATATGGGCATTGACTTAGTTTAAAGTTTCAGGTTTAAAAGTTTATGTCTTCCTTTTTATAAAATAGGTTTCCATTTCTGATAAAGACAATGTATTAAAACACATTTCCTTTGTTAACATTCCTTTGCGGGCAGCACAGGTGCCATAATACATATCATGGTATCCTTGTCTTTCGTGAGCATCCGGATTGATGGAAATTTTCACCCCTTTTTCAATACAATAAGGAATCCAGCGCCAATCAATATCTAAACGGTACGGATGAGCATTCAATTCTATGATGACACCATTTGCTGCACAGGCATCTATTATCTTTTTATGGTCGATAGGATATCCCGGACGTGATAATAATAAACGACCAGTAGGATGACCTAAAACAGTAGTAAATGGATTTTCAATTGCTTTGAGCAAACGGGCAGTTGCTTTTTCCTCATTCATCTTTAAGTTGGAATGCACAGAAGCTACAATAAAATCAAATGTTTTAAGAATATCTTCTGGATAATCAAGCGAACCATCATTCAGTATATCGCTCTCCACTCCTTTAAATATTTTAAATGGTGCGAGTTTCTGATTCAGCTCTTCTATTTCCTTATGCTGAGCCTTTATTTTATCCACCTTCATCCCTTCGGCATAAAAAGCAGATTGAGAATGGTCGCAAATACCAAGGTATTCATAACCCAACTCTTTGCAATACTCCGCCATTTCTTTCAGTGTGTTCATTCCATCACTATAGGTACTGTGATTATGTAGAATCCCTTTTAAGTCGGTTACTTCAATCAATCGGGGAATTTTGTTTTGACGTGCAAGCTCAATCATTTCTTTCGATTCCCTGAGTTCGGGCTCGATAAATTGCAATTGATTTGCTACAAATATTTCCTGTTCATTTGTTATATTATCAGGCAATTGAATTCCTGAAATATCAAACTCCTCCCCTGCCGTAGTTTCAAAAAGTCTTTTATAAAAATCCTGTTCTTTACAACTGATGATTTCAATTCTAATCTTTGCCCTGTTTTCTAATTCACTTATATCTATTGCATCTTCATAAGCAATTAAAATTTCAATTTTATCAATCACATCACACTTTCTTCTCATCGCTCCTGTGAGTGAAACCAGTTCTGTTTTGTATTTTTTCTTTAGTTCGGCAACCAAGTCATTTGCAAATTGTTCAGCCGAAGCATAGTGAAACCAACCTATATTGGATTGAAAAAATTCAATCTGCTTTTTTACTTCGGCCTGTGTCTTGGTTCCAAATCCTTTGAGGAGTAATAACCTGTTTTCGTTGCAGGCATATAATAATTCTCCGATACTTTCTATTTCCAGTTCGCGCCAGAGTTGTCCTACCTTCTTTGGTCCTATTCCTTTTATTGCAAGCATTTCAATTACGCCCTGGGGCGTAATCGCCACCATTTCCTTCAATTCCTTCAGCTCTCCATTGATTTGCAATTCATTAATTTTCCCTGCAATCCCTTTCCCGATGCCTTCTATCTGTTCGAGTTCCTGCAAGGTTTTTCCTTCCAGTTCTATGTCGGTTTTGTTTAATTTATAAGCAGCGTTGGCAATGGACTTAATTTTAAAAGGATTCTGTTCGTGCAGTTCCATCAACTGTGCGGTCAGCTTTAGTGTTTTGGCGATTTCCTCGGTGGTCATTGTAAAAGTTAAAAAGAATTAAACTAAAAACCCAAAAGTACAAAAACAATTATCATTATTTATTTGTTTAATACAGAATGAAAAAATTACTTTTGTTCTTTATTAAAAATAATAATTATGTCAGGAATCTTTAAATGCTCTCTTCTGTTTGTTTTGCTTACAGGTTGTTTTATTTCTTCAAAAGCTCAGTTCGGGGCATTGCCTCCATACACCATACAAATAGAGCCCATTTCAGGGATAACCATGCCAGGCATTCATTCATTTGCTTTTGCTCAGTCGGGAGATAAATGGTTATTTATTGGTGGAAGAACCAACGGTCTGCATGGAATAAACAGTAATGATGGTTTTCTGGCAGAAAACAAAAATGATGCGGTAATAGTAGTGGATACTGCCACCTGGAATTTTTATTCTGCTGACTTAAATCAATTGCCACGAACTATTGCAGACCCAATGCGTTCCACCAATATGGAATACATACAGGAAGGTAAATACTTATATATGATTGGTGGATACGGATACGACAGTACGTTGACTCATTATTTAACTTTCCCTACACTTACTGCCATTAATGTTGACACAATGATTAATGCCGTTATGAATGCATTACCAATTGCCTCTTCCATACGCCAGGTGACGGATACCAACTTTGCAATATGCGGTGGTGAACTTGAAAAACTGGGAAGCGATTATTATTTACTTTTAGGACATAACTTTGCAGGAAGGTACGACCATGTTGCAGGTCCTTTATTTACCCAAGTCTACAGCGACAGAATCAAGAAATTTAATATTGCGGATAATGATACCACTATTACTTTATCCAATTTTACTTACCTAACTGATACCACTAATTTTCACAGGAGAGACTTCACATCTGCTCCGATTGTAAAGCCTAACGGGAGTTTCGGCATTGGAGTATATGGCGGTGTGTTTCAGAAAAACATTGATCTTCCTTATCTTGAGCCCATCACCATTGATGCAGCAGGAGCAACAGTAGACATGGGTTACCAGCAAATAATGAGTCAGTACACTTGTGCAGTATTACCCATTTTTGATTCTTTGAAACAAACCATGTACACTACCTTTTTCGGAGGGATATCTGTAAATAATTATAACGACACCACCGGCCTACTTGTTCATGATACTTTGGTTCCTTTTATAAATGACGTTACCACACTTACCGTAAACTCATTTGGAGTAAAATCAGAAGCGATAATGACACAGCCGCTTTCGGGCTTATTAGGTTCCAATGCTAAATTTATTCCGAACGGAAACCTTTCTCATTACAGCAATGATGTGGTTAAAATTAATAACATTGCCAACCACACCCAGGTACTTGCCGGTTATATGTTCGGAGGTATCAGAGCCAATGCAAGTAACCTTGGAATAACTACCAGCAATGATAGTATTTACCGTATTTATCTTACACCAAATTATACCCTTGGAATTGCTGAAAGTTCCATGAACATCACCAATACCTTACTATATCCAAATCCATCCATTGAAACCACCACTCTTTTATTTTCTATGAAAAATGCGGAAGAGGTTCGTGTTTCAATTACGGATATTACTGGCAAAGAAGTTCAACTAATAGCAAACGAAAAAATGAATGCCGGAAAACATCAGTTAACTATCAATACTTCCCGCTTATCTGCCGGAATGTACACATGCAATATTGGTTATACTCATTTCTCTTTAATTGTCAGCCATTAAAGTGGTTTGTCAATTGAAATATTGAGTAATTTTGTGGTTCAAAAATAGCTGTATGAAGTATCTTTTAGTTTTTAGTCTTTCTGTTCTTTCTTTTTTTACCAATGCTCAAACTTTCAATCCTTACAAATCCCGGATATATTTTTCATGGGGATATAATAAGGAATGGTATAGCAGCAGTACCATCAAAGTTTCGCAACCATCGCAAAACAGTAATTACCAGTTCAACAATATTTCGGGTGAAGATAAAATAGGCTGGGATAAACTATTCCAGCACGAATTAACCATACCTCAATACAATTACCGCTTCGGATTTTTCTTAAAAAAACATCCTTCATGGGGTTTCGAATTCAATTTCGACCATACTAAATATCAAATGACTCCCGGACAATATGCCCACGTGTCGGGTACTATTAATGGAAGAAATGTGGACACCAATCTGGTGATAGTAGACAGTGTTAATTTCTGGAAGCTGAATAACGGAGCTAACTTCTTCCTGTTTAATGTTACCAAACGATTTTACATAGGAGGCACTAAAAACGGCTTGTTCCGTCTTTATAATATTTACAAGTTAGGTATCGGGCCGGTTATTCCTCATACAGAAAATACGCTGTGGGGACATGAAAATACTCCTGGTTTTCAGTTTGGTGGGTTGAATGCAGGGTTTGAAGCCAACTACAGGCTGGAAGTTGGGAATTATGTTTTTATAGATCTTGCTCAAAAGGTGGATTATGCCAATTACTGGGGATTACGTGTGTATGAAGGAACGGCAAAGCAAAGCTTTTTTACCTATGAAGTTATGGCAACCCTTGGATTAATGCTTCCTTATAAAGAACAGAAAAAACCGGAAGAGGGCGTGAAATAATTTACGGAGCCAATCGCTCCATTTTCCAGACATTATTTTCCATCGTAAATAATATCCTGTCGTGAAGGCGGCTGGGGCGGCCTTGCCAGAACTCAATATGTGTGGGCTTTAAAAGATAACCTCCCCAATGTGGCGGACGGGGAACATTGCCATCGGCATATTTTTTTGATACTTCTTCAAATCGTTCATCCAATACTTTCCTGCTTTCTATCACTTTGCTTTGTTCGGATGTCCATGCACCAAGGCGACTTTCGAAAGGCCGGGAAGCAAAATAGTCATCCGACTCTTCTGCTGAAAGCTTGATTAATGTTCCTTCTATTCTTACCTGGCGTTCCAGTCCCTGCCAGAAAAACAACAAAGCAGCATTTGGATTTTCCATTATATCATGGCC
Organism: Bacteroidota bacterium; assembly: GCA_947479085.1. GTDB lineage: Bacteria > Bacteroidota > Bacteroidia > 2-12-FULL-35-15 > 2-12-FULL-35-15 > 2-12-FULL-35-15. The sequence continues at coordinate 89,996 of CANJYB010000015.1, read as the reverse complement.
TTTCCGGCTGGCATAATTGGTATAAAAAGTAAAACCTTTTTCATCAAAACCACGCATTAAAACGATACGCGCTGCAGGTTTACCTTCTCTATCTGTTGTAGCCAATGTCATCGCATACGGTTCTTCCAGCTTTGCATCCACAGCCTCATTAAACCATTTTTCGAATTGAAGAACAGGATTACTGTTTACATCCTTTTCTTCCAACGTATGTTTTGTATAATCCTGGCGCATATTAATTTCAGAATTTAAGATTCCTTCAATTGAAGATTTATTCAGTTAGCGGAGCAGAAGTTAACTGGTTCAGCTTTTCAATTAGTTTTTTTGATGTATTGTTGAAATATCGTTTCTGTTTATATGCCACCACCCATCGTATTCCATTGAATGAATTGGTTAAAAATAATTCGTCAGCACCTAACAGTACATTCTGCATTACCGAAATTTCATACACTGCTATTTTATTGGCTGTAGCTATTTCAATAATCTTTTTCCTCATCACTCCATCCACACATCCATCAGAAACAGGTGGAGTGTACAATACCCCGTTTTTCACTGCAAAGATATTGGAACTAATGGTTTCAATTATATGACTCTTATCATTCAGGATAATGCAATCGTCCAGTTGAGATTGATGCTTTGCAATACCTGCAAGCACATACACGAGGCTATTGGCCGACTTAATAGAGGATAATGCATTTTGCTGCTTTTTAAAATCGTTGAACAAATCAATGGTGTATCCTTTTGTGTTCAGCACATAACCTCGTTCTTCCATCGGAGTAGCCTCAATGATATAGGAAACCGAATTGGTATCCGGTGCATAAAATCCTCCCTCATTTCGGTAAATGGTCAGCCTTACTCTTCCGTCAGAACCAACGGAATTCTTTGCTGCCAGTTCCATGATTGCCTTTTCAAAAAACGCTTCTGTAAACTTACCGTTAATTTCCATCTTCAGCACTTTCATGCCGTTAAACAGGCGTTTCAAATGTTCTGATAAAAACTGTGGGCGATTATACGTTATCCGAATGGTCTCGAACAGCGCATCGCCATAGCGGAACGAGCGGTTGTTTGCTTTTACTACCGGTTCGTCAGCCGGAATAATTGTACCGTTATTATTAATGTATTGTTCCATTTAGTTCACCTGGTTCAAAATGTTTTTCAATGGTGTATTGGCTTCTATCAATATCCCTTTCACTCCTGCCTTCTCCCCTGCCTCCGTATCGCGTTCCTTATCTCCTATAAAATACGATTGCGAAGCATCTATATGAAAACGGGCTATTGCTTTTTCCACAAACAATGAATCGGGCTTGCGGCAAATGCAACGGCTTACATCAGGATGATGCACACAATAATATATTTCGGAAATGGTAATATTATTTTTACTGAACTCTTCCAGCATATATTTATGAAGCACTTCCGTTTCGCTTTGTTTATATAGTCCTTTGGCTATGCCGCTTTGGTTGGAGATAACTATCAGCAGGTATCCTTTTTTTAAAAACAATTGCAATACCTCCATCACATCCGGAAGAATTACAAAGTCTTCCAGCTGATGCGTATAACCTCTTTCAAAATTAATCACCCCGTCACGGTCTAAAAATATGGCTTTATTCATTTAGTAAGTCCCTGTTATTTTATGTACAAAATCCATTGCCAGACTTGGTTTCAAAAGAATGGTCAACACTGCGCCATACACCGAACCCCAGAAGTGAGCATCGTGTGCTATGCCTGTATTGCCTCTTTTGCTTAAATAATGTTCTACTCCAAGCATTATAAATCCGAAAATATAAGCTGGAATGGGCACCGGGATAAACATAAAACCCAAACGGGCTGTAGGTGCCAGTATAATAAACGAAAAGATAACAGCCGACACCGCACCCGAAGCCCCAAGGGCATTGTAATGAATATTGTTTTTGTTCTTTTCGTAAGAATACAAGGACGACATCACCAGTCCGCCCACATATAAGAGGATAAAAAAGAAAGGCCCTTTGGCTCCATATATTTCATCGTAACTGAAAGCCGTTTCCAGCGAACTGCCAAACACATACAGGGCATACATATTAAACCCAAGGTGGATAAAGTCAGCATGAATAAGCCCATGCGACAAAAACCGCCACCACTCCTTGCGGTTATGAATCATGTAGGCATTAAACATTAGTTTGTTCCGCATCTGCTCGTTTCCAAAGGCGGAAATGGAAATTAAAACGGTAATACCAATAATGAAGTAGGTAATAGGAATCATGTTTGCAAAAATAGATATTAGAACTTAGATAATGAGAATAAGGGGAGAGATATTTTTGAAAGTAGAGATGGATAAATGAAAAAATTGTGATTTTCCACCATTTCAGTTCAAGAAGCAATCACGAACGTTCAAGAAGCAATCTTGAACGTTCATGATTGAGTCATTTAACTTTAATGATGTGTCATTTAAGTTAAATGATGCATCATTCAACTTAAATGATACATGATTGAACCTTTAAGAAGCAATCACAAACGTTCAAGATTGCTTCCTGAAGGGAAAAGGTGGAAAATCGTTCGCTTTTAAAAGGGAAAGAAAGGGGAAACAAGTGCTCAAAGTACTGGCTTTGTGATTATTATAAAGAACATTTAAGGTAACGAGTCATTGAAATGAACAAATGAATCTACGGTATAATTTCTTCTCAAAGAGGAAAACAACTGATTTATTCCAATAATGGTTTGGTATCTTGAAAGTAAAAAGGGTTGAAAGATTGGGATGGGGTGAATTGAAAAGTTTCATATAATATGCTTTAGAATTCAAACCTTGATGAATATTTTTATCGCACTTGTCTGTTTTATAATTACCATCAAAAATATATTCGTTATTTTTGAAAAGAAAATGTTTCTTTTAATTAGTTAAACTTGCATAATAAAATAGACTACTAATCTATAAAGATGAAAACAATACATATAATATTCATTTTACTTTTTCTTACAGGAGTTATTTCCTGCAAGAAAAAGGAAGATACCTATGTAAAGGTAACTGTACATGATATGGGAGCAAACCGAAATGTACCTGGCAAACATTTAATTCTATATGTTGGAAAAAGAATTAATCAATGGGGAAGTCATCATTATAGCTATGATTTAATTGCAGAAAAAGATACTGATGTTAATGGCATTGCTGATTTTGGAGGATTTGAAGCCTATAAAGACAAAGATTATATTTACTACGTTGCTTTCGAAGATGGCAATAATTTAAAGGAGTCTGAATACATTGTAAATAAAGGAGAAGATAACAATATAACTATTAATGTTAAAGGACGAAGTTCTTTAACTGTAAATTTTACTCCTCCACCTCCATATTCAGTTGGAGATTCTTTAAGAGTTGAATTCTATGGAAGCAATTATGCTGCGTATACTCATCCAATTATTACAAATTCTACTTATCAAAATAATCATCAGTTCTTTGTTTATTACGATACGTATTATTTCAATATTGACAAATACAAAGCCGGAGTTTATACTAATGTTAAAGATACTGTATTTTATGATGATGATTCTGTATATACCTATAATGTGAATTGGTAAGGAAATTAAACCAATCCTATCAACCGATTAAAAAGATGAACATAAAAACTCTTAGCAAAAGAGGTTACTACTCCAAAAAAATGTATTTTTATCCAAAATAAACAAACTAATCGTATGAAAAAACTATCCCTCTCATTTGTATTACTGCTTGCTGTTTCTGTAGCTAAGCTACACGCACAGTTAGGCACACCCATCGTGCCCAACCAGCTTTCTGGCATGGTAGGTTACTGGGATTTCGAAAACAATGCCAACTTGTTTCAATCTACCTCCGGCCTTGGTTTAGACCTTGTGTTGGGTGGCGCTTCGGGTTCCATTACTCAGATTCCCGGTCCGGGTGTGGGAGACATGGCCATCTCCAAAACAGTTGGCAAGTACCTGAACTGCAACCATGCTATTCCTGCCAATGGTGCCAGTACCACTTTTGTAAATAAATATTCCTTATTAATAGATTTCAGAATGCCGGTGGTAAATGGCTGGAGATGCTTTTATCAAACCAACATGGCCAACTCCAACGATGGAGATGCATTTATGAACACCACTGCCCACATAGGGGTAGCAGCTGTCGGGTATTCTTCTTCCACCTTGATAGCCAATAACTGGTACCGCTTAGTTATGACAGTAGATTGCGGTAACTCTATCAAATATTATATTGACGGACAGGAATGGGTACCCGGTGCACCCGATGCACTGAACGGTCGTTTCGCCCTCGATTTATCCGGAGTATTGCTTTTTGCTGATGATAACGGAGAAGACGGAAACATGGACATTGCCCGTGTTATTCTTTTCGACAGGTATTTGGGAAGTAATGAAGTATATGGTTTGGGCGGATACGGGCACAATCCCAATGTGGTGTCGGGAGGTGTTTCCATGAATCCGTATTTGCAAACCCCTACTCCTACTTCGGTATATGTCTGCTGGCATTCGGTAAATACAGTTGCTCCTGAAGTTCATTACGGTACAGATTCTACTAATCTCTCCACTGTTGTGGTGGGTACTTCTGCCAATATCAATGGCAATGCAAGTTACCGCTGGCATACGGTTCAGCTTACAGGGTTAACTCCCAATACTACTTATTATTATAAATGTTATTCCGGCACAGACTCCACTCCGGTGTTCAATGCTTTTAAAACTACCGCCCTGCTTACCACACCCGGTCAGCATTTCCGCTTTGTAGCGCTGGGAGATAACCGTACCGATATTGCACAATCATCCAGCGAAGCAGTGCAGATAAGAGCCAAACTGATTCAGAAGTTCGGGCAGGATTATTACAATCATGTCAACCTTATTTGCAGCGAAGGAGATATAGTGACCAATGGTTCAGATGTAAGTCAATACGTGAATGAATACTTTACACCCTTTGCTCCCTTAACTAAAAACATCCCTTCCATGATTTCCATTGGTAATCACGAAAACAATTCGTCCATGTTTTACGAATACATGAAATACGAAGACCTGACTGATAATTACGCTTATCCTCATCCTTACAACGAAAAGTTTTACCAGTTTTATTTAGGGCCTGCACAGTTTTTATTTTTAAATGCCAATACATCGTACCGCATATCACCGCAAACCACCTGGGTAAACGACCGCCTTAACGAATCGGAAATTAATCCGGATGTAGATTTTGTATTCAGCTTTACACATCAGCCGGGGCATAGCGAAGTCTGGCCCGATGGTAACGAAGCGTATGTTCAGAATGATTTATTCGGGGTGATGAAACAACATCATAAAATGGCTTTTCATTTTGACGGACATTCGCATAACTACGAACGCGGTGTGGTGGAAATGGTAAACCCTGACAGCACGCAACAGCATGACATGCGCCAGATGTTGAGTGGTGGTGCAGGTTCTGCCTTAGACCGCTGGGGAATGTATCCTAACCAGCTGGACTATCCGGAAATAAACAAATCATTGGATATCTATTGCTGGAGTTTGATTGACATAGATGTGGACAATAAAAGTTATACCTGCGAAACCTATAGTTTTGGTAATACTTCCAGCCCACAGAACAATATACTGGCCGACCAGATGTACAGGAAGATAACACAACCCGGTCCGCTGAAAGCAATGGCAGCAGGTGTGGTTAATAATAACGAGCTGGTTGCTTTCCCTATGCAGGGAGTAGATTCGGCCATGACCTGTCATTTCCAGGTAACAGCAGTTCCGGGTAACTATACACTTCCTGCCCTGGAACGCAAACAGGATATTTATGATGTATATGGAGATTCAGGCTCACCTAACTGGACCCCCATAGACCTGAATGCTAACCTTGACATTAAGCGTTATGCTATTTTACCAGCCGATGGTTTAACACCCGGAACCACTTATGCCTTCCGCGTTCGTTACCGCGATAACAATATTGAATGGGGAAAATGGAGTGAAGAAAAAACCTTTGTTTATTCTACCACCGCCAACAGCGCCACCTGTGATTTTATAGCAGATTCGTTAAACATCCCTGCCGGGTACACCGTTTCCTTTAGTGATTTATCGGGCGCCAATGCTACTTCCTGGCAATGGGATTTTAATAATGACGGAACCATTGATAGTTATGTGCAGGACCCATTTTATCAATACAACACAGCAGGGTATTATACCGTAACCCTTACCATCAATGGCGGAGGCGCAGGAAATGCAACCACCAAAACTACCTATATACATGTGTATGGAACAGTAGGTATAAATGAAAACAAAAAAGAAACGATGGAAGTTTCTGTTTATCCTAATCCGTTTACCACTGCTACTACCATTGGTTTTAATTTGAATAAAGAACAAGCTATTAAAGCAGAAATAATGGATAATGCAGGTAAATCGGTTCGCACTTTACAATCCGGCAAACTTGGTAAAGGCGTTCAAAAGTTGGTATGGGATGGTAAATCGGATGGAGGAGAAAAACTTTCTACCGGAAATTATATCATTAAAATTTCAGGAGAAACATTTAATACCAGTAAAAAGATAATAATAGAAAGGAAGTAAAGAATCCCTCCGAACTCGCTCTTTTGCGAGTTTGGAGGTTTAAAGGAATAAATAACAATGAATACAATAAAAACATTTACACTAATTATTTTACTGATTACTGTTTCCATCTGCAAAGCAATGCCAACGGATACATTAAAAGAAGTTGGAGAAAAAGTAAACGGAAAGAAAACAGGATTATGGAAGTATTATAAAAAAGACGGCTCCCTTTCCTATCAATGTAACTATGCAGATGATGCATTGAACGGAAATTACAAATCGTATTACAAGGATAATAAATTATCGCTGGAAGGAAACTACCAGGCCGGAAAGGAGTTGGGCATATTCATTTCCTATCATCCAAACGGAACTGTTGCTTCGCGTAAAAATTATGATTTTGGAATTTTGTACGGAAAGAGTGAAGAGTTTTTTGATAACGAAAAGCCTTACCGGGAGGAGTATTACAAGGAATATACCCGAATTGGAGTTTGGAAACAATGGTATGAAAACGGACAGTTGAACTGGACAGCAACATACAAAGACGGCAGGCAGACGGGAAATTATACAGCCTATTATGCCAACGGAAATAAAAAAGAAGAAGGAGAATATGAGAACGATACACGCATTGGCAAATGGACCTATTACAATGAAAATGGAAGTTTGCAACAACTACGGTTTTATAAAGGAGGAATGTTGACAGGGATGAATACAGTTTATTTTCCTTCCGGAAAAGTAAAAGAAGAAAGTCGTTGCATTGACAATCAAAAGGAAGGATACTATAATTTATATAACGAGTCAGGACAAAAAATAATGACCGGCAATTACCAGAAAGATCTGGCCAACGGAGCATGGGAAGAATATTATCCGAATGGTATTAAGAAATGGAAAGGATTTTATGTGAAAGGACAGAAAGCCGGTGACTGGACCTTTTACAACGAGCAGGGAAAAGTAACTGATAAAAAGAAGTACGAACTAAACCCACAACAAGCTGCCTGGTGAAATTTGTTTTCCTGATTTTGCATATATTTCTTGGTGTATCGGGCACCATTCTTGCCACCATTGCGCTCCACTACTCCATTGTTAATAATACCGGCAAAATGATAAGGTTTGCTTTCGCAGAGTTTGTGGCCACCTCATTGGCGCTACTTGCAGCGGCATTGTATTATATTATATATTACCAGGACGACAAACATATTATCATTTCCGGGAAACTACCCATGGCTCATTCCGTTTTTATGGAAGTTAAAGAGCATTCGTTTATCCTGTTTTTTCTGTTAAGTCTTTATTTTCAATTAAGGATAAAGTTTACAGATACAACGGATACAATAAGTTTTAAAAAAGAAACAGAAATGGTTTTCATTTGTATTATCTTTCTTGGCCTGTTGATGTCGGCCATGGGAATAATGGTAAATATGGGTTTCAGGGTTAATCAATAAAGGAGATGAAAAACAAAAATTATTTTTTTAAAGCACAAGGGTTGCAATTATCATTCTTTATCTGTTGCATTGTAAATGTAATTTTTACCATTGTAAAGGAAAGGAATGAGCAATTGAAAATCGTGTTAAAAGAAACGTTTGGTAATGCCTGGTTTGGACAAATGGTAATAATGCTGTTGCTGTTTATACTGCTGGTATTAGCAAGCAGACTGTTTAAGAACTCCAGAACAATTCGGTTTGCAATTGCTCTTCCTGTTGTTTTAATTGTAAGTATACTTGTTCTTTTTATATTTTATATAAAAAACTAAGGCTTAATATTATCCAGATAAGAACCTTTTAAATGTTCAGCAGATTTGTTTTTAGGAATGGAAAGAGATTTCCATTCATTGCTTTTAATATGTTTGGCCAGGTAAACTATCTGCCCTATGTGATAAGCATAATGAGCAGTCTGGCGGTTCAAGGCCTGCAATACGGTTAACCCTTCTCCTCTAATGGTGACCGTTTTCATCAGGTCATTTTCAGTAAGGGAATTTAAGGTATGCATAAACACTTCCCAGCCTTTGTCCCATTCCTGTATCAGTTCTATGCGGGTTTTATGATCATCTATAAATTCTCCGTCACGGTTGCGGGTAGGTTTTTCACCATCAGTAGTCAGGAAATCTGTCCAGCGCGAAATCATGTTTCCGCTCATGTGTTTAATTAGCTGGGCTAAACTGTTGGCTTCCGGGTCGGGTGCAAAATGAAAATCTTTGTCATTGTCCAGTTGAGAGAAGGATTTTTCGGCAAGTGCGCGGTAGTTATTAAAAACACCAATGGTGTTTTCTAAAAAATGTTTTTCTATCATGGCTTTATGTATTAGGTGGTTGTTGAAACAAAATTAGTCTTTTTCCCGCCTAACTGACACTATTAATTATGTAATTTATTCTTGAAATTTCACATTAACAATAAAAGGAAAAGGGCAGATCTTTGCAAGGTAAATAGTTATACTATTATGAGGTGTGGACTTTACCGGTTTGTCAGATTAGCCAAACGGACATCGGGAACATGAACATTTCCTAATCTTCCGTTCATGACCAACGAAATGGTAGACGAGCCTGTTCTCCGTTAACCGGTAAAGGCCTGCCTTTTAACAGAAAGGAAATTGATTATTTCAGTTTTAAAATTTCTTTAATCTTCACCTCCATTTGTTCAGCAATGCGGGAAGCACCAACATCTGAAGGGTGGGTACCATCTGCTGTTCCTTCATGGTCGGTACCTATTAAACTATCGCCAGACATATAATAAATATTGGTAAACCCTGCTTTTAAAGCATTCTCATACACCTGTTTCAGTTCCTTGTTTTGTGCCCGCAGATAACGAATCCCTCCCGGAGTAGACTCATCAGTATTTTTAAACCAGGCATACTCTCTTACATATCCTTCAACAAGTAAAACAGGCACTGTTGGTTTTTCTTTTCTTAATTGTTCAATCAACTTTGGTGCATTATTTCTGATGGTATCGGGAGTGGAATTGGCTATACAATCAATTACATACATTGATGCGTCTATTTCGCAAAGCGCCTGCCCCACGGACTGTTCGTATCTTCCGTTTCCTTTAAAACCAAGGTTAATTACTTCCGCATCCAGATTTCTGGAAACAATGGAAGGGTATATCATTCCGGGACGAGTAATGGCTCCTCCCTGGGTAATACTGGTGCCATAAAAAACAATAGGCTTATTTATCTTATTGGTGTTAACATGCGGAGGAGTAATAGAATACTTGTCTCTTATTCCAATTTTCATGTAATCGATACCATCGGCAATAGGCAGGTTCAATAAAAATTCCTTATAAGTAGTATCCATATCAGTTATCAGAAGTACCTGGTTTGTAAACCCCGTGGGCATTCCCGAACTAACATACTGCCATTTATCATTCACCCGGCAATATAAGTCAACCCCGCCATTACTTATTTTATTCATTACCGCATAATAGGAATTGTTTATTAATGTCCATTTTGCAGCAATGGTTGGGGAGTTGGTGCGAAAGCGAATACCAATTCCCGAAGAATTTTTGCTGATGTCCCATAATTCCGGTCTTACTATGTTCTCAAACTTTTTTGGAAGACGGTTATAACCTGGTTCATTGTGGTATTTACCTGTGACTTTAAAGGTAAGGCCATTGGTATATTTTAAGTCATCCAACGATTCCTTAGTATCCTTTTGTTCAAATGTGACAATACCTTTAGAGTATTTTGCCCTGTAATAAATTCTTCTGCTGAAAAACAGAACAATAGCAAGGTTAGTAGCTAAACTTAAAATTAAAAGAATTCGTGTCGTTTTTAAACTCACTTTTTTAATAGAATCAATTATAAAATCGCGGGCAAATTTAATATAATTATTTAATGGGACTTTAATTCATTTAATGCCTACTATAAATATTCTCCTATTTAAAATGGAACTGGAAATCATAAACGACCCCTGAATAAATAATTAACCTGTTACTTTAGCTTCCAGTTAATGAATAACTACTATAAATTACTATTTTTGCACTTTATTAATCAACGCTGGTAACATGAAAAAAATTATTGTCGTTTTTATTTCTGCCTTTTGGTTGACACAGGGATATGCCCAGGACCCTAAAAAATTACTTAAAGAGGCTATGGAACTGGCCAAACAGGGAAAGTACCAGGAATCAATGCCTTTATTTAATCAGAGTATTGACATTGCTCCGGGCGATTATTATGCCAGATACAACCGAGGATTGGCAAAACTAAAAATGAATTATTACACGGATGCATTAAAAGATTTTGATGCTACCCTTATGCTCTCAGCAAAATACAAAAAGGTTTTTGCTTTGCGTGCAGAAACAAAACGGAGACTTACTGATTACGAAGGGGCAATTGGAGATTATACCGAAGCCATTAAAAACGAACCAACCAATGCTGATTTATATTTTGAACGGGGAAATGTAAATCAATTGCTTTATAAAAAAGATTCTGCCTGCAAAGACTTTGCAAAAGCAGTTCAGTTAGGAAAAAAGGATGCAAAGAAAAAACTGGATAAATGCAAAGACGAAAAATACGATGGTTTGCCTATACATCCTATTCTTAAATTAACAAAAGCATCTGATGATGAAACCTATGGTTACAGCGAAAAAAATCCTATTCGAATAGGATGTGGTTTTGATGGAGGACCGGGAAACGAAGAAGATTACATTAAATTATTACTGGATGCAAAAGGTTGGCCTATTTATTTTCAACGGTTAGGTTCCTGCTGCACTTTCGATTCTCCAAATGGTTTTGATGGCAAGGGAGTGCTGGATAAATACAGGATTGTTTATCAACCTCAAAAAGACAAACTGAAAGACAAAGAAACCATAATCTACTTTACTTTGTATGATTACGATGAACCGAAAATTATTAAAGGATTTACAGTTGTAACTCCCCCTTAAAAACAACTAACAATAATAAACGATTCAGTTTAAATTTATATGGATAAAAGAAAAGCCCAAAGTATAGGAAGTAAGGCAGGACTAAAGGGAGTGACAATAGGATTGGTAATGGCAGAAATTATCATGATATTGGTTTCATTGGATGAAGGAATATTTAAAGCCGTTTTTTGGTTTGCGGATTATAACTATTTACTCAACCTAATATTTGCCGTAATTATTCTTTATTTATGTGGTCACTTTTATGGTCAGGCAGCCAGCAAAGCCATATTAATCAGCCATAAAAATTATAACCTCGAGGGATTCAAATTTGGAATTTTCACTCTTTTTACTTCTACTGTTATTTCCAGTTGTATAAGTTTTCTTATTGAAGGAACAGGTAAAATAGGAGTAAAAGGAGAGCAACCCATTTTTGATTATATTTTTTCGCCAATATATTGGGTTTCCTTTTTCGGGTTAATTCCTTCTATGATTGTCGGGTACTGGTTTGGAAAACAAATAAGAAGAAGAATAAAATTTAAGTAGGCATAGGAAGAGGATTTTATTTAGTGGTTTTTATTTAATAACAGAATACTAAATGACCAACGAAGAAAAAATTAATCTTATCGGGCGTAAAATTTTAATCTTATCCAACGACCTGGATAAAACAAAAAGCGAACTCGAATCCTTAAAAATACAACTTGAAGCCCTTCAACAGCAACCCATTGTAAAAAGCACATCCTCCACTATTATACCACCTGCGGTTCCTTTTGCTGAGCCTTTAAAGCAGGCTGAACCGGAAGTAACCAATGAAATACCGGAAATAAAAATTCAGGAAACCAAGCCACCTGTTTTTCAAACCATTCCACCCAAATTTGTAAAACCAAAACCTGCTGCCAAATTCAATATGGAAGAATTTGTGGGAGGGAAACTCATTACTATTATTGGTATTGTTATATTAGTAATAGGAATTGGAATTGGTGTTAAATATGCCATTGACAATGACTTATTAGGTCCTCTTGCCCGCATAGTGCTGGCTTATGCAGCAGGAGGAATTCTTCTTGCCATTGCATTGAAATTAAAATCGAAATACAAAGCTTTCAGTTCCGTGCTTTTAAGTGGAGGAATGGCTTCTCTTTATTTTACTACGTTTGCAGCCTATAGTATGTACCAGTTGTTTCCGCAAATCGCGGCATTTGCAATTATGGTAATTTTCACTGCATTCACCGTTTTTGCAGCCACTGTCTACAATCTGGAAGTGATAGGAGTCATCGGACTTGTGGGGGCCTATGCTGTGCCTATGCTGCTTAGCGATGGCAGCGGCAAAATAGAAATTATGTTTTGTTATATGCTCATTATTAATTCCGGCATACTTATTCTTTCTTTCAAAAAATACTGGCAGGTCCTAAATCATGTTTCCTACGGATTTACCTGGCTGATAGTTGCGGGCTGGTTTATTGATAAATATAATTATGAAGAGCATTCCATCATGGCACTTTCGTTTACGTTTCTCTTTTTCCTTTTGTTCTATATAAGCAATATGGCCTATAAGGTAATTAAAAATGAATCTTTTGGAGTGCTTGACATTATCCGGATAGTTACCAATAGTTTCATCTTTTTCGGATTAGGATATTATGCATTAAATAACACACTCTACGAAAACTATCTTGGTCTTTTCACAGTTGCAAATGCATTAATTCATTTTCTGTTCAGTTATATTGTTTTTAAAAACAAAATGATGGACCGGAAACTTTTTTACCTGCTGATTGCAATGGTATTGAGTTTTATCACCATTGCCGTTCCTGTTCAACTTGAAGGACATTGGGTAACTCTTTTCTGGAGCACGGAGGCCGTGTTGCTTTTTTATATAGGACGAATTAAATCCGTCAGGTTTTATGAGTGGCTGGCTTTTATAATGGTTGCTCTTGCCGTCTATAGTCTTATGCATTATTGGGGTGGTACCTACTCCACTCATCCTGCTTATTATAGTTACGATTCAGATGCCGTTGATAATGACTCAAGGATGGATGCTTATAAAAACTGGTTACCGTTTTTTAATATTCACCTGCTTACTTCCCTTTTTGTAATTGCATCGTTGGGGAGCATTGTCTTTATTCATCATAAAAAAGCAATCAGTGAAGAAAATGGTAAGCAGTTTCCAATTTATAATGTTACCGAATTTGTTTTGCCAATATTACTTACCATTGTTACTTATTTTGCATTCTTCAACGAAATAACAGCTTATTACGAATATTGTTATCAAAAGTCGATGCTCAAAGTACCTATTAAGGTAGCTTATGCTGATAGCAGCAACGTAACTTTGGTTTATGATTATATGTATTCCCGCATTCAAAGTGTTGTGCAGGGATTATATAATATGTTTTTCTTTTGCTTGGTTTCAGTTTTGGCCATATGGAGATGGAAAAACCCCATAATTCATTGGGTGGCATTTGGTTTGAATATGATGGCGGTATTAGTGTTCCTGGCTGCAACTTTGCACCAGTTAACTTCGCTCCGGGAAGATTACCTGTTAAATGATCAGGCAGAGTATTACACAAATCCACCAATGCTTTTGTACATAAGATATTCAGCATTTGCCCTATTTGGTTTATTACTATTTCTGACTCATAAATTATTAAAACAGGAAACCTTTCGTTCCTTCAGCATTTCAAAAATTTACGCGGGTTGTATTGTACATATTTTTATTCTTATAGTGCTCTGCAATGAATTAATGAACCTGAATCATATTCATAGTTTCGGAACAGATGCTGCTCCCTTTTCATTTGGCAATACTTATAAGCTCGGGTTTACACTTATATGGGGAGTGTATTCATTTCTCCTAATCGCTGTTGGTATTTTCAGGAAAAATAAAATATTACGTATTTCTTCCATTTCATTATTTGGCTTAACCATTCTTAAGTTATTACTGGTAGATACATGGGATTTATCAACTGGTTACAAGGTAATAGCGTATATGATGCTTGGGGCGATTTTACTGTTGGTTGCCTTCCTGTATCAAAAATTTAAAGTATTAATATTCGGAGAAGAAGAAGTGGTCAACGAATCTCATCCTAAAAACGAATAATGAATTTTAAGAAAATCAGCTCTTACCTTCTGTTCTGTTCATTCCCTGCTTTACTTTTAGGGCAGGCAGACGGTTATACCTATAAACGAAAGTTGGATAAAACAGAAAAGGAAAGTTATTTTGCCATTCCCCTGTTACCGGAAATTACTGCGCAATGCACCAGTAATTTAATGGATATCCGTTTGTATAATATTACCGAAAAAGACACTTCTGAAATACCTTACCTAATGGAATGGATGGGTGAAAAAAGAGAACAAATTGCCATTTCGTTTGATATTATAAACGATAGTTATCACGAAAAAGATGCTTCATTTGTAACCCTTAAGTCGAAAACTAAACAAACCATTAACCAGATAGTAGTGGATGTGGAAGAAACAGGCTATGATAAAAATGTGGAAGTAGAAGGTAGTAACGATAATAAAGAATGGTTTACCATTGCCGAACATTTACGCATCGTTCGTTTTGATAATGCTGATGATCATTTCGAATACTCTTCGCTTGAATTTCCTAATTCGGAATATGCTTATTTCCGCTTAAAGTTTGATGACCGATGGACAAAACGAATAATGGTAAAAGAGGCTTATGCTTACGAAAATAAAATAAATTTAGGGAAATACAACATACTCAAAACCAATAAATGGAAACAAACGGAAAATAAAAAAGAAAAAAATTCTGAGATTATTGTTGAAATGCCGTATGACTATATAGTGAATTATCTGACTATTAAAAGCAGCACAACCTCCGATTTTTATAGAAATGTAAATATATATGGCAGTAATGGAACCTATCATACTGCAACCGGAGATAAAGATTATTGGTATTTATTAAATACAAGTGTATTGACATCTACCAAAAACAATTCAATTCATTGTAATAATGAAGCAACAAAAAAAATAAAAGTTGAAATTCAGAATAATGATAATGCACCTATAATTATAAGCGAAATAAAAGTATTTGGTGAGCAATGCAGGTTGATTGCTAATCTGCCTGCTTCTAAAAACACTTACCTTGCTTATGGAAAGAAGAACGACCATCAGCCGGTTTACGATATAGAACATTTTAAAAATAAAATACCCGCTTCTCTGCCGGAAATTAATTATGGTGCAGAGCAGGCAAAAATTACTTCCATTGAAAAACCCAATCCTTTAATTGAAAATAAAAAATGGCTATGGATAATTATGGGAGCTGTTATTTTAATTATTGGTTATTTTGCATTGAACATGCTGAAAAAAGAGCAGGAATAACCATTTCTCTTTCTGCTAAACTATTTAATCATTAGGTATTATTTCAACAAAAAAGTTCAACGAAGATATGGACTCAAGGTTCATACGTTCTAACCATGGCGTAGATCCATCCGATTAATGGTTTCAGTCTTGATATTATACTCAGAACCATTATATTCATCCTAACCCTGAGTTATTAACTCCTTGGCATGGGGAATGTTAAAACAGGATATACTTTAAAGAAAAGGCAGGTAAAATAAAAAGTCCCGAACTAAATTTCTTTAGTTCGGGACTTTTATTTAAAAACAGATTGTATTACTGAATCACCAATTTCTTAATGTTAGTTTCTGTTCCGTTTGACAATTTAATGTAATACACTCCTTTAGCTAATTCATCTAAATTGATTTGTTTGCTGAATTCGGTACCACCTATTTTGTCCTGAGATGCATATACTTCTCTTCCTTCCACATCATTTATAGAGATGGTTAAGTTATTAAAGTTTGCATTTGTAATAGAAATATTGAACATTCCATTGTTAGGGTTAGGGTAAACGTTTACATCATTAGTAAACGAAAACTCTTCAACACCAGTACAATTTACAATGTTCATAGGACGAGAAGCTGAATTGACACAACCATTGACACCTGTAACTGTATAAGTAATTGTATCTACCCCAACTCCGGCTGCAGTAAGGTTGATGTTAGGTGAAGCCACTATACCATTTCCACTATCAGAATAAATACCACCTGAAGGACTTCCCTGAGTTAATACTATAACTCCTGCCTGAGTACATAAATGTGATGGGAAGGCTGCTAAAGCAACTGTTGGTAAAGGCAACACGGTTAACTGTGTTATTACTGTACTATCGCATCCATTCATAGCTATTAAAACATCAATGTAAGTTCCTGAAGCGGTATAGGTGTTAGAACCTACAATAATTGAACCTCCCTGACAGAATGACTGCACAATGGTGTCTGTTATTGCAGGTAATACAGTTAACATTGTTGTAACCGTACTATCACATCCATTCATGGCTGTAAATATATCGGTGTATGTTCCTGTTGCATTGTACGTGTTGGTTCCAACCATCAATGAATCGCCTGCACATATCGCCATTGTCTGACTTCCTATGACAGCAGGGTTGATGATTAAGTTAGTAACCACTGTACTATCACATCCGCCTATTGCAGTGAACATGTTCACGTAAATTCCTGTAGTATCGTAAATGTTACCCTGAATAGTGATGCTTCCACCTGCACATAATGTAAAGGTTTGGTTTACCACAATGGAATCTGTAATGGTTAAGTTGGTAGTAACTGTACTATCGCAACCACTCATAGATGTAAACACATCAGTGTAAACTCCGGTAGTATCATACATGTTTGTTCCAACCATTACCATTGAACCAGAACACATCAGGAAGGTTTGGCTAGAAGTTATTGCAGGACTTACCGTTAAGTTGGTAGTTACTGTACTGTCGCATCCGCTCATAGCTGTCAATACATCGGTAAATGTACCTGAAGTAAAGTGAATAAATCCACCAACTGTGATACTGCCACCTGCACAAACTGTTATTGATTGGTTGGTTGCAATTACCGGCATTACGGTCAGGTTAGTAGTTAAAGTACTATCACATCCTGTTACAGAAGTTAATGCATCCGTGTAAACACCGGATGTGGTGTATGTATTTCCGGCAATGAATAAAGTATCACCTCCACATAAAGTAACATTTTGGCTGGCAACTATAGGAGCCATTACTGTTAAAGCAGTAACCACTGTACTGTCGCATCCGCCTATCGCAGTTAAGATATCAGTATAAACACCTGTAGTGTCGTAAGTATTAGCACCTACAGTGATTGAATTACCATAACAAATGGTCATTGATTGATTTACAACAATAGAATCAGTAATTGTTAAGTTAGTAGTTAATGTACTATCGCATCCATTTGCTGCTGTAAATACATCCAGATAAACTCCTGAAGTATTGTAAGTATTAGTTCCTACTGTAACTGAAGAACCTGTACACATCATAAATGTCTGACTTACTGTGATAGCCGGGCTAACCGTAAGGTCGGTAATTAATGTACTGTCGCAGCCGTTAGCAGCGGTATAAACATCTAAATAAATACTTGTCGCATTATAAGTATTGGCATCAACTGTAACGCTGCCTCCTGCACATACTGTTATAATATGGGTAGTAGTAATTGCTGGCATAACTGTTAAGTTGGTAGTCAATGTACTATCGCAGCCATTCATTGCAGTAAATACATCAGAATAGGAACCGGAAGTGCTATATGTTGAAGTTCCAACAGTGATTGAATCTCCGGCACAGATAGTCATTGATTGAGTTCCTGCAATTGCAGGCATCACTGTAAGGTCGGTAGTTAATGTAGAATCGCATCCGCTAAACGAAGTTAATACATTGGTATAGATACCAGTTGTATAGTATGTCATTCCTCCTACTATTAAAGAATCGCCTGCGCAAATGATTGAAGTTTGCAAACCTGTGATTGGCGCATTGATGATTACTGTAGTAGTTAATGTACTGTCGCATCCGTTCATTGCAGTAAACATATCCGTATAAACTCCGGAAGCATTGTAAGTATTTGTACCTACTGTAACAGAACCACCATCGCAAAGTGTAATCGTTTGTGCTCCTGTAATCATTGGGCTAACTGTTAAAGTAGTTGTAATTGTGCTATCGCATCCGCCAACGGCAGTAAACAGGTCGGTATAAACACCAGACGCATTATAGGTATTGGTTCCAACAGTAATTGAACCACCAAAACAAACCGTGAAAGCCTGGCTGGTAGTGATAGAGTTGGAAATAGTCAAATCTGTAGTTACTGTACTATCGCAACCATTTGCTGCCATTAACACATCTGTGTAAATACCGGTAGTATTATAAGTACTTGCTCCAACTGTAACAGTTGAACCTGAACACATATTTAATACCTGGCTACCAGTGATAGCTGGCATAACTGTTAAGTTGGTAGTTACCGTACTATCGCATCCGTCAACCGCAGTTAATATATCGGTAAATGTTCCAGAGGTCATGTACATGGAAGTACCTACCATTACCATTCCGCCTGCACAAACCGTTAAGGTTTGAGAACCGGTGATTGCAGGATTAACAGTTAAGTTGGTGATTAAAGTACTGTCACAGCCATTTATCGAAGTTAATACATTAGTATAAATTCCGGAATTGAAATAAGTAGAAGTTCCTATCATTAAGGTATCCCCTGCACAAACCGTTACCATTTGTATTGTTGTGTCAGCAGAAAGAACAGTTAAGTTGGTTGTTAAAGTACTGTCGCATCCGTTCATTGCTGTAAAGATATCAGTGTATGTTCCTGAGGTCATGTACATGGAAGCACCAACCATTACCATTCCTCCGGCACAAACTGTTAAGGTTTGAGTTCCTGTGATAGCCGGGCTAACTGTTAAGTCAGTGTTTACAATACTATCACATCCTGCCATTGCAGTAAATGTATCAGAGTAAACTCCGGTAGTATTATAAGTATGAGTACCCAAAACAACTGAATCTCCGGCACAAATAGTAGTAATGTTGTTTATTACTATAGAAGAAGCAATAGTTAAATCTGTGGTAACTGTACTATCGCAGCTATTCATATCAGTAAGAATATCGGTATAAACTCCGGTAGTAGTGTAAGTATTAGCTCCAACTGTAACGCTTCCGCCAGAACACATATTAAATACCTGGGTAGTTGCATTTACCGGTCTTACAGTAAGTGAAGTGGTAACAGTGCTATCGCATCCGTTAGCAGCTGTAAATACATCTGTAAATGTTCCGCTGGTCATATACATAGAAGTACCCACCATTATCATTCCACCTGCACAAACTGTAAATGATTGAGAAGAAGTAATTGCAGGGTCAACAGTTAAGTTGGTAGTTACTGTACTGTCGCATCCGTTAGCCGCAGTTAATACATCGGTAAATGTTCCTGAGGTCATGTACATTGAAGTTCCAACCATTACCATTCCGCCTGCACAAACTGTAAGCGTTTGAGAACCGGTGATGGCAGGAGAAACTGTTAAGTTAGTTGTTACAGTACTATCGCATCCGTTAGCTGCAGTTAATACATCAGTAAATGTTCCTGTAGTTGTATGAGCTGTTCCTCCTACTGTTACTGAACCACCTGCACAAACAGTTAAGGTTTGAGAACCTGTAATGGCCGGACTAACTGTTAAGTTAGTTATTACAGTACTATCACAACCGTTAGCTGCAGTTAACACATCTGTAAATGTTCCTGAGGTGGTATGAGTAGTTCCGCCTACTGATACAGAACCACCCTCACAAACTGTAAGAGTTTGAGAACCGGTGATGGCTGGAGAAACTGTTAAGTTTGTTGTAACTGTACTATCGCATCCGTTAGCTGCAGTTAACACATCTGTAAATGTTCCTGATGTAGTATGAGTTGTTCCGCCTAATGTTACTGAACCACCTGAACAAACTGTAAGAGTTTGAGAACCGGTGATGGCAGGAGAAACTATTAAGTTAGTAGTTACTGTGCTGTCGCATCCGTTAGCTGCAGTTAAAATATCGGTAAATGTTCCTGTAGTTGTATGAGTTGTTCCACCAACTGATACTGAACCACCAGCACAAACTGTTAAAGTTTGAGAACCGGTGATGGCAGGAGAAACAGTTAAGTTAGTAGTTACTGTACTGTCACATCCGTTAGCCGCAGTTAAAATATCAGTAAATGTTCCTGAGGTAGTATGAGTTGTTCCACCTATTGTAACTGAACCACCTGCACAAACTGTTAATGTTTGAGAACCGGTAATTGCAGGAGAAACTGTTAAGTTAGTAGTTACTGTACTGTCACATCCGTTAGCAGCAGTTAAAATATCAGTAAATGTTCCTGATGTGGTATGAGTTGTTCCACCTACTGTTACCGAACCACCGGCACAAACTGTTAAGGTTTGAGAACTGGTAATTGCAGGAGATACTGTTAAGTTAGTGGTTACTGTACTGTCGCATCCTCCGATGGCAGTAAATGTATCCGTGTATACTCCTGAAGTACTATAAGTATTGGAACCAACAGTAACTGAACCTCCTGAACATACTGTTAAGGTTTGGCTGGTAGTAATAGTAGTATTGATAATTAAAACAGTTGTTACAGTGCTATCGCATCCGTTCATTGCAGAAATAACGTCAACATAAGTTCCGCTGGTATTGTGTGTTGTTGTTCCAACGGTTACAGAACCACCAGAACAAAGACTGATGGTTTGGCTTCCGGTGATGGCAGGAGAAACTGTTAAGTTAGTAGTTACTGTGCTATCGCATCCGTTAGCGGCAGTTAACACATCTGTAAATGTTCCTGTAGTTGTATGAGTTGTTCCGCCTACTGTTACTGAACCACCTGCACAAACTGTTAAGGTTTGAGAACCAGTAATGGCTGGAGAAACTGTTAAATTAGTAGTTACTGTACTATCGCATCCGTTAGCTGCAGTTAATACATCGGTAAATGTTCCTGCAGTTGTATGAGTTGTTCCGCCTACTGTTACTGAACCACCTGCACAAACTGTAAGAGTTTGAGAACCGGTGATGGCTAGAGACACCGTTAAGTTAGTTGTTACTGTGCTATCGCATCCGTTAGCCGCAGTTAAAATATCAGTAAATGTTCCTGATGTAGAATGAGTTGTTCCACCTACTGTTACTGAACCTCCAGCACAAACTGTTAAGGTTTGAGAACCGGTAATGGCAGGAGAAACTGTTAGGTTGGTTGTTACAGTGCTGTCGCATCCGTTAGCAGCAGTTAATACATCTGTAAATGTTCCTGATGTCATGTACATTGAAGAACCAACCATAACCATACCACCAGCACAAACAGTTAAGGTTTGAGAACCGGTAATGGCAGGAGAAACTGTTAAGTTAGTTGTAACTGTGCTGTCGCATCCGTTAGCTGCAGTTAAAACGTCTGTGAACGTTCCTGAGGTCATATACATAGAAGTTCCAACCATTACCATACCTCCCGCACAAACTGTAAGGGTTTGAGAACCGGTAATGGCAGGAGATACTGTTAAGTTGGTAGTAACTGTACTGTCGCATCCGTTAGCAGCAGTTAAAATATCAGTAAATGTTCCTGAAGTAGTATAGGTATTTCCTCCTACTGTTACCGAACCACCAGCACAAACTGTTAAGGTTTGAGAACCGGTGATGACAGGAGAAACTGTTAAGTTAGTGGTTACTGTACTATCGCATCCGTTGGCTGCAGCTAATACATCGGTATATGTTCCTGAAGTTGTGTAAGTATTTCCCCCAACTGTAACAGAACCACCTGCACAAACTGTTAAGGTTTGAGAACCGGTTGTTGTAGGAAGAACATTTATAGTAATAGTAGAACAAGTTGCAGCTGAAGAACAACCACCTTCACCTATTACATAATAAGTAGTAGTAGATCCGGGCGATACTGCAAAAATTCCGGTTGTGTTAGATTCAACAAGAGTACCTCCGCAGGAAACTTCGTATAAATTCCATGAAGTAGCATCATTTAAATTTCCACCAGCAGTAATGGTAGAAGTTCCATTATCACAAATGGTCATATTGTCAGCAGTTAAAGTTGGAACATCAGGCTGAACGCAAGGCATAGTATAAGTAATGGATAATGCAGGTCTGTTAGAAGCTGTAGTATTTTCTCTGCTGCAAAAACGTTTTGCGCTTTGAGTAGTTGATTCATCACCGATTAACATCCAACCGTTATTACCGGCAGGAGCATCTAACCAACTTTGAACATCAGCAGCCAATTGAGCTGAAGTCCAGGTGTATAAACCATTTCCTGCAACGTTAGCAGAAGCAGAAGCGGTGGAATTAAAGTCCCCACCCGCGGTTGTCCAAAGGGTTGAAGGGAAGAATGAGTTCAACCAGGTAGCATCATTTAATTGAGCTGCCGCTCCGTTTCCTCCAGGTCCAACTGCTGCCGAAGCCCCTTCGCCCCAGTTGGAGCTTATGGTATTCAACGTCATCGGTAAAGCACCGGAAACGCTTTGGTCTACCGTAAGGTCTAATGACACCCCGGTAATTGTAGCACCGGCAGGAACATTGGCAGCAATGTCGAACTCAAGCAAGGCTCTTCTGATGGAACTTCCTGCGGTGAGTCCTGAAAATAAATGGTCGCCCGAACCGTTAGAATTACCCACAGGTGTCTCGAAAATGGTGTTATCCTGCGAGGGACTGATCGTGACTGTGGTTTGTGCTTTCAGTAAAGTAAAGCAGGAACTCAACGCAATCGTTGAAAGTAGTAATAATTTTCTCATAGTTTTTTGTTTAGGGTTACTGATAATCTTAATCGTTTTAATTGTTTATTGCTTTTAATTTTTCGTTGACAAATATAAAAGGATTTATTTTTCCCACAATGAATTGTTAATATCTTCGCAGGGATGGGTGTTTATATATATATATGGTATAGATATTAATATACCAATGGAAACGGGATATTATTAATTAACCAAGTTTTTTCTTTTTCTTAATAAAAGAATACTTCAGATGGTTTTTCCTAAAAATACGGATAACTTTATTTGTTTCATCCTTGGTTTCTCTAAAGTTTCCATTCCCTTTCTTTTTTGCCAACCTGGGGTACCAGCTATATTATTATCAAATCAAATCCTTTATATATTAGCCTGCGTTGATGTGCAGGATACTCCCACCTAAGTGGGAACGACCTGTGCTCGAGCAGAGGAGGCTCCCACATTTTTTGGACTTTTAATTGTTTGCTGGTTTGTTGTTTTGGAAAAGTGGTTAAATCCAGCCTTTTATTTTATAATAGCTGATTGCACAATATTCACGTATCACTATTAATTCATAACCCAGGTAACTCCACATATTGTATCTCAGGGAAAGATTCCTGACCCGGGTATCTCTGGTGTTTTCCTTGTCTTTTACTTTTTCCTCATCTATAGGGGTGTCGAAAGTGGGCATACCTCCTACCTTGGTGAATCCTACTTTTAAAAATGACCTGATGGAACGATACATGTGTTCCGGGGAAGTAATTATTAGAAGGGATAAGGTGTCACGCTTTTCTCCGCAAATGTCAGCAACATTTAAAGCCTGTGAACGGGTGTTGAATCCAAGGGGTGCGAATTTTATTCTTAAAGAATCAATTCCCTTTAGTATAAGTTCATGTGCCATTAGTTTTAATTGTTTCAGACTATCATTTTCTCCGTAGGGATGGAGTATAATAATTTTCGCGTCATTGCACTTTAATGCCGCTTCGGCAGTATAATACGTGCGAATCAGCCCATCCGGGCTTGGCATTCCGCTTCCTCCCATCAAAACAATCAAATTTGGCTTGCCTTTTAACTGAGAATTGGAAGTCCCCAGCCAATGGTAGGTATTATAAGGTATGTCGGTAAAGCTGATAATGAACAAAATGAAGGAAAAGATACCCAGGGAGATAAAGAAACGTTTTAGAAACAGTTTTGCCTTTAGCTTTATTTTATCTTTTGTTTCTTTTTTCATTGGCTCTGCAAGACCTCACCCCCGACCCCTCTCCTTGAAGGAAGGAGAGGGGAGCCAAGGTGTGATATAGGCTGTTAAAATGCTTTAGTTTTTTATTTATTCTTTCAAAAACTTGTTTTCATAATCCTCTCTACTCCTATTAATCACTTCATAAGCCTCTTCCCTACCATATATATGGGTAATTTCACAGGTTGGTTCCTGACCGGGAAGGTTTTTGTAAGTAAGAAAATAATGTTTTAGCCTGTCAATGACTGCTTCAGTGCAGTCAGTGATTTCCTTCCAATCAGAAAATACTTCATCTGCTTTCATTACAGCAATAATTTTGTCGTCTGCCTCCCCTTTATCTATTAACCTAAAGCCTCCAATTGGAATGGCCTGGAGAATGATATCTCCATGTGTAATGGTTTTTTCGCTTAGCACACATATATCTAAAGGGTCGCCATCGCCTTTTGTTACTTTCTTACCTGATTTTAAAGCTGCGAATTCTGCCACCTTTAAGTCGCAATACGTTTGAGGAATAAAACCATATAGTGTAGGAACAACGTTAGAGAATTTCTGAGGACGGTCTATTTTGAGATAACCGGTTTCCTTATCAATTTCATATTTTACCGTGTCGGTTGGCACAATTTCGATAAAGGCAGTAAGCGTTTGCGGTGCATTCTCCCCAATCGGGATGCCATGCCAGGGGTGAGATTTGAATTTGTTGGTCATATTCTATAATATAAATTATACCTGATACCCCTGTCAGGGTTTGAAACCCTGACAGGGGTTATAAAAAAATCTATTTTCTTTTTCTTGCTAATAAAAACACAATACCCATTGTGCCCAATGAAATAAGCAAGAGCCATAGTTTGTTGATGTCACTTGGCTGGTCGTTATGAGGCTTAAATATTTTCTGTTGTTCGTTCAAATCGTTTTTAATCACAAACGGTTGAATTCCAAGTTCGGTTTTTAAAAATAGTTTTTCCTGGTCAAATGTTCTTTGTGCTGCAATGGAATAAAAATCTTTTGATTCGTCATCAAAGTGCTTTCTGCTATGATCGCATATGGTCACTGTTAATAAATCGAACTTTTGATAAGTAGCATACATCAGCCATTCTTCCCCTTTTTCAAAACTCATCAGGCAGGCAGAAGCACAGTCGAAATCGACTTTTACTTCTTTAGAGACTGCTCCTTTATATAATTCGTTTATGGTAAAATAAGCTGTGCTTATTCCATCTTTTCCACAGGAACTTACAGAATCAACTTTTCCATAAAAAATGACATTGTAAGTTTTGCAAAGGTCTTTTGAAACAGGCTGCAAAGGGGGGCAATCGCAGGGAAATAAATAAGAGGAAGTAAAAAGCAGAAAAAAAGAAAGGATTTGTTTTTTCATTGTGATTTACTTATTTACCATTACCCCAGTCAGGGTTTAAAAGCCTGACAGGGGTATTCGTGAATTTAAAAGGAATGAAATATCTCACCCTTTAAAAACTCTACACTTTTGTCTATCTCCGTATACATAATTTCATCTTCCTGCAGAAACTTCACTTGTTTGCGGTATTCCGACACAATGTTTTCTATCGCAGGAGATGATTTAAGTGGTTTTCTAAATTCTAATGCCTGTGCAGCATTCATTAACTCAATGGCTAAAATACGCTGAAGATTTTCCACCACTTTAAAACATTTGGTGGCTGCATTAGCCCCCATGGAAACGTGGTCTTCCTGTCCGTTTGAACTTACAATGGAATCGATGGAAGCAGGAGTACAAAGTTGTTTGTTCTGGCTGACAATGCTTGCTGCTGTGTATTGCGGAATCATGAAGCCTGAATTTAAACCCGGTTTAGCCACTAGGAAAGAAGGTAAGCCCCTTAACCCTGCTATCAACTGATAGGTTCTTCTTTCAGAAATACTGCCCAGTTCAGCTAAAGCAATAGCAAGAAAATCGAGTGCCAATGCAAGAGGCTGACCATGAAAATTACCTCCGGAAATGATTTCTCTTTCGTCAGGAAATACAGTAGGATTGTCGGTAACCGAATTGATTTCAATTAAAAAAACATTCTCTGCATATTCTATTGCATCTTTGGAAGCCCCATGCACTTGAGGAATACAACGGAACGAATAAGGGTCCTGCACATGTTGTTTATGCTGCTCTATAAGTTCACTCCCTTTGAGCAGGTTACGAATGTTCTTTGCCGTTTGCAACTGGCCCTTGTGCGGGCGAATGGTATGAATGTGCTCCTTGAACGGGTCGATACGGCCATCGAAAGCTTCCAGTGAAATGGCACTGATGGTATCAGCAGCATTACTTAATCTTTTAGTTTGCATTAAGCACCATACTCCATAAGCACTCATGAACTGAGTACCATTTAATAAAGCTAACCCTTCCTTTGATTTCAACTGGATGGGTTCGGTCTTCAATTGTTTGATAACTTCTTCTGTCTTTTGTTTCTTCCCGTTAAAATTTACTTCGCCCATTCCTATTAATGGCAGGCATAAATGAGCCAGCGGAGAAAGGTCTCCGGAAGCACCTAATGAGCCCTGCTGATAAACAACAGGCAGCATATCATGATTAAAAAAATCGATTAAGCGTTCCACTGTTTCGAGTTGAACACCGGATTTACCATACGAAAGTGATTGTATTTTTAACAATAACATCAGTTTCACAATCTCCTGAGGTACTTCGTCACCAGTGCCACAAGCATGAGACATGACAAGGTTCTTTTGCAGTTGTTCCAGGTCGTTATCAGGAATTAATACATCGCATAATGAACCAAAGCCGGTATTGATACCATAAATAGGTTCGCTTTGAGAAGCCATTCGTTGGTCGAGGTAATGACGGCAACGAATAATATTGTTCTTTGCTTCGTCAGATAAAACAAGGTGTTTCTTCTTTGTAATGATTTCGGAAATGGTTTCGAAATCTAATTTATGGGTGGAGATTTGGTGCATAGCTTACTTTCTACGGTTTACCCCTGTCAGGGTTTGGAACCCTGACAGGGGTATTGGTATAATTATTTAAGGGTATTGATTATATCTTCTATTTTGGTTTTAGTTTGTTCGCCTGATGCCATGTTCTTTAAACTTAACATTCCTGTTTCCATTTCATCACTTCCAACAATTACCACAAACGGGATTTTTTTATCATCTGCATAACTCATTTGCTTTTTCATTTTAGCTTTTGAATCCGGATATATTTCAGAATTAATTCCTGCTTTACGCACCTGCGCCAATAAAGGTAAACAGTAGTTTTGCTCGTCTTCACCAAAGGTTACAAATAATAATTTGGTGGAAGCTGCAACGGATTCGGGAAATAAATTTAATTCGTTTAACACATCATATATTCTGTCGGCACCAAAGGAAATGCCTACCCCGCTCACATTCGGAAGACCGAATATACCTGTTAAGTCGTCATAACGACCTCCTCCACAGATGCTACCGGTTAATGTTCCGGCATTTGCTTTTACTTCTATGATTGCTCCTGTATAATAGTTTAAGCCTCGGGCAAGAGTTATGTCTAATTCGATTTGAGATTTAAGATTTGAGGTTTGAGACAATGTTTTAAAAATGTATTCCAATTCGGCTATTCCTTTTAAACCAATTTCGGATGCAGCTAAGAGTGTTTTAAGGAAGTCTAACTTTTCCTGGGTTGTCCCGGTAAAGTTTATCAGGGGCTGAAGTTTATTTAATGCCTCTACACCTATTCCTTTTTCGGTTAACTCTTTGTTTACTCCATCAACACCAATCTTATCCAACTTATCTATGGCAACAGTTATATCTATTATTTTATCTGCTTCACCTATTACTTCAGCAATACCACTTAATACTTTCCGGTTATTGATTTTAATAATAACAGGTAGGCCTAAATTAGAATAAACATCATCAATTAATTGAACCAACTCTACTTCATTTACCAATGAATTGCTGCCAATTACATCTGCATCGCATTGATAAAACTCGCGATACCTTCCTTTTTGTGGCCTGTCAGCACGCCAAACCGGTTGTATTTGGTAACGTTTAAATGGGAATGTTATTTCATTTTGGTGTTGCACAACGTAACGTGCAAAGGGAACGGTTAGGTCGTAACGAAGGGCTTTTTCGGAAATAGCAGGCAACAAAGTTTTCGGATTTATTAATTTGCTAAGAGGGATTTCTGTTTGTCCTTTTGATTTCAATTCATTGAACATTTCGGCAAACCCACCTACATCTAATCCGATTTCTTTGAAATAATCCTCTGTCGGTGCATCCTTTAAATAATCCCCACTGTCCAAAATTTTAAATATCAGCCTATCCCCTTCCTCACCATATTTCCCCATCAAGGTTTCCATATTTTCCATTGTGGGAGTTTCGATGGGCAAAAAGCCATACAACTGAAATACCTTTTTGATGGTGTCAAATATATAATTACGCCTCACCATTTCCTGTGGTGAGAAATCTCTTGTTCCTTTTGGTATGGATGGTTTCATAAGGTTTTATTTCTCGCAAAGACGCAAAGTTCGCAAAGTACTTATTAAATACTATGTATTTTTCTTTGCGGGCCTTGAAATTTCACTTGATAAAATATAAGCCGCGAATATCGGAATTTTTTCGGCAATGAGATTTGCGATAATTTCACTAAGCCCTTAATGGATTTATTGGGGACGGAGGTTATAAAGATTGGTCAAATTGTCGCCTAACAAATAATCTAAACTGACGAAACAAATAATATATAGGATAAAAAACCTTGAATTTATGTCCTTTATCGCAAAAAGTATATTTCGTATTAATATTTTTATAGCTTTGTCCAATAAAATTAATATTCACTTCTAAAAATTAATCTATGGAAAAATCAACTTTACTAACAATTGTATTGGTAGTTTCGTTATTAGTAAATGGAATTTTGGCATTTGAGCTAAGTCAGAGTTCTACCGACAAGGCAGCATTAGCTGGAGACCCTAAACAAATTATGAACGATTTAATAAAATTAAAATCAGATTTGGCCGGGCAGAAAGCTTGTTCGACAGTATTAACAAAAGCTGATTTCCCGGAAGTTGAAATGAGAAAAAGAAATCTGCTTAGAAAAATAAAGGCCGATACCACAAAACAAAATCATTTTGGGTTAATCTGTCTTAGCGATATTGTAAATATGTTGCTTGAGGCGAAAGATGGAGATTTTAATAATTCAATAGCTATTTATCCTGAATGGAATACAAGAGTAAGTGGCACTCATGATTCTATAGGGGTATTCTGTATTGGCACTAAGACGATTGAGGCGCCAGGAGCACCTAATCCTACGCGAACACTTGAAATTTCAAGTTATGCTAATTTCTATTCTCCACCATGGTGTCCTGATATGTGCCCCAGTAACTGTGTTTCAGGAACAGCATTATTGCCGGCATCTGAGGAGAGTAAATAGTAAAAACAATACTAATTTTTAAAGTATTATTGATTCACGAATGAATTAATAGTACTTTTTTTATTTCAATATTATTTTATCAAGTGAAAAATAAAAGAACGCTGTTTGTTTTTGGATTATTGGTTTTTGTTTTGTCTTTTTTGTTCTCTGCGGAAATTAAAGCTCAGGTTTCATTTAGCCAAAAAACAAGAACTTTTATTACAAGCCATGAATTAAAAACAACAGAATTTGATAGTATAAGTAAGAGTATTGATTCGTACATGCTTTGGAATGGAAGCAATGCAAACATTCTCCAGGTTTTAATTCAAATGGAGAGAATAGCAAATGGAATGAACTATCAAGCAGGGGTTGCAGATACTAAATACAATATAGCCCGTCATTATGTGGTTAATTTCAAAACGGCTTATGCCATGAAATATCTTTTGCAGGCACTTTCCATTAACGAAGAATTAAAAGATACGAACCGATTAGCTAGTGTCACCTTTCAGATTGGAGTAGTGTATTATCAGCAAAAGAATTTTCTTTCATCAAGGCGGTATTTCAACAAAGCAATCTATTACAGTAAACAAATTAAATTACTTCAAAAAGAATCGCAATGCTATTATTTGCTTGGTATTATTAACAGGGAGCTAAGAAATTATGATACTGCTAACTATTATTTTTCGGAGGGAATAAAATTAAAAGAAAGCCTAAAAGATACAATTGGCCTCAAACTAAGTTATATGGAAAAGGCTAATATGTTTATTCTTCAACATCTTCCTGATTCGGCTTTAGCCATGGTTGATAAAAGCGAATTATTTTCAAATTTAAAAAATGATTATGGTTTTTTGACAAGAAAATATAATATTGAAGGACATGCATACTTACAACAAAACAAAAAAGAATTGGCCTTATCGGCTGCCAGGTCCTGCCTTAAACAAGCCAAACTTTATGGCCGACCAGTTTCACTTAGTGATGCTTACCAGATTTGTTTCCAGGTAGCTTCAGTAATGCATGACTACGAAACAGCTTATGATTTTCAAAACAAATATCTTTTGTTAAAAGATTCTTTGTATTCGGCTGAAAAGGCAGAGGCTCTTACCCGGGAAGAATCTAACTTTGATATAAAAAAAATAGAAAACGAAAAAAATCTCTTAGCCGAACAGAACAAACTCCGTGCGAAGCTGAATTATTCTTTTTTGGGAGGGATTCTACTCCTGGTGCTTATTTCGTTATTACTACTTAACAGAAACAGGCTAAAGCAAAGAGCACATTCTATAATTATGGAACAAAAAAGTCTTGTAGATAGGAAGAATATTGAAATTACTCAGTCAATAAACTATGCTAAACGGATTCAAAATGCCATTCGTCCTCCCAATAAACTAATAAAACAATCTTTTGAAAATTCATTTATACTTTACAAACCAAAAGATATAGTGGCGGGAGATTTTTACTGGTTGGAAGCAACGGAAGATGTTATTCTTTTTGCAGCATGCGATTGCACGGGCCATGGAGTCCCCGGAGCCATGGTTTCGGTGGTTTGCCATAACGCCCTAAACAGGGCAGTAAGAGAATTTGGTTTAACTCAACCTGCTTCAATACTTGATAAGACAGCAGAACTTGTTATTGAAAACTTTTCTAAAGGTGAAGAAGATATTAAAGATGGCATGGATATATCCTTGTGTGCTTATCATCCAAAAACAAAAAAACTGGAATGGGCAGGAGCCTATAACCCACTTTGGATGATAGCAAATGAAAATAATACTGAACTGATAGAAACTACCGCTGACAAACAGCCTATAGGAGAAGATATGCATAAGAAACCTTTTACCAATCATATATTTACTTTAAAAACCGGTGATACCATTTATCTTTTTACTGATGGTTATGCTGATCAGTTTGGTGGTCCGACAGGGCAAAAGAAACTTACACGAAAAAGATTTAAGAATCTTTTACTGACTCTTCAAAACCATCCCTTGGAAATGCAGGGAAAGGAATTAGATTCTTTTATTACAAGTTACCGTAACAAAGAAGAGCAAATAGACGACATCCTTGTTATGGGACTTAGAGTTTAAAAAATGTTGGTAGTTCCCAAAACTCTCCTTACTTTTGACGCTCATTAAAAAACAGAATCAATGTTGGATTTAAACGGAAAATCAATTTTAATTACGGGAGGAACAGGTTCGTTAGGGAAACACCTTACCAAAAATATTTTAACAAAATTCCCAAATGTAAAACGCCTGGTTATTTATTCTCGCGATGAGCAAAAGCAATTTGAAATGGCCCAGGAATACCCCATGAGCAAATATCCTGCTATCCGCTATTTTATTGGTGATGTTAGAGATGAGGACCGACTGAAAAAAGCATTAAAAGATATTGAATATGTAATACATACTGCTGCCATGAAGCATGTGCCTATTGCGGAATATAACCCGATGGAGTGTGTAAAAACAAATGTGCTGGGGGCAGAGAATGTGATTAATGCTTCGTTAGAAACAGAAGTAATAAATGTGGTTGCCCTATCTACTGATAAAGCTGCTGCACCAATTAATTTATATGGAGCTACCAAACTTTGTTCGGATAAATTATTTGTAGCCGCCAACAACATCAGGGGAAAACATAATATTAAATTTTCTGTGGTTCGCTATGGAAATGTGATGGGTTCGAATGGTTCCGTAATTCCTTTCTTTATCAAAAAAAGAAAGGAAGGTGTATTGCCTATTACAGATGCTAATATGACCCGGTTCAATATTTCCCTGCAGGAAGGAGTGGATTTGGTATTACATGCTATGGAAACAGCATGGGGTGGAGAGATATTTGTTCCGAAAATACCATCTTATAAACTGACTGATGTGGCTACTGCTATTGGTCCGAATTGCAAACAGGAGATTGTGGGAATTCGCCCTGGAGAAAAAGTACATGAGGAAATGATTACTGCCTCGGATTCTTTTTCGACTTATGATTTGGGAAAATATTACGCCATTTTGCCACAGGTACCTAATTTCAATTTGCCTGATTATGTAATACATTTTAATGCTAAAGCGGTTACACAAGGTTTTCAATATAATTCTGGTGAGAACAAGGAATGGATAGGTGTGGATGAAATAAGAAAACTGATAATAGAAAACCTGGATCCTAACTTTAGTATTGATTAATGAGATGTGAGTATTGAGATATTGGATATTTTAAATTAGATATATAATAGCGTTAATTAAAAACTTTAAACTTCTTTTAGCTTGAAACTTGAAATAAAATCAATCCCTTATGGGAGACAAACAATAACGGATGCAGACATTGAGGCAGTGGTTACTGTTTTGAAATCAGATTTTCTGACACAAGGACCAGCTATTGCTGAATTTGAAAAGAAATTTGCTGAATATGTGGGAGCTAAATATGCTGTCGCACTTGCAAATGGTACTGCGGCATTGCATTTATGCGCAATGGCTTTGGATGTTGATTCTACAACTAGGGTGATTACTACTCCTATTACTTTTGCGGCTTCTGCCAACTGTGTGAGATATTGCGGAGGAGAAGTGCATTTTGCTGATATTGACCCGGAAACTTTTTTATTAGACATTAATAAAGTAAGAGCTCTATTGGAAAAACATCCGAAAGGATATTTCAAAGGTATTATCCCTGTTGACTTTGCCGGAAATGCTGTAAACCTGGAAGCATACCGAAAACTGGCGGATGAGTTTGGCTGTTGGATAATAGAAGATGCCTGCCATGCTCCGGGTGGATATTTTATGGATAGTAACAGCAAGGAGCAAAAATGTGGAAACGGGAACTTTGCAGACCTTGCCATCTTTTCGTTTCATCCGGTAAAACACATTGCGACCGGAGAAGGTGGCATGATAACCACTAATAATAAAGACCTTTATGATAAGTTGAATTTGCTTCGCACCCATGGGATAACCAAGGATGCCAGTAAATATAAAAACAGCCCGGATGAAGTGTCGCAAGGCGGCTGGTATTACGAAATGCAGGAATTGGGTTATAATTACAGGTTAACAGATTTTCAGGCAGCACTAGGTACTTCGCAACTAACAAGGGCTGATAAAAACCTTGAAAGACGAAGAACGCTTGCTAAACAATATGATGCTGCTTTTAAGGATTCAGAAGTAGTTACCCCCTCCTCTATTAATGGAAATGCCTATCATTTATATGTAATACAGGTTGAAGACCGATTGGGACTTTATAACCATTTGAGAGCAAATAACATTTTTGCACAGGTACATTACGTGCCCTGCCACCTGATGCCATATTATAAACAATTTGGGTTTAAAAAAGGTGATTTTCCGATGGCCGAAGCTTATTATGATAAATGTTTAAGTATTCCGATGTATCATTCTCTAAGTGATGAAGACCAAGCGTATGTTATAGAAACCATTAAGAATTTCAAATCCTGATTCCTTTTAGGGAAAGTTGTTTCCTTTTGAATCCTGACCACCTTATTTTGCAAATAAGGACAAAAAAATTTTGAGAAACCAAGAGCTTTTTAGCATTTCTCCTTTTCGTTTTATGGTTTGCCCTGTTAGTTTTATTTCTCGCCTTGTTAGTTTTACTTCTTTCCCAGTTTGTTTACTGTTCTCCCTATTAGTTTTAATGCTTGCTATGTTAATTTTACTGCTCGCACTGTCAGTTTTATTTGACTCCACGATTAAACTATATAAATTTTTGTTTCCTGCCAACTACAAGCCCTAAAAGGACTAAGGAAACTTGCAGCATATTTGTTCAAAGCGATTTGTCCTTTTTTTTGTACTACACCCTTTAAGGGCAAAACAATAAAATTTGTATAGTAGTTTACATATTTATAAGTAAGAAGGAGAAACAAATTAAGAAAGAAACATGAAAAACATAAGAATCGGACGAGGAGTCTGCAGAATCAGTCGGGGATTCATGAAAGAGAGACGAGGAATGTAGAGAATCAGTCGGGGATTCATGAAAGAGAGACGAGGAGTTTAGAGAATCAGTCGGGGATTCATGAAAGAGAGACGAGGAGTTTAGAGAATCAGTCGGGGATTCATGAAAGAGAGACGAGGAGTGTAGAGAATCAGTCGGGGATTCATGAAAGGGAGACTAGGAGTGTAGAGAATCAGTCGGGGATTCATGAGAAGGAGACGGAAAGTGATAAAAGAGAGGGAAAAAGGATATTTCAGTTTTCTCATCATGTCTAATTTTGGGTGAGATAAAAAAAGTAAATTAAGAGGTAATTGTTCAAAAAAAAGAAAGCGGCTTTATTAGGCTCTTTATAGTTTGCTATAAAAACATCTAATTTCAGAAATAGAAATTCAAGAAAAGAAATACCGTAATATTCCTATCAGAATAAAGACTTATGTTGACGGAATTACTCCGTTTCTGTTCTGTAGGTGGTTTCTGTTATATATGTGTTGTTTTTATAAAAATACACAGCTCCCCAATTATACTCCTCTTTTTTATAAAGAATATCTTCATGGTTAATAGTAACAGTAATAACTGTAGTCTTTTTCCGGTCGTCCTGAAAAATGCGTTCTATTGAACTTTTCTCAATCTTTTTAGGAGGGTCCACCCGAGGCGGATCCTTCTTTTTAGGCGGTGGTGGCGGTTCGTGCACCACTTCCGGTTGTTTTATTTCAATAGGAATAGGCTTACTAACTACTTTTTCTTTAGGAGGTGGCGGTGGCGCTGGTGGCGGTGGTGGCGGTGGTGCAGGAGGTTTTGGAGCAGGGACAGCATGTTCAACCGCTTGCTTTTGCATTTCCAGAGCCGTATTTGCATAGTTCTTATCGTAATCAAAATCATTAATTTCAATACTGTATTTAATTCTTCCAACCGGCTGAGAAAAAGTAACTACCTTATCTTCGGGCTGAGGAAATAATTCAACCACACATTTAAACTTTGCAAATTCGTCAGCAGCACGACCTCCAGGCACACGAGTGTTATAAGTTAACTCCTTGGTAATATAGCCCATTTTTGAGCAGGTAACCGTATAATCTGCATTCAAGTCCAAATCAACACTTGTAAAACCACCATCCACATCAATTACTTTAAAAGGGGATCCGTTTTTCTTAATTGTAATAACTGCATTTTTATAATCCCCATCATGCACCGTCATTTTAAATCGAACGGTAAACTTGGCATCGTTTTGAGAATACGAGGAAAAGAACGAAAGAATCAGCATCACCTGCAAAACGCAGGTGAGCCAATTAATAGGTATTTGTTTTTTATAAATGCGCTTATTCATAAAACGTCACAAAAATAAATTAATTTTTCAATAAACGACAATGTTATTTTTATACTTGCCAGTAATTCAATTATTTCAGATGTAAACCAATATGAAATAACAAAAACTAATTGTTTCGTTTGTTGCCAATATTATGCAGCTTTGCCTTAGGTTTAACTATATCGTAAAAGGCTCTGTCAATATCCTCATCAGGACTTTCGGCAGGAATCTGTAAAAAGTCACCATCGGGATTAATGAGGAAATAAGCCGGAACTGATTTTATTTCATAATTTATTTTTAACTGTCCCTTTGTATTGTCGTATAAAAATAACCAATCAAACTTAGGGTTCTTAGCACAGAAATTTTTTAGCTCTGCATTTGTTTTATCATTAGATACGCTAACAAATGAGATTCTTTCGCCATACGTTTTTTTAAAAGAAGTTATTACCTTCATTTGCTCCAAACAGGAAGAGCAATTGGCATCGTAAAACATGAGGTAAACATAATTATTTTTTGATCTTATTTCATCCAAACTATGAGTCAGCCCATTTTTGTCAGGCAATTCAAAGAAAGGAGCAGGACTGCCCTTATGCAATTTAGAAAAAGAGTTTAACATGTTTTTTGCAATTTTTTGATGTTCCCCAATTTTACTTTCATTTAAAATCTGTTGCAGCAACAATGAAATGCTGCTTTGCTTAAAAGAACCATCGTAATATGATTCGTATAATCCTTTTAACAAAACAAGTTCGCTAATGGTATCGTTCTGCAAAAAAGGATTCCGTTTGAGAATATTATACACTCCTGATAAACTTCCTTTATCATTGATTTGAAACGCGAGCGGGAATCCCTCTTTAGAGAGAG
Source organism: Bacteroidota bacterium (assembly GCA_947479085.1). GTDB lineage: Bacteria > Bacteroidota > Bacteroidia > 2-12-FULL-35-15 > 2-12-FULL-35-15 > 2-12-FULL-35-15. The sequence continues at coordinate 53,460 of CANJYB010000015.1, read as the reverse complement.
AGAAATGCTGAAGGCTTTGTTTATAAAACGCATTAAAAAAATTCATGTACTCGGGATTGTTATAGAAAATGGGGTTTCCATTAATGTATTCGGCAAATAATTTTTTCTGACTTACTTTTGTTTTTTCTTCGAGTGCAGCAATGGTATAGGTGATGTATGCAGAAAAGTATTTGTTTTGAACTGTAGAATAGTATGAATTCATGGCCAGTTTAAAGGAATCTATTTTGGCCTGAGGCGCCCTACTGACAAATGATTTGTAATCCTGACTAAAAAAATCATCAAATCGTTTATCGTAATTCATTGTCAGTGCATTAATTTCGGTTTTGCTTTTTAGATTTATAGATAATTTTACATTATGCTCTATATTGGGGTTTTGATAGGTGGTTGAATCAGGAGGCAAGATAATAATCTCGTAATGTGTATTCGGCTCTGCATACATCGAAGCTATGCTCTTTTCAATTTTAAAAGTAATGTATTGTATTTCTTTCGATTTAAATTCGAGCAAAAAATTCCCCATCGAATCAATAACAGAATAGGTAAGTTGCTTTGGTGTGTTGGTTATATAATCCAAGCTTGTGTAAACTCCTATTTCATTATTTTCATAAGACTTTGCGTTACCCTTAATGGTTATATTCTGGGCATGAACAAAAAGAGAAATTGTAAAAAGCAATAAAAAACTGCAGGTTATTTTCATTAATTAATGAATTACAATTATTGTTCCTTAACTATAAAAAAAGAAAAATAGTTTTGAGATTTCTTATTCATTTTTATTAAATTATACGAATACCTTCCGGAACAAATGGCGTCACATCCCCACCATTCCTGATAATATCACGAACAATGGTTGAATTAATTGCAGACAGTTCAGGAACAGGCAAAATAAAAATAGTTTCAATTTCCTGAGCCATGATTTTATTATTCTGAGCAATTGCTTTTTCAAATTCAAAATCAGCAGAAGTTCTTAAACCCCGGAGAATATAATTGGCATTCCGTTCCTTGCAAAAATTAATAGTTAATCCGGTGTATGTTGCAACAATCACTTTGGGTTCGTTTGCAAAAACCTGTTTTATCCAGTTTTCCCTTTGTTCGAGCGAAAAAAAATTTTGTTTGCTACCATTTTTCCCAATAGCAATAATAATTTCGTCAAACAAGGGTAAAGCTCTTCTTAAAATATTTTCATGTCCCTTCGTTATCGGGTCAAATGAACCTGGAAATAGTGCGATGCGTTTCATACTCCTCTGTTATTGCTGATTAATATCGAATACGAAATTACAAATAAATAAAAAGTAAAAGGAATATATATTTATCAAATATATTTTTTTCACCAAATAATTCTATTTTTACAAAAAATCTAACAATGAAAAAATATAAAAGCATCTTATTTTCCCTTTCTTTATTTACACTATTAATAAACAGCATTGCCGTTTCCGGGCAAAATCCTGCTGCGAAAACACCTGCCGGTATTGCAAAATCTAATGAGGCGAATGATATACCCAAATACGAATCGGTACCTGGAGATCCTTTGAATGCAAGAATTTATACATTACAAAATGGGCTGAAGGTGTACATGACCGTCTATAAAAATGCCCCAAGAATTCAGACTTATATTGCTACAAAGGCGGGAAGTAAAAATGACCCTGCTGATGCTACTGGGTTAGCGCATTATTTAGAGCACATGCTTTTTAAGGGCACCACCAATTATGGTTCTTTGGATTATGAAAAAGAAAAAACACAACTTAGTAAAATAGAAAACATGTATGAGGCCTACAGGCAGGCTAAAGATGAGACAAAAAGAAAATTCATTTATCATGTAATTGACAGTATTTCAGGCTATGCATCCAAATTTGCAATAGCAAATGAATATGACAAAATGCTGGCATCTATGGGAGCTAAAGGAACTAACGCTTATACGTGGCTTGAACAAACGGTTTATGTTAATGATATTCCTTCCAATCAAATTGAAAAATGGGCAACAGTAGAAGCGGAACGATTCAGCAATCCGGTAATGCGTTTGTTTCATACCGAACTTGAGGCAGTGTATGAAGAAAAAAACAGGGGACTTGATAACGATGGAGAAAAAGCATGGGAAGCGCTATTTGCCGGACTTTTTCCTAATAACACGTACGGTTCGCAAACAACAATAGGAACCATAGAACATCTTAAAAACCCATCATTAAAAAAAATAAAGCAATATTTTTATACCTATTACGTACCTAATAATATGGCCATTTGTTTATCAGGCGATTTTGATCCTGACCAGATGATAAAAATTATTAATGATAAATTCGGGTCATGGCGGTCAAAAGATGTTCCTGTGTACAGCCCATATATAGAAAAGCCTATTGCAGAACCCATAGTAAAAAATGTGGTAGGACCAGATGCTGAAAATGTAATGATTGGTTATCGCTTTCAGGGTGCAGGTTCGCGGGACGCAGATATGATTAAAATCATTAACCGGATTCTCTATAACGGTAAAGCGGGATTAATGGATTTAAATTTAAATCAGGACCAAAAAGTTTTAGATGCTAATGCCTTTGATATGCCTTTTAAAGATTACTCGGTGCATATATTAAGTGCAAACCCAAAAGAAGGGCAGAAACTGGAAGAAGTAAAAGAATTATTATTACAACAAATAGAAAAATTAAAAAAAGGAGATTTTCCTGATTGGTTATTAAGTGCAATCATTACTGACATGAAATACGAACAAACAAAATCTTTTGAAAGTAATGGAGCACGGGCAGATGCATTTGTGAGCTCATTCGTAACAAATCAAAAATGGGAAACTTATGTTAGTACCTTAGACCGTTTAAAATCCATTACCAAAGAGCAGGTGATGAAATTTGCAAATGAAAATTACAAAAATAATTACGTGTTAGTTTATAAGAAAACAGGAGAAGATAAAACGGTACAAAAAGTGGAAAAACCAATTATTACTCCGATAGAAATAAACAGAAAAGATCAAAGCCCTTTTGTAAAGAATTTAATTGCTATGCCTGTGAAAGAAATTGAACCTGTTTTTATTGACTACGAAAGAGATATTAAACAATTAAAATTAAAAAGCGGTATTCCTTTATTCTACAACAATAATAATGAAAACGGAACATTTGACATGTACTATGTTTTGGAGATGGGTACTAATAATGATAAAAAATTAGCCGTTGCGGTTGAATATTTAAAATATCTTGGAACAGAAAAAATGTCAGCAGCGCAAGTACAACAACAATTCTATCAACTGGGTTGCTCTTTTGACGTATATGCCGGAGAAGAACAAATATGGGTAAGTTTAAGAGGCCTAACTGAAAACTTTAAAAAGGCTACTATTTTATTCGAAGATTTACTGGCAAATGCCAAACCTAATGATATAGCATTAAAAAGCCTTGTGTCGGATATTCTTAAAAAACGACAGGACGCTAAACTTAATAAAGATGAGATTCTATATGGTGCTTTGTTTTCGTATGGGAAATACGGAAAACAATCTCCCTATACTAATCGATTATCCACGGATGAGTTAAATCTCCTAAAAGCAGAGGACCTGGTTTCCATCATTAGAAAAACAACCTCGTACCAACATCACATTTTGTATTATGGTAACGAATCACCAGATAGGTTATTAGAATCATTAAACTTAGTTCATATCACTCCCCAAAGCCTGACACCCGTTCCTCAACTGGTGGATTTTAAAACGCAGGATGGAAATACAAATGTTTATGTAGTAGACTACGATATGAAACAAGCCGAAATAATAATGATTGCAAAAGATGGTTTGTTTGAAAGGTCCAACAAACCTGTTGTTCGATTATTCAACGAGTATTTTGGAGGAGGAATGTCATCGGTATTATTCCAGGAAATGCGTGAATCAAAAGCACTAGCCTATTCTGTTTATTCGTCATATCAAACACCAGGAAAATTAAAGGATAATAACTTTGTATTCTCCTACATTGGTACTCAAGCTGACAAATTACCTGAAGCCATGAGTGGAATGATGGAACTGATAAAAAAAATGCCGGAATCTGAAAACAATCTGAATGCTTGCAAACAATCTATAATTCAAGGTATCCGTTCCGAAAGAATTACAAAAGCAGGAATATTATTTAATTATGAAAGTGCAAAAAAATTAGGTTTGGATTATGACATCAGAAAAGATATCTACCAAAAAGTTCCTAACATGACAATGGTAGAAATAAAATCGTTTGAAGAACAACATGTGAGAGACAAACAATACACCACATTAATAGTAGGAAAAAAAGAAGGTCTTGATGCTAAAGTTCTTGAAAAATATGGGAAAGTTACTTACTTAACGCTGGAAGATATTTTTGGTTATTAGATAAAACAAGAGCTTTTACTTTTTCGTAAAAGCTCAATCCCTTTAACAGGTAATATAACTGTTAAAGGGATTTTTTTTGAATAAATATCATTCCCTAATTTGAGCTAAAAAAAATTATCCTTTTAACAAGTCAAAAGAATTTCAAATTAATACTTCCATAACTCCTGCAATTGTTCCTCAAATCTAGCTTTTGGCAAAAAGTTCCATTCCAAATCTGCATTCATAGGAACAGGTGTATCAAGGCTCGCGCAGCGAATAACAGGAGCATCCAGATTTTCAAAACAATTTTCATTTATAATAGCCGATAACTCCCCTCCTATTCCACCGGTAATGGTGTCTTCGTGAAATACAATTGCCTTTCCTGTTTTATTTACAGAATTAATTATCGCTTCTTTATCTAGCGGAACAAGTGTTCTTAGGTCAATTAAATCTGCTTTTATTTCAGGATGTTTATCCAGTATTTCCATGGCCCAATGAACAGCTAAGCCATACGTCACAATTGTCAAATCGCTCCCTTCTCTCACCAAACGTGCTTTTCCAAAAGGAATGGTATAATAATCATCTGATATATCTTCTGTAATGCTTCGGTACAAAGCTTTATGTTCAAAAAACATTACCGGGTTAGGGTCTTCAAATGCAGTTAATAATAACCCTTTGGCATCTGATGCAAATGCCGGATAAGCAATTTTAAGACCTGGGGTATGAAAAAACCAGGCTTCATTACTTTGCGAGTGAAACGGTCCGGCAGCAACACCTGCTCCTGTTGGCATTCTCACCACCACATCTGCATTTTGTCCCCAGCGGTAATGGCTCTTGGCAAGGTTGTTTACTATCTGGTTGAAACCTTCGGTAACAAAGTCGGCAAACTGCATTTCCACCATTGCTTTCATTCCATTAATAGATAAACCAAAACCGGAACCTATTATGGCTGCCTCACAAAGAGGAGTATTACGCACTCTTTGTTTTCCAAATTCCTCCACAAAGCCCTCTGTAATTTTAAATACTCCACCATAGTCAGCTATGTCCTGCCCCATCAGTATTAAATCATTGTGTTTACGCATTGCTAATCGCAATCCATCTGAAATGGCATCAATAAAACGTTTGTTTGTTTTATTCCCCGAAGGCTGTATTTCATCTAAAAGGAAAGGTGCATACATGTCTACAAGTTCCACTTCAGTGTTTGGAGGTGGCAATGTTTCTGCATACGCCATTTCCAAACCGTGTTCAATTTCCTCCTTTATTTCCGCACGAAAAGTTTCAATCATTTTTTCATCCAACACTCCTTCCTTCAACAAATAGTTCTCGTAATTATTCAATGGGTCTTTCCTGCCCCATGTTTCCAATAGTTCTTTAGGAACATACTTGGTGCCCGAAGCTTCCTCATGGCCCCTCATTCGGAAAGTAATTAACTCCAACAAAACAGGTCGAGGATTTTTGCGAATAGATTCGGCTAATCTTTTAACTGTGTCATACACCTCCAATACATTGTTTCCATCCACCTGCACTGCTTCCATTCCATACCCAATCCCTTTATCAATAAACTGTTTGCAACGAAACTGCTCGTTACTTGGGGTGCTTAGTCCATACCCGTTATTTTCAATTGCAAATATTACAGGTAAGTCCCAAACAGCAGCCACATTCAATGATTCATGAAAATCCCCTTCACTAGCACCTCCGTCACCAGAATAAACCAGTGTAACTTTATTATTTTCCTTTAATATATTTCCCAAAGCTATTCCATCAGCCAAGCCAAGTTGCGGACCTAAATGAGAAATCATACCTATAATATGGTATTCCTGTGTACCAAAATGAAAAGAACGGTCGCGCCCTTTGGTAAAGCCGGAAGGCTTGCCCTGAAACTGGCAAAACAGTCGATTCAAAGGTATTTCCCGGGAAGTAAACACACCCAGATTACGATGCATTGGCAGAATGTACTCATCCTTTTCGAGCGCCATAGCCGCACCCACAGAACCTGCTTCCTGTCCTATTCCGCTGAACCATTTGGAAATTCGTCCTTGACGAAGAAGCACCAGCATTTTTTCCTCAATCATTCTTGGTTTTAAAACACCTTTATAAAGTTTGATGAGTTTTTCATCGCTGTATTTTTTTCTATCGTAACGTATGGGAGTTTCTGCGGTTATCATTATTGATTTCAGATTTATTTTAGGTTGGCAAAATTATAAAAATTCAGGCAAGTGAGGGAGGTAATATTATTTGTACTTTTGTAAAGGTAAATAAAACACCCCTGTCAGGGTTTAGAACCCTGACAGGGGTAATAAATACAAAATGATTCAACAAATTCTAATATATTTCATTCTGGCACTTGCCACTACCTATGTGGGCTATCGCATTTACGGCAGTATTAAAAAGAAAAGCGCCTGTGACAAATGCGGATTGATGGAAGCTGCTAAAAAGGCTCAGAAAAAATGAACTTTTTATGAATAGCATTATCAATAAAATCAATCATTGGGGCTATTTATCTGAACAAAAAACCGGAATTTTCTTAACCAGTATTTTTCTCTCTGTTTTACTTCTTGCCACTGCCATGCTATACGTTGCCCCTGATTTTAATGCCGGGTTTCATGGAGCTTATTACGCTAAACTATCCTTACACCCTTTTGATGTATCAACACCCAATCCGGTTCATTACCGTATTTTAGCCCCACTCATAGGTTACCTTACTTTTCTCAAAGGAGATTTATTTTTTTTTATCCCTCTCCTTTTTGCCGTTCTTCTGCTTTCTTCCATTTATATTAATTACCGTAAAATTAACTTCTCGGTTTTGGAATCTCTGAATATGGCCGGTATCATTGCATTTTCATGTGCCATTTTAATCCCCATAAGAGCAGCAGGTTATCCGGATACGGTAACCTACTATTTTATTTTTTTAGCATTTACTTCCGTTCAAAAACCCAAATTAGCTGCCCTATTCTTTACTTTGGCATTGCTTAATCACGAAAGTAGTGCCTTTGTTTTACCGGGATTAATAGCCTACCAAAACTATAGGAATGGTAATAAAACCTTCACTCTTTCCAAAAACAGTTTGTATTTTATAATTGGCTGTTTACCATACCTCATTTACCATTATTATGTTTCCATAAATTGTACGGTGGAATATAACCTGAGCTTTTATTTTTTAAACGAAAGTTTTAAAACCGACTTACAGTCAATGATTCCTTTATTTATCCCGGGGCTATTTTTCACTTTCAAATTATTCTGGATTTACCCCGTTTGGATCATTGGAAAAAGTATACAAACCAACAATTATGCATTTATTATAGTACTTCTGTCTATTATTATTGGCGTAATACTTCAGTTGCTTATTGCTTTTGATATCTCCCGAATGCTTTGCCTTTTATTCCCCGCCATATTACTAAGTGCCGAACAGTTAAAACTAGAAATGGAGGGAAATAAATTTGCAATACTAAGTACCGTGGTCATTCTTATCAATTTTGCTATTCCCCAATATTTTGCCAGTAATTTTGGTTTAGAGAGATTATTCCACCTCCCATTTGGCATATAAACTACTTTTCTTTGCGAAAATGGAAAAAAGCACATCAAAAATTGAATTTCGGGCACTAAAAGATGAAAAACATTACCTGGAAATTGAAACTTAACAAGAAAAAATCATAATCTTTCAAGGGGTATTTACAATCTGGAGAGGGGTATTTGCAATCTGGAGAGGGGTATTTACAATCTGGAGAGGGGTATTTATAATCTGGAGAAGGGTATTTACAATCTGGAAAGGGGTATTTGTAATCTTGCAAAGGGGTATTCAAAATCTGGAAAGGGGTATTTACAACCTGAAGAGAGGTATTAAAATCCAATACAACGTTATTTATTATCTGGAGAGAGCAATAATAAATAGAAATCTATTTACATACCGTTACTTATCCTAAAACAACTTTTAAATCAGCTCGGGAGTTTAAATAAATAGTGAACAAAAAAATAAAACCTTTACCAAATCCCAAACATCTCCTTCACCATCGCTTTCCCCCATGGGTTTTTGCCAAAATCTTTTTCAAGCTTGGTCTTTAACTCGTTAGATGCATAAATTTTATTTTTTCCTTTTTTTGGCAATAAAGCAATCACCTCGGGTTTTGATATTTCCACACTTTTGGCAAAGTAAATAACCCCACCATCTTCAGTAGCCAGACCAAGAATGGCTCCCGGCAAACCATAAAAACTTTCGGGCCCAACGCTTGTCATTATTTCATCGCAATACCATGCATAAATCCGGGTGGTATCATTCGCCTGCCAAACCGCCTTTCGGCAACTATATCCACTTATGCTTCGTTTGCTATCCGTTATCTTCCATTGGCGTTTATACAGCGTATCCTGAACATACAGCTCCTCTCCCCATACCGATTTTATGGTTAATCGCGAATTTGTATTTCTATTCTGATACACCTGATTTTTACTCGTAGCCCAGCTCATCCGTTCTTTCAAATCACTCTCCTGAATTTTAAATACTGACAACGAATCATTAAAATACAATTCAAAAATATCCACTTTATTTTTGTCTTCCGGCTGCAACCATTCCTTTACATCATCATTTTTAAATTTTTTATATAGATTGGTTTTTCTTTCATATATAATCTTTCCCGCTGTTATCTGAGCAATGGCGGAAGCATTAACAAATAACAGAACAAAAAGAATCAAAACCAATTTACCAATTATTTTCATCGTCCTTGGTTTTAGTACTGTTAAACTTATAGGTTAATTTCAATAAAAAATAGCGGCTGATAATATTGGTTTTATTATCCACTATCACATTATCCTGAATACTGCGGCTGGTATTAATATTTTGATTTAAAAGATCATTTCCCGTTAAAGAAACAATCAGGTTTTCATTTTTAAAGAACATTTTATTAATGGAAGCATTCCACAACACGTAATTAATATTGTAACCAGCCGTTCGGTTACTGTTAATACGGTAAGTGGCACTTGTTTCTATCGAAAATTTAAACGGTAATTTTAATAATAAAGAAGCATCGTATTGCTGCTCGTTATAAGGTTTATTGCTGGCAGTGCTTATGGTAGAAGAAGGAGCACTATAATCGTAATTATAACTAATGCTGAAAGTAAGTGTATCAAGATTAACGCTAATGCCCAATCCTGTATTAATATTGGGAGTTTTTGTAATATTTTTTTGTCCATTAATATAGCTCACATTATTAATATACCCTCCATTCAAACTTGGACTGATTTCCAGTTTTTTTGAAAAGAAAGGCAAACCTCCCCCAATATAAAAGCCTCCATTAAAGTCACCATCCACATTAACTGCCTTGGTAATAGTCCTTCCATTATTATCGTACTCTATGGAGTTCGCAAAAGAATTATTTGTTGCCGAGTAGTTAGCACTCATCCACATATATTTTCCCGAAATAGGTTTATAGGTGTTAAACGAAACATTAACACTGTGGGTATAATTTGGAAGCAAATCCGGATTACCTACTCTCACCTGGTTGGGGTTACTATTATCAGGTATGGGTTGCAGTTGGTTAATGGATGGCTGACTTGATGCAGTAGTATATTTCAAATTAAAACGCGTAGTTTGACTAAAACGGTACATATATCCCAAATAAGGCAAAATGTTATTTACCGATTGTTTTATGTTAGTTTGAGCAATTAAATTAGAATTAGTGATGTCCACATTTCTAAACCGGGAACCTACATTGAAAGCTGTTTTTTTTGTTTCATAAATAAATTTCAATCCCAATCTATTAGTAATTCTGGTATTCTCAAAATTATTGGAAAATGAATCATTCAAACCGGAATACTCTCCATTAATATAATCCTGTGTTTTTTTATTTTGTTTTCCAACGTTATAGTTATAAGTGTATTCAAACTCAAGTTTTATTTTTTTTGTCAAAGGTTCAGTATATCTGACAACAGCATTATGCGTTTGCGAATTGCTGGCACTGGTTTTTTGCTGATTAATAATAGAAGAGGAATCAATAGCACCATAAAACGTATTATCTGATTTCAAAACTCCTTTCGACTGGTTATCATCCATTATAATATTATAATCAAGCATTAATAACCTATCCCTGTTTTTAAATTTCCTCGTTAATTTAAAATCAGTATTAATATTATAGCCACTTGCCTTATTGGTGTTTTCCAGATTTGTTGAATGGGTTAGAGTATCTTTTGAAGTAAAGAATTCGGTAATCTGGTTATTATTTTGCTCGGTAGAATTAACTTTTACTTTTGGTTCAATAATAAGCTCCGTAAGCGAGTCTAGTGTTTGAGTTAATTTTAAATTAATGGAATGCCCGTCAGATTTTTGAGAATTCTCACTTTCCGTGGAAGAGGTATAGCTGGTATCTTTCAAAAAATACTGTGATCTGGAAGAACTCGTAGCGCTTAATAAATTATTATTATACGAATAGTTAAATCCAAGTTTTGTTTTCTTTCCTAATCTATCATTGTAATAAAACCCTGACTTTATAGTTTGAGGTATCCCTTGGTTTTGATTATTGTCATTGTACCAATAAGTATTTCCTTCCTCATCTGTAGACTTGTTCATCTCATTATCCAAACCATATTTATAAGTATCCCCCCATCCAAATGTAGAGCGAGGGGTATTACTACCCAATGCAAAAACCGAAATTTTCTGAGCCCCCTTAAACTTATTTGCCAATAGTTCACCTTCATAAAACTTTTGAAAATCCGAAGCGCCAGATACCTTTCCGAAATAACCCTTTTTTGCTTCGTCCTTTAATTTCAAATTCATTACCTGAGTAGTTTCCTCTTCTCCATCAGAAGCATTTTCATTCTTTTTCTCATATACCTGAACAGATTCTACGCCATTAGCTGCTAAATTCTTAGTTGCAACGGTCGGATCCCTTCCAAAAAATTCATCACCATCCACCAACACCTGACTTACCTCTTTTCCTTGCGAAGTAATTTTACCCTGGGCATCTACCTTTATACCTGGTAATTTTTTAAGAAGGTCTTCAACTGTAGCATTTGGTTTTACTTTAAAAGAATCTGCCTGATAAATTAAAGTATCTCCTTTATAGTATACAGGATCCTTATAGGCATAAATAACTACCTCACTTAGCTCATGACTTTTAACAGGCATAATTAATTTACCAAAATCGAAAACATTATTGGTCGCACTTCCAAAAACATAAACCGACTGATCATTAAAGCGAGGATTAGAAATTACAACTTCTACCGTATCCGTTTTTAGATTTTTAAAATCAAAACGACCCTGGGCATCCGTTCTTGTAAAATCAATCAGCAGGGAATCTTTTAAACGGATTACCATTACCGAAGCATATTGCAAAGGAGCTTTCATTACAGTATCCTGCACATTTCCTCCAATACTCATCTTTTGGGAAAAAGCACTTAATGAAACAAAAACAAAAAGGAGGATTAATAATTTCTTCATCTCTTTATAAAAGTCGTTAAATGTAATAACGTAATTTCATATAAAATATACAAATAACATCTTTTAACTTATTAAAGATGTAATAAAAATGATGAAAGGGGAATTAAGAATATGAAAACAATAAATAAGGCAAAAAAAAAGTTCCGACTAATCGGAACTTTTTAAAGTTTTAGCTAAAAAGAAAATTATTTCTTTTTACCACCTTTTTTTGCAGCAGCAGCATCAATTGAATCTTGCATTGCTTTTGCTTTTGCAGCTTCTGCCTCAGCATACTTTGCAGTAGAATCAGCAGTTGCTTGAGCTTTTGCAGCTTCTTCAGCAGCTTTAGCAGCTTCAACAGCAGCAATTGAATCTTGTTGTGCTTTTTCCTTTGCAGCTTTTTCTTCTGCGCTAGGACCGCAAGCTACGAATGTAAACATTCCTGCTACGGCAACTAATGTAAATAATTTTTTCATTGTTTTGGTTTGTGATTTTAATTAAAATTTCGGCAAATGTAAAATATTTTTTTAACATAGGAGAAAAATATTACCAAATCCCTTCATTTTAACATTTTTTATTAATAAATGTTCTTAGATTTATAACCATTCTTTTGAAAACAAAAAAAGATTCCTAATGAAATTAGGAATCTTTTAAAAATAGAATTAAATATGCTAATTACTTTCCTTTGGTGCTTCCTTCCTTTGGAGCCGCCGCAGGTGCTGCACCATTTATCGCGCGCTTAGTAGTTTTTGCCTTTATATTTACATGTGGGGTCTTAGGGGCTTCTGGTTTCGGAGTTTCTACTTTTGCGGCAGGTTTTTTAGCAGTTTTCTTTTCCGCCTTTTTAGCTTTGTAAGCCTCTATAGAATCAGCCTCCATTTTTGCTTTCATTTCGTCTGCATATTTTGCAATTGAGTCTGTTTCCGCTTTTGCCTTTGCTTCTGCTTTCATAGCTTCATCAGCAGCAATAGAGTCCTTAGTAGCTTTTTCTTTGGCTGCTTTTTCTTCAGCGCTAGGTCCACATGCTGTAAACGTAAACATCCCTGCAATGGACAATAATGATAATAATTTTTTCATTTGTTTTGTTTTAAAGATTAATAATGCACAAAAGTATTCTTTATTTGTTTACAGTATCGAATTATTGAAATTCAAGCATTAACATATTATTGTTAATAAACATTTAAAACAGAGTTTAGTATTAATTGAATTGGACTTTGTCTTTTCTTTCTTTTATGTTTCTTCTAGCATCATTTCATTTTATCTATCTTTGCCAACAAATAATTAACTACAGGTGAACTCGTCTACATTTTCAAATGTTACTATTCTATCCAGGCGATTAGCATATCTCTTAGTTCTATATTCTGTTTGTCGTTTACTTTTCTTTTTTTTTAATTATTCCATTTTTACCGACATTGGCTTTGGGCATTTTATTTTCCTTTTGTTTTTAGGGCTTCGGTTTGACTTATCAGTTATTATTCTTTCCAATAGCATTTACCTCTTTCTTTATTTGCTTCCTTTGGGCTTCAGAGAAAATAATATATATAAGACATTTTCAAAATGGTTCTTCATTGCTATTAATAGTCTTGCAATGTTGGCTAATTGCGTTGATTTTGCATATTTCAGATTTACTTTAAAACGAACAACATCTGATGTTTTTAATTTTTTTGGCGGAGAAAAAGGTGGCGACCTGAAACGTTTGCTCCCCTTGTTTCTTAAGGATTATTGGTATGTTTTTATTCTTTGGGGTGTTTTAACTGCTGCCGTTTACTATTTATATAAAAAAACAGAAAAGAACATACATTTAGAATGGAATAGAAAACAATACAGAAATCAGGTCTTGATTTTTTGCATAAGTATTAGCTTACTGTTGATTGGCTACCGAGGAGGCTTTCAATTGAAACCAATAACGACTGTGAATGCCGTGGAATATACTTCTGTAAAATATATACCCCTGGTGGTAAGCACACCATTTACTATTTTAAAAACTCTGGATGTAGTGGGAATAGAACCCAAAATATACTTTACTGACGAAAAGGAAATTGCAAAACTTTATTCCCCTTACCATAAAGGAAAAACCGGTCCTTTTAAAAAGTTAAATGTATTTGTCATTGCATTGGAAAGTTTTTCAAAAGAGTATATTGGAGGGTTAAATAGAAGAAAAACAGGATACACTCCTTTCCTGGATTCTTTAATGAGAGAAAGTTTTACTTGTACCAATGCCTTTTCTGACGGAAAAAAATCAATTGAAGGTATTCCCGCGATAGTGGCAAGCATCCCGACCTGGTCAGATGAGCCTTATATTTTTTCGCAATACGGAAGCAACCAGATTAACAGTCTGGCAAGTTTGTTGAAAAAACAAGGTTACTATTCTGCATTTTTTCATGGCGGGGATAATGGAACTATGGGATTTGATGTGTTTACAGATTTTGCAGGATATGATAATTATTATGGAAGAACTGAATATAATAATGAAAAAGACTATGATGGTAACTGGGGAATCTGGGATGAGGAGTTTTTGCAATACACTGCCAATATCATCAACACTAAAAAGCAACCTCTTTTTGCAACCTTGTTTACTTTAACCTCCCATCACCCTTTTAATGTTCCGGATAAATACAAAAAAAAGTTTAAGTCGGGTCCTCTGGAAATAGAGAAAAGTATAAGTTATACTGATTTTGCTTTACAAAGATTTTTTGAAACGGCTAAAAAAATGCCTTGGTATAATAATACATTGTTCGTTCTCTCTGCTGATCATACGGGCATTTCGGAAGACCCTTATTATATGAACCGAATCGGGAGCTATTCTATTCCCATTATATATTTTATGCCCAATTCAAATCTCAAAAAATATGACTCTACAACAACGCAACATATTGATATAATGCCAACAATACTGGATTACCTTAATTATCCTGAACCCTATTTTGCATTTGGAACATCAGTATTTGATTCTACTGCTGACCATTTTGCATTAAACATGAATAGTGATGTATATCAGTTTATTCAAAATGATTATTCACTCTTGTTTGACGGAGATAAAACCATTGATATGTATGATTATATGCAGGATAGTTTGTTTAAAACAGACTTAAGTGTTAAAAAATCTGCCATCACAAAACAATTGGAAACAAAGGCCAAAGCAATAATTCAGACCTATCAGCAGTGTTTGATTAATAACAAAATGAAATAGAAAAAGATTTTATAAAAATAAAAATCTCAAATAAATAACAGACCAGTGAAAAAGAAAATATGTTTTATAGTTAATCCTATTTCAGGAGTTGGGAAACAAAAAGTCGTGGAGAAACTTGTTGACCTTCACCTTAATCTTTCCATATTTGAATATAAAATAGTTTATACGGATGCTCCAAAACATGCTACTGTTTTGGCAAGACAAGCTGCAGATGAAAAATTTAATATTGCGGTTGCGGTAGGTGGGGATGGTTCTGTTAATGAAGTTGCAAAAGGGTTGATAGGAACGAAAACGGCCTTGGCCATTTTGCCAAGTGGATCAGGCAACGGATTAGCAAGGCACTTAAATGTTCCGCTTGATATGGTAAAAGCCATACTAATGATTAACACAGGAAAAGAAATCTCTATTGATACCGTTCATTTTAATGAAGAAACTTTTGTAAATGTTGCTGGAATTGGTTTTGATGCTCACATAGGATGGGAATTTGCAAAATATGGTAAAAGAGGGTTTTGGTCCTATATTAAAATAGTTTTCAGGGAGTTTAAAAAATATGAAGCGCAAGAATATGAATTGATAATGGATGGAAAATCATTAAAGAAAAAAGCTTTTTTAATCAGCTTTGCAAACGGTTCTCAATGGGGGAATAATGCATTTATTGCTCCCACGGCTCATGCTACTGATGGTGAGTTTAAAATTTCCATTCTAAAGGAATTCCGTTGGTGGAATGTGCCCTCAATCGGCTACCGTTTATTTAATAAAACCTTAAATAAAACAAAGTATCTTGAAATGATGAGCGTGAAAGAAATTACTGTAAAACAACCCGATTTAAAAGGTCATGTTGACGGAGAACCAATTGAAATAGGGAACACTATTTTGGTAAAAGTGAATCCGGCTTCTTTGAGAGTAATTGTAGGTTAATTAGTCCTTTAAAGTGTATTTATTAGTTTTTAAATCTTAAACTTCTTTTTATGTCAAAAAAAAACAAACCAGGCGGCATGGTGTATTCCACCAATAAAGATTTTCATTTTGAACCAGAAAAACAAAGTCCTGCTGACTCATTGCCACCTCAGCAACAAAACCTGAAAATATACCTGGATAGATTGGGTGGAGGAAAAATGGTAACCCGAATACATGGTTTTATTGGTAACGAAGATGATTTGGAATCGCTTGGAAAAACCTTGAAACAAAAATGTGGGGTGGGAGGAAGTGTAAAAAATGAAGAAATTTTACTTCAGGGCGACCATAGAGACAAAGTGTTGAAACTTTTGGCTGATGCAAATTATAAAGCAAAAAAAGCGGGTGGGTAGTTTATTTTATTTATGGTAAAATACATTAATAATGGCTAAAAAATAGTTGAAAATGTAAAAGTATTAATCAAAATGGGCTGTAAATCGATTTACAGCCCATTTTGATTAATCAGAAACAAAAGATAAATTATTTCCCTAAAACCGTATTATATAGATTTTCATACATCGGGAGGATTTTGGTAATGTCAAACTTTTGGGCCTGTTCATAAGCATTCATTTTAAAAGTAGCAAGGGTTGCATCGTCTTTTAAAATATGCAAAGCGTTTTTAGCCATGTCATCCACATCGCCCACATTACTCATATAACCTGAATAGCCATTGATATTGACTTCCGGAATCCCCCCGGAATTAGAAGAAATAACAGGCACCTTACTTGCCATTGCTTCAAGTGCTGCCAAACCAAAACTTTCTGTTTCGGAAGTGAGCAGAAATAAATCTGCAATGGAAAGTATTTGTTCCGGATTTACGATTTTTCCTAAAGATTTTATGTCCTTACAAGTATCTAACTCTCTGCAAAGCTTTTCGATATTTGCCCGTTCAGGACCATCACCAACCAAAATGAGTTTTGCCGGAATTTCCTTTCTAACTTTATCAAATACATGCAATACATCTTCCACCCGTTTCACTTTTCTGAAATTACTTACATGAATAAGTATTCTTTCACCATTGGGTGCGTACATTTTCTTTTCACAATGCCTGTTTTCTATTTTGTAATCATCCAGGCAAATAAAATTAGGAATTACGTGAATTTCCTTTTTTACATTAGGAAAATTAATATATGTATCGTCCTTGAGACTTTGCGAAACAGCAGTTACAGCATCACTTTGGTTAATGGCAAATGTAATAACGGGTTCAAATGAGGGGTCTTTTCCCACAAGTGTTATATCTGTACCATGAAGTGTGGTAATAAATGGAATATTAATTCCCTGTGAAGCTAATATCTGTTTGGCCATATAAGCCGCAGAAGCATGAGGTATAGCATAATGAACATGCAGCAAATCGAGCTTTTCGTATTTTACTACATCTACCAACTTACTTGAAAGTACGAGTTCGTAAGGTTGATAATCAAACAAAGGATAATCGGAAACAGAAACTTCATGATAAAATAAATTGCCTGAAAAAAAGTCTAATCGCACCGGTTGACTATATGAAATAAAGTGCACCTGATGTCCTTTAGCCGCCAATGCTGTTCCTAATTCGGTGGCCACTACTCCACTTCCACCAAAAGTGGGATAACATACTATTCCGATTTTCATTAATTAGTTTTAATTTGATGTGGGAAATAAAATTTGAGATATGATTTCTCTTATCTCAAATCTATTTATTCTATTTCAGCATTCAGTCCTTTCTCCAACAGCGCAGTGCACATGGGCTCCAATTCTTTGTAAGAACCATTTTTAACAGAACATTTTCCATTATAATGAACAATGTAAGCACATTGCTCGGCTTGTAAAGTATCATGTTTGCATATCTTAACAAGGCATTCTATTACATGATCGAAAGTATTAAAATCGTCATTGTATAAAATAATTTGTTTTCCTGCAACAGCCACTTCTTCGGGAGCTAATGAGACATCCGTTTGTGTTTGATTTTTGTTTTTCGGGTTGTTTGCTTTCATTTTTATTAAAAAGATGGTATTTAATTAATCTCCCCACTCTTTTCGCTCCAACAAAGGTACAAATTTAAATTCTCCGAACTCGGTTTTTTCAAAATGTTTTTCCGATTTTTTTTCGAGTAAAGTCATGGTTTGTACTTTATCGCCAACTGGAATAACCATTAATCCTCCAACTTTTAGCTGGTTTAATAAATCATTAGGTATAACAGGGGCTCCCGCAGTAATGATTATTTTATCAAACGGAGCAAATGCAGGCATTCCCTTATATCCATCACCATAAATAAATTTAGCACTGTAACCAATGGAAGGTAAAAACTTAATTGTTTTATTATACAATTCCAGTTGCCTTTCGATGGTATAAACTTTTACTCCCATTTCGAGCAATACTGAAGTCTGATAACCACACCCTGTACCTATTTCCAGCACCTTTTCTCCTCTTTTTAATTTTAATAACTGAGTTTGAAAAGCAACAGTATGGGGTCTTGAGATGGTTTGCCCTGCACCAATGGGAAAGGCAATGTCCTCGTATGCTCTCTCTATGAAAGCGTTGTCCAGAAACAAATGTCTTGGAACGGTTTCAATGGCTTTTAATACATCCGCATTATCAATGCCTTTGGTTTTTAAATGCAATGCCAGTTGCCTGCGTAATCCTTTATGTCTGTATGAATCAGTTATCATGGTTATTTTTCGGCAACGAAATTAACATAACTATCTTTAATAATTAAATGTATTTATGAAGAATAGATTGTGGAAAAAACTATTTTTGTACCAAAATTAATTCATCTATGATAAAAATAGGAGTAATTGGTGCGGGGCATTTAGGCAAAATACATATTAAACTGTTAAAGGAAATTGATAAGTATGAATTAGTTGGATTTTATGATGCCAGCCCGGATGCTGCTGCACTGGTAGAAAAGGAATTTAATGTAAAACGATTTGAAACATTGGAAAGCCTGCTGGCTGAGGTAGATGCAGTGGATATTGTAACTCCTACACTTGCGCATTACGAATGTGCCTCCAAAGCCATTCGCCATTCAAAACATGTATTCATTGAAAAGCCAATAACTACAACTATAGATGAAGCCAAAAGCTTAATCGGGTTATCAAAGGAGGCAAATGTAAAGGTACAGGTAGGGCATGTGGAAAGGTTTAATCCTGCTTTCCTTGCTGCAAGGGATTATTGTTCAGGTCCTATGTTTATTGAAACTCATCGATTGGCTCAATTTAACCCAAGAGGAACAGATGTTTCGGTGGTGCTGGATTTGATGATTCATGATATTGATGTTATTTTGAGTGTAGTTAAATCAAATATAAAACGCATCAGTGCCAGTGGTGTGGCGGTAGTAAGCGATTCGCCTGATATTGCAAATGCTAGAATTGAATTTGATAATGGTTGTGTTGCTAACCTTACTGCTTCGCGTATTTCCATGAAAAACATGCGTAAATCCCGCTTTTTCCAGAAGGATGCTTATATATCCGTTGATTTTCTGGATAAAAAAGTGGATGTGATACGATTAAAAAACATAGAAGGAGAAGCTGACCCTTTGGCTGTAACAATAGATTTGGGAAACGGTAAAGGTTCTAAACAGATTTATTTTGAAAACCCTAAAACCGAACCTACCAATGCCATTAAGATGGAGCTGGAGATGTTTGCTGAAAGTATTACCAACAATACTACGCCTATAGTAAGTGCTGATGATGGTTACAAGGCACTGGATGTTGCTTATAAAATTATTGAAAAGATGAAAGTGACTGCTACCAGTGGTGAATTTACTCCAATTGAAACTACGTAAACATAAATGAAAACTAAGTTATTGTTTCTTTCCCTTCTTGTGCTTTCTATTTTAGGCTCCTGCAATATTTATAACCCTGCCGAGCCTGTTCCTGCTTATATTCATGTTGATAATATAAAGGTAAAAGGTGCTGATACAACCGCTACCGGACAAGGTACAAATTCTTCTAAAATTTCTGATGCCTGGATTTACATTGATGATCAGTTAATCGGTTGTTTCGAAATGCCATGCACTGTTCCTGTTATTTCGGAAGGAAACCATGCATTGAGAATAAGAACCGGTATTAAAATAAATGGAATAGCAGCTACCCGTGCCCCTTACCCGTTTTATACAGATTACCAGCAGTCGGTATCTCTTCAACCCGGAACAACTATAAATATAACGAACGCTACCGTTACTTACTTAAGTTTTATGACGAGTACTTCTCATTTTCCAATGATTGAAGACTTTGAAAATTTAGGGATTAAAATAATCGCTAATGCACATACATCAGAAGTTCCTTTGGCTTTGTTCGACTCACCTTCATCAAATGTATTTGAAGGGAATCATTCTGCAGGAGGAGTTTTGCATTCTAATAATACTATATTTGAATGTAAAACAATTGATAGTTTTTTATTAAATAAAAACAGCTTACCTGTTTTTTTAGAATTTAATTATAAATGCAATCAGAGTTTTATGGTTTATTTAAAGGGGTATCCTAATTACAATACCGCTGAAGCATTATCTTTTAATCCAAGCGAAACCTGGAAAAAAGCTTATTTATTTTTAACCCCTGCCATCGCGCAATTATATGCTCAGTCAAGTGCTACCAGATTTTTTATTAATTTTCAAATTAAAAACAACAGCGGTTTCGATAGCGTAGGACTCGCTCTGGACAATATAAAAATTGTTCAATAACCCACCATGAATAAAACACTCCAAGTTATTAAATATCTTTTTGCCGATTTGTTTTCTGCGGCTTCTGCATGGACTTTATTTTACATTTACAGGAAAATATACATTGAACCGGAAAAGTTTCATAAGCCTATACCTGTTACTTTTGATGAACGCTTTTATTGGGGATTATTGTTTATTCCGGCCTTCTGGATATTGATTTATTACCTAACAGGGGTCTACAAGCATATTTACCGCAAATCTCGTTTAAAGGAAGTAGGGCAAACCCTTTTATTTTCCATAATTGGAGTGTTGATTATTTTCTTTACACTTTTATTGGATGATGAAGTGGTATCTTACCGTAATTATTACCAAAGCATTTTAGTATTGCTTGGCTTGCATTTCGGACTCACAGCCAGCCTTCGTTTTATTTTATCAAGTATTACCAATTACCGTATTCATAACCGGGTGATTGGTTTCAATACCCTCCTTGTTGGAAGTAATGAAAACGCATTGAAGCTATATAACGAAATGGAAAGCCAGGAAAAGTCTTCTGGCAATAAGTTTGTAGGGTTTATTCATATTGATAACAAAAACGGATTTTCTTCCGAATTAATAAAACACATCAAACATCTTGGCGAATTATCTGATTTGAAAAGAATAATTAAAGAAGAGAACATTGAAGAAGTAATCATAGCCATTGAATCTTCGGAACACGACAATATCAATAAAATAGTAAACGAACTGGATTACCAAGGAGTGATAATAAAAGTAATTCCGGATATGTACGATATTCTTTCTGGTTCTGTAAAAATGACTTCCATTTTTGGCGCTCCGCTGATTGTTATTTCCCGTGAAATAATGCCAATGTGGGAACAATCGGTAAAACGTTTGTTCGATGTGGTGGTTTCATTATTTGTCCTTATCGTATTCAGTTGGGTGTATGTTATACTGGCAATAGCGGTGAAGCTTACTTCAAAAGGTCCTGTATTTTATAGCCACGAAAGGATAGGCTGGCATGGAATGCCTTTTTATATTCATAAATTTCGGTCCATGTATATAGATGCCGAAAAGGCAGGACCGGCATTATCGAGCAAAAACGACCCAAGAATTACCCCTCTTGGCTTGTTTTTAAGAAAGGTTCGGTTAGATGAATTTCCTCAGTTTTATAATGTATTAATTGGCGATATGAGCATAGTGGGTCCCCGACCTGAACGCCAGTTTTTTATTGACCAGATAGTGGTAAAAGCGCCACACTACAAACATTTGCATAAAGTTCGCCCCGGAATTACTTCCTGGGGACAGGTAAAGTACGGCTATGCCGAAAACGTAGATGAAATGATAGCCCGATTGAAATATGACATCATTTATATTGAAAACATGTCGTTTGGAGTAGATTTAAAGATTTTGATTTATACCTGTTTGATTGTTATTCAGGGAAGAGGGAAGTAGTTTGTTGGTCATTAGTCATTGGTTATTAGCATAAAATAATTACAAAGTAACTTTCGTTCTTTTTCTTATTTTCAATAAAAAAAACTATTTATATAGCATCTAACCTTCGGAGGTGTGTAAAGAGTCTTACTTGTATACCACCGAACTTTCGGAGGTGTGTAAAGAGTCTTCAAGATATACCTCAGAACTTTCGGAGGTGTATAAAGAGTCTTACTGGCATACCTCCGGACATTCGGAGGTGTGTAAAGAGTCTTAGTTAGGTACCTCCGAGCATTCGGAGGTATGTAAAGAGTATTATTTATATACCTCCGAAGGTTCGGAGGTGTAATGTGGAAAAAATTAACAATTAAATATTAAATAATTTAGAAAATGAAAAACATAGCAGTTATAGGTTCGGGAACGATGGGCAATGGAATAGCTCATACATTTGCACAACAAGGTTATAATGTAGCATTAATTGACATCAGTCAGCCGGCATTGGAAAAAGCAATGGCAACCATTGCTAAAAACCTGGACAGGATTGTAGCCAAAGGCACCATAACCGAAGCCGATAAGGCAAATACGTTAAAAAATATTACCACTTATACTGCTATGGCAGAAGGGGTAAAAAATGCGGATTTAGTGGTAGAAGCCGCCACTGAAAATGTAGAAATCAAGTTGAATATTTTCCGGGAGTTGGAGAAAGTTTGTCCTCCACATACCATTTTGGCAAGTAATACTTCTTCCATTTCCATTACTAAAATAGGAGCAGTAACCAAACGGGCTGATAAAGTAATAGGCATGCACTTTATGAATCCTGTTCCGGTGATGAAACTGGTAGAGGTTATTCGCGGGTATTCCACATCTGACGAAGTGACCAGCCTGATAATGGAAACTTCTAAAAAACTGAACAAAATACCGGTGGAGGTAAACGACTATCCGGGGTTTGTGGCCAATAAAATTTTAATGCCAATGATAAATGAAGCCATCATTACCCTTCACGAAGGTACTGCCGGTGTAATGGAAATAGATACCGTAATGAAACTGGGAATGGCGCATCCTATGGGGCCATTGCAATTAGCTGATTTTATTGGATTGGATGTATGTTTATCTATTTTGAAAGTATTGAAGGATGGATATGGAAATCCTAAATATGCACCCTGCCCGTTATTGGTAAATATGGTAACTGCCGGTTATTTAGGGGCAAAATCTGGAGAAGGTTTTTATAAATATACAGCAGGAAGTAAAGATTTGGTGGTTTCGGAGATGTTTAAGTAATTATGAGTTATAAATTATGAGTTATGAATTGAGTAAGTAAACTTATAATTCATAACTCATAATTCATAATTAGTTTTATAAACTTCCCTCCTGCTCGCTTTCAAAGTATTTAGCAACAAAGAAGCAATTGTCATTGGCCCAACTCCGCCAGGGACTGGCGTAATAAAAGAAGCTTTAGCAGCTACTTCATCGTATTTTACATCCCCCAATAATTTGAATCCTGATTTGGTTTCTGTAGAAGGAACTCTTGTAATCCCAACATCTATAACCACCACACCATCCTTTACCATATCCGCTGTTACAAATTCGGTTTTGCCTAAAGCCACAATTAATATATCCGCTTTCAGCGTAAATTCTTTTAGATTCAACGTTCTGCTATGGCATAAGGTAACAGTACAATTACCCGGTGCTGCGTTTCTTGCCATCAAAATGCTCATTGGCGAACCTACAATATGGCTTCTGCCAAGCACTACACAATGTTTTCCTGAGGTTTCTATTTTATATCGTTCAAGCAATTGAACAATTCCGAAAGGAGTAGCAGGCAAATAAGTAGGGAGATTTAATGCCATTCGCCCCACCGACTGAGGATGAAAACCGTCCACATCCTTTTCAGGAGCAATGGCCTCAATTATTTTATATTCATCAATGTGTTTTGGCAATGGAGACTGGACAATGTATCCGTCTATATCTTCATCATTATTTAATTCTTTTAGTTTAAAGAGAAGTTCCGACTCTTTAGTTATTGTGGGCATTCTCACCAATGTAGATTTAAAACCTACGCGCTCACATGCCTTCACCTTTGCTGCCACATAAGTTTCGGAAGCGCCATCATTTCCAACCAACACTGCGGCAAGATGAGGTATCTTTCCTTTCGCTTCAGCAATGGCTTTAACCTCTATCGCAATTTCATCCTGTATATCAGTTGATATTTTCTTTCCGTCAATTATTGTCATTGTCACTTTGTAATAAAAAAGGTTCTACCTTTTAAAAAGGTAGAACCTTTCATTTAATTAATTATCGAATCTATAAATGAAAACTACCTTCTTGGCATTCCGGGCATACCCGGCATACCTTGCATTTGCTTCATCATCTTTGCCATTTCATGTTTGTTGCCCATCATCTTCATCATCTTTTGCATCTGTTCAAACTGTTTAATAAGGGCATTTACTTCCTGCAAATTTGTTCCGCTTCCTTTTGCTATCCTGTCTTTTCTTTTTCCTGTCAATAAGGATGGAGTAATTCTTTCAGCAGGAGTCATGGAACCAATAATTGCCTCAATGTTTTTAAACGCATCATCTTTAACTTCCACATCCTTCATTGCCTTGCTTGCACCGGGAATCATGCTAACCAAATCCTTCATATTACCCATCTTTTTCAACTGTTTAATCTGGGAAAGGAAATCGTCATAACCAAACTGGTTCTTCGCAACTTTCTTTGCAATACGTTTATGTTCTTCCTCGTCAAAATTCTGCTGGGCACGCTCCACCAATGAAACCACATCTCCCATGCCCAATATACGATCAGCCATTCTGCTCGGGTGAAACACATCCATCTCCTCCATTTTCTCACCGGTACCCACAAACTTAATGGGTTTGCTAACCACGGTAAGAATAGATAAGGCAGCACCGCCTCTTGTATCTCCATCCAGTTTGGTAAGTACCACACCGGTAAAGTCAAGCCTGTCGTTGAATGCTTTTGCTGTATTCACGGCATCTTGTCCTGTCATGGCATCTACCACAAATAATATCTCATCAGGGTTCACTGCATTTTTAACTGCAGCTATTTCCTTCATCATCTCTTCATCCACCGCCAAACGACCGGCAGTATCTATGATTACTATTGAATTACCACTTTCCTTAGCATGTTTAATACCTGCCAAAGCAATAGATACTGCATCTTTGTTGTCTTTGTCAGCATATACATCCACTCCTATCTGGCTACCAAGTACCTGTAACTGGTCAATAGCCGCAGGACGATAAATATCGCAGGCAACCAGCAAAGGTTTTTTGCCACGTTTGTTTTTTAAATGATTAGCTAACTTACCGGAAAAGGTAGTTTTACCGGACCCTTGCAAACCACTCATTAATATTACTGTCGGGTTACCTCCAAGTTTAATATCCTTTGTTTCGCCACCCATCAAGGCTGCTAACTCATCGTGCATTATCTTGGTAAGCAATTGACCGGGGCTCACCGAAGTAAGCACGTTCTGCCCCAATGCTTTTTCCTTAACCGTATCAGTAAATTGTTTTGCTACTTTATAGTTTACATCGGCATCCAGCAATGCTTTACGGATTTCCTTTACCGTTTCCGAAACATTTATTTCGGTTATTCTTCCTTGTCCTTTTAAAACTTTAAATGCCCTTTCGAGCTTTTCGGATAAATTATCAAACATTGTATTTTATTTTTTTGTTATGAGGAATGCAAAAATAGAGATTTTTTCGATACCCTATTTACAATTCTGTATCATCATATCCTCTGCGGATTCATACCCGAGTTGTGCTGCTTTCATCCAATCCAGACAGGCTTCCTTATTTAACCCTAAATCAAAATTGGAATTTCCTCGGTTATAAAAAGCTTTCGCGAAATTGGGGTTGAGTTTTATCGCTTTATCATAATATTCAATAGAAATATTCAATTGCCCAAGCATGTAATAGGAGTTCCAAATTCTCATCAGGCTGTCAAGTTCAGTTTGCAATTCAGAATTGAGAGTAACAAAATAATTCCCTCTTTTCCCGGTTTGACCACTTACAGAAAAGGAAAACAGGAGAATGAAAAAGAAAACGAATGAATATTTTATTGATTTCACTCCTTTTGGGCTTTATTTCTTCCACCGTAAATACTTATGATATTCAGGAATAATATTTAAAACATATACCGATACTCCATATATCAGCGTAATAATAAATGATTTGATAAGAATGGAAATGATAGCATTAGAAAAAGAAGGGATAATTAAAGAAACGGCAAAAGAAAGTAAAATAACCAATAGTATTTTAATACTTGATAAGTTATATGGTTGCATTTTAAAGTTTTTCAGAATAATGAAATACTTTATTCCATTGTATATAACCGAGGAAATAACTGTTGCCAATGCCGCCCCTGTAATACCATAAAGAGGAATTAAAATAATATTTAAAGTAACTGCCATTATCAGAAGGAGAAATAATAAAAAGGTTCCGTAAATATATTTTTCCGAAGAAAAAAGAATGGAAGTATTCACACCGGTTGAAACATTTAAAAATGCTCCTACACAGGCTATAACTGCAACAGTAGCTCCCTGATGATAAGGAGCGGGTAAGAGTGATAACAAATCATTGATATTGGCAATAATTCCTACCAACAGAATTCCTCCAATCAACATCAGGTATTTTACGGATTGAAAATATATTTGCTTAATACTTTCTACATCTTTAACAGACCATGCCTGTGCTATTTTAGGATGAGTTATTCTTTCTAAAGAAGAAAGAGGTATTTCTATCACCAATCCGATAAAAGCCGAAAGTGCAAATATTCCCACATAATCAAGACTCATGTATTTTCCTATCATTATAGAATCAAGGTGTTTTAAGCCAATGGAAGAAAAGTTTGTAAGAGTTAAAAGCAATCCGAATGTAATTAGCTTATTTACTCCTACTGATTTTAAAATGGAAGTATTGATTTTAAAGGATGGTTTATCGACAGAATATATATAGACAACCATAATAAACGATTGGAATAAATAAATACTGACAAACAAATACATCATCTGGGATAAATCAATCCAATGAAAATAATAGAAAACGATTATTACAATAAACAGTATCCTTGCTACAATTCCTTCGAGAAAACTAATTATGGTGGTCTTAAAAAGGGAGGAACAATAGGCGTTCAAAGTAATGTTTAAAGCAATAATGATTGCAAAAGGTAAAAGCAAATCGAAATATTGAGTAAATAAATATGATTGATTAATATATTCAGCAACAATTAAATCTTTGAACACATATACAAGGATTCCGCAAATAACAGCCCCAACAAGAGGAAAGAGTAACATAAAGCCGAAATAACCATGATGCCTCTTTTCTTCGTTACGGAAATAGGGAAAGAATTTGGTAGTAACACTGCTAACACCTAAAGGTAAAACAGTGGCAATTAAACTGGCGGCAGCTATAAATATTTTAGTTAAACCGAGTTCTTCCGGCTTCAATAAATTTGGTTGAATAAACAACAAGCTAACAAAACCGATAACCACACCTATATAGGTAATGAGGGTATTTCTTATTCCTTGTTTTTTTATTGTACTCACAGTATTTATTTCTCGTTAATGCAAAAGTCACAAAACGTTTATTACAATCAGGTCATTGATTTCTTTGTCACTTTATGAAATGGGAATCGAAATAAAATATAAATATGATTCCATATCGTTTGAAAGAATCCATAATGCTTTATCATTATTTTAAAACGGTCCCATAGGGCAACCCGCTTATTTCTTTGAGAGGTGCCTGCTTCCAAGAACTTTGAAATGTAGATTCCTGTATTTGCAACTTTATCGGCCTGCTTCAACACATTTATTACCCAATCAATATCTGCAGAAACTGTATAATTGGTATTATAAAAATCACACAGTAATCTTCTTGCAATAAAAGATTGATGCGAGACACACATACCATATTTCAGGCTTTTCCAGTTAAGTACTTGTGGAGGAGTTAATCGTCTGTCACCTAAAACATGGCCAGATTGATTAGTAACTGAAGTGTTTCCGTAATACACATCAGCATCTATAAAAGTTTTAAAAACATTGGAAATAGTATTATCATCATACAACTCATCTCCTGCGTTTAAAAACAGGATGTAATCTCCGGTTGCGTCCTTCAGACCTTTATTCATAGCATCGTAAATCCCGTTATCTTTTCCCGAATGAATCAATGCTATCTTAGACTCATACTTTTCAGCCATTTCAAGTGTTCCGTCATCCGAACCTCCATCTATAATAATGTATTCAATATTGAGGTAGCTTTGAGCAATAACACTTTTAATCGTTCGTTCAATAAACGGTTTAGCATTATAAACTACAGTAACGATACTTATTTTGGGATTGAATTGCATTTAATTTCTAAAAAAGATGCCATTACATTGCAGTACTTTTCCCGTTTTATGGTCGGTAAAAGCAGGGACTATACTTGTTAATTGAAATCCCTTTTGCTGCATAAACTCTAATATTTGCGGCAATAACCAATTTTGATTTTCATACAAAGGAACCAATGAGATTTCCATTTCAATTCCTTTTGCACGCTCAATCATCTTTTGTGCTCCCTTCAGTACTTCCTGCTCAAAACCCTGCACATCTATTTTAAGGAAAATGTTTTTAGAATTCCTTGTATATTGTTCACTGATTTCATCTAATGGAAACACCTGCACCTTTTCCTTTCCAATGATTTTTGATTCGGGAGCGCCTTCTATGTGGGAATCAAGCATATTCAATAAAGTACTGCTTACTGAATTTGCTGAAATATTAATCTCAATTTCTTCTTTTCTTGCACCTATTGCACATCTTGGAGCCACAGTCCAGTTACCATATTTACGGCTTTCGGAATCAATAACTGCATGAACAGCTGATAATGGTTCGAAAGAAACTATCTTATCTTTATATCCTGCATCCATAATGCCTTTGGCATATTGACCTTTATTGGCTCCAATATCAAAAACGAGGTCAATGTTATAATGCTGCAACAGCTTAATACGCCTCAGGTCTTCACTTGTAGCCGGATTGTATTTACGGATAAGTATTCCGAAATTCTGTAATATCTTTTTGGTTATACGTTCAAAACCATTCATAATTGTCCTTGTATTTAAGTTTACAATATTAAGAATTTTTAACACGCATACGTTCAACTTCCAAAACCATTATTTTATTTACATTTGCCTTCCAATGTCAGCAGAAAAAACAATTAAAGGTCTTTCTTTATTTTTAAGTCAATGCATTCAAACAATTGCATCGATGGGAAAAGTAATGATTAAATCAAAAAGTGGCAAAACCATCCCTAAGGCACCGTCTTCAACCTGCATTGTATTAGGGAACGGACCTTCTTTAAAAACATCATTGGAAAGTTATCCTGATTTCTTCACAAAACATTCCTTGGTGTGCGTTAACAGCTTTTCAATTACTCCTGAATATACATCCTTAAAACCATCTTATTATGTTATCCTCGATCCAGGCTTTTGGTATGGGGATAGTGAAGTAGTTACCAATACTATTGAATCTTTAAAAACTAAAACCACCTGGACATTGTATTTGCTTGTTCCTCATGAAGCAAAAAAATCCCAGAATTTCAGGGAACTTGGTAAGCACAATGCAAATATTAAAATATCTTATTTTAATTATACCGTTTACAAAGGATTTGAAGGTATCGGGTATTGGTTGTATGCAAAGAATCTGGCCATGCCTCAGTCACAAAATGTGTTGGTAGCCTCCTTATTTCTTTCTATAAATATCGGGTTCAAAGAAATTTATTTATTTGGTGCTGACCATGGCTGGCACGAAAATTTATTTGTTACTGATGAAAATGTGCTTTGCTTTAAAGACACTCACTTTTATGATGGAAAAGAAAAAATTAATTACCGACCGTTTTATAAAGGAATACATTTAAAAGAAACCTTCACGATGCATGAAATACTAATTACTTTCAGTAAAATATTTTATGGTTATGAAGTTATTAATAAATATGCCCAACATTGTAAAGCAAAAATTTACAATGCAAGTGAAGTATCTTTTGTAGATGCCTTTGAACGGAAAAAAATTAAATAAGAATGACAGCATTATTTTCAACTCCCACTACTTACTGGCTCAAATGGCTTTTCACCAAATGGAAACTGGAAGCTAAATACAGTAAACAACACCTTCACCTGGAATACATGGCGGAAGTAAAAGATTGTAAATTTAATAACTACAATACTGTTTACAAATTTGCCCGTTTGCGTAATTCAGAGTTAGGCGACTTTAGTTACGTGGCGCGCAATTCGCAAATATACAATACCAAAGTGGGCAAGTTTACCTGTATCGGGCCAAACGTAAGTGCAGGCATGGGAGCTCATCCTTCAGAAGGATACGTTTCCACACATCCTTTATTTTATTCTACCCTTGGTCAGGCAGGAGGTTTAGTTATTGTGGAGAAAAATTTATTTGATGAATTTCCTCATACGGAAATAGGTAACGATGTATGGATTGGAAATAATGCCACTATTAAATATGGAATAAAAATAGGCGATGGTGCCATCATTGGCTCCGGAGCTATGGTTACTAAAGATGTTGAGCCTTATAGCATAGTAGGAGGTGTTCCCGCAAAAATAATTAAGTATAGATTTAAGGAAGAACAAATAGATTTTCTTTTAAAGTTAAAATGGTGGGATAAGGATTTGGAATGGTTAAAAAAGAACAAACACTTTTTTCAGAACATTGGAGAATTTGAAAAAGAATTTTCAGAAAAATAAAACCACCTGCCATTGCCAGCATAACAAAGTAATCCTTCATATTATATAATGGAATACCTTATCATTTGTTTAGTTGCTTTTGCCGGTTCAGGGCTTACCTTATTTTCCGGATTTGGATTAGGCACCTTACTTGTTCCCGTATTTGGTATTTTTTTTCCCATCGAAATAGCCATTTCCTTAACTGCCATTGTACATTTCCTGAATAACATTTTCAAACTGTTTCTGTTAGGGAAATCAGCCGACAAAAAAATCATTTTCAATTTTGGAATCCCTTCTGTTATTGCCGCATTTTTTGGTGCTTATGCATTATATCTGCTCTCCGACCTGCATGTAATAGCCATGTATTCCATCTTTGATAAAACTTTTAAAATTGTACCAATGAAGTTAACCATAGGTATTTTATTAATGATATTTGCTTTGTTTGAAATTATTCCCCGATTTAAAAACTGGCAGGTAAGCGAAAAGTATTTAACTCTCGGGGGCTTTTTAAGTGGATTCTTTGGCGGCTTATCGGGTAACCAGGGAGCTTTGCGGAGCGCGTTTCTTATAAAAGCTAATTTAACTCCTCAAAATTTTATAGCCACAGGTGTTGTAATAGCCTGCCTTACGGATGTGGCCAGACTGTTTGTTTATTCCAATACCAATCTTCAATTTATTAATTCGGGTAATATTTCATTGGTGGCTTCTGCCACCGGGTGTGCTTTTGCTGGTGCGTTTATTGGTAACCGCTTGATGAAAAAAATAACCATCACTTCCATTCAATATATTGTTGCAGTAATGTTATTTATTTTTGCTTTGCTGCTGGGGTTAGGAATTATCTGATTTTATTTCCAATAAATTTTAGAAATAAAAAAACTCTTCTTTTTTCCATTGGTAAGTTTAATGTTTCCCAAATTCATTTCCGGGCTATCAAAACCACCTGCCAGGTAAATATTTCCTTGTCTATCAACTGCCACACAATTGGTCCATTCGCTGTCTTTCCCTTTGGCATTTTCTGCCCACAGAGCATTTCCAAATGTATCATACTTTGCAATAAACATATCCGTATATCCTTTTCCTCCTGAATTATTTAATATACTTTTTCCAAAAATGGCCTTTGGGCTCCCGAACCAACCTGCTATGTATATGCTTCCGGTATTATCAACTGTAATAGCATTTCCTCTGTCGTCAGAGATACCACCCACACTTTTTGCCCATAATGTTCTACCATCTTTATCATATTTTGCAATGAAAATATCATTGCTTCCTTTGTTTTCCATGGTAATAGTTTCCAGGGTCATACTCGAACTTTGAAATCTCCCGGTAATAAATACATTATCGTTCGCATCCGTTGCAATTGCGCTCCCCTCTTCATCATCGCTCCCTCCAACTATTTGTGCCCATTGCAATTTCCCTGATTCAGCATATTTGGCAATAAATATCTTTTCAAATTTTCTTTTTTCAGGAGGAAGTGTCTGAATATATTGAATGGATTCCTTTTTTAACCCTTTAATTCCGATGGTATCTTTTAAATTTCCTTTGTCATCAATCATTTTATATACAGCATTTGCCAACCTAATGGAATCTTCCTTCCCATTATTAAAAGGAGAATTTGAAATGGTTATGGAATCGAAACGTAGCTGATTGCTATAACTACCTCCGGTTACAAATACATTTTTATGCACATCAGTAGTAATGGCATAGCCATAATCATAACCCAACGAACTGCCATTAATACTTTTGGTCCAAACGCAGGCACCCTCATTACTATATTTAGCTAAAAATATGTCTGTAGAACTTCCCGAAGGGTCAGCATTTTTAACAGTATCGCCTTTTTGAAAAAACAATTTACCACTAAAAAAACTACCGGTGATGTATAGATTGTTATCAATGTCCACCGAAATAGAATTTGATTTATCATCATGGCTTCCCCCAATAGCCTTTGCCCATACCTCCTCCCCTGCACTACTATATTGGGCTATAAATGCATCATTGGTTCCCGCCTGCCCTATATTATATAAGGTATCTTTTCCAAAACCAATTTTTGTACTTGTAAAACTTCCTGTAATATAAATATTGCCCGACTTATCAGCAGCAATACTTTTTGCTACATCATCCCCATCTCCACCCATACTTTTTGCCCATAGTACTTCTCCTAAAATGGAGTAACAAGCAATAAATATATCATCGTTTTTATAATAATTGTCTTCGTTAGCAAGAAGTATGGCACCGAAAGAAATAGTTTGGCTATTAAATTGACCAACGCAATAAATCTGGTTATTATTAGTTACAGTGATGGCATTAGCAAAACCATTTGGTTGAGTGGCCATTCCGTTGCTTTTTGCCCAATCCCAATGAGGAAATTGCGCAACAGAAAGCGTATTACTTAAAAAAAACACTAAAAAAAAGAAATAGGAATGCTTCAATAGCTTTTGCTTTAATTTGGAACAAATGTAATCAACTGCTTTTTGATACTGAAATACAAACTTAACAGAGTAATATTTTTTTAAGTTAAATAATCCGGCATTTGGGAACCTTTTGGTTTTTCCTTAATAACAAAAGTACTGTTCTTTTGGAATCTGAATTTTTGTAAGCAGGCAAAAAGAAGAAATTAATGCCATTAATATTTTATTCAATTTCCTCTCAAAGGTTATTTCTACTATTGTTATATTCGGAAATGCCATTCCAAAGGCAAGGAGTACCATTGTCTTTTTAGACAATGTCATTCCGAACGTCAGGTGTACCTTTGTCTTTTTAGACAATGCCGTTCCGAACGTCAGGTGTACCTTTGTCTTTTTAGACAATGCCATTCCGAACGTCAAGTGTACCTTTGTCTTTTTAGACAATTCCATTCCGAATGTCAGGTGTACCTTTGTCTTTTTAGACAATGCCATTCCGAACGTCAAGTGTACCTTTGTCTTTTTAGACAATGCCATTCCGAACGTCAAGTGTACCTTTGTCTTTTTAGACAATACCATTCCGAACGTCAGGTGTACCTTTGTCTTTTTAGACAATACCATTCCGAGGGTTATTTATACCAATGTTATCTTGGGGAACGGGGTAAGAAACCATTTTTATTCCATTTTTTCAATTTTTAAGTGGTAAAATCAGATTTCTTTATCCAAAAATACAAGATTTGATAAAGAATATCGAGAGAATTAACCATTCATCCGTAAAAAAACACCATTCCTAAAATAAACCAAGAAGATATGCTATGGAATACTATTTTTGTTTCCGTTAAAAAAATAAATCAATAAAAATTATAACAAATGAAAAAACTCTTACCATTATTATTATCCTTTCAGCTTCTAACTTTTACTATCGCAAAAGCAGACGAAGGTATGTGGCTGCCCATGTTATTAAAAAACAACTATGCCGAAATGCAACGATTAGGTTTAAAACTTACTCCGGAACAGTTATACGACATTAATACTGCCAGTCTGAAAGATGCCATTGTTTGGTTCAATGGTGGTTGCACCTCAGAAATTGTTTCCGACAAGGGTTTGTTGTTTACCAATCACCACTGCGGTTACGGAGCCATTGCTGCGCATAGCACCGCTTCGGATAATATATTGGATAATGGATTTTGGGCAAAATCATTAGCCGATGAAAAGGATAATCCAGGCATGACAGCTTCCATCCTTGTTCGTATGGAAGATGTTTCCGACAGAGTTAACAAAGCATTGGTTGGGGTAGATGTTAAAGATGCAGAAGCAAAGAAAGCAGAGATATTTAAAGCCATTCAAAAAGAGGCAACCGACAAGACCATTTATGATGCGACCGTAAAATCATTTTTCAGAGACAATGCCTATTATTTATTTGTCTTCGAAAAATTTACAGACATTCGCCTGGTAGCCACTCCTCCTCAGTCCATTGGTAAGTTTGGCGGAGATACCGACAACTGGATGTGGCCGCGCCACACAGGAGATTTTTCTGTATTTCGTATTTATGCTAATAAGGATAATAAGCCAGCACCATATTCCAAAGACAATTTGCCATACCATCCTAAAAAGTTTTTGAATATTTCCATCAAAGGTTTACAGGAAGGAGATTATACTATGGTGTATGGTTTTCCAGGAAGAACCAACCGTTACGAAACTTCATTCGGGATTCAAACTGCAGTTGAAAAAACTAACCCAGCCACTGTCGATTTGCGCGATATTCGCTTAAGAGACTGGAAGGAAGAAATGGATAAAAGCGATAGCGTTCGTTTATTGCTTTCTTCTAAATACGCTCAAATTGCTAATTACTGGAAATATTACATAGGGCAAACCGAGCAATTGAAACGTTTGAAAGTATTTGAAGAAAAACAAAATTCCGAAAAGAAATTTAATGAATGGGCCAAGGGAAAACCTGAATATGCTTCCGTTTTACCAACCATTGAAAATGCTTATGTGGATTATAATAAATACGTATTGCACCGCACTTATATTGGAGAATGTGTAATGGCCAGTTCCATTGGTTTTTATGCTTTAAGTTTTCAGGATCTTGAAAAAGCACTGAAAGCACCAAAGCCGGATACTGCCGAGATAAATAAAGCAATAAGAACATTGAAAGGTGGTGAGGATGCATTTTATAAATCCTTTAACATTGCTTCCGACCAGAAAATTCTTGCTTCTTTAACAGAGATGTTCTATAAAAACATCCCTGCCGACCAGCATCCTGCTTATATGGCAGAAATATTGAAACAGAAAAAAGCAAAAACTACCAAGGAAATATTTGAAAAATTTGCTGCCAATGTTTTTAAAAATAGTTTTATGGTGCATAAAGCAGATGTAGATAAATTTCTTGCTAAACCTGATTTAAAACAATTACAAAACGACCCTGCTTACCATTTTGTAAAATCCTTTTATGATAATTACATTACCAATATTAAACCACATGCTGATGCATTCGGATTAATCAATAATGCCCAAAGCACTAAGTATATTAAGGGATTAATGGAAATGGACCCTAGCAAAAAGTTCTACCCGGATGCAAACAGTACCTTGCGTTTAACGTATGGTAATGTTCAATCTTATTCTCCTAAGGATGCCGTAACTTATAAATATTATACCACGTTAACAGGAGTGATGGAAAAAGACGACCCGAAAAGTTTCGAATTTAATGTTCCATCCAAACTGAAGGAATTATATAAAAACAAAGATTTCGGGCAATATGCCAATAAGGACAATGATATTAATGTTGCCTTTATTACCAACAATGATATAACAGGTGGAAACTCAGGTAGTCCGGTTATTAATGGAAATGGAGAACTTGTTGGGCTTGCATTTGATGGTAACTGGGAAGCAATGAGTGGAGATATTTATTTCGACAGCAAATACAAACGTACCATTTGTGTGGATGTTCGTTATGTATTATTTATGATTGATAAATTTGGGGGCGCAAGCAACCTGATAAAAGAAATGAATATTATTAAGAATTAATTTTTCAAAGTGGGTGAGTGATAAAAGTCTCCCGATATTTCGGGAGACTTTTTTATTTAAAAGTTATGCCGGGGAAACTAAAACAAATTCCATTTAAAAAAATTGCCATGTGGACAACGCTTGCATTGTTAGTACTTGCAACTGCAATCTCAGGAAGCAATTACTGGATAATTAAGGATACCCGCGAGCAACTTTATTCGGATGCTGATAAAATCCCATCCAATAATGTTGCTATTCTATTAGGAGCAAGCAAAACCTCCCGTTACGGAGGA
The DNA here is from genome assembly GCA_947479085.1 of Bacteroidota bacterium. Lineage (GTDB taxonomy): Bacteria > Bacteroidota > Bacteroidia > 2-12-FULL-35-15 > 2-12-FULL-35-15 > 2-12-FULL-35-15. The sequence goes on along the minus strand of CANJYB010000015.1, from coordinate 17,128 downwards.
GATAATCTATTCTTTAAATACCGCATTGAAGCGGCAGTTCTACTTTATAAAAAAGGTAAAATAAAGCACATTATAGTAAGTGGAGATAACCATAAAAAAGAATATGATGAAGCAACTGATATGCATGATGCCTTGGTTGCACAGGGAGTACCAGATAGTTGTATAACATTGGATTATGCTGGTTTCCGAACCCTTGATTCAATGGTTCGTTGCTTAAAAGTATTTGGAATAAAAGACGTAACTGTTATTTCACAGGAATTTCATAACCAACGGGCCGTTTTTATTGCAAATTATTATGATATGAAAGTAGTTGCGTTTAATGCAAAGGATGTACCCGACCAGTTTTCAATTAAAACAAGAATAAGAGAGTATTTTGCAAAGTTCAAAGCAGTTCTCGATTTGTATATTTTTCATATTAATCCAAAGTTTTTGGGAGAGAAAATAACAATCAAAGTGAATTAAAATTGGTAGAAAAATTTCACAAATCCTGTGTAGCAATTATTGCTTTCAGAATTTTTTCATTGTCTTTTGCTGTTAACAGACTTTCTACTTTTTCTTTTGTGGTATAAACTATTATTTTCTTTGCCATGTTCACTTCCAGTTTACTCAGTTCATCTTTCGAAATCATATACGATACTTCAATACCTGAGTTGTTCCCTCCAACAGCAAGTGTTACTGCTCCGCAACCAATGCAACTGTATTCATTCTTCGGATTAATTAAAGAAAGAGAATCTCCTTCCGGAAGTTTAAACACCAGTCGCTGACCGTTTTCGATGTTAAATGTTTCCCCATCATTTCTGATAATTCTCACATCAAAAAAATCGGAACTACCAATGGAAGAAATATGAAAATAAAGGGAAAAAACTTTATTGGTCACCAGTTTTTCCCAGCGACTTTGTTCTAAACTTCGCAATTTGGTTTGTTTATCTATAATAGATGCTTTTGATAAAGTATCCTGAGAAAAGATAAAGGTGGAAGAAAAAATGAAAAGAAATAAAATGATTTTTTTGATGAAGGTTTGTTGCAACAATGTTTCTATGATTTATGGTTATAAAAAAGGTGCTGCCTTTTGCAAAGCAGCAACATTATTCTTAATTTAATTAAACCGTTAATTTCTTATATCTAACGCGCTTCGGCTCTACATTCCCAAGACGTTTCTTTTTGTTTTCTTCATATTCTGAATATCCACCTTCAAAGTAATATATCTGGGAATTACCTTCAAACGCAAGGATATGAGTACATACTCTATCCAGAAACCATCTATCATGGGAAATGATAACCGCACAACCCGCATAGCTTTCCAACCCTTCTTCCAATGCCCGAAGTGTATTCACATCCAAATCGTTAGTCGGCTCATCTAATAACAATACGTTCGCTTCCTTTTTTAATGTTAAGGCTAGATGCAAACGATTGCGCTCTCCACCCGAAAGTATTCCACATTTTTTTCCCTGATCACTACCATTAAAATTAAATTTGGAAACATAGGCTCTTGAGTTCAACGTTTGTCCTCCAATGATAATGTTTTCATGTCCTCCCGTCAATACTTCGTAAATCGTTTTTTCCGGGTCAATGTCTGTATGGCTTTGGTCCACATAAGCTATCTTAACAGTACTACCTACTTTAAATTCACCTGTATCAGGTTTTTCTTCATTCATTATCATTCGGAACAAAGTAGTTTTACCGGCACCATTGGGTCCTATAATGCCAACTATACCTGCAGGAGGTAATTTGAAATTCAAATGTTCGTATAATAATTTATCTCCAAATGCTTTGGAAACATCAATTGCTTCAATTACTTCAGCACCTAAACGAGGGCCATTCGGAATAAACAATTCCAGTTTCTCTTCTTTTGATTTTGCGTCTTCGCCCAACATCTTTTCATAGTTCTGCAAACGGGCTTTCGATTTAGTTTGTCTTCCTTTAGCACCTTGTCTGACCCAATCCAACTCGCGTAATAATGTTTTCTGGCGCTTGCTTTCTGTCTTTTCTTCGGTCGCTAATCTTTTTTGTTTTTGTTCCAACCAGTCCGAATAGTTACCTTTCCATGGAATGCCTTCTCCCCTGTCCAATTCAAGTATCCAGCCGGCCACGTTGTCAAGGAAATACCTGTCGTGGGTTACAGCTATTACCGTTCCTTTATAGTTTTGTAAATGTTGTTCCAGCCAATCTACACTTTCCGCATCCAGGTGATTGGTAGGCTCATCAAGTAATAAAATTTCCGGTTCCTGAATTAATAAACGGCAAAGCGCCACTCTTCTGCGTTCTCCACCGGACAAGTTTTTAACTGAGGCATCACTTTCCGGGCAACGCAAAGCTTCCATCGCTTGCTCCAACCGGTTATCAAGGTTCCATAAATCGAACTGATCAATCAGGTCCTGCAAATGTGCCTGGCGATTAATCAGTTTATCCATCTCTTCGGGAGTCATTTCCTCTGCAAACTTATTGTTCACATCCTCGTATTCTTTAAGAATATTAACATGTTCCTGTGCTCCTTCTCGAACTATTTCAATTACCGTTTTAGATTCATCCAGCTTAGGTTCCTGTTCCAGCATACCGATTTTATAACCCGGAGAAAAGTGAATTTCGCCTTGGTAGTTTTTCTCAACACCAGCTATTATCTTCATCAGTGTTGATTTTCCTGAACCATTCAACCCGAGAATACCTATTTTGGCACCATAATAGAATGATAAATAAATGTCCTTTAATATCGTTTTTCCGGCAGGTAATGTACGACTCACATTTACCATCGAAAATATTATTTGTCTTCCTTCGCTCATCTTTTAAATTGTTTTATTGCTGTATTGTTAAATTGTTTTTAGGGGTGCAAATATCGTAAAATATAAGGTACGGTTTTTGTCTGATTTTAAAAATATAAATAACTATTTACCACTACCTTTGAACAATTAATTTTAAACCATAAATACCCTTTGTGAAAAATAAATTTATTCTACCTCTTTTTCTCTTTTTTAGCTTTCTATTTTCATCCATTTCCTCTCAAACCCTTCACCCAGGTGTAGAACGCTGGCAAGTAAAAACTTCATTGGCAGAGCATCCTAAAAAACAAACTGTATCTTTAAATAAATTGCTGTCCTTACCAAACCCCATCAATTCCAGTAGGGAAACCCCTGAAAATGGACGTATAGATAAAAAAGAAGAAGGTTTAAAAGAAGGTGATTTGGTGACGGTAACAGGGTATATTCACCTTATTGCACTTGAAAATGACAGTAAAAAACACCGTGACGGAGATTACCATATTCAAATAAGAACCAGCAGCAAGTGGGGTGATACCTGCCTTATAGTTGAAATTCCGTTACCTGATTTTATTGTTGATACTGTTCTTAAAAAAAAATGTACAATAGCAAGAAACTTTATTCTTACAAAAATACTTAATAGCAAACAACCCTCTACTAAAGGAAGAATTATGACAGACGAGGAATATGTAACCATTACCGGCCAGTTGTTTTTTGATGCCAGTCATCTGAAAGGCAAACCAAGAGGAAAACAAGGAATGCACAGCTATACCTGTTGGGAAATTCATCCTGTTACCAATATTAAGTTTGCCAAACATTAATTACTTCATTCTTTTCTCAAATATATTTGAATACAGCTATTTACAACCCCTGATACTTCTATATTTGCAAATGAATACAACAAAGAAATTATACAGAAAACAATGGAAATAGGAATAGATAGTTTTGCGGCAGCCAAATTAAGTGAAGATAAATTATATGCTGTAAATAGCATGCAGGCAATGTCGGAATTGCTGGAACGAATTGAACATGCAGACCAAGCAGGACTGGATGTATTTGGAATCGGAGAGCATCACCGAAAGGAATTTCTGGATTCGGCACCTACGGTAATACTTGCTGCTGCAGCCAGCCGTACCAAAAAAATTATTCTTACCAGTGCAGTTAGTGTACTTAGCGCTGCAGACCCTGTCAGGGTATTTCAAAACTTTGCAACTTTGGATTTAGTTTCAAAAGGCAGAGCAGAAATGGTGGTAGGGAGGGGTTCTTTCACCGAGGCTTTTCCTTTGTTTGGTTATAACCTCAATGATTACGATGAAGTATTTATAGAGAAACTAAACTTGCTGCTTACCATTCGCGATAATGAAGTGGTGAGTTGGGCGGGCAGGTTTCGTGCACCATTGCGAAGCCAGGCTATCTATCCCCGCCCGGTTCAAAATCCAATTCCTATCTGGTTGGGGGTTGGCGGCACTCCGGAATCATTTGTCCGTGCAGGGACTTTGGGTTTACCATTAATGGTAGCAGTTATAGGGGGTGAGACGCATCGTTTTCGTCCATTAATTGATTTATACAGGGAAGCCGGAAAACGGGCAGGGCATGCACCTGATAAGTTGAAAGTTGGTTTACATTCACTTGGTTATGTGGCAGACACTACTGAACAGGCTGTTGCTGAATATTTCCCGGGCTATGCCGAAACCTTTACCCGCATTGGTAAAGAACGTGGCTGGCCCCCTGTAAGCAAGACAAGATTTGATGCACAAAATGGCCCATTAGGTGCATTATTGGTGGGGAGCCCAATAGAAGTTGCCGAGAAAATTCTTAGGCACAGCGAAGCATTGGGGGGCATTTCCCGATTTACATTTCAAATGGACAATGCAGGATTGGCACATTCTAAACTAATGCATTCCATCGAACTTATTGGAAGTAAAGTAGCTCCCATTGTTAATGCTTAGCAACCTTTCCATTATATAAAAGATGATAAAACATTTTATTTCCGCAGGGTTCCTATTTCTGTCCATTCTTTCCTTTTCACAAAACAATTCAACTCCTGTCCAACTCGATTCAAAATCAAGGTTAGCAATTTTTATGAGCATAAGTCAATTAATGAAGGATAACTATGTGGAACCCGAAACTGCAATAAAAATGAGCAATTATATTGAAAAGCGTGAAAAAGGTGGCGCCTATAATTATGTAACTGACCCTGTCGCCTTTTCGGATATGCTTACAAATGATATGTATTCCATTTATCATGACGGTCATTTATCGGTACAATATAATCCAGCATTGGAAGCCCAACTCCTGGAAACTGCCGCAAGCGTTAGTCCGGCAAATGATACTCCACCTCAACGGAATATAAATGCCAATTTCGGATTCAGAAAAGTAGAAATACTCAACGGGAATATCGGTTATATTAACCTGGAACATTTCTGGGCAGATAAAATATATGGAAAGGAAACCATGAAAGCGGCTATGCAATTTGTGTCTCATGCCAATGCGCTAATCATCGATTTAAGAAACAATGGCGGAGGCTCTCCCGAAACCGTTACCATGTTATGCAGTTATTTTTTTGATAAAAAGATACATGTGAACGATACCTATAGCAGGCCGGATAATTCAACTACGGAATTCTGGACCACACCCGACTCTTCTTTAAAATCATTAACAAAAATGCCTTTATATATTCTAACCAGCAGCAAAACATTTTCTGCTGCCGAGGAATTTGCCTATGATTTAAAAAACCTGAAGCGAGCTGATATTATTGGCGAAACTACCGGTGGCGGGGCACACAACACATTTGAACGACCTGTTGGAAATGGTTTTGTTATTTACATTCCTTATGGCAAGGCTGTGAATGCCATTACCAAAACCAATTGGGAAAAAGTAGGCGTAAAACCTGATGTCCAGGTGCCGGCAGCTAAAGCATTAGAAACAGCTGAAATGAATATTTTTCAGAATCTTATTTCAAAAACAAAAGAGGAGGATGAATTATTTGAACTCAACTGGCAGTTTGAATTATTAAAAGCTGCAAACAACCCTATCTCTTTTGATGCTGCAACGTTAAAGAAATATGCCGGAATTTATAGTGACAGAACATTTACTTTCGAAAACGGAAAGTTATTTTATCAACGAACCGGCAAACCAAAGTTTGAACTCGAAGCCATGGCTCCTGGTAAAATGAAAGGAAAAGACAATACCTATTTTAAAATTGAATTCGTTGAAAACAAACAGGGGCTGGTAAACAAAGTGAAAGTATATTACCAGGACAACAGGATTGAAACTTCTGAAAGAACAGAATAGCAGTAAATTTAATCTGCTTTGTAAAATAATAAAAACGCCCCCGATGATCTGGAGGCGTTTTCATTTTCAAATTACTTCTTTATTATTAATGTTCAATCACTATCTTTTTTGTTGATGAACTTGTTCCTGTTTGTACTTTCAGAAAATACAAACCTGTAGCATATTCATCAAGAGAGATAACTTCTTTGTTTGATCCGGATTTTAAGGAAACTGTTTTTGCAAAAACAGATTTGCCTGTAATATCCACTAAGTTCAATTGAACAGTTTGATTAGTATTCATTTCAAAACCTACGTTCAATACATTTCCTGCAGGATTTGGAAATACATTTACATTCACCTCATCAGTATTTTCAGTTATGCCATTACATAAATCAACAGTTACTACTACAGAAGAAGTAGAAGAACAGCTTCCGTAATTTGCGGTTAAAGTATATGTAGTGGTGCCTGAAGGAGAAGCCACAGGGTTAAGAACAGTTGAACTACTTAAGCCTGCCGATGGCGACCATGAATAGGTAACAGGTAAAAAAGTGGCAGGTGTCCAAACGAATACCGTTCCACTTCCTGGATTTGTAGCACTTGGTGAACCATTGATTCCACAAGTGTTTCCATTACTTGTACCTGCGGTGGTATTGTTTAACCAAATTCCGCCTTGCAAAGGAATAGTTCTGTTATTGATATTTGTTGGAAAGGTATTGTTTGCTCCTCTGATACCTACCTGAGGATAATAATTAGCACTGCTAGTAAATGCAAGTGATGAATAAATAACAGAAATCTTATTGTTACTTGTGTTCAGATAAATTGCAAAACTTATTTGCTCATCAACAATACCAAACGAACCAAATCTTCCGAAGTTTTTCCATTGGATAATAAAATCACTTCCTATCTGGTTTGTTCTGATATCGGAATTAAAAGTACTGTAAGGCCCTATATCCGTTCCGAAAGGAGCCACACAACCAGCATAGGAGGCGCTGCTTGATAATGGATAATATTCAGTGGCAGATGGCGCTGAACCAAAAGAGATGAATCCGTTAGTAGAGATATAGATGCTGGTGAATGTCTGATTATTAAATGTAAAAGAAGGTATAGTGATTGGTCCTGAAACAGCATCATCCATAGTTGGACTGTTTGAATCAAAGATAATGGTTCCTCCGGTGAAATTAGAATAAGAACCTAAATTTGAACTAAAGGTATACCCTGTATTCACATTCTGATAAATACCATTACTTGGAGTAACTGTTCCGTTTAAAGCAGTGTTTAATCCCTGGCAAATGGTTACATCACTTCCTGCTGTGGTAGTATATCCTACCACAGTTACTGTAACCGTTCCTGTTCCTGAACATGAACCATTGCCAACTGTTACTGTATAAGTAGTTGTTGCCTGGGGGTTTGCAACAGGGTTTGCAATATTAGTAGCACTTAATCCTGTTGATGGTGCCCAGCTATAAGTTGTTCCGCCAGTTGCATTTAATGTGGTGGAATTTCCGCAGGTAATGGATACATCAGTTCCCGCGCTTGCCGGAACAGGATTAACAGTAACGGTTACATTTGCATCGGCTGTACAACTGCCGTTTCCAACTGTTACAGTATAAGTAGTAGTAGAGGTTGGGTTAGCTAACGGGTTAGCAATGTTGGTAGCACTTAATCCTGTGGCAGGAGTCCAGCTATAGGTGATGCCTCCTGAAGCTCCAAGTGTAGTAGCATTTCCGCAGACAATAGAAGTATTGCTGCCTGCACTTGCATTTACAGCATTTACAGTAATGGTAACAGTATCTGTAGCGATACATGAAAAACTATTTCCCACTGTCACGGTATAAGTTGTAGTTACTGTTGGCGATGCGTCAGGGTTATCAATGTTTGCATTGCTTAAACCTGTGGCAGGACTCCAGCTATAGGTGGTTCCTCCTGATGAAATTAATGGTACAGTTGCTCCGGGGCAAATAGTTGCTGCTGTGCCTGCTGATGCAGTAGGCACAGGGTTAACAGTTACCATCCCGGAAGCAGTATTGGAACATCCTCCTACTGTATGAGTTACGGTATAGGAAGTAGTTGCAGTTGGATAATAGTTTATCGAGTTGGTTGCAGTAAGAGCAGGTGTCCATGTATAAGTTCCTCCCGCAGGAGAGCTAAGACAGATGATGGAAGCCATATTCCCGGCACAAATGGTTGGTGAATTAAGAATCATTAATGGAATTGGATTAACAGTTATCACCACAGTAGCTGTACTGCTGCAACCTCCTCCAGTACCTGTTACGGTATAAGTAGTGGTGGTGGTGGGTGATGCAACCGGGTTAGCAATATTTGCATCATCCAACGAACCTGCCGGTGCCCAGCTGAAAGTAGCAGGTCCCGAAGCATTTAATTGTGCAGTACTGCCATTACAAATGGTTGTTGCTCCACTGGCGGTGGTTGCTGCTATTGCATTCACAGTAATGGTTACAATATCTGTAGCTGAGCAACCATTGTTTGTTCCGGTAACGGTATAAGTAGTAGTTGTCAATGGTGTTGCAATTGGGTTAGCAATATTTGCATTATCCAAATCTCCCGCAGGGCTCCAGCTATAAGTGGTTCCACCATTTGCTGATAAAGAAGTTCCGGTTCCCGCACATATCGTTGCTGTTCCTCCGGCCGTTACACTTGGCAGAGGATTTACAGTTATTGCAATGGTTTGTGTCTGCACATTTGCGCAGGCATCTGTAACTGATAATGTATAAGTAGTGGATGAAGATGGAGATAAAACAGGATTACCTATTGCAGGATTACTCACTCCTGTGGTTGGTGTCCAGCTATAAGTAGTATATCCCGGAACGTTGGCCTGATAGCCACTTCCATTACAGATGGTAGCATTAGCTACAAGTGATACTATGTTAGTCGGCATTGTGGTAACACAAACCGATTGATTATTAAATTCTCCTCCGGTACCTGCTGTAAAGCCCCAATATACATAAGGACTGCTGGCAAATATTTGTGTAACGATATCACCTGTATAAGTAGCGCGTAAATTTCCATTTACAGAAACAGTAAGTGTTTGAGTAGATGCTGTCCAGAGAATATGTACTAAATAATCCAATCCTGTTTCTACGTTTACATTCGTAGGGTCTATTTGTACCGGTGCAACCAATGCATTAGCTCCTCCGTGATTCAAATCTCCGTTTTTCTGAATTGCTATATGGTCAGCTGCAGGGTCGCCATACACAGCATTTTGATAGGTATCAAATTCAACCACTAATGAAGGATTAACTCCTCCCACTCCTATATCCTGACCGGCAGTACCTGCACTGGTGCATACATTCTGAAATGCAAATGTAATTCCATCTGCTCCCGGGCTATTGCCTGTACCAAAGTTTAAATTAGCACTTAAATCAAAATCCTGAGTTAAATCCACTTTCTGTTTGTACCACATGGAACCAAAATCAGACTGATGAGTAGTTGTCAATTTATAACAATTACCACCATTCCAATCCTGTCCGCCACTTCCGTTTAGTTGGAAATTCTGAGAAGCAATGGCTGCGCAAGAAACACCCGAAGTAACTGCACCCGGAGTAACCCAGTTAGAAGTAGCACCTGTTAATGCAAAGTTGGTTAAGGTTCCGTTATTATTGTTTCCGCTATCATCATTGGCTGTAGTAATTCCTGTGTTGGTTCCCCCACCAATACCTTGATTGTAATGCATATTTACCAATAGACCAGTGGAAGCTCCATTTATTTCGCAGGAGTAAGATTGTTGAATTTCATAAGTTGTTCGTGCCACATTCCAAAGGCGGGTTTCATCCAAACTACCAAGGAAATTGCCACAAGGCCCTGAACCAAAATAAAGTGATGCAGCATTGGTAAAATTATATGGACTTGCTGAACCAGGTCCCGAAGTACCTTGCGCCACCTGAACTCCATCTACATATAAACTATAAACATTAATATTTCGCACACAGGCCACATGATGCCAGTTGCCATCATTATAAGTAGCTAATGGCGATACAACATCCACACCCGCAGCACCATAAAACTCAAAGTGTAATGCACCATTTATAAAACGCAGGTTCCAGAAATTGGTAGCACCGCAAAATGCTCTTTTTGAAACTATTGCTCTATCGCCTGTGGCTGTACTTTTAAACCATGTCTCAAAAGTAAAATTACCTGTCCCCCAATTACCTAGAGTAGTTCCTAAATCCACTCTGTCGTCCACCCCGTCAAAATTTAAGGCAGCACCCGCCTGGGCATACGTTTGAATACTGAAAACCGACAGGACTATTCCCATCAGCCAGCTAACTTTTTTGGAGAAACGATTAGCTCCCCTTTTGTTGGTTCCGATTTTTGAACCTTGATTGTTTGTTTTTTTCATTTTCCTTTTGTTTTAATTAATAAATAAATACGGTTAGAATTAAATCCGGCACAAAAGTAGGTCGACTTGATTTTTTACCCGTTAACGTATGTTGCAGATGTATGTAATTATGTTGCATTTTTTGTAAATGGCTGTTTTTTAAGCCAATTATTTTTAGAAAAGAAATTAAAGCTAGCTTACTAATAAGGTACTGAGGAGTTAAATGAAATAGTATCATTAAATCATATTACATAGTATAATTTTTTAATTCGGCAATAATTATGTCATTTTGTCGGGAATGGGTGAATTATTGTCGGGAATGGATGAATTATTGTCGGGAATGGGTGAATTATTGTCGGGAATGGGTGAATTATTGTCGGGAATGGATGAATTGTTGTCGGGAATGGATGAATTATTGTCGGGAATGGATGAATTATTGTCGGGAATGGATGAATTATTGTCGGGAATGGATGAATTATTGTCGGGAATGGGTGAATTATTGTCGGGAATGGATGAACTATTTATTGTGACAATAAACGAAAGTAAACTAACTGCCTTCCTGCAAAAACTGGCTTGGGGAAATGCCAAAATGAAGGGTAAATGATTTGGTGAAATAAGATTGGGACGAAAAACCGGACATATAAGCCACCTCGGTAATGTTGCCTTTTTTCTCCCGAAGAAATTCCTTTGCCTTTTCCAGCCGGACGGTTTTTATGAGTTCGGAAGGCGAAAAACCGGTTAATGCTTTTATTTTTCGCTGAAAATGACTCCGGTTGGTAGCCATTTTATCAGCAAAAAGTTCAACTGAAAATTCGCTGTTATCCAGGTTTTCAAAAATAAGCTGGAAGAATTTTTGGGTATAGGGGTCTTTTCCGGCAAAACGTTCTTCAGTACTCCTGCCCTCTTTCTCCACCTGGTCCTGAAACTCTGCCTTTCTTTTTCTTAATAGAGTAACCTGGTTAGTTACCACCAATGCAAGCTCTTCGGGCAAAAATGGTTTGGAAAGATAAGCCTGCGCACCCAGCTCAAGCGTATCTATCCTTGTCTGGGATGAACCTATGGCTGACAAAACAATTACCGGGATGTGCTCTGTATTAATATCATTCCTTATTTCTTTCAATAATTCAGCCCCCGTTTTGCCCGGCATCATCAGGTCGGTAACTATCAAATCAGGTAGCTGAATCTTTAACAGTTCGCTTGCTTCGTTTCCGTTTTCGGCAACCATTACCTGGAAACCTTTTTCTTCCAGCAGTTTTTTGTTAAAGGTCAAAATGTCTTTGTCATCTTCCACCAGCAGTATTATTATTTCGCCTGCGGCAGAAGGTATTACAGTAAGTTCTTTTGGTTTGGTAACCGGCAGGGTAACTGTAAACACTGCTCCTTCTCCCGGCTTGCTTTGCAAATCAATACTACCGCCCATGGCCTGCACCAGGTCTTTTACCAGTGATAAACCAATTCCAACACCTTTATTACCCGACTTCTGACCTTCTTTGGTTCTGAAAAAACGATTAAAGATATTTTCCTGGTCTTTTTCAGCTATACCGGGTCCGTTGTCCCATACACTAATGGTAAGCATTTTACCATCCGAAGAAACAACAATTCCCGTTTTCCCTTTTTCAGGTGTATATTTAATAGCATTGCTAAGGAGATTAGTTACCAGTTTTTCCATCGCATCGCGGTCGAAAAGGCAATTGGGTGAATCTAAATCCACTTGAATGGTAAACGATTGCTGTTTTGCTTTGGCCTGTTCGGCAAAGGATTTGGTAATGGTTTCGAGGAATTCCTGCAAATTACCAAACGACTCATTCAAGGCATATTTAGAAGCATCCAGTTTGGAAATGGTCAGCATCTGGTTAATGAGTTCGTTCAGTCTTCCCACATTTCTATCTGCCATTGCCAGATGTGCCAATGTATCCTCATCCTTTGTTTTCGATTGTAAAACTTTTAAAGGACCTTGTATCATCGAAAGCGGGGTTCTTATTTCGTGAACCACATTCGAAAAGAAAACCTCCTTGGCGGCTTCCACTTCCTTTTGCACGTTTCGCTTAAACCGGAAATAAATAAACAGAATGATTAATAAAAACAACGCTATAATAAGAGCAATGATACTATTAAGTGTTTTGTTATGCGCTTGTTCCAGCTGCAACTGTTGTTCCTGTATCAGTTCTTTACTTTTACCCGACTGGTATTTGGCTTCCATTTTAGCCACTATTGCTTCCTTGTCGGTTTTAAAAACAGAATCCTTAAGGTTAAGTTGATATATTTTGAAAGCCAATGCCTTTTTGAAATCACCTTTTTGCTGGTATAAGTCGCTCAGTAAGCTATAATTGGAAATACGGCTGACATTGGATTGCAGGCGAACGCTTAATTTTAATGCTTTCAGCAAGTAAGCCTCCCCATCTTCAAGTTTATTTTTCAATAAAGAAATAGCGCCCATATTGCTGTAAGCAGTAAGTTGAAAAGGCTCGAATCCCGGTTCATTTCCTTTTACCATATCCAGTGCCTTGCCATAATAATATTCGGCTGAATCGAGATTATGGTATCCCATCTGATAAACACTGCCAAATACATTATACAGGTTACCCAATATTCCTTTACTTTTCTGAGCGGTTAACCTCTTTTCTGCATCGCGCAAAACAACCATTGCTTCCTTATTTTTACCAAAGGCTGCCAGTGCAGCTGCAATATTTCCTGTTACGGTGGCATAACCATTAAGGTCGTTTACCTTGTATTTCGCTTCCCCGGCTTTTTTCAAATAAACAATTGCTTTATCATAATCTTTAAGATAATAAAAGTTGATACCGACAGCATTATAATAAGAACCTAAACGGGCTGTTTTATTGAGCTTTTCGCCAATAGCAATGGCACTAAATAAATAAGGACTTGATTTATAATATTCCGATTTGTATTGATAAGCCATACCCAAATAGGCAATTGCTTCCATTTCATAATAAGTATCATGATTGGTTCTACTTAATTGTAAAGCTTCATTTGCAAGAATAATGGTAGTATCCGGTTGTTGAAGTAGATAATGAAAACAGGCTTTTACTAAAATGCGGGGTTTGGCAGTATCAGCAGCAGTTGAAAGCGAAAGTCGGAGCGAATCTGAATAACTGGTTTTTTGAGCGTTTGCAACATTTAGTATAAATGAAAAAATAAAAACAAAAGAACACAAACACTTCTTAAAAAAACTCATACGCTACTCTTTATCGTGATAAACCTTTTTATTAATTGAGCAACAAAGTTAAATAAATCATCGACTTATGGAAATAAATAAGGAATTACATACTCTATCTTAAGTTCTGTTTTTCTGCTTATTTCAAAATTTTCATTTCACCATCTTTCCTCGCTTTCTTTATCTTATCAATTTTATTACATTTGTCAAAATTATACATCCCGATTATGACTAAAAAGCAATCGTTCCTTTTTAAATCACTCCTTATTATTTGTTTTCTTTTTACTACTTCCCTTGCAAAATCGCAATGCTGCAGTTATACGTTAAGTATGCACGATAGTTATGGAGATGGATGGAATGGTGGTTACCTGGATGTATATATTAATAATGTATTTCATGGAACTTACAGCGGACTCAATTTTGCAAATACAGATACATTTCAGATTTGTAATGGAGATAGTCTGAAACTTATTTATACAGCAGGGGCATATGAAAACGAAAACTCCTACCAACTTTACGACCCGGCATGGAACCTTATTCATGCTGAAGGTTCTAATCCGGCAATAGGTGTTGAACTTTTAACTACCGGCAATTGCCAATCATTATCTGTTCCGGGAAATAATCCTTGTACTGCTATTCCTATTGATACAGGTCAATGTGTGATGTATGACAATACCGGTTTTCCGCATTCAGGTTTAATTGCAGGTTGTGCAAATAATACGGGTCCTGAAATGTGGTTCTCTGTAATTGTCCCCCCTTCAGGAAATTTAAACATTGCCACAGATAATGGCAGCCTTGGCGACACAGGCCTTGCCATCTGGACAGATACTACCTGCACAAACATTCATGCTATTGCTTGTGACGATGACAGTGGTCCCGGCTATTTCTCTTTAATTAATTTATACGACCTTACTCCCGGTCAGCAGCTTTATATACAGGTATGGGGTTATAATGGGCAGGTGGGTACTTTCCAGTTATGTGTACATAATGCAGAGAAAGTAAAAATAGACAGTACACGTTTACCTCTTATTTTGATAAATACACTTGGCAATACGGTAACACAAGGGACAAAAGTAAATGCGATGATGTATATTAAATACAATGGTGCGGGAACATTTACCCATATAACAGATAGTGCCAATGTATATAGTGGAAATATCGGCATTAATAAACATGGAGCCTCTTCCTCCGGTTATCCTCAGATTCCGTATGCAATAGAAACACGAGATACAATGGGATTAAACCATAATGTTTCATTGTTAGGTATGCCTTCGGAAAATGATTGGTTGCTTACTTCTAATTATAACGACCGCTCCATGATAAGAAATACCTTGGCTCATAAAATCTTTACTGAAATGGGAAACTACAGCCCGAGAGAACAGTTATGTGTAGTGCTGGTGGATAGTGTTTACCAGGGCATCTATGTATTTGGTGAAAAAATAAAACAAGACCTTAACAGAGTAAACATAGCCACATTAACAGCTTTCGACCTTACGGGAAATGAACTTACAGGAGGATATATTCTGCAACAAAATTTATGGAATTCTTCCAATAGTTTTCAATCCAACTACTCCCCAATTGATCATCCCGGCTTTGATGTACATTATCTTTACCAGTATCCATCCAGCGATTCCATCAAGCCAGCACAAAAAACATACATTGCTTCTTTTATTGATTCGTTGGAAACAGCGCTTTACAGTGCCAACTTTGTTGATTCCGCCACAGGGTACCGTCAGTTTCTGGATACCAAATCATTCATTGATTATTTCCTGGTGAATGAATTATCACGAAATAATGATGGTTTTAAGAAGAGTGTATTTTTTAATAAAGATAAATTTTCGAACGGTGGTAAGTTTAAAGCCGGTCCTGTTTGGGACTTTGATTGGGCCTGGAAAGATTTGGGAGGTTGTTCCATTTTCAATAATTCAAATGGTTCTGGATGGGCACATCATATCAACGATTGCGGACCGGATAATTATTCAAACGGTTATTACATTCGTTTGTTGCAAGACACCATTTTTGATAATGAACTCAGATGTCGTTATGAAACCTACCGCAATACTGTGCTCGATACTGCCTATATTTCGCATTACATTGACAGTATGAAAAACTATGTGGCTTTTGACCAGGCTATGCATTTTCAGAAATGGCCAATACTGGGCACCAGCGGTCCTGCACCGGAAATAAATGCAATTGCTACCACTTACAATGCCGAAATGGATACACTAAAAGCATGGATAAAAACAAGGATAGCCTGGCTGGATGCTAACATACCGGGACATTGTTATCCTCAGCCGATTGACCATACAGGAATTAATGAAGAAACAAATGGTTCTTTGAATTTTTATCCAAATCCAAGTGCAGGTACCATTCATTTCGAAGGAACTATTAATGCAACTTCTGTTTCTGAAATGAAGATATATGACATTACAGGGAAAGAAATTGACAGGATGGAACTAAAGGCCGGACTGCTTAAATTCGATTATCAACTGGACAGAAAAGGAGTGTTTTATTTTTCTATCACAGGTAAAAACGGTAAAATTCAATACGGCAAATTGATTGTTTTATAAATAAGGAGGAAGATAACCTAAAAAAATCTTTTAGGTTATATCTTTCCAGCTTTGATATCTAATGATACTTTGAGGCTATTAAGTTTCAGAGACATAAAGATACTTAAATTTACTTTTAAATTTTAATAGTCCATAAAACTTATTGAATCAAAACCAAACATCCCCGAAAAAGTTAATTTTTCGGGGATGTTTTGTTTTACTAAAAAGAAAGGAAACCTATTTGGCCTCTGCTGCTTCAACAGGAGGAACGACTCCTCCGCTGCTTAATGCTTCTCTTATTTTTACTTCTATTTCTTCCATCAAATCAGGATTATCGTTCAATAAGGTTTTCACTGCATCGCGGCCCTGCCCTATTTTGGTTTCACCATAACTAAACCATGAACCTGATTTTTTAATGATGTTATGTTCCACTCCTAAGTCAACTATTTCACCAACCTTGGAAATTCCTTCACCATACATAATGTCAAACTCAGCCATACGGAAAGGAGGTGCTACTTTGTTTTTCACAACCTTTACTCTTGTGCGGTTACCCACTACAGAATCACCATCTTTAATCTGCCCAATTCTGCGAATATCCAAACGAACTGAAGCGTAAAACTTCAATGCATTACCACCCGTAGTAGTTTCCGGGTTTCCAAACATTACTCCAATCTTCTCTCTCAATTGATTGATGAAAATACAGCAACATCCAGTTTTGTTAATTGTTCCTGTAAGTTTACGCAATGCCTGAGACATCAAACGGGCATGTAATCCCATTTTAGAATCACCCATCTCGCCTTCAATTTCACTTTTAGGAACCAATGCAGCTACAGAGTCAATTACAATGATGTCGATAGCTCCTGAACGAATCAGATTTTCAGCAATTTCCAATGCCTGCTCCCCGTTATCCGGTTGAGATATCAACAGGTTTTCTGTATCAATACCTAATTTTTCTGCATAGTTTCTGTCGAAAGCATGCTCTGCATCAATAAATGCAGCTATGCCACCTGCTCTTTGCACTGCAGCAATAGCATGCAATGTTAAA
>CANJYB010000014.1 GCA_947479085.1 Bacteroidota bacterium | reverse complement strand
TCAAAAAAAAATTATCGGAAATAACCTTGAGTAACATCTGTTTTTATTCATTATGTTTGTATCACTAATTAATAACATTTGTTGCGATAAGGCCTTGAATCCACCTTGTATGGACGAATCATAAAAGAGGTGGTAGGGATATGGAATTGATATTTAAAAATTTAAATAAGTGGAAAAGAATAATTCCCACTGCTATATAAAGAAAAGTATAAGAACAAAAGGTGATAATTTATTTCTGGGTTCACTGTAAAATTTGGTTTTCTAATAGAAATAAGTCACTGCCAATTTTACTGCAATTCAATAGTAATGTAAAACGTATAAATATTATAAAGAATCGGCAAATGCAATGTGTTTAGCAAATTCACACAATTTATATAATAAATGCTCGTTAGCCAATAAATAGAAAATGTTAAATAAATTAGGATTTTAAAATATTTTTATATATATTACTAATAATCCTATTTAAAAGGACTTTTAAATTACCCTGTTCAGTCTATAAAGAATTAAAAATTTATAAAACTAACGTTATGAAAATTAAACTTCCTAATGACTATAAATTAAATAATTGTGGTAATTATTATACGGTTAGTGATTATCATGGAAGAGATTTGTTTTATTATAAACCAGAATATTTGTTCCAGGGTTTTCCAGCACAAATAAATGTTTTAACTTCTAAATTTAGTGATCAGTTTCTGAGTTATTGTGAGCAAAAAATGAATGATTTATATATATCAGATGAAAAACTTCAATTTTATATAATTAATTATTTCAATCGATTATTAAAATATAGAACATTTGATATTTATAAAATTGACGAATATTTATTAGATAAAAATGGTTCTTTTAGTCCTATTTTACATGCTTATTATCTAAGCAGATATAATTCTGTTACAAATAATATGGAATTATATTTTAAACCCAATTTGCCATATTCAATTAATAATCAAAATTGGTTTTTTAAAATTGTAGAAAAGCAAATTTTTAACATCGAAATAGAGCCAGGGATTATTGAAATTGATAGGGCTGATTTTGAGAGAGAATTAAGTATAGATGCTCTTAAATTTGAATATGTAGAAGGATTCCATACTTCAAATCAGTTTTATTATGAGATGATTGAAGAAGAGCATTTTAAACCTTATTTTAAGGAATGTTATTATATGACTGTTGATAAGCATTTACAATTCTTTTTCGTAAAATAAGAGATCAATTGATGTAATCTAAAAGAGTTTATACTTTTTAAAATTTCTAAAAAATAAATATCATGGAAACTAGAATCGTAATTTTGAAATCATTTTTAGCGGCCTCAATTATAGCTTCTCTTGTATTATTAACTATGAAATATACAGGGTATTTAGATATAAGTTTATTTGATGCTGTTTCTTTTGCCTTTATACCAAATCTTTCAGCATTCATAATCAATATAACTAAAATCTTGTTTAATCGTTTCGAGGTATTCTTTAATATTGTTTTGGACATTTTGGAGTATTAATGAAAATTAAATCACAATGAAAATGCTATCAATATTCAGTTGTCATTTTTCTTATATGCTTAATTATTTCAACTGCTTCTATTTTAATTTATTCTAGCAGTTTTGACTATTATATTATATGTTTTAATTTGTTTAATAATATAAATTATGAAAAAGTCAACTTTCGGATATATAGTATTTTTTATTTGGTTATTTGGTTCTATTCTTTGTATTGACATAAATATTAAATACCATTTAAATATACCTCTTCGAGACATTACATTTCCTATTTGGTTTCCAATAGTCACTTTTGTAGCAACTGACTTAACAATATATTTATTAACGTATTTAAAAGATCATTTTAGCGATAAATAGAATCTTAAATAATTTCAAGTTATATTGAAAAAAGAAAAAAAAATCTTGATTTCAATTATTGGAACAGGATATGATTTATACATTGCAGAACTAAAACCTGAAACAGCAGCTTCGTTTTATTCTTTATTTCACCAGGGGAAGGATAAGGTCAACCATTTATTTTCGGATGCACTCTGGATAAAGCAAAAAAATAACAAGGAAAAAGCTGCAATTAAGTTATCAGATTTTCAAAAAATGCAGTATTATAGAGGAGCTGATGTTTCTTCAAATGGCCAGATTGAATTTGCCATTAACGGTAAACGCATCAAGAAGTACAAATTTGAAGATCTTAGAAGCGAAAATAGATTATTCCCTTTGTTTTATATGAAGGAAGAGAATTTAATACACCACAGTAGATCTAACAAAGATGTGGTATTTGGATACCAAGAAAAGGGACAATTAGCAAAATTCTGTATTAATGAGGATGTTTTTAATCCAGATTTACTGCAATTGAATTTCATTCAGGTTTTAGCCAATGATAGAACAATCAGCCTTTTGCATGAACTAAGCTATAATGGAATCAAATTGACCTCAATCAATGAAGATTCTCTGATTACCGGAACGATATTAAATTTAATGTGAGTTATTATAGTTTCACTTAAAAAATGCCATGGTGGCGAAAAGAAAGACTTTATGCATGAGGTTTTTCGTAGTAGACGCAACTAGATTTATTTTGGTTCCTTAACTGGAGTGGAGGTGCGAATCCTCCCCATGGTACTATTAAATCATTTTATTGCTTTTTTTTAGAAAAATGCGAATAATGATCATATTTATTTTTCTATGCATTTAAATAGATGTATTTGTCCCTTTTTATAATTAGGATAATTTACTCATACTATATTTCGCTTGTTACTAGTTTTATACTTTTTATTGTCTTCTTCATATAATTAACATTAATTATGCTATCAAATTCAAATTTTATAATTGCACAAACCTGTGCTACCAAATTATATTATGCCACAAATAAATATCCTAAAAATACCGACACCAACGAATATATGGCTATGTTGGCTGAAGGTGGCTATATGGTCAGTAAATTAGCGCAACTACTATACCCGGAAGGTATAGAAGTGAAAACAGAAAATGGTTCTAGCTACGGTGTAAAAGAAACAGAAGAATTATTGAGTAGTCATGAAAACATTACCTTATTTGATGCAGGGATATCTATCAATAATAAAATGATTAGAATCGATATTTTACGTAAGATTGGAAATACCTTAGAAATTATAGAAGTAAAATCGAAATCGATTGATAGCAGAATAGATCCTAAAAAAAATAAAGTAAAAAAATCTTTAGAGAATAAGGAATATAAAAAATATTTAGAAGATGTTGCTTTTCAAAAATTGGTTGTTCAAGAAAAATATCCATTATCAAATGTCTCAGCTTTTATGTTAATGCCTGATAAAATATTTCTTTCTCCTCTAGATAATATATTGACCTGGTTTAAATTAGTTAAAACTGTGCCAAAACCAGATACTACTTTCCAAAAAATAGAATTAGAATTTATTGGAAATGACCAAAATTTAAAAGACTTAAGAAATAAAGTAAATCAATTATTAGCGGTCATTCCCGTTGATAATATTGTTGACAAATGGTTCCCAAAGTTGAATGCGAAAGCTGAATCTTATATTGAAAGTATTATTAGTAATAAAAAAATTCATTCACCTCTAATTTCTAAATGCAGACAATGCGAGTTTAAAGTGGAGGCGAATATAGAAAAAAATGGTTTTTTAGAATGCTGGGGGGGTGTAGCGCTAAGAGAAAATCCATTTATTTTAGATTTAGTAAAATTAGGTAACATAAACCAAAAAGATAATTTTATCAATTACTTTATTGCACAAGGGAAAAAAGAATTAGAGGAAGGGCCTATAGATGAAGTTACTAAATCGTATGAAATTCATTCTCATACCTATAATCCCTTACTCAAAAAACAAGAGTTTTTATTAGAAGAATTATTAGAGGAAATACAAAACATCAATGTGAAATACCCCTTGCACTTTATTGATTTTGAAACGTCACAAATGGCTTTACCTTATCATAAAAATATGCGTTGCTCCGAAAAGGTTATTTTTCAATGGAGTTGTCATACAATAGAGGCGCCTAACACCAAACCAAAACATTACGAATGGATTAACACTGATACCTTGTATCCCAATCTGGAATTTGCCAAACAATTAAGAAATTGTATAGGCAACGAAGGCAGTGTGATAATTTGGAGTGAATATCAGATTAAGCAATTGCAGTCTATTTTCAATTCAATGTTAGAATTGGAAGATTTTGATCCAACATTAAAAACATGGTTAGAGGATTTAATTATTATAGATAAAAATGATCCTTATAATAGGATGATTGATATGCATGATTGGGCAAACGAATTATACTTTCAAACCAAAAGGGGGAGTTATAAATCTATTAAGCGTGTGTTGCCTGCTGTTTTAAAATCTAATAAATCAACTCAAATAGAAGAATTATTAGATGATATTGGTTTATTTAAAAAAGATAGCGATGGTAATACAATCAATCCGTATGATATTTTACCTGAAATCTCGATTGAATACAATGGACAAAAAATAATAGTAAAAGACGGTTCAGGCCCAATGCTAGCATACCAAGACATGGTTTATGGATTAAACAGAGATAATAATGAAGTAAAAAATAAATACAAACAGGCATTATTAGATTATTGCCGATTAGATACCCTAGCCATGGTAATTATTTGGGAACACTGGATGCAGTTATTGAGAAAGTAAGAAAATAAAAAGTACCTTAGTATAGAAAAAAATCATTTTATTTTCAGAACTTAATTATTAAAATCCCCTATATATTAGTATTAGCAATTTTAAATTCCAATTATGATAAAACATACTCATCTAACCATACTACACCAGCTTTACCTCTCCGAAACACAGCCATTCCGGAAAGTACACCGCATGATCGACCTTTTTGAGAGCATCATCAAAACACATACGGTGATTATCGTTTCTGCTTATGTACAACACAACAAGCTGAGTGATTCCGCAAAGGGTTTACTCGCTCAAGGGTTGCGCACCCCTTCATTAGGTTCATGGCAATTGTTTAGCAGAGTGCTGTTTGAAGAATTGCAAAAAGACAATTATGAGTGGATATTAAATGATTTTGCAAACGAGTTTATTTCTCTCGATAAAGCGCTGAACATAGATAAAACAAATGTCGTTGCATTTCGAAACGGCTATGCCCACGGAGCTACTCCTAGCGATGCGCAATGTGAAGCTGATATTAAAAAATTTGATTCTTTTTTAAAACAACTAATGGAATCGAAATGGTTGGCGCAATCATCGATGGAGGTTCAGGATGGAAAAGTTTTGATTGCAACTTCAAATGGAACGCTCAGTCTTCATCCAATGTTTCTTTTTCGCAAGGAAGCCTCTGATGCTTCATTTGCATTTTTCAATGACTTAAAAAACGATAAAATTGGTTTACTCAATTACCCTTTAAGTAAGCACTATAAAGAAAAAGATTTTTATACCGAATTTCACGATCACCTTCCGCTAAACGAATGGAAAAAAACAGGCAATAATGAGTTTTACCAACGCATTGAGGAACTCACAGAAACCTTTAAAGGCAGAACTATTGAACGCGAAAAGCTTTTACAGTTTGTGCTTAATAATCACAAAGGTTATTTCTCCATTCAAGGGAATCCGGGCATTGGCAAGTCAGCGCTGATTGCTCAGTTTTTTAAAGACCTACGTGCACATTCTGAATTAAAGAAGCTACATGTTGTAGAGTATTTTATTCGCCGTGGTACCCAACAGGCCCAGGTGGAATATATGTTTAATTATCTTATCCGCCGAACCGATGAACTATTTTCAGCCGGCAAAGAAATTCGAGCCGAAGGCAAGATGGTATTTGATCTGCAAAATCAACTCTTTGGTAAATGGCGCTTGTGGGGTGAACAATCCAATGGCCAACACTTACTTTTTTTAATTGACGGTTTAGATGAAGGCGTAGAAAACAATGTAGTTACCTACCTACCTCGCGAGAATTTTGAAAACATATTAATCATCTTCGGCTCTCGTCCGGGAGGTCATAAAAGCATCGATGACCTTTGGGCTACACTACCCCTTGAAAATCATACTAAACTGGAACTTTCGGGATTAGGCAAGGAAGATATCCGTGCACTCATTTATGAAGTAGCCAACAAATACGAATTAGAGCGCGAAAGTTCTTGGATTGATGCGGTACAAAAACGTTCACAAGGAAATCCGCTGTATTTAAAATTACTCTGCGATGCCATCGAAAACGGCAGTATTGAAATTAACGATATAAATGCCCTACCCGAAAAAATTGATGAGTATTACAAAGCCATATTGAATAGGTACGCTCATGATACTCTTGATGGCGATGCATTACTCAATGGCTTATTCACCTTTGCCGCAGCTAAAGATTACTTGACTATTCCTCATCTTGGGCTCATCAACAAATTGGGTAGCGCATCCATTCAGCGTTTAGGCAGCACCTTAAAGGAAGTGCTCTATGAAAATCCACTTACCGAGGAGGTATTGGATTACCAGCTTTTTCACGAGAGTTTTCGCGAGTATTTGGTAAAAGAAAAAATAAAAGAAGTGAACGATGCCGCTGGGCGTATCATCGATTTCTGCGGCACTTGGCAAGAATTAGAAGGCAGTTGGGAACAAAGGTATGCGCTGGAACACTTTGCTACGCACCTTTCTGAAAGCAAGAAGGTAACACATCTCGAAGCGTTAATGGACTTAATATACAATGAAGCGTATGCGTCCAAGCAATTGAAAACGCTGAAAAGTTTTGATGCATCCAACAGTCTTTATCAGTTAGCATTACTCAAAGCGTCTGAATTGAAAAAGGATGAAAATGTGCTAGAAGCCGCTCTTCGCCTGGTGGACCTAAAATACAAAGAAGCCAATGATGCGCCGCAAGTACAAGCCATGGTAGCCAATGGAGATATTGATTTGGCATTGAAACGGATTGAAAGTTTTGGAGGTACTGATACAGAAGGCGTGAAGCGCAAATTTATTCTGTATATGCTTTGTTTGATGGAGCTCACGTTACTCAATAGCAAAGACAAAGTACATAGAAAAATAGCTATTGAAAAACTATTAAACCATTTAGATGAACAAATACCCCCAGATACTTCGCTAATAGAATGGAACAATTTCTTTCCGAGTTACACGATGTTTTTGATGGCTTGCGAATGGGCGAACTTGGGTTTGGATTATTTAGTTGTTTATAAACGAACCAATAATTGGGGAAAAGATTGGATAAAAGAAAAAGGGCCGTTTAGCGATTTACAATTTCAAGTATTAATGGAATGCACCCGTGGCATTAATTATTACTCTAAAAAGAGTAGCGCTCTAAAGAACATATCCACTGAAATGGCTAAACAGGGGAAGTTAGTGGAAACCGCATCCGTGATGCTTGAAGCCCTAGAATGTGCACTTTTTATTGATGATAATGTCGATAAGAGTGGCGCCCTGAATGAGATATCCACTGAACTCGCTAAACAGGGGAAGGTTGAGGAAGCCACATCCGTGATGCAGGAAGCCCTAGAATGCGCCTATGGCATTAATAATGCTTCCGATAAGAGTAGTACCCTGAGGGAGATATCCTGTGAATTCGCTAAACAGGGGAAGGTAGAGGAAGCCGACTCGGTAATGCTCGAAGCCCTTGAGTGTACCCGTGGAATTATTGATAACTATTGGAAGAGTAACGCGCTTAATAAGATATCCACCGAACTAGCTAATCAAGGTAAGTTTGATGAAGCCCTTGAGTGTACCCGTGGAATTAGTGATAAATATTGGAAGAGTAACGCACTGAATAAGATATCCACCTTACTGGCTAATCAAAGGAAGGTAATGGAAGCCGAATCGGTGATGCTAGAAGCTCTTGAATGCGCACATTTTATTAGTGATAAAATCGATAAGAGTGGCGCCTTGAAGGAGATATCCACCGAACTAACTAATCAAGGGAAGGTAGAGGAAGCTGACTCGGTGATGCTCGAAGCCATTGCATGCGCAAGTGGAATTAGTGATAACTATTGGAAGAGTAACGCGCTGAATAAGATATCCACCGAACTGGCTAATCAAGGGAAGGTAGGGGAAGCCGAATCGGTGATGCTAGAAGCCCTTGAATGCGCACGTTTTATTAGTGATAAAGTCAATAAGAGTTGCGCCTTGAAGGAGGTATCCACCGTACTATCTAATCAAGGGAAGGTAGAGGAAGCTGACTCGGTGATGCTCGAAGCCCTTGAATGCGTCCATGGCATTAATGCTAATAATAGCTTCCTGAATGATTTGTCGACTGAACTGGCTAAACAGGGGAAGGTTGAAGAAGCAATTGAATGCGCCAGTGGCATTAGTGATGGCTATTGGATGTCTATCACCATGAGGGATATATCCACCGAACTAGCTAAACAGGGGAAGATTGATGATGTCGCATCCGTGATGCTGGAAACCCTTGAATGCGTCCGTGGCTTTAAAGATAATAGCGCCCTGAAGAACATATCCACCCAACTGGTAAAACAGGGGAAGATAGCCGAAGCCCTTGAATGCGCTCGTGGTATTAGTAATGATTCAAATAAGATTAGGGCAATTAAGAACATATCCACTGAATTGGCTAAACAAGGGAAGGTAGAGGAAGCTGCATCCCTGATGCTGGAAGTCCTTGAATGTGCAAGTGTTATTAATGATATGTCGGATAAGTTTACTGCCTTGGAGGAGATATCCACTGAACTGGCTAAACAGGGGAAGATAGAAGAAGCCCTTGAATGCGCCCGTGGCATTAATGCAAGTTTTAAGTGTGTAGCCCTCAAGGAAATTTCCATCGAACTGGCTAAACAGGGTAAGGTTGAGGATGCCGTATCCGTGATGAAGGAAGCTCTTGAATGCGCCCGTGGTGTTAGGTCTGGCTCGATAAAGAGTAGGGTCCTGAAGGACATATCCACAGAACTTTCTAAACAGGGGAAGTTAGATGCATGCGCATCCGTGATAATGGAAGCCCTAGAATGCGCACGTGGCATTAGTCATGAGAACACTATGAATGGCGCCCTACGGGACATATCCACCGAACTGGCTAAACAAGGGAAGATCGAAGAAGCCCTTGAATGCGCTCGTGGCATTCATAATAATTTCTATAAAAGTATCGCCCTGAAGGACATATCCACCGAACTGGCTAAACAGGGGAAGATCGAAGAAGCCCTTGAATGCGCTCGTGGCATTCATAATAATTTCTATAAAAGTATCGCCCTGAAGGACATATCCACCGAACTGGCTAAACAGGGTAAGGTTGATGATGCCGAATCCGTGATGAAGGAAGCTCTTGAGTGCGCACGTTTTATTAATCATAATATCGATAAGAGTGCCGCCCTGAAGGAGATATCCACCGAACTCGCTAATCAGGGGAGTTGGCAACTAGCCGAAAAAACAGGGTTGGAAATCCCATTAATTGCTGAGCGCCAAAGTTGTTGGAAAGCAATGGCCTCAAAAATAAAAGCACAGCATGGTTTTCAAGCTGCTTTTGAGAAATTACAAAAACTGCAAAACGAAGAAGCGCGTTTATTCTACCTAAAAGGATGGGCAGAAAATTTATCCCCACTCGAAACGGATAACACCTGCCTAAAAGAAGCACTAACGCTGTTAGCAAAAGATAAACAGAGTATTGAAAATTTATTGCAGTCGTTTGCGTTGCATGAAGTGATGGATGGCACACCGACAAAAGAATTGAAGCAACGCCTTAATAAGTCACTAAATGTGCAATGGGCAATTGATATCGCAGCTAAATTCCCTAAAGTTCTTGTTAATGCGCGCCTTTCCACCAACGTGGATGAATGGCTTCACGAAATAGAAGATGAAAATGATCGGGAGGATATTCTTGGCTGGGTTGAGAAAGTAAGGTCAGGTAAAATGACGGAAGAGAAATTTGAAAATAATTTAAATAAAATAATTAAATAATTAGAATTATTTAATTATTTTATATATGTTAGTATTTCTTACAATTAATAACATTTATTTTTATCCAAAATAACTATAGCTTAATTTTCAAATCATTTTTTTTGCCAGCTATAATAACCGTCAATAAAAGACGGATTATCAATTCCTTACTAAAAAATTACAATAAAATTTAAACCGGTATATATATAGGGGTTTAAATTTATGTTATCAAAAATATATAATTCAATACAAATATTTATTTTTTCATCTTAATAAGCTGTGTTTTTAAAATTGTATATAGTTAGATCTGTTAGATATAGTGTATCATTAATTTAATAAAAACTAAAAAATGGAAAAAACAATCATCAAAACAGTTTTAGGAAGTAAAATGGAATTGAGATTTAGTTTAAAATTATGTAAAAAACAAGGAGAATACAAGTTGGATCATTCTAAGTTGAAATCAGATTATGCTGATATTGTCAATTTATTACCAAGTTCTGGAGGAATACTAATAATCGAAGGAGTAAGGTCTAATAAAGAAAGTAAACTGGTAGAAGTTTTAAATTCAAATTTTGATTTAAAGGGGGAATTTAAAAGTAAAACAGTTAAAAATGGAAGTGAAGACGAAATTATTACCCGACTAATGTGGATTATGCAAAATTTTCAAAACAAAACATTCAAAAAATTTATATTTCATAGAGGGTATCAAGCAAAATTAGTTTCATAAGCTCAGATCGAAAATTAAAATCCATCTTTAATTTTGATTTTCTGTCACCCAAAAAGGCTTTTATTTGATTTGAAAACAACTATTATTACTTTTTAACTTAATAAATTAAATAAAAAATGGAAACAGTAAAAAAATATTTACTAGAATTTTCGGGTAAACAAGGACTGTATGTAATACGTCCAAAGTCTATAGCCTTGCTAAAACTAATGTGTGAAAAGTTGTTGTATACTTATAGCAGTGAAATCGCCTATATAGGGAAAGCTGAAATTACTAAATCCAGCGATTTAGGTAAAAGAGCTCAACAAGAAATGGGATGGTCAAATTTTGAAGGGGCTACATTTGTAAGGAAGATTGGACTTTATCTTGATTATGATATAAAGGATAAGACCAATAAAAGACTTAGAGAACAAACAAGAAATTTTATTTGTGAGAACTTTTTAATTCAATGTATTGAATGTGAGGACAATATTGACGTTCAAAAATTAGAAACAGAATACATCAAAATATATAAGCCTTGTTTAAATAAAAAGAAGAAATAATTATATGTTGGGTTGGCGCTGAGAGTCTAAATGATCTATTTAAGTAACAGATATATATTTTAATTCAATTAATATTTATTAAACTTAAAAAACATAAATATGAAAGTACTATCAAAATCACGTTTTAAATTAGGATTGGAATGTCCCAATAAATTATTCTTTACAGGAAAAAAAGAATATGCCAATAAAAAGTCGGAAGACACATTTATGATGGCTCTTGCGAAAGGCGGGTTTCAAGTTGAAGAGTTGGCAAGATTGCATTATCCTGATGGTTTATTTATTAATACAGAGCATTATGAATACGAGAAGGCATTCAACTTGACTAAAGAGGCCTTAAGGGAAGAAAATGTAGTAATATTTGAAGCAGCTTTTATGATTGATGGCTTTTTTATCCGAACAGATATTTTAGTAAAAACAGGGAATAAGGTACGTTTAATAGAAGTAAAAGCAAAGTCTTTTGACCCTAATGACGAGCATACTTTCTTGGGGAAAGGCGGTGGATTAACAGCCAAATGGAAATCTTATTTATTTGATTTGGCATTTCAAAAAGAGGTTGTACAAAGAGCTTACCCTATTTTTAATTTAGAGGCAATTCTAATGTTGGCCGATAGAACTAAAAAAGCATCGATTGATGGATTGAACCAATTTTTTAGAATACCAGCAAAAGGAAATCCCAGAACCGATATCATAAAGCGTGTTTCCAAGTTAGACCAAATTGGTAATACAGTGCTGTCAGAGGTAAATGTTGACAACATCATTAATGACATTATAGCTGACAAGCATAACTACCACAAAAATTTAGGGTTTCAGGAAGCACTTAAACAGTTTAAAGAGGCTTATATGGAAGACCGATATTTGAATTGGAATACAAGTTTCGCTACCTGTAAAAAATGTGAATTCAAAACAAATGCTGAGCAGAAGGCAAATGGATTGTTATCAGGATTTGAATATTGTTTTAAGATGCAGCATAATTGGGCTGATGCTGATTTCAAAAAGCCGAATGCTTTTGAGGTATGGAGCTTCAAAGGGAAAAGTTTGCTTGAGGAAAATCGTATGCTTATGGAAAACTTATTTGAAGAAGATTTTGATGTAACGGTGGTGGTCGATAAATTATCACCCTCTGAGAGGCGCTGGTTGCAAGTTGAAAAAGCTCAACAAAATGATACATCTATTTACGTGGAAAAAATTGGACTAAGGAACGAAATGGATACCTGGGTATTCCCTCTGCATTTTATAGACTTTGAAACAAGCACAGTAGCTTTGCCTTTTACAGCAGAAAGAAGCCCTTACGAACAAGTTGCATTTCAGTTTTCTCATCACATCTATCAGAAAGACGGAACCATAGAGCACAAATCTGAGTTTATCAGCAATAAGGCAGGGGAGTTTCCAAATTTCATATTTGTTAGAAATTTAAAAACGGCCTTAGAAAATGACAATGGAACGATATTCCGATTCGCAACCCACGAAAATTCGATATTAAATGCAATTCTTAGTCAGTTGAATGAAAGTGCCCAGGAAGATAAAATAGAGTTAATAGCATTTATTAAAACTATAACCAATTCAACTAAAGACAATATAGATACTTGGGAAGGGGAAAGGAATATGGTTGACCTAAATAAGGTAGTGAAAGACTTCTACTATAACCCATATACAAAAGGTTCAAATTCTATAAAGGCAGTTTTACCTGCTGCATTAAATTCCAGCATATTTTTACGGGAGAAATATAGTCATTCAATCGGGTCAATAAATGTTACAAGCAAAAACTTTGCTCCTGATCATATTTGGTTAAAAACGGAAGGCGATGAAATCGTAAATCCATATAAAATGCTGGCCCCAATTTTTGAAGGTTGGAGTGAATTAGAAATACTTGATAATTTGTCAGATATTGAAAATATTGCTGACGGTGGTGCAGCGCTAACGGCCTACTCAAAATTGCAATTTCAAGACATGAGTGAAAAAGAGCGAGCAGAAATAACACAAGGGTTATTAAAATATTGCGAACTAGATACGCTGGCAATGGTAATGATATATGAGCATTTCATTGAGTTAATTTAATTTATACACAATATGCAACCAATCGAAATCCCAAATTTTACGCTTAATAAACATTTCAATTACTATACATTTAGTGATGAAAATGGTCGAGACGTTTTCTATTATCACATGGATTGTGAAGAATTTGGTTTTCCTTATCAAGTAAGTGTAAATATTGAATTTCTTGAAAATAATAATTATTTGTTCAGATGTTTATGGAGATTAACTACAATAAAAGTATACGATGAACACTTTGAAAGATATCTATTTTATTTTTTCAGAAGGGCACTTACTTATAAGGAGTTTAATCTTTGTTTATTGGATGAGGTAATTTTAGATAAAAACGGTAAATATTGTCCTGCGGTAAATAAAATGCTTATGAAAAAGTATAAAAAAGTAAGTGAAGATATTTCTTCGTTTATAGCTACATACACAGCATACGCAAGCAAGCACTCCGAAATAGTTTTCTTTTTATTAAAAATGCAACTTACAAATAAACATATTTCTGAGAAATGCACTCCTATTGGGAGGTCTGATTTTGAAAAGGGACTAATTAATGATCCTTTGAAATTTGCTTATCTTGAGGAATATGATGCAAACAATAATTTTTATTCGGAGCTTATTGACAAGGAGCATGAGCATTATAAGTTATATAATGAAGTATATGTAATGACTACTCTTGATTGGATATTTCGGTGTAATTGAGCATATCATTTCGGAGCAAATTGAGCAGTAAAAGTTAAGCTCTTTATTAGTTACAATAATTGATCGCAAAATTAGATTAATTATTTATTATTTCCTTATTTATTTGAACTTCATTTTTTTTTCTGAGTGACTCACCTTTAATTTCTATACGATAAGCACTGTGCACTATTCTATCTAAAATAGCATCTGCCACTGTTTGTTCACCAATAACTTCATGCCATTTGCTTACAGGAAGCTGTGATGTTATTATAGTTGCACTTTTCCCGTGACGATCTTCAATAATTTCCATAAGTATATTACGGTTAGTAGTATCTAAAGGTTGTAAGCCAAAATCATCAAGTATAAGTAGATCCTGACGTTCTATCTTAGCCATTTCTTTTACATAAAGCCCATTGGCTTTGGCCATTTTTAATCGGGAGAATAGTTTGCTTGTATTGGCATACATTACTTTGTAACCAAGTATGCAAGCCTGATTTCCAAGTGCAGTGGCGATATAACTTTTGCCAATACCTGTGCTTCCTGTAATGAAAATATTTTCATATGTCTTGATGTAAGAACAGTCAGCATAGCGTAAAATTTGATTTTTATCTAAGTTGCGATTGTTGCTATAATGCAACGATTCAATACTTGCATTATAGCGAAAACGAGCGTTTGTAATCAGCCGAAGGGTGGTTCGATTCTGCCTATCATCCCATTCCGACTGAATTAGAAAGGCTACCATTTCATCTGGAGTGTACTTATTCAGTTGTTCATTTTCTAGGCTTGTTGTAAAGGCACGAACCATTCCTGATAATTTCATGTCTTTCATTTGTTTAATTGTTTCTTCGTTCATTTTGTTTGTT
The DNA here is from genome assembly GCA_947479085.1 of Bacteroidota bacterium. Taxonomy (GTDB): domain Bacteria; phylum Bacteroidota; class Bacteroidia; order 2-12-FULL-35-15; family 2-12-FULL-35-15; genus 2-12-FULL-35-15. The sequence goes on along the minus strand of CANJYB010000014.1, from coordinate 98,511 downwards.
CTTAATTATTATTAATTGTTTATTGTTATTGATAATATTCTTCTCCTCTGATATTTTCATGGTCAGGAATAGTAAGTTGTTCTTCCTTTTCGGTGTTACTAAACTGGTCCATTCTTGTATCAAGTATATTTTGAATGATTTTGTAATTGTAAATGCCATAATCCAATGCTCTTTGACAAGCGCCAATAAGCCTTTCTTTCCCCACTTTCTTTTCAAAACTTAATACCCCCATACATGATTTATAACTTTGTTCGGGATGTTTTTTCCTTTCAAGAATATTAGTAATAAACATTTTTACATCCGGGTGAATGGCTTCAGCCCAGGCTATAAACTTTTCAGGTGTCCATTCGCTTACAAACTTATGAGCAGAGGCTAGATGGTCAGTTACTGTTGTATAATTGTATGGACTTTTAATTCGGTCGTGAGAAGCAATCATTTCAAACCGATAGTAAATTTCAACCTTTGTAGGTGAATAAATCACCTTTACCTTCTTGCTGATGTAATTGTAAGGAACGCTATAATAATGTTTATCTACGCTTAAACAGATGTGTCCGTTTTTCATTACGGTTAAAATCTGCTGTTTCTTAAATTCGTAACGAAAGAGAGGCAGAGGCATTAATGAAGCTTTTTCAACTTCATCAAACTGCTGCTTTCGTGAAAAACTTCGGCCTTTCATCAGCCTATTATTGTGTAGTTCCAATTCCTGCCAGACGGCATGATTTAGCTCTTCTAAAGAGAAAAATGTTTTGTTATGAATGACTGTATAGATTCGATTATAAATAATCTTTACAGCTCCTTCTACTAAGGATTTATCCCGAGGGCGGTAAGCGCGTGCTGGCAATAACGCTGTTTGGTAATGTTCTGCAAAGTCAGCGAAGGTTTCATTAAGTGTCGGTTCATACTTACTGCTTTTTGTTACTGCTGACTTTAAATTGTCTGGTACGATTGCTGACGGCACTCCTTGGTAATAATGGAGTGCGTTTTCACAAGCGATGATAAAGTCTTCTTTCTTTTGACTGGATGTGGCTTCAACATATGTTAGTTGACTTGCTCCAAGTATCGCTACAAACACTTCTGCTGAAAGCAATTCTCCTGTTTCTTTATCAACTGTATACAGTTTTTCACCGGCAAAATCAACATACATTTTATCACCCGCTTTATGTATCATGTGCATTAACGGAGATGTTTTCTTGACCCATTTATTATAATGGTGATAGAATTGAGTCTTTGCGTAACCAGATGGAAATTGACTCCTGTATAGCTCCCACATCATCTGTAAGGTAACTCCTGTGCGCTTTATTTCTCGTTCTACTTTTGGTAAGAAAAGTTGAAGGTCTTTTTCCCTTTGTGTTGGAATCAAAGGAACTTCTATACTAAATAGTTTATTTAAATCATGGTCGTTTAACAAACTCATTTCTGCGCTTGTCATCCGCAAATGATGAAACTGTTGAATGTATTTTGATACTGTGTTACGTGCTACACCTGCCTGTTGACTGATTAACAACTTGCTTTTCCCTTGGGTGTGCATCCTGAGCACTTGACGAATTTTATTCATATCGATAGTTTTGTTTGCCATAATGATTACTTTTGTAATGGAAGTTTATTCCAACAAGGTAAAAATTATGTCAACTATCGTAACTTTTTCTAGCTTCTTATACGGTGCTCAATTTGCTCCGAAACGGAGTGCTCAATTTACTCCGAATTACACTGCTCACTTTAAACCGAAATACTATGCTCAATTTGTCCGAAATCTCCACTTTGGGGAAGTTTACACATCTATGTTTTATTTTTTGTTGTTAGTTAATTGTCTGTTGGTGTCGTCTGGTAGCCTTGCCCATAACAATGTCCTTTACGCAACTCGGTGCATATAATTGGTCTTTTTGAGATATATACGAAACTAGTTTAGTAAATATAGGAATTAGTTTGATTTTTAGTAACCATTTTGAAAATTGTTGCATTTCAAAAAAAAGTCCAAATGTTTAAACCATGTTTAAACCAGCTAAAACAAAAAAGCCTTTCAGTTTCCTGAAAGGCTTGTCTTTATTAGTGTGGGAACTACTGGGTTCGAACCAGTGACCCTCTGCTTGTAAGGCAGATGCTCTGAACCAGCTGAGCTAAGCTCCCTTTTTGTACTGTTTATTTCTAAACGGGGTGCAAATATAGATATTTTTTTAAAGTGAGGAATTTTTTTTTCTTTTTTTATGTGATATTTCTCATTTACAATGCTAATATTGTAGTTTCCTATGAAAAAAAAATATTTGTTTCTGATTATTTCCTTTCATTTTTCCGGGGTTTGGGGGCAGAACACTTCCAATAACCGGAAAGTAGATAGTTTGCTGGAAGCTATTTCTTCTCTTCAATCCCCGGAGACGTCTTTCTATCACAAAGGAATGTTTCCTTCTCAACGAGGCAAACACCAAATGAAAGAGGACGATAATGTTTTTTTCACTTCGTTAATCGCCTTTACACTACAAAACAGTAAAACAGGAATAAGAGAGAACAATAGGATATTGATGGATAGTATATGCAATGGCGCAATCAGGAATTACAGGTTTTATAAAAATCAAAAAGGGATGAATACCTTTAATTTCTGGCAAACCAACCCTCCCAAATTTTTTCCGAATTCAAATTATCTCTCCCGCCATAGTTACTTTAATGTTCCGGACGATGCTGATTGTACGGCATTAATTTATTTAACTGATACTTCACTTTGGAACAATGTTTCATGGTTAAAGACCAAATTGGCAAACCATGCTAATTTAACAACTGGAAGAGTAAAGAGCACTTATAATAAATACAGGGATTATAAAGCGTATTCCACCTGGTTTGGCAAAAAGATGTCAATAGAATTTGATATCTGTGTCCAGGCCAATATTCTTTATTTTGTATTTGAAAATAAGCTGAAATTAAATGAAAACGATTCTGCAACCATTGCCCTTATCAAATCCCTGGTTTTATCCGGTAAGTATTTACGGAATTCCTATTTTGTTTCACCTTCATATAAAAGGCCTCCTGTTGTTCTTTATCACCTTGCCCGTTTGCTTGGCAGGTTTCAAATAGATGGATTGAACGATTGCAGGGAACAAATAAAAAGGGATATCAGAATTCAGATGAAGAAAACAACTCATTTTATGGATAAAGTAATTTTGGCTACTTCCCTGAAAAGAATGGGTGAGAGCCCGGAACCAGTGAAGTATCCGGCAGATTTGGAAAAAGAAATGAAACGGTTTGTTTACTTTGAGGCGGATTTATTTTCACCTTACGCCCGTCCTTCTTTAAAATTCATTTCAAAAAGTAATGTGATAGCAAAACCTTTCTATTGCAAAGCTTATTGTTTGGCTTTGTTATTAGAGTACGAAACGGAAATCAATAACTGATTAAAAATTATAATATGCCCTGATTCCGGTCTGATGTTGGAATTTATAAACCGGGTTAACTCCGATATTCACTTTATCATAAGTAATATCATACAATAACTGAACTGTCCATTTAGGACTCATTGTGATATTAAATCCGGCTCCTGCAAAGGCACCAAAACCTATTCCGATACGTTTTGGGAAATATACATTGGTTGTTGGAGAACCATATCCTGGGGTAGTATAATTTTGCGTCAGATCTATTTTTAAATTTTTAATCACAATGTAATTTTTATCAAATTTTGCAAGAGTTGCATTTAATCCTCCTTCCATAAAAAAGTTAGCGCGTTTGTTATCACCCAATATCCGGGCATAACCAAATTGGAAAATCATACGTTGTTCGCCACCTATAATATCAAAAGTATTGACTCCTGCATTCAGTTGATTTGAATTTGGATTGACATCAGTTTGTATAGTGAAATTACCTACTACTTTTAGTTTGGAAGCATTAACATTTAAAATAATTGCATTTTGTTTATCCATGCTGTAACGAGCATTTAACCCAACTAAAAATGCAATTGTATAATGCATATTCTGAGGCATATCACTAGGACCAAAATGCCAGGTGTTACTTCCTGTTGCCGCAGGATCAACCCCAAGAGCTTGTGCTATTTGGTCCAGCTGTCCATTTGATGCACCTGTATTAGGGTCAACTCCTGAATATTCAAAGTTTATTTTCCTGTTGATATAACTATTGATAAACTCATTTTGAGCTCCATTTGCATCTAAACCGTATCCATTGTAAAGATTAGCAGTGTATTTATTTGCCCAATAAGGGCCAATGAAGAAACCAAAATGGAATCCTTTTTTTTCCATCATTTCGGAATCATCGCTGTCATCAGAATTTGTTTCCTGGGCAATGGAACCAAGACTATACAAAGTAAGTGCTATTAATGTAAGTGTTTTGTAAATAGTATGTTTTTTCATAAGTACAAAATTAGTAATTAAAAGTATAAAGTATTATGCATTAGATAGAAAGAATTTAAGTAATTCGTGTTGCAACGTTTATCTCCCATACCATTACTGCTCTGTCGTCTCCTGTGGAAATAAGGTAATTATTATAACTACTCCAAAAGAGTTTGTTCACAGAGTTGATATGTCCGTCATGTTTTTCTTTATTAACCCTTACCAGCAATTCAAATGTGACAGCATCCCATATTTTAATTGTCTTATCTCTGCTTGCTGTTGCAAAGAGTCGTGTATCCGGAGAAAAAACAATATCGTAAATGGCAAAGTTGTGTGCCGGGATGGATTTGATTTCAGAATAGCCGGTGGTATCCCAAAACTTTAAATAGGCATCTTTTCCTCCGGATAAAAGAAGTTGCCCGTCAGGAGAAAAGCATACACTGTTTGCAGAAAAAAGGTGAGCCTCAAACACTTTTTTTTCTTCCAGTGATGCTAATTCAAAAATGCGAATGGTCCCATCTCCTGATGCAATAGCTATTTCAGAGGTATGGAAATTTAAGGCGATACTTCTTACTTTTTCTTTACAGAGTTTTTTGATTTTAATTAATGAGAAATGATTTAACGAGCAAATCGCAAAGTTTCCGTCACCGGCAGCCGTATAAAAACAATCTGTTTCCAGCGAATATTTTATGTTAAAAACCGGTTCGGTATGGTGCTGAAGAATTTTTATTTCCTTTTTGTTTTCCAGGTCCAGAACATGAGTACTTCCGGCAGAGGTTCCCACAAGCAAAATGTTTTTTTCCTGGACATGACATATAGCGTAAACAGGAGCGGGAAATTGAGCTGCAAATTTCTCTGCTTGCAGTGTTTCCAGGTTCCAGAGGGCCACAAACCTGTCACTGCTTCCGGAAAACACTGTTTGTAAGGAAGTTCCCTTATCCAGCGCATATACTGCTCCATTATGCCCTGTAAATGCTGCTATTTTTGTAACCTGTGGTTTCATTTTTTCAGTGTCAAAAGTAACCCTTTTTTTAATTTAGAGTATAAGTATTAGTAGAGGATAATCCTTACCTTTGTGTCAAATTGTATTTCTTAATTATTAAATGAATATTTCTAAAGTATTAACCAATTAAAAAAGGAGGACAAACATTATGAAAGTAAAAATTCAATCGGTGCATTTTAATGCAGACAGTAAACTTTTAGGATTCATAGAAGAACGTGTGGAAAAACTCACGCTTTTTTATGATGGGATAATTAACAGTGAAGTAATTTTAAAGCTTGATAAATCGGACGATACGGAAAATAAAATAGCTGAAATAAAGTTACACATTTCAGGAAATGATTTGTTTGCAAAAAAGCAATGTAAAAGTTTTGAAGAAGCAATTGATACAAGTATTGACGCATTAAAAACACAAATTAAAAAATTAAAAAAGAAAGCTAAAGGTGGCCAGATTCCCGAAAACATGGAGGAAGAACAAGAGCTGGAACAGGAAGCAGAAGAATAAATAGTTCTTTTTGGAAAAAATTGAAGACTCCTTGCAAAAGCAAGGGGTCTTTTTTTTATTTATTGGATTGAATTACAATAATTAGGTTCCCAAAAATGTTAAGGAATTTTAATTTACGGGGAAGGGTGAGAAATTTCTGAAAAAAGGAAAAAAATACAATTGTAAAAAATATAAGGAAGGAATGAAAAATTATTTTAATTACAAAACTTCTGGTCAAATATCCGTTTTAGTCTTTTGGGGGACAAGAATAGTTTAAGCAACCAATTATAAAGGAACCTTTACTATGTGTAACCCTAAAAATGAATAATTTACTATGTAAAACATATAAGTTGTTAAATATTATTTAGTTATAAGGTAACACTCGGTTGCCCAAATGCTACCTCCGTAACTACTAAGGTAGCATTTGGTCAGCCAAATGCTACCTTAGCACATTCTAAGGCAGTACTTTTTTAACCTATCATATGTCTGGTGGATGCTCAGGTAATTATTGGATAACCACTATGGCTCGGGAGGTAACTAAGGTATTATTTTGGCAAAAAAATAGACCTTAGAGGGCTTTTTAAAAATAGTTTAGATGGCAGAAATTATATAATCGTAAATAAACCAATAAGTTAGCATTAAAAAACAAGAATTTTACTTAGCCAACTATCAAACAAAAGGAGATTGAGATAAAAAGTAGTCTTGCTAGAAAATTAAAGAGGTGCAGAAAAGGGGAAATCGAATTTAAGAAAGATGGTTTTTGGATTTATTGATCTAATACCATTTTTCTTAAAGTGTCAATCCAAACAGGATTATCGTTTAAACTTTCCACGAGTTGAATTTTTTCTCCCCCATGTTTTTTAAACAATTCATTGTACTCAGTTCCTATTTCATAAATAGTTTCGAGGCAGTCTGCCACAAATGCCGGGGAGAAAACAAGGATTTTCTTTATTCCTTCTTTGGCTTTCTGTTCAATTACTTTATCGCTATAGGGTTTTATCCATTTATCATCCAGTCGCGATTGAAAAGTGGTTTCGTATTTTCCTGCAGGTATATTTAATTGTTTTACCAATTGCCTGGTAGTTTCAAAACAATTGGCCCGATAACAATATTGATTATTTTTATTTATCGAGTCGCAACAGCTTCCCAGTTTACACGTATTGGCTCCGTAATGTACAGAGCCTTTGGTAATATGCCTTTCCGGTAATCCGTGATAGGAAAAGATAACGTAATCGTATTCATTTATCGGGTATTTTTTAGCTACATCTGTGCAGGCAGCTATAAATCCGGGGTTGTCATAAAACTTCGAAATGATTTTTAAGGAAGGCGTTACTTCCCATTTTTGAATTAGCCTGATGGCTTCTTCTACAGATGAACCGGTGCTGGAAGATGCATATTGAGGATACAGAGGAATCATTATTACTTTATCTACCTGTGCCAATCGTAACTTATCCAATGCTGATTCCAGGCTTGGGCTTTGGTAGCGCATGCCCAATTCAACAACAAACGAATCTCCTAATTCTTTTTGCAACAGCTGTGTCATTTTATTACTGTTGATTAAAAGCGGGGAGCCTTCTTTTGTCCAGATATGCTGGTATAATTTGGCAGATTTACCGGCACGAAAAGGCACTATGATACCGTTTACCAAAATAAAACGGGCCACAGGATTTATATCAATAACGCGCGGGTCGTTTAAAAACTGCGTAAGGTATTTCCTCACATCAGCCGTTTGAGGACTGTCAGGAGTTCCAAGATTAATAAGCAATACACCGGTTTTCATAATTTACTTTCAGATTTTTTTGATTTGCAGAATAGTTAGAATTAAGAATTATTCAACAAATACATAATTCTAAAAAATCTGAAATTAAATGTGTAATGCTCTTTTTCCGGTTGCATCCAGGCAAGCTTCTTTCATTGATTCGGTAAAGGTAGGATGAGCATGACTCATGCGCGAAATGTCTTCGGCACTTGCACGGTATTCCATCGCCACCACCGCTTCTGCAATCATATCTGCAGCGCGTGGTCCGATCATATGAACTCCCAGTATTTCATCAGTAGTTTCATCAGCCAGTACTTTCACAAATCCATCGGTATCCATGGATGCGCGTGCCCGGCCACTTGCTTTAAAAGGAAAACTACCCACCTTATATTTTGCCCCCTTTTCTTTTAATTGTTCTTCAGTGAAGCCAACGGCAGCTACTTCGGGCCATGTGTAAACAACTCCTGGTATTAAATTGTAGTTGATATGTGGTTTTTGTCCATTCATTGTTTCAGCAACAAATATTCCTTCTTCCTCTGCTTTGTGCGCCAACATTGCACCTTTAACCACATCACCTATGGCATAAATACCCGGTACATTGGTTTGTAAATGATCGTCCGTTTCTATTCTTCCACGGTTATCAAGCTTTACGCCTGCTTTATCTAAACCTAAATTATCGGTATAGGGTTTTCTTCCTACAGATACCAGACAATAATCTCCTTTAAACTCCACTTTCTCTCCTTTGGCATTGTCGGCTGTTACAGTAACTTCTTTTCCTTTAACGTTAGCACCGGTTACTTTATGACTGAAATAAAACTCGAACCCAAGTTTTTTTAAGCTCTTTTGTAATTCTTTTCCTAACGAAGCATCCATGGTGCTTATTATTCCGCCTGTGAATTCAATAACAGAAATTTTGGAACCCAATCGCGCATAAACAGAACCTAATTCCAAACCAATTACTCCTCCACCAATAATAATCATGTGTTTCGGAACCTCTGTCATCACCAATGCTTCGGTTGAGGTGATGATTCTTTTTTTATCAATCTCAATTCCGGGTAATGATGAAGGTTTGGAACCGGTAGCAATAATAGTTTTCGAAGTTTCTACCTGGGTTTTTGTTCCGTCTGCTGCTGCAATTTCGATGGTAGATGAATTTACAAAAGAACCATGACCGTTAAAAACAGTGATTTTATTTTTCTTCATCAGAAAATTTATTCCATCCGAAGTTTGTTTTACTACATCTCCTTTGCGTTTAATCATTTGCTTCAGATTTACTTTGACATCTTTTACATCAATTCCATGTTCTGTAAAAGTGTGAGTAGCATTGTGAAAATGTTCAGAAGAGTCGAGCATTGCCTTAGAAGGAATACAGCCAACATTGAGGCAGGTACCTCCAAGTGCATTATATCTTTCTATGATTGCAGTTTTCATTCCTAACTGGGCACAACGAATGGCAGCAACATATCCACCGGGACCAGAACCAATAATGGTAACATCAAATTTTTCCATAATTTTATTTAAGTATTGAGTATAAAGTATTAAGTATAAAGATTAAGACCTGTGAATTGTGTGTAAAAATAATGAATAAAATAGACTTATTGTAAGCATAATACTTAGGACTTAATACTCAGGACTTAATTATTCTAAATCGTATTAACCATGAATAAATAACCAATAGTAAAGAAATGTACATTGCAATACGAGCAATATAATCACCAAAGCGTGTATAAAAAGTTATTTCGCTCCTTAACTGAATTCCCTGCGAAATAACAGCAGGAACCCACCAATCAGTGGGTTGTTGAATTTCACCTGTTGGAGTTATAAAGCATGAAATGCCTGTATTTGCTGATCTTGCAATCCATCTGCGGGTTTCAATAGCCCGAAGTGTACCGTATTTCAAATGTTGTTTATATCCAGGGGTATCTCCCCACCAACCATCGTTGGTAATAATTGAGATAAACTGTGCGCCATTGGTTATGTATTCTCCAACATATTCACCGTAAATACTTTCATAGCATACCACAGGTGCTGTTTTCATTGTATTATCTGAAGAGGTAAATACCGTTCGTTCCTCCTGAACACCTAGGCTACCTGCTGTTCCTCCTAATTCGATTGCAAAGTTTTCAAAGTACTTAAACAGAAACGGGAAAGGCATTTTTTCCACACCAGGAACTAATTTGGATTTGTGATAAATCTGAATTCTTTCGGTATTATCCACTTGCAGCGCAGTGTTAAAATCATCATAATACGAAGTTCTGTCAATGTATTTACGGGCAGTAATAGATGGTGTAGTTCCTTGTTTGTAAAGCTTGGCGGTGGATGCACCGATAATTATTTTAAGTTTCGGGAACTGTTTCAAAAATTGTTTTAATATTTTTATACTTTCACTTTGTTTCAGTTCATCGTCCCAAAGATTTTCCTGTAATGCCGTTTCGGGAAATAATAAATAGTCAGTAGAGGAATCTGTTTTTTCCTGTGCAAGCCGTAACATTTTATAAATCTGATCCTGGAAGGAGCCTGTAAATTTTTCGTTGTAAGGGTCAATATTAGGCTGAACAGCTACTATCTTTTGGTACGCTTTTTTATCAGACAATGAATTATTACTTTCGTATTTCAGTTTAACGAGGAATGAAATAAAAATGGGCAGAATAATTATAGAAATTATGGAAATAATTATTCGCTTAGTATTGATGGTACTTGATGAATTTGGAATAAATAAAGAAGCAATTAAACAATTAACAACAAGTATCCATAAACTACCTCCGAACACTCCTGTGTATTCATACCACTGAATCCAGTTATTATTATCAGCAAAACCGTTTCCAAGTGTTAACCATGGCCATGATAAATCCCAGCAAAGATGCATGAATTCAAAGGTCATCCAAAAACAAATAAAGATAAGGTTGCCCCATTTTTCACCCACACGCTTTTTTACTTTATGGGAAACGGTAAATACAATGGTCATCAAAACTGTGTTGGAAACAATGGCCATTATTGCTCCTCCAAATGATGCGTTTTTTATCCAATAGGTAGTAATAACATTCCAAATGATAAAAGTGACAAAACTGCATCCAAAAGGGGTGAACGAATTATGTTTACCGGGCTGGGTAAAGATGATATGCTCCAGAATAAGCAAAGGAACAAAACCGAAAAAAAGAAGTGGTGCCAACCCTTTTGGAAACCAGGCATAGGCAAGTAGCAAACCACTTAAGGTAGATAATAGATAAAGTTGGTAAGTTTTCATTGCAGGCAAAGATATTGAATTAATGAATTATCATAAGATGAATATCAACTACCTCAATATTGACAAACGATGAGAATCAAGTTTAATAAAAATAAACAATAAAATAGTGAACGACCAGAGAGAAGAACCACCATAACTGAAAAAGGGAAGTGGTATTCCTATTACCGGTGCTAATCCAATTGTCATCCCAACATTAATAGTCAAATGAAAAAACAAAACGGAAGCTACTCCATAACCATATATACGACTGAAAGCAGAACGCTGGCGTTCTGCCATGAAAATTACTTTTAAAATTAGAGCCAGTTCAAGGATTATAACCAATGAACTTCCTAAAAAGCCCCATTCTTCACCAACTGTACAAAAGATAAAATCAGTATCCTGTTCCGGAACAAAATCATATTTTGTTTGCGTACCATTTAAGTAGCCTTTACCGGCAAAACCACCTGAACCAATAGCTATTTTTGCTTGATTAACATTATATCCTTCTTTTTTTAAATCCACAGTACCTCTTCCAAGTAAAACGTCAATACGAATTTTCTGGTGAGCTTCCATGTGTTCATAAACAGTACTGGTTCCTTTCACCATTCCGCAAGCTATCAATCCGATTAATGCAATAGCGAATAAGTTTTTTCTTGTTCTTCTGATAAAAAGAGAAGCAACAACGCAAAGAGAGCCAATAATTATGAATAAATAAATATTGTTTACCAGCAAAGCCAGGATAAACAATACTATCGCCAGGAAACCCAATAACAGATAGTTTACAGATAGTCCTTCTCTGTAAAGAGTAAAAATAAATGCTACAAAAACGATGGCTAATCCAGTTTCATCCTGTAAAACTTTTATAACAATGAGTGGAAGGCCAATGATTAGAAGTGTGATAATAGTGTTTCTATAATCTGCAATTTTAATATGCTGATTACTTAAAAATTTAGCAATAGCAAGATTAGCAGCAAATTTCATAAACTCAGCAGGCTGAATCCCAAAATCACCAAATCGGAACCAGGAACGGCTTCCTTTTACCTCTCTTCCTAAGAAGGGGACAGCTATGCAAGCAAGCAGAAAGATACCATAAATTAAATAGGCAAAGGCAGTGTAAAATTTTTCATCAATAATTAAAATAATTAAGGCAAGTAAGAGGGAAGTACCAATCCAAAGCATTTGTTTACCATACTTTTGTGTCATGTCAGTAATAACATGATGGTCTTCGTTGTAAACAGCAGAATAAATATTAAGCCATCCCATAGTAACCAAAACCAGATAAAGCAATACTGTTACCCAATCTACATCACTAAAAATATTATTACTGGCTCTTCTTTCCAATTGTCTGAATTACTTTTTCTTTTTTTTGGGATCCACCCATTTTGGTTGATCAATTAAATTTGCTTCCATCATCTTTTTCTCGAGGTCCTTTCTTACCACCACCTGATTCAAATATTTTTCCATCATCAATGTAGCAATGGGTCCCGCCCACGAAGCTCCCCAACCGGCATTTTCAACGAGCACAGCAATCGCAATCTTTGGATTATTCTTTGGGGCAAACGCAACAAATACAGAATGGTCTCTGCCATGCGGGTTTTCAGCGGTTCCTGTTTTTGCACAATACTCAACTCCTTCTATTTTTAATAAATGGGCCGTACCACTTTCGGTAACGTGGCTCATTCCTTCTATAACATTATTATAAATTGAAGTATCGGTAATTGCAGTATAACGTTTTACTTTGAATCTGTTTAAAGTAGTATCATTTGGATTATCACCGATTGCCTTTACAATGTGTGGAATATAATACCATCCTTTGTTAGCAATAATACTAACAACATTTGCATTTTGGAGTGGAGTGATACCCATCTCGGCCTGCCCGATTCCTAGAGAAATAACAGTAGAGGCTTTCCAGGAACCTTTTCCAAAAACCTTATCATAATATTTTATAGAAGGGATATTTCCCCTTAACTCATTAGCTAAGTCAGAATTCGTTTTTCTTCCAATATTGAAACTTAAAGCAATATTTCGCCATGCCTCAAAGGCAACATAGGTATCATTATATTTTTTATTCTCAATGATGCTTTTAAAAACATAAGAAAAATAGGAATTGCAGGAATGACCTATTGCGTCAAATAATGCAAGAGGAGATGCATGAACTTCGCATTTCGGATGCCCTCCAAGTGGCGCGTATCCTGCTGAGCATGGGTACCTTGTTTCCGGGGTTAATACACCCTCCTGCTGCCCTATCAGTGATTCAACTAATTTGAAAGTTGAACCGGGAGGATAGGAGGCCATTGTAGCACGATTAAATAAAGGGACACGAATGGTGTCCAAATAAAGTTTTGAAAAGTTTTTGTTTCGCGCTCTGCCAACTAACAAATTTGGGTCGTAAGAAGGGCTGGTTATAATGGCTAAAATTTCTCCGGTTTGCGGTTCAATCGCAACAATACTTCCGGTTTTATTTTGCATCAATTCTTCTCCATATAATTGTAATTCTGCATCAAGTGTGGATTCTAATGATTTTCCGGGCTGAGACATGGTATCATATAACCCGTTCATATAACTTCCTTTGGGGCTATTATTAACGTCAACCATCAGTATATGCATTCCTTTCTTCCCTCGAAGTACCTTTTCGTAAGTCTTCTCCACTCCACTAATTCCAAGATAATCACCTTCATTATAGTAAGGATCTTTTTCAGTCAGATTTTTATCTGCTTCACCGATATAACCAAGCATGTTTGCGGCAATCTTCATCGGGTACTTTCTTAAGGTCCTTGATTGAACAAAAAAACCATGAAAACGATACAGGCGTTCCTGCAAAGCAGCATAATCCTCCGGGGATAATTGTTTTTCAAATACAGAAGGTTTGCGAGGAGAATTGGGAGCCTGTATGGCTTTTTTCATCTTCTTTAAAAATTCATCCTTTGTAATATCCAGAAGTTTACAAAAATCCACAGTATCTAAATCTTTAACTTCTTTAGGGGTAACCATTAAATCGTAAGCAGCTTCATTATAAACAAGTAATTTATGTTTCCGGTCGTAAATATATCCTCTCACAGGAAATTCAGTAGTATAGCGGAAAGCCTGGTTGCGGGCATCCAGTTTATAACTATCATCAATTACCTGGATATAAAACAGGCGCGCAATAAATGATAATCCAACAAGGATAAATACTCCTATAATTATATATTTTCTTTCGGATAAGGGATTCATTCCACTTCTTTTTTATTTTGAAAAAGGTATTGGGTTATTACCACTAAAAGAAGAGTAGCTAAAGAACTCAAACCAACCCTTAGTAGCGTGTAAAAGAACTCAGAGAACCGAAATACTTCCAAATAGAACAGAACAAAATGGTGTAAAATAATTAATATTCCGGAGTAGGAAAGAAACCAGGGGACTCCTAAATACTGTATCGTTGGTTGTGTACCAAATTCGTAACCTTCCCTTGGAGAAAATAAATTTAAAATTGCAGGTCGTATATATGCAATAAATACTCCTGCTGCAGCATGCATCCCCATGGTATCATAAAACATATCAATTGTAATTCCCAATAAAAAACCACTTAAAAGAAGCAGCCATTTTGGAGTTTCGAATGGAAGCGCAATAATAAAAAGGATATATAAAAAAGGATTAATAAACCTTCCGAGTTCAATGTTTTTAATTATAAGTACCTGAACTAAAACTAAAGCAATAAATCGAAGAATGTTTTTTAGTATTGTTGAAATCACTTTGTATTTGTTTTTTTATCATCAGATTCTGACTTTTTCTCCAATTCTTCCTGTTCATCTTTCAGAATATTATTAACGATATATACATGAGATAATTTTTTAAAATCTGTTGATAGTTTCACTTTCACGGTATAAAAAAAGTCTCCTGATTTCTGAACAAAACTTTCCACTTTTCCAATCATTATGTTTTCAGGAAAAGTAAGTGAATAAGCTGAAGTTACAATGGTATCACCGGTTATTAATCTCACGTGCGTTGGTATGTCATGGAGAGTAGCAATACTGTAATTGTCATCCACATCCCACATCAAAGGGCCATAAGAGCCATCTTTTTTTATTTTGGAACTAATAGTTGTTTTGCTGTTTAATAAAGACATCACTGTGCAAAAATTATCTGAAACATCTTTCACCTGGCCAACCACTCCGGAACTTGTAATTACAGCCATATTGTTTTTTATTCCTTGTTTTGAGCCTTTATCCAGCGTAAGAAAATTGTTTCTAAGGTTAGTAGAGTTTTTTACAACTTTCGCACTGGTAAAAGTATATTTCTGATGGTAAGTGGTGTCGTTGACTGTATAGGTATCATTTACTGAAACTGAGAAGGAGGCCAATGTTTTCCCACGTAGTTCCGCATTCTCTTTTAATAATTTTTCATTAGCATCTTTCAAGAGAAAATATTGATTGACATCATGAGTTGCTGCCAAGATATTTGCGGAAATGGCATTGGATGAGTTTACAAAACTCGCTTTCTGATAATAATTATTTTGAACAACTAAATAAATGCAGAGCGTTTCCAATAATAAAAAAAGAAAAAGAAAATAATTTTTCCAAATAAATAAAAAGAGATTCCGCATTTATATTGAACAGTTTTATCTCATCAGGAATGGGAATTTTCCTACATTCTTCAATGCAATACCGGTTCCGCGTGCAACAGCACGAAGAGGGTCTTCAGCAATGTGAACAGGCAATTTTGTTTTCAAAGAAATCCGTTTATCTAATCCGCGAAGCATGGACCCTCCACCGGCTAAATAAATACCGGTCCGGAAAATATCTGCAGAAAGCTCCGGAGGTGTCATTTCTAAAGCATTTAAAATAGCTTCTTCCACTTTGGAAATTGATTTATCAAGGGCGTGCGCAATCTCGGTATAAGAAACGTAAATTTCTTTTGGAATACCTGTCATTAAATCTCTTCCATGCACTGCGTAATCAGGAGGAGGATTGTCAATTTCAGTCATTGCAGCACCCACTTCTATTTTAACTCTTTCTGCAGAACGTTCTCCGATTAGGATATTATGCTGTCTGCGCATGTATTCTTCAATGTTGGAAGTAAACTCGTCACCGGCAATACGAATGGATTTGTCACAAACAATTCCTCCCAATGCTATTACTGCAATCTCACTTGTTCCACCCCCGATATCAATAATCATATTACCCATTGGCTCTTCCACATCAATACCAATGCCTATTGCGGCAGCCATCGGTTCGTGAATAAGATAAACTTCCTTGCCACCCGCTCTTTCCGCGCTATCTCTAACAGCTCTCTTTTCAACTTCGGTGATTCCTGAAGGAATACAAATAACTACCTTTAATGAAGGCGTAAATAAACGTCTTCCGGGGTTTATCATTTTTATCATGCCGCGAATCATATGTTCGGCAGCACTGAAATCGGCAATAACTCCATCTTTTAATGGACGAATGGTTTTAATATTTTCGTGCGTTTTACCATGCATCTGTTGTGCCTGTTTACCAACGGCTATTATCTTCCCGGTCATCCTATCTACTGCCACAATGGAAGGTTCATCAACCACCACTTTGTCATTATAAATTATCAAGGTATTTGCAGTACCTAAGTCAATTGCAATTTCTTGTGTTAAAAAACTAAATAATCCCATATTCGATTTTGGATTTCTGATTTTGGTTTTCGGGTTAAATGCTCCGTCTTCAAAATCAATAGTGTATATTTATTATGATTTATAAATTCGTATTTCGTTAAATTAATGTTTAAAATGTCTTGTTCCGGTCATCACCATGGACATTCCATTGGCGTCACAATAAGCAATAGAATCTTTATCTTTAATGGAACCTCCAGGTTGAATAACAGCACTAATACCTGCGTTGTGAGCTATTTCAACACAATCAGGAAATGGGAAAAAAGCATCGGAAGCCATTACGGAACCCTTTAAGTTAAAACCAAATTTATTGGCTTTTACAATTGCCTGTTCCAATGCATCCACCCTTGATGTTTGCCCTACACCGCTGGCAAGTAACTGACCATTTTTTGCCAGTACGATGGTGTTGGACTTGGTATGTTTCACAATTTTGTTGGCAAATTCCAAATCCTTTTTCTCGCTGTCAGTTGGTAAAGTACTTGTAACAGTTTGCATTTCTGCAGGTGTTTCCGTTTTCAAGTCTTTATCCTGGGCAATTACTCCGTTCAATAATGTTCTGAAGGATTTTGGAGAAAGTTTTACTTCTTTCTGAATAAGAATAATTCTGTTTGGTTTAGCTTTCAATATGCTTAGGGCCTTTTCGTCATAGGCTGGAGCGATAATTACCTCAAAAAATAATTTATTTATTTCATCAGCAGTTGCTGCATCCAAAGGTGTGTTTGTAATTAATACTCCACCAAATGCACTGGTAGGGTCCCCCGCCAAGGCATCTTTCCATGCATCGGCCAATACAGGACGCGATGCTATTCCACAGGCATTGTTATGTTTTAATATCGCAAAAGTGGTTTCTTTAAACTCCGCAATCAGGCTCACAGCGGCATCTACATCTAATAGATTATTGTAAGACAATTCCTTTCCGCTTATTTTAGTAAACATTTCATCCAGGTTGCCATAGAACACTCCCTTTTGATGAGGGTTTTCACCATATCGTAATACACTTGAGTTTTGAATACTTTGTTTGAAAGTAGTGATGTCATCGCCATTAAAATAATTGAAAATGGAGGTATCGTAATGCGAAGAAACATTAAATGCTTTACCGGCTAATTGTTTTCTGTCTGACAGGTTGGATGAGCCTTTCTGGTCAACCAAAATAACATCGTGTAAAAATTTGTATTCGTTTTTTGAAGGGATAATCACCACATCATTAAAGTTTTTTGCAGCTGCACGAATTAAAGAGATTCCTCCGATATCAATCTTTTCGATAATGGATTGTTCGGAAGCACCCGATTTAACGGTTTCTTCAAAAGGGTATAAATCTACAATCACCAGGTCGATTTCCGGAATTTCGTATTCTTCCATCTGGTCAATATCACTCTGTAATTCGCGTCTGCTCAATATTCCACCAAAAACTTTTGGGTGTAAAGTTTTTACTCTTCCTCCTAAAATGGAAGGATAAGAAGTTAATGATTCAACCGGAGTTACACTTATACCAAGCTTTTCAATAAAGTCCTGGGTGCCACCTGTACTGTATATTTTTACACCCAACGCATTTAACTGATGAACCACAGGTTCTAAATTGTCCTTGTAATACACCGAAATCAGTGCGTTTTTAATCTTTTTTAATCCGCTCATTTATTTTTTAAAATTTCCCTCACAAAAGTAGGAATTTTTATAAGGCAATATCGGTAAACTTGAATTGTTGATAAATGTTTTTTTTGTTAATAAGACAACTCTAAAATGCTTTTGATTTTGGGAGAATTTCAAAATATAATTAAGTTTAAAAAACACTACATTTGCGTTCTTAAAAAGAAAAGCAAAGATGATTTTTTTAGGCCTATTTCGTGAAAGTATTTTGTTTGCCATTAACGCATTGGTGGTAAACAAACTCCGGACATTTCTTTCGCTATTGGGCATCACCATTGGTATTTTCGCCATTATAACAGTATTTACAGTGGTCGACTCTCTTGAACAAAACCTAAGAAAAAGTGTTCAAAGCCTGGGAGATGATGTTGTTTTTGTTCAAAAATGGCCATGGACCTTCGGGCCGGATTACCCTTGGTGGAAGTATATGAACCGTCCTGTTCCGGATTTTAATGAACTCGATGCGATTTTGCGCAAGTGTGACGGAGCTCAGTCGGCTGCATTTGTTATTAATTCCTCTATTACCGTAAAGTATAAAAGTAACAGTATCGAAAACGTGACCGTTATTTGCGCATCTCACCAATACGACAAGGTGAAAAATTTCGAGATAGCAGAAGGCAGATATTTCACTGAAATAGAATCTTCCGCGGGTCGTCCGGTTGCCGTTATTGGTGATGTTTTGGCAAAGGCATTGTTTCCGAATCAAAGTCCTTTAGGGCAAATGATAAAGGTGAATGGCGCAAGGGTGATGGTTATCGGCATTTTTAAAAAAGAAGGAGAAAGTATTTTGGGTGGGAGCCCGGATACTCAGGTTTTAGTGCCAGTTCAGTATGCCCGTAGTTTAATTGATATTCGTAGTGACAACCTGGATCCCGAACTTATGGTGCGTGCTAAACCGGGTGTAAGTAATGATGAGTTGATAGATGAATTAACTGGCCTGATGCGCTCCATACGCAAATTGCAACCTAGACAAGACGATAATTTTGCCTTAAATCAAACAAGTTTAATATCCAATCAATTCGACCAGTTATTTGATATAGTAGGCATAGCGGGATGGATTATTGGCGGATTTTCCATACTGGTAGGTGGTTTCGGTATTGCCAATATTATGTTTGTTTCAGTGAAAGAACGCACCAACATAATTGGAATTCAAAAATCACTTGGCGCAAAAAACTATTTTATTCTGTTGCAATTTATTTTCGAATCTATTTTTTTATCCCTTATTGGCGGAATCATTGGTTTGCTAATCGTTTATATCATTACCATTACAGCAGGTGATTCATTTGGAATGGAAATTACTTTGAGCAAATCCAATATTATTTTAGGATTTACAATTTCAATCCTGATTGGGGTAGTTTCCGGGTTTGTGCCTGCTTATGGTGCTTCCCAGTTGGACCCGGTAGAAGCAATAAGAGCGAGTTAGAATATGGAATCAGTAGTTAGAAAAAGACCTGTATTGATTACCGTAGTTTGTATTATCGGGTTTATTTGGATAGTTTTTAGTTTGCCTGCCGTGTTTTCCCCTTCGGTAAAAAAACTTGGAGATTGGTATCCCGCCTTATTCGGTTTAATAGTTGCCTCCAGCTTTATAGCATATATTGGTGTTTGGCACATGAAACGATGGGGAGCAAGTTTATTTATCATTACTTTTTTTATCAAAGAAATTCTTCTCATTCTGATTAATGATGTCAATTATGTTGGAATCGTCCTATCGGTTTTCTTCATATCCGTTATGATGGGGTATTACAAACGCATGGATATTAACTTGTAATGCCGTTATTTACACGATTAAATTCTTAATCAAACAATCAGTTTTTTTGACTACCTTTGCCAATTATAATTTAAAAAAATGAAGCAAAAAATAAAGTTTATTAATAAAGACAAAACACAATTTTTTAACACACTAAAAGAGCGAGTAGATCAATATTTTATAGATAATAAGATTTCTCAACATGCCAATTTTACAATGGTTTTCAAAACCATTGTTATGCTTTCCCTTTATTTTGTTCCGTATGTATTAATAATGACACAGGGCTGCAGCCTTTTGGTAATGTGGTTTATGTCGATGATAATGGGTCTCGGCCTTGCAGGTATCGGAATGAGTGTGATGCACGATGCTAATCACGGGGCTTATTCGGCCAATCCTTTTATTAATAAAATGGTTTCCTTATCACTTACATTTGTGGGTGGAGATAACAAAAACTGGAAAACCCAACATAACATTCTTCACCATACCTACACCAATGTTTCCGGACACGACAGAGATATAGATGATAAGGTGATTATGCGTTTTTCCCCACACGGTAAATACAGAAAAATTCAACGATTACAAGTAGTTTACGTGTTTTTGTTTTATTCAATAATGTCTTTGTACTGGACTACTGCCAAGGATTTTGTTCAGTATTTTGAATTTATTAAACACGGGCATAACCGCGAAAGCTCTTGGGGGAAAGTAAAGACCCTTGCAACTATTATTTTCTGGAAATTAATTTACTATACCTATATGTTTGCATTACCAATGATATTTTTACACTTGTCTTTCGGGCAGGTATTCATTGGGTTTTTGTCACTTCACACAGTAGCAGGACTTATATTAAGTGTTGTATTTCAATTGGCGCATGTGGTAGAAGATACTACATTCCCATTGCCTGATGCAAAAGGAAATATAGAAAACGAATGGGCAATTCATCAATTGCAAACAACTGCAGATTTTGCAAAAGACAATTGGCTGATTACTTATTATGTTGGAGGATTGAATTACCAGGCTATTCATCATTTATTTCCCCGTGTATGCCATGTTCATTATCCGGATATTGCACCTATAGTGGAACAAACCGCTAAAGAATTTGGTGTGCCTTATTTATATAACGAATCTTTTTGGAAAGCATTTGCTTCTCATATCCGTGTTATTTCCAGATTAGGAAAAAACGATACCACATTTTTTGCAGTAGCCAATAGTATGGGCTAACAGCCAATAAAAATTAAATAGAAAAAAGTCCCTTTATTGGGACTTTTTTTATGCTGAATTTTTAAAAAATAGTTATTATTTAAATCTATTATTTGGGCGGGCACATTACAGCTTCGTAGTTCAATGTCCTCCTGCCCGCACGCGGTATCTTTTTTAGAAATGTTTTTTTCGCTACGCGGCTATGGATAAAAAAAGGATACTCACGCGGGTCAGGCGCAGTTCGATAATGTATCGCTTTTATTTTCCTTTTGCTAACTGGGCGAAGCCGAAATGCTGTGTTTGATGAAATAAAGTATTCTTTACAAATAAAAACACCTCTTCTTTCTCGCCACTTTTTTATGCTTTTTTTTAATTTTCTGCATACTAAAATCATATCCTAATTTCCATTTTGTAAAACGAATTTATTTTTAATCTGGCTAAAAATTGCATTTTTTTTCTGCCAAACGCCTTTTTTGAAAATTGTCAGTAAAGTGCTGTTCAATTCCCTTATGCCTTTTTATTAATAAGGGTTTTGAGCGAAAAAGTGGTGTAAAAACGAGTCTGCAGTTTTTTGCTGCTCACAAGGTAAAACGACCGCTTAAGTGCCAAAAACTGCCATTCACTGGCTAAAACGACCGTTCGCCAAATTGGCAGTTTTTTTCATTTTTTTTTGCTATATTTTTGTTCCGTCAAATAATTCATACGGGAATACTGCTGAAAATCCTAAGAAAAGTAAGCACTAAAAAAATGGAGGCGCGCAATAGCTCAGGCGCGAATAAAAATAGAAAAGCAAAAAGAGTGAATAGTATTAAGTAACAATAATTATGTAAAAAGTGAATTTAGTATTAATTTAAATCTTTATTAAAATGAAAAAAACAATTTTGTTAAATGAAAATCGAAAAAACAAAAGATTTGTTTATCGATATTTTAAAAATAATAAGCATAAAAATGTGCAGATTATTTTGATGGCATTACCACTTCCGGTGCACCAGGTTACCGGTGCTATTAATTTTCCGGACGATAAAGCCGGAATTATTACCCGTGCTACATTTATTCACACCAAAAGCCTGGCTTCGGGGCTTACTTTTCCCGGAACCACACTGGCAGACTACCTCACGGCCATTACTACTTGCGCCACTGCCGATGCTGCTTCCTGGCCCGGAAAATTTAAAGCAATGAATAATGCAGCTCAATTTATTATGGCAGTTGTTCAAAAAGCTGCCGATGCTGACCCTGTAAATAGTATTTCTATTCTTCAAAGTTGCGGATTTAATGTTATCCCTGCACATGGTGCTCATATTGCCGAATTTAGTGGCGTGCCAAGCAGTACCATTCGTGGTGCGGTTGATTTGGTTACTGCCGGAGGACCTCAGGCGAAAGACCATCTTCATCAATGGTGGAGTTCGCTGGACGGAATTAATTGGATTCGCGAACAGGCAACCAATGGAAGAAAACAGACTGTGGAGGGTTTTGCTCATGGAAAAGATGTGTATTTTAAAGTACAACTAAGCATCCAGGATGTTTTGCAACCGATGAGTAATATTATTACAGTTTTGGTTAATTAACCGAAAAGCCAAAAGCGGAAGAAAAAGGCTTCCCGCTTCGGCAAAAAGGTTTAACCTTTCGGCTGTAATGCCTAAAGTTGGGGTAAAAAAGTTTAAATCTCCTGCAATAAGGTTTAAAGTTGCTGGAAAAAGGTTTAAACTCCCGGCAATAAGGTTTAAAGTTTTGGCAAAAAGGTTTGACCTTTCGGTAATAAGGTTTAAAGCGGAAGAAATAAAGTTTAACCTTTCGGCCGTAATTCCTAACCTTTCGGCTGTAAGGTTTAAACTTTAAGAAAAAGAGGTTTTTACCCAACCAACCACCTTTTCCGGAGTGCAAAAACCCGGAAAAGGGAAATGGGTTGGTTTAATAAAGAATAAGAATGAGGGAAACAGGGAAGGGATAAATAAATAAAATTAAATGTTTAACAATTTAAAACCAAAATGCTATGAAAAAAACATTACTCATTTTAATGCTCGCCTTAATAAGCTGGAGCGTAAATTCACAAACCGTTGCAATTCCAGATGTACATTTTGCATCATGGCTGCAAACAAACTATCCTGGGTGTATGTCAGGTAATTATTTAGATACAACGTGTTCTTCTATCCAAAGTACAACTCATATAGATTTAAGGCGCGATTCCATTGCTGATTTAACAGGAATTCAATATTTCAGTAACCTTACTTATTTAGATTGCGGGTATAATTTAATTTCTTTTATTCCTTCCTTGCCTTCAAGTCTTAATTATTTTTCGTGTGATAGTAATCAACTCTCCACCCTTCCTTCGTTGCCTAATTCTCTTACTTATATAAGTTGCGAATTTAATAATTTGTCCAATCTTCCTTCTCTTCCTTCTGCATTGGATACATTAATGTGTGGCAGAAACAGCATTACTAGTATTCCTGCTTTGCCCGGAGGGCTAAAAATATTAAGTTGTTATCAAAATCAACTAACCTCCATTGCTTCCTTAGATTCTTCATTGGTGGAATTAACTTGTTACAATAATCTTTTGTCAAACCTTCCCGCTATAGATACCGCACTTAAAATATTAAGATGCGGGATCAATCAGTTAACTTCTTTACCTGCCTTGCCAAATGGGTTAACGGATTTAATATGTTATAGCAATCAATTACATACTTTGCCTGCTTTGGATAGTTCGCTTGTTATGCTTGATTGCTCATCAAATATGTTAGACAGCTTACCTGCTTTGCCTAATTTATTGGCAACTCTTATTTGCAGTGGAAATAGTAATTTGGCTTATCTCCCGGCCTTAAATAATTCACTTGTAAGTTTAACATGTGTTTCCGATTCATTAATTGTTTTGCCAACTTTACCTGCCTCACTTAACCTTTTGAATTGCTCCGCAAACTATTTATCAGTTCTGCCTGCGTTACCAAGTGCTTTAACTTATCTCGCTTGCGATAATAATCTTTTGCCGGTTTTACCTGGCCTGCCAAATTCGTTGAATACCTTATCATGTAAATACAATCAGTTGGCAACATTGCCGGCTTTAGGAGCTTCGCTTACCACTATATATTGTGATAATAATGTACTATCTGTTTTTCCAAACTTCAATTCTTCATTAAGTTATTTATCCTGCAATTATAACCAACTTACCACTTTTCCTGCATTTTCAAATTCATTAAATTATTTATCTTGTTCAAATAATTTAATTGCTTCTTTTCCTCCGATGAATAATTCACTTGTTGAATTATGGTGTAGCAACAATCAATTAGTTTCATTTTCCGCTATGTCCAATTCATTAACAAAATTATATTGCAATAATAACCCTTTAATTACCTTACCGACCTTACCGCTTTCTCTATCTGAATTGAACTGCGAAGCAGATCAACTTACAGGGCTTCCAACTTTACCTAATATGTTAAGTTATTTATGGTGCGATAATAATAGTATTTCGTGTTTTCCCATTTTCCCATTTTCAATTTCAGATAGTAGTCATTTTAATATTTCTGCAAATCCGTTTACGTGTTTGCCCAATTATATCCCTGCAATGACATGGGCTACTTTGGCTAACCCACTTTGTGGTGCAGGCAATGTAAGTGGATGTGCTAGTTCTCTTGGAATTGTTGGATTTACCTATCGAGATAGCATTTTGAATTGCACAAAAGATTCGAGTGAGTATGTTTATATTAATGTTCCTTTGAAATGCTATGATAATAATAATAATCTGCTAAGTCAGACCTATACAGCAATAAATGGTATTTATGATTTTCCTGATACAAGTGGAACTTACTTGGTGAAGATAGATACTGCCAATGTACCATATACATACCAATGTGCAAATCCAGGTTTTGATTCAACTGTTGTTTTAACTACTGCAAATTCTCTTGTTCAAAATGTAAATTTTAATATAATTTGTAAACCAGGTTTTGATGTGGGAACACAATCGGTAGTTACAGAAGGGCTTGTATTTCCTGGACAAACGCATGCCATAAGAATTGTTGCGGGAGACATGAGCCATTGGTATCATATGCATTGTGCGGCAGGTATTAGCGGACAGGTGCAGGTTACAGTAACCGGGCCGGTTACCTTTAGTGGCATTATCCCTGGAGCCTTAACCCCAGCGGTTAATAATAATGTATATACATATACCTTTACTGATTTTGATAATTGTAGTAATACCAGCGATTTTGGTTTGAAATTTACTACTTCATCATTTGCTCAAAATGGAGATGAGATATGCGTAAATGTTAAAGTAACACCAGTGGGAGGTGATAATGATTCTACAAACAATAATTATAATTATTGTTATCATGTTGTTAATTCTTTCGACCCCAATATGAAGGAAACCACTCCAGAGAAAGTACTATTTGGGTTTCAGGACTATTTTACTTACACTGTGCATTTTCAAAACACGGGAACTGCACCCGCTTTAAACATCAGACTGCTTGATACTTTGGATAATAATCTTGATTTATCAACTTTCCAACTAATAAACTATAGTCACCCAAATGTTGTTTCGTTAACAGGAAGACTTTTAACCTTTAATTTTCATAATATTAATCTTCCTGACAGCACTTCCGATTTTTCAGGTTCTCAGGGTTTTGTTCAGTATCGTATTAAACCAATTGCAAATTTGCCATACGGAACTCAAATTCATAATAAAGCAGATATTTATTTTGATTTTAATGCTCCGGTTTCTACCAATACATCCTTGAATTTATTCATGCGTGTATTTCCTCCAAATTCAGTAAATGAAATAAGTAATGATAATATATTTGAAATGTATCCTAATCCTGCCACCGATAACATTATTGTTAATTATATTTCAAATTCAAAAGCATATACCATTCACATTTTTGACGCAATTGGGAGCTTGATAAAAACACTAAACTGCAAGAGTACCAGTACTTCAATTCCTATTAGTGAATTTCCAAAAGGTATTTATCTAATAAATCTTATTGATGAAAACAATTCAAATGTTCAACGTTTTGTAAAAGAATAAACAACTATTAATAATTAACCAATTCAGAACAGAACCTCCCCTCTTCTTTAAGGAAAGGGGAAGTTTTGGCTGAATTTAAAACCAAAATGCTATGAAGAAACTCTACACAATTATTGTTCTTGCCTTACTGGTAATGAATGTAAAAAGTCAAACGGGGGTAACTAATTATACTATACCCATTGCATTTAATTCTCAAAGAACCTGTTTAAAAATAGACCCTCAAGGGAATAAATGGTTTGGCACAACAAACAAAGGATTGATAAAATTTGATGGAACTACTTATACTCAATACGACTCCCTTAATTCAGGAATGCCAGATGAGTATGTTTTTGATGTGGCTTTCGATAATTTGAATAATATGTGGGTGGGCACCCGAAAAGGGCTTGCCAAATATAACGGGACTAGCTGGATTACATATAACGTAAACAATTCGGGCATACCAAATGATACAGTAAATTGCGTTATAAATCAGGGAACAACTATCTGGGTGGGAACAAAAAATGGAGTGGGTAAATTAATTGGTACAGCCTGGACTATTTTCAATTATGTCAATTCAGGACTTTCTACAAGAAATGTAAATTGCCTAGCATTAGATTTAAACAATGATTTGTTTGTAGGAACTAATGTGGGATTGTACCGTAAATCGGGAAGTGTGTGGACTGACTATTCTAATGTTAGCCAATACTACAATGAAAGGATGATTGTAAAATACATTTATGTAGATGTCAATAATACCAAATACATTGGAGGTAGCGGGGTGTTTATTCTTTCAGGAATTCAGTTTTTAAATATTTCTTATCAATACCCCAACGCTACAGGTGTTCTGTTTGGCAATAGTATGATTAAGGGACCAAGAGGAGGTGTAATGTTTAATAGTTATGTAGAAACTTATGGTGGTCAGGTGTATCATTACCCGGGGGTTAATTTGGGTAATTACATAGCAAACGATAATAGCGGGTTGGTATGGGGAACAGACGTTTCCTCCAATCAGATACATTCATTTAATTATTTGAATTACACTCTTGGTAATCCATTAGTTTATAATTCCAGTCCCAATTATTCTTACTTAGATATTAATCAGGTAAATGCAGAAATACTAAACAGAGGAGATATGTTTTGGGATATTTTTGGAAGCACAAATGCACGATATGAAGTTCCAAAAGGTTCAAATAAGAGTGCGCAATTCGCGTCTGCTTTGTGGGTGGGTGGGGTAGATAATGGAGGAATATTGCATACATCTGCAATGACTTACCGCCAAAGTGGAGTAGATTATTGGCCTGGCCCACTCGATACCATTTCAGGCAATACCGATTCCGCTACTTCCGTCAGTTTCGATAGAGTTTGGAAATTGGACAAGATTAAAATTAATGAATTCCGTAATCAATTTGCCCTTGGTAATGTGCAAAACGGAACCTACATAGCAGATAACAACATTATTACTTATCCTGCCATTGGCACAGGAAACTATTCGCGTAACTTATCACCCTTTGTTGATGTTAATAATGATGGACTTTATCGTCCATTATTGGATGGAGATTATCCTATTATAAAAGGTGACCAGGAAATATATTGGATATTTAATGATGCGCTTCCTCACACAGAATCGGGCTGCTTGCCTCTGAAAGTAGAAATACATGGTTCTGCGTATGCCTATGCCTGTCCTCATATTATAGACAGTTTGAATATATTGAACTATACTACTTTTTATAATTATAAAATATATAACCGAAGTGCAGATAATTATCACAATACCCATATTGGTTTTTGGGATGATGCTGATATAGGGTATTACGGTGATGATTTGGTAGGTTGCAATCCATCAAAAAATTATGGGTTGTTATATAATGGAAATGCAGTGGATGGTAGCGGACAACTTACTGCCTACGGAATAAAACCACCTATGATTAGTTCAGTTATTCTAAATGGTCCCTTGGCAGAACCCAATGATAATTTTGACAATAATAATAATGGAGCTATAGATGAAGCAAGTGAAAAAAATCTAATGACAAGTTTTGTAAGTTTTAATAATAATAGTAGTGGTGTAAATGGAAACCCATCAGTTTGTGCTGGATTCAATAATTATATGAGCGGACTTTTTGCAGATTCAACTCAAATAACTTATGGAGGTAACGGAACAGGAGGAAGCATTCCTACTAAATTTATGTTTAGTGGTGCCTTAGATGTGGCCAATTCATGGACTGAAACTTCGGTTGGAAACACCCCTGGCGACAGACGTTTTATAATGGGTTGTGGTCCATTTAACCTCAATGCCGGCCAAAGTGTAGAGTTCGATATGGCACAGGTATTTACCAGAGATACCATTTCTGCTTATACCATTGGTAACCTATACGAAAAAAACAGAGACGATGTAAGGCGGGTTCAGCAGTGGTTTGCTGTAGATAGTTTTCCATCCTGCCTGGACTTATATACCGGTATAAATGAATTTGCAACCCAGAAAGAAGAAGCAGGAATTTACCCGAATCCTTCCTCCGGATTATTTACCATAACAAGTAATTCTACCATCAAAAAGATAGAAGTGTTCAATCTGATAGGAGAAGTTATTTATCAATCTTTCCTAAATACTAAACAATCAACCATTGACCTGGGCGGGTTTGATAAAGGAATATACTTTGTTCAGTTACAAACCGAAAAAGGAAGTATGAATAGGAAGATTGTGCTAAACTAATTAGTGATTTCCGGAATTTGTAAAAGTTCGTTACACCTTTAAAGTAAGTTTTGATAATCTTGATACATCTCGATTATTAAAACAAAAAAGCCAATCTTTTGAGGATTGGCTTTTTTGTATTTTAAAAATATTTATTACTCCTTAATATTAGCTGCAAAAAACTCTCTGTTCATTCTTGCAATATTTTCCAACGAAATTCCTTTCGGGCATTCCACTTCGCAGGCACCGGTATTGGTACAGTTTCCAAAACCTTCTTCATCCATTTGCGCTACCATGTTTTTTGCCCGGCTAATTCTTTCCACCTGTCCTTGAGGCAAAAGAGCCAACTGAGAAATCTTTGCCGAAACAAATAACATAGCCGAAGAGTTTTTGCAGGTAGCTACACACGCTCCGCAACCAATACATGCGGCAGCATTAAATGCCGCATCTGCATCCGGCTTAGGAATAGGAATATTATTGGCATCCTGCGCATTCCCTGTATTTACAGAGATAAAACCACCTTTCGAAATAATTCTGTCGAAGGCCGAACGGTCAACTGTTAAATCTTTAATTACCGGAAAAGCAGCCGCTCTCCAAGGTTCTACCACTATGGTGTCGCCATCTTTAAACGAACGCATGTGTAACTGGCAGGTAGTAACCCCTCTCTTTGGCCCATGCGGCTGACCATTAATAAACATACTGCACATTCCGCAAATTCCTTCACGGCAATCATGATCAAAAGCAATTGGTTCTTCTCCCTTGGTGATAAGCTGTTCATTCAATACATCGAACATTTCAAGAAAAGACATGTCCGGAGAAATATCTTTTACAGGATAGGTAACCAGATTACCTGTTGCTTTGTCATTTTTCTGACGCCAAACCTTTAGCGTTAAATTCATATTTCCACTCATATAAAAGTAATTAGTGAATAGGCAATAGCGAACAGGCTATGCGTTTTCAGTTATATTTATTTTTTGTTGTATGCTTTTAATTAATCCCTGCAATATTTTCCCAACCTCTTCAATTGCATTTGTAATTAGTTTGTGCTGTTCATCAGTTATGTAATTCAGATTTTTTGAAATCAAAATCAATGTTTCAACTTCCATTAACGAACCTCTTGATATTCTTAAAAACTGCAAATAATTTTTGGAGGATTCTCTTCCCCATCCTTCAGTAATATTAGTAGGAATAGAAACAACAGCACGACTTAATTGATTTACTAAACCGAATTTTTCTTCCGTTGGAAAATTTCGGGTAATGGCGTATACTTCGGTAACAAGCACTATTGACTTTTGCCAAACAATTAAATCTTTGTATGAATTTAATTTATTACTCATTTCTTTTCTAATTCCTAATGCCTATTCCCTACTTCTAATGCCTATTGCCCATTCGCTATTGCCTACTTATAACTTCTTTGACTAGGATGAACAACATCAAACACGAGTTCTTCCTTATGTAATTCATAATTATTATTTCCTTTGTTTTCCCATGCAGCAACATAAGAATAGTTAGCATCATCTCGTTTTGCTTCACCATCTTCTGTTTGCGATTCCTCGCGGAAATGTCCTCCGCAACTTTCGTTTCTGTTTAATGCATCCATACACATTAATTCTCCCAACTCAAGGAAATCAGCTACTCTGCCTGCTTTCTCCAATTCAGGATTAAATTCGTTGGCCGAACCAGTCACCCGAACATCTTTCCAGAATTCCTCACGTAATGTTCTTATTTCCTGGATAGCTTCTTTTAAACCATTTGCATTACGGGCCATTCCGCATTTGTTCCACATTATTTTTCCTAATGCTTTATGAAAATGGTCAACTGATTTGGTTCCTTTTATTGCAAATAATTTATCAATAATGGCCTGGGCACTTTTTTCCGCTTCCACAAATGCTTCGTGAGTTGTAGGAATTGCTTTCACACTTATTTCTTTTGATAAATAAGCTCCCAAAGTATAAGGAATTACAAAGTATCCATCTGCTAATCCTTGCATCAATGCTGATGCACCTAGGCGGTTAGCGCCATGGTCAGAGAAGTTAGCTTCTCCTAATGCATATAAGCCGGGAACAGTAGTCATCAGGTTATAATCTACCCATAAACCTCCCATTGTATAATGCACAGCCGGATAAATCCGCATAGGCAATTCATAAGGATTTTCACCGGTAATCTGTTCATACA
Organism: Bacteroidota bacterium; assembly: GCA_947479085.1. GTDB lineage: Bacteria > Bacteroidota > Bacteroidia > 2-12-FULL-35-15 > 2-12-FULL-35-15 > 2-12-FULL-35-15. The sequence continues at coordinate 67,673 of CANJYB010000014.1, read as the reverse complement.
TTTCAAACAGGTTGCCATATTTTTCTTCTACCACTTCTTTTCCAAACTTTTTTAATTGTTCTGCTGTAGGATTGTTAGTGCCTAATTTAATAGCATGCGTATGTCCGTATCGTGCAATGGCAGCTTTGAAATCTAGATATACCGCCATCTTTGAATTACCAACTCCGTAGCCTGCATCACAACGTTCTTTAGCAGCACGCGAAGCCACATCTCTTGGAACTAAATTTCCAAAAGCAGGGTATCTTCTTTCTAAATAATAATCTCTTTCTTCTTCAGGAATTTCATTTGCCTTTCTTGTATCACCTTGTTTTTTGGGCACCCAAATACGACCATCGTTACGCAATGATTCGCTCATCAATGTCAGTTTGGATTGATGGTCACCCGAAACAGGAATACAGGTTGGGTGAATTTGAGTAAAGCAAGGGTTTCCAAAGAATGCTCCTTTTTTATGGGCTTTCCATGCAGCGGTAACGTTGGCTCCCATTGCATTAGTAGAAAGGTAAAATACATTTCCATAACCACCGGTACATAATAATACTGCATGACCGAAATGACGTTCCAGTTTTCCGGTTATCAAATCACGGGCAATAACACCTCTTGCTTTTCCTTCAATAGTAACCACATCCAACATCTCATGACGAGGAAGCATTTCAACTGTTCCTAAACCCACTTGTCTTTGTAATGCGCTGTATGCGCCTAATAATAATTGTTGTCCAGTTTGTCCGGCAGCGTAAAATGTACGTTGTACCTGTGTTCCACCAAAAGAACGGTTGCTAAGCATTCCGCCATATTCTCTAGCCAAAGGAACTCCTTGTGCCACACATTGGTCAATAATATTTGCACTAACTGATGCCAGACGATAAACGTTTGCCTCTCTTGCCCTGTAATCGCCACCTTTTACCGTATCATAAAATAAACGGTAGGTGCTGTCACCATCGTTCTGATAATTTTTTGCAGCATTGATACCGCCTTGTGCAGCAATAGAATGTGCTCTTCGGGCCGAATCCTGGAAACAAAAGCATTTTACTTTGTAACCCATTTCCGCTAATGATGCAGCCGCAGAAGCTCCTGCAAGTCCGGAACCTACTACGATAACTTCCAAACTTCTTTTATTTGCCGGGTTAACTAATGCAACCGTGGATTTATATTTTTCCCACTTTTCCTCCAGTTTCCCTTCAGGTATTTTACTATCTAATTTTGACATATCTTTTTATTCTAAAAATTCTATAAATAATTACTTTATCAGGCCAAGAAACATTGTTATTGGCATTGCAGCGAAAAGGAGACAAATGATGATGGAGAACCAAAACCCTACTGCTTTTATAACGGGTGTGTATTTAGGATGATTTAAACCTAATGTTTGAAATGCAGATTGAAAACCGTGAAGCAAGTGATAACATAAAGCCAAAACACCTAAAACATAAATAACTACAACCCACCAGATGCGAAACACTTCCTGCATAACAGCGTAAAGGTTTTCGTTTCCGTTTGAATCCACTCCAGGAAGCCCTGTGAACCTTGATTTTACCCAAAAATGAGCAAGGTGAATAATTAAAAACATTAATAATAAGCTACCTAAAATTCCCATGGAACGGGAATACCATTTACTGTTGGCTTTGCCATTATTCACAGCATATTTTACCGGTCGGGCTTTGGCGTTTTGCATGGTAAGTATTAATGACTGCACCATGTGTAAAATAAGACCGGCAAAAAGCACATATTCCATTACTTTAATAATTGGGTTGGTAGCCATGAATTCCGCCCCTTCATTAAAGAGTAACCCACCATCGTTAAAGAAAATAAAAGAATTTAGAAGGCAATGAACCACGAGGAAGGAAATCAGGAACAGGCCTGTTAAGCCCATCAATAATTTCTTGCCAAGAGACGATTGTAAAAATTTACCGGAAGAATTACTCATAATTATTATTGCTGTTAGTCTGTTTATTAAATTTTGCGATACAAATGTATAATTCAAATTGATACGCAACATAAAAATTAGCTACTGAATTATTAAAAGTTTTATTCTTTGTATAAATATTATTTGCACTTTTGAATTTCTAAATTTTATAAACTATGAAATACACACCAATTGATTCAAAATTATTTATTGAAAACCGTAGCCGATTTGCTTCAAAACTAAAGCCAAATTCACTTGCATTATTTGTAAGTAACGATATTATGCCTACCAATGCGGATGGTTCTATGGGATTTGTTCAAAATTCAGATTTGTTTTATTTAACCGGTGTGGACCAGGAACAAACCATTTTGTTAATATACCCCGATGCAATTACCGGAACACAGAAGGAGATTTTATTTGTTCGTGAAACAAGCGAGCAAATTGCCATCTGGGAAGGAGCAAAGTTGAATAAAGCCCAGGCAACACAGACTTCAGGAATAAAAAACGTTCAATGGTTTCATCATTTTGAACAAATAATTCAGGCTATTGTTTTTCATGCAGAGATAATTTATTTAAACAGTAATGAGCATACCCGCAGAAATATTGATGTGGAAACCGCGGAAATGCGTTTTAATAAAATAATTGCTGCAAAATATCCGTTACATAAATACGAACGTTCAGCTCCTATTATGCATTCCTTAAGGGCAATCAAATCTTCTCACGAGGTCGATTTGATTCAGCAGGCATGCAATATTACTGAAAAAGGATTTCGCAGGTTATTGAAATTTGTAAAACCGGGAGTAATGGAATATGAAATAGAAGCCGAATTGATTCATGAATTTGTTCGCAATCGTTCGCGCGGATTTGCTTATGGGCCTATCATTGCTTCGGGAGGAAGTGCCTGCGTATTGCATTATGTGGAAAATAACAAAGAATGTAAAGATGGGGATGTGATTTTGCTGGATGTGGCTGCTGAATATGGGAATTATGCAAGTGATTTAACACGTTGTTTGCCTGTTAATGGTAAATTTACAAAACGTCAGAAAGATGTTTATAATGCAGTGCTACGGGTGATGAAGGCAGCAACAGCAATGTTAACTGTTGGGAATTTGATTCCTGAATACCATAAAGCGGTGGGTTCATTAATGGAAAAAGAATTAGTTGATTTGGGCTTGCTGACAATGGATCAGATTAAGAACCAAAATCCGGATTTACCAGCATATAAAAAATATTTTATGCACGGCACTTCTCACTTTTTAGGATTAGATGTGCATGATGTGGGAGATTTTAACCGAAAACTGGAGGAAGGTATGGTGTTTACCTGCGAACCAGGCATATATATCCCGGAAGAAAACCTGGGAATCCGTTTGGAGAATAATATACTTGTTACCAAGGCGGGGCCAAATGATCTTATGAAAAATATTCCGCTGGAAGCTGAAGAGATTGAATCCTTAATGAATTAAAATTGATTTACCGATGTGATGATTTACCGATGTACCAATGAAATGGTGCACCAATGAAGTACAAATTTATTTGAGTAATATTTTTCAGCTAAAACATCGGTAAATCAATAAATCAAATTGAATGTTAAAATTTGCTGAATTTAAAAAGATAAAAGTCCGCTATTCTGATACCGGCAAAGGCCGTGTAATAGTTTTGTTACACGGCTTTTTAGGTTCTCATGAAATATGGGATTCATTTGCAAAAATACTTTCAAAAAAATTTCGAATTATTGCCATCGACCTTCCCGGGCATGGCGAAACCACGTCAATAGGTTATTATCATTCAATGGAATTACTTGCTCAAAGCGTAAAAGCTGTCGTAGATAAGGCTGGAGTCAGGAGGTATGTTATTGCAGGTCATTCTATGGGGGGCTATGCTGCAATGGCGTTTGCAGAGTTGTATCCAGAAAATGTAAGTGGTTTGTGCCTGTTCAATTCCACTTCTTATGCGGACTCTGAAGAAAAGAAAAAGGAAAGAGAAAGAGTTATCCGTTTGGTAAAAAAAGAGCATAGACATTATGTGGCCGAAGTGATTTCTTCACTTTTTGCCCCTGAAAACCTGGAAAAACTGAAAAAGGAAGTCTCCAAAGCAAAACATATTGCCGAAAAAACTACTAAACAATCAATAATTAATAGCCTGGAGGGGATGAAAGAGCGAAAAAGCAGGGATTTGATTTTAAAATTTGCCCCTTATCCCGTTCTTTTTATTATTGGTAAAAAAGATACGGTTATTAATTACGAAACGATGTACCCGCAAATGGGGTTATGTAAATATCCTGCAGTACTTATGTTAGAAAATGCTGCTCACATGGGATTTTATGAAGCACCCAAAGAAACTATAAAGGAATTGCAGAGTTTTGCTTTGCGCTGTTTCCGGAAAGTGGAGGAGGAGTGAGTAATTGATAAATAGTATGATTTAGTGGGCAAAAAGGTTTGCCGCTTCCTCGATAATGCTTGCCCCTTTGGCAATAATGCCTAAACCTTTGGCAATAGTGCTTAAAGCTCTCTTAATAATGCTTAAACCTTTGGCAATAATGCTTAAACTTCTCCTAATAATGCTTAAACCTCCAGCAATAATGCTTAAACTTCTCCTAATAATGCTTAAACCTCCAGCAATAATGCTTAAACTTCTCTTGGTAATGCTTAACCTTTCGGCCTTAATACTTATCGTTTCGGCCATAATGCTTAAATTTTTAAATAAAATACCTGGGAAATCAGCTTTTCTCAATCAATGCAACCGCATAAGCACAAACCCCTTCTTCCCTGCCAACGTATCCCATGGTTTCGTTGGTGGTTGCTTTAATAGAAATATCGTTGGTATCAATATTTAAAATAGGAGCAAGGGTTTGCTTCATTTTATCTATATGAGGATTTATTTTAGGGTTTTCCAGCACCAAGGTGCAATCTACATTTCCAATGGTATAGTTTTCTTTTTTCAAAAGTTCCATTACCGTGGCAAGTAATATTTTGCTGTCAATGTTTTTGAATTCTGAAGAAGTATTGGGGAAATGAAAACCAATATCACGCATTCCGGCCGCACCTAATAAAGCATCGCAAATAGCGTGAATTAAAACATCTGCATCCGAATGGCCTGTAGCACCTTTGGAGTGGTTTAACAATATTCCACCGAGCCAAAGTTCCTTTCCTTCCTGCAATTGATGAACATCGAAACCAAAACCAACTCGTATTTTCATGGGGAAATTATTAATTTCAGATTTCAAATTCCAGATTTGAAATCTGGAACTTGAAATCAAAAATTATTTTATTCAGTTTTTTCGTCATTCTGAGCTTTGAATGCATCAAAGTCGAAAGTGAGCGTAAACCGTAATGTGTTTTCAAGCGGGTTGCGCTGTTGAGTTGGTATCAAGTAGGCAAAATCCAACCCGAATACATTGTACTTAACACCGGCACCAAGTGTAAAGAACTGGCGATTTCCTTTGTAAGGATTTTCGTAAAAATAACCTGCTCTTACAGCAAATAATTTATTGTACCAATATTCCAAACCACAGGCATAATTAATTTCACGCAATTCTTCCTTACCTCCTCCAGGAGCATCATTAAAAGAACCAAAGATTCCTTCGGTTACTCCTCTGTTAGGATTTTTACCAAATAATATTTCAGGGTCCCCGTTAGCATCGTATGCCACTCCTTGGTCATAAGCCACACCATTCGTATCCACTATTTTGTGTTTATAAACAGGTGGAGTGGGAACTAGTAATTTATTTGCATCTACTTCTATAGAAATGGAATTATAGTCATCCATTTGGAAGGTAAGTGATCCACCTAATCGCATATTAATTGGAAGGAAATCAGAAGAACCACGACCACCACGGTCAGAGTAAGTTACTTTACCTCCAATATTTGAAATATTTAATCCTATAGCTGCTATTGTTTTTTTACCGCCCAGTTTAATTTTATCATTTCTCCAAAGTGCTGAAATGTCAACCGCTACAGTGCGTCCAGCTTTTGTGGCAGAACCATCAACAAAGGTCCCACCGGTTAAATTCGAATTGATATAACGAACCGCTCCACCAGCTGAAAAAGTTTTAGACAGTTTTACACCATAAGCTACATCAATAGCAAATTCATTTGGTCTGAAATTCCCTATTGTTGTTCCATTGGCATCAGTAAATGTAATATCCCCTAATGAAAAATATCTTAGAGATGCTCCAATAGTTCCTCTCTTCTTTGTTTTGTAAAAGAAAGACAAATAGGCCAAATTAATATCGGGCACCAATGCTCTCAACCAGGGAGTGTAAGAAACACCGATTCCCATTTTTTTATCCACAAATGCCAGTTTTGATGGATTCCAATGTATGGAATTTACATCAGGACTGGATGCAACTCCTGCATCACCCATACCTCCGGCTCTGCTATCAGGAGTAATAATTAAAAAAGGAACAGCGGTAGTTATTGTGTTAAGGTTATTATTTACCTGCTGTCCGGCAAGCTTATTGTAATTTGTTGATTGTGAAAAACCAACGGTACTGAAAATTAAAATCAATGCAGTTGCTGCAATTAATTTTTTTGAAATTTTGGTTACATTCATTCGTTTCATTTTTTTCGGGGTGCTAAATTAAGAATTAATATTAAGTTGACTTGTTTTTTTATTCCCATAAACCTAAATAATGACCACATAAAACCGAATCGGTCTCCCGACAGAATAGGGCGAGTTCTGACCTGTAAGGAAAAATTCCGAACAAATAAGAAATGCTTCCTTTCAAAAGGGAAATGTTTTTTGGCTGCTGATAAGTTCATTGCCTAAAATTTAGAAAATAAAAAAGTAAAGTTTCTCCATGCAATAATTCTTTAAAAATGAATAAATAAAAATATAACTTAATTTAAAATGACTAGCTTCTCGTATTTCTCAGCGGTTGAACCTTCGCTGGTTTTTACTTTCACACGATATATATAAACTCCTCTTCCTATTTTATCTCCGAAATCGTCTCTGCCATCCCACTCAATGGGGTCTGAACGGAAGCCTTCGGTATTTACAAACTGGTCAATTGTTTTAACTAATTTACCTGAAATTGTAAAAACTAAAATTTGAACATCCAGAGTCTGACAGCATTGATTTTGCTCAAAATAAAACTGAGTTCTTGTAGTAAAAGGATTCGGATAATTCAAAACATGGCTTAAGGCCAAATCGGCAGATTTCGACACAATGAATTCAGTATAAGTTTCGGAAGAATTGTTGTAAACATCCCATACTTTGAGTTTTAAACTATGTTTACCTTCTCCCAAACTATTAAAAGGGTAACGAATAGATCCTGATTTGTAACTGTTCAAATCAGATTGATAATAATCATTAAGTACTATGGAATTGGTTGTGTTTCCGTCAAGTACAGCGGTAACATCATGCCCTATTCCATTACCAACTGTATTTATTCCATTTTCATCTTTTAAAATGGAAAATAAATCAGGATTTTCATTGGTCATTCCTCCAAAAACAAATTTAGCATCATTCATATATAATTTCACTTCGGGACCAACTAAATCAGAAGCTGCTAAGGAATCGGAGCCACCAATATTAAATTTTTCATAATACCCATTTGCGTCTTCATTTCCATTTTCTGCGTAATAACTTATTCTTCCAATACCATATTGATATGCAATGTCTTTAGGAACTACAAAAGTGAATTTATAATAACCATTAGTTACACTAACTTTTCCTTTGAACAAAACATTTTTCTGAAGTTTAAAAGGAAATGGAGGACTTAGGGCACCATCATTAGAAAGTGTGGTAATCGTTTGCGCTTTATCAAAAACAGTAGGATAAATTACTCCATTGTAGGAAGTCAAGATTACATTGTTTTTATCCCTAACAAAACCACTAACAGTAACTCTGGAAAGAGCTTTTATAGTTTGAGTGCCAGAAGTTGCAACCGGTTGTCCATTTATGGTATCAGTAGAAACATCCCATTTTGGGTAATTTAAAGTAAGAGCAGGATCTCCTAATAATGTAAAATTTCGACCATAGCTATTATTGCCGTTTCCGTTTGCCTTAGTTTTTACATATTCGTATACATCACCCAAGCGCGGCATCCTTCCATTAATAGGATTTAAAACGGATCGATAAAAATTTCCATTGATAACAAAGTTAGGGCTTGCAAAAGCTTCGCGAACTGTTGTAAGCAATCCTATTCCAGCACCAGTTGGACTAAGGAAAATGTATTCACCTGCAGAGGTTCTTTGCGGGTCATCAAACCTGCTCAATTCGCAGGTAGCAGTAACCCAGAAAGGCATATTATTTATATTTTTCCAGGAGTTAATCTGTGAAACTTCCACCACTCGCTCATGTGCTAAACCAACCTCACCACCATGACCTGTATAGTTCATAATAAGGCAACCTTTTTCTACTCTTTTTGTAATTGCATCGGAAGCACCGGGATACCTATCTCCTCCTGGTGTAGCTACTTGTGTATAGGCATCAAAATAAATTTTGTCAACGTTAAAATCATTATACCCAGTATCTACCATGGCAGATAACTGGTCAGCCTGACTAGTATGCAAATTACCATCTTCATCATCTCCAATAAAGCAAACCGTGTTTCGCCAATCCCCAAATGGAGAGCCTGTTGTTTGACTTGAACATGAATTAGCAGCGCTGGATAAAGTTGGTGGGACACCAACCCTTTTATAGTTGAAAATTTTATCAATTGCAGTTTGTGCTTCTGCCCTTGATTTTACTGGGAAACGACCAATCCCTACATCTACTGCATCAATGCCATCAATCATATTACCTTCATTGTCATCCAGGCATCCAAAAAAATCATCCGAAACATAAGATGCTGTGAGGCTTTGAGATTCTACAGATTCGTAAGTTGGGATATAATTTGTGTTATTGGAAAATCTATTTTTATTATCATAAGAACCGTCACCAAACAAAAGTAAATATTTTGGTAATTCCGTTGAATCCGCAGCCTTATCATAAAACATTTTCACAAAATCACGCACGGCTGTAGCGTCAGGTGCTCCAGATGAAAACTCATTGTAAATTTGTTTTATCGTTACCACGTTAGTCGAAATTAAATCTATATTTTCATGATAATTTGCAAGCGTTTGGGCTTCGGTTAAAAAATTAGGGTGAGTTACAATGGTTAGGTTTTTGCCTATCATTCCATGTAAATCCTGATTCTCCAGATGTCCAATCACAGAAGGGGTATTAAATGAAGTTCCTGAAAAAGCAACAAACTGTTTTAAAGTATCAGCAGGTAGGACAAATTGATAAGAATTCCCATTCAATTGAAAAGCTTGATATAAAGCATTTGTGGGGTCAGTAATGTCCCATATCTGTATGGGTGAAGAACTTGTTAAATTATATTGTGCAACATTTCCACTTCCTACTGATTGAGCATCTCTGAAAATCATTTGATTCCCGTTCATAATAAGTTGTCTTCTGGCATTCACTTCCACATAATCAAGCCATCCAAGAGCATCGCTGGTTTGTTTGGTAACATTTACGGTTACTAAAGGATTGGTAGGAATAGTCGAAAAACATGTATTTCCGGTTATTGCATAAGTATCCCCGGTAGCAGCTCCAATAGCAGGAACAGCATTGCCATTTACAGTGTATGAAGAACTGCTTGAATATTTTGAAGCGATATTTGCTTTTATGGTTGCGGAACTGCTCAAGTCAATATTGGGAAACGAAAAGGAAAAATTATAAGAAGCGATATTATCAAAATATTCCCCAAACCATTGTCTTCCTGATTTTATGAAGTTCAAATCATCGTTTTCATGAAAGGCAAAGTCATCAAAGGTAGTTACCGTATGAGTCACGGTTGCGGAAGAGGAAGCTTGGGTTTGAACTCTTTTCCCTGTGCCCAGATCGCTTGTGATAAAATAGTAAGACGAATCTGCATATAAGTTTAAGGTGTGTTTAAATTTTGGGCAACCTGCACTGTTATATGTCCAAGTATTTGGACCCTTTGCATAAAAAAGAAAGAACTCTGAAGGGTCAAGAACAGCATCTGTATTTCCCTGAAAAAGTATTGCATTTTCTGTAAGATCATCAAGCCTTGGCTTTGAATTCAGTTCTGGTAACATACCTCCTCCATTTCCATAAACTCTTATATTTTGTGGGTCAAGGGTAGAAACATCCATTCCTAAGCTTTGCAGTAACTGAGGGGTTATTTTATAAATCCCATCATTCGGGACTGCTACTTTGTACCAATTGCCGCTTTGTAAAACGGAATGAGGAGCATATGTATGAACTGATCTGGTGGATGATTTTTGGAAACCATTTTTAATAATAGATAAATCAAACGAAACAAGCTTTTCAAATTTTCCGGTGGTGTTGTTTTTTCTAAGAGGAATAAAGTTAACAACTCCCCGAGGCTGCTTTTTTACGTAAATAATATCCGAATTGATTTTAATTTCTGAGCCGATTTTTTTGGGAGTTTTAATAAGGGCTAATTCTTCGTCTGATAAAGCTTCATAAGTAGCATTAATAATCTCAACTGAAAAACTCTGTTGATTTAACAAAGCAACCTGTTCGCTAAAGCTGGGGAGTAGGTCATCATCAACTTTGTACTGGGCTCCTTTGAAAGCTAAGAATTTCTTAAGTTCGCCATTAGAAATTTTTTGACTTAATGGTTTTTGCCACTCAATATAATATTCAGTAGCCCTAACTTTTGCAGACGATTTGTTTTGCCCATAAGAGATTATTCTTAAAGTAAAAAATAAAACAATAGTAAGAATGATTTTGATTTTCATAATATAAAGGTATTAATGGTTCAAAAGTAATTAAAAAAAAATGTTATAATAAAAGTTAAATATTAAAATTAAATTATTTCGCAATGAAAAAAGCTTTAAAACTTTATCGTTTTCTAAAAAATAATACAAGCAAATTTTTCAACTTTATCATAAGTTGAAAAATTTAATCTGATTGAAAAAATTAAAAATAAAAGAACGGATAATTAATGTAAAGGTAAGGGTTGTAATTTAAAAGGTATTAAATGCGGTAGCGGTGTTTCAAATGGCGTTGGATTTTGATAAAACTTTGGTTCTTGCGATTCAATTTATTTTTCGCGGGGCTAAGGTATATATTTTTTTTGATTCTGCAAGATTTTTTTTATTTGAAATAATTAAAATTTAAATTAAGAAGAGTTTTAATTAATCTATGTGCATGCGTTAAGAGCAATACTTAAATAATTTTAGAATTATAAAAGGTGATTTGTAAAATTTGTTGCTTTATAAGGTATTAACAGAAATCACCATTTGCGAAATTTGGATAATTTTTGTCTTTACAACCTTTACCAATATTGAGTTTCGAATCATTTTTTGCTTCAGTAAAATAAAATTAGTTTACTGAATATGTTGTATATGCAAGATATTTATTATAAATTTGCGTCCCGATAAGGTATTATGCTTTTATTTTCTAACAAGTATTTTATTAAAAAGACAAGCCTGATTAAAAAAAATATTTTTAGGTAAACGATTCCTTTAAAGAAATATTGTGTATAATTGCGTTCTACTAAAAAAAAAATTATGACCTTAAAACGTATTGTTTTAATTTTTATTGTGTTATTTTCTTTTGGATTTAAAGGTGTGCTGTTTGCTCAGGACCCTGAATTTACGCAATTTTATGCAAACCCACTTTATCTTAACCCAGCTTTCGCAGGGACTGCCAATTGCCCAAGATTTTGTTTGAATTACAGAAATCAATGGCCAGCCATTTCCGGAACCTATGTTACTTATTCTGCTTCATATGACCAGCATTTTAATGCCATAAAAGGTGGATTAGGCTTGTTGATTTACGATGATAGGGCTGGGCAGGGCACATTAACCACTTTTAGTGCAAGCGGTATTTATTCCTATTTATTAAATGTAAGCAGAAAATTTTCGATTAAATTTGGGTTTCAGGCAACTTACTTTGAAAAAAGTATTGATTGGAGCAAACTTACCTTTGGTGATATGATTGATGAAAGGATGGGTTTTGTTTATAACACGCGTGAAGTCCCAAGAAGATCAAAAAAGGCAAATGCAGATTTTTCTGCCGGTGTGCTAGGATATACAAAGAGGTTTTATTTCGGTTTTGCAGCGAATCACCTAACTCAGCCGGATGAAGGATTAATAAGCACAAGTAAATTACCTCTTAAGATGACAGCGCATGTAGGTGCAGTGTTTGCGATTGGTGATAAGAAGAGTGAAGTAACGATTTCTCCTAATATTTTATACCAACGTCAGAAGGACTTTCAACAATTAAACTTAGGAGTTTATTTTACAAAAGGAGTAGTAGTGGGTGGATTATGGTATAGGAATCAGGACTCATTTATCGCACTTGTTGGTTTACAGCAGCATAAATGGAAAGTAGGCTATAGTTATGATATCACGACATCTAAACTTACTAATGCTACAGCAGGATCGCACGAAATCTCATTCGGTTTGATTTTAGCTTGCAAGCCTAAAAAGAAAAAACTTAGAACTGTTAATTGCCCTTCTTTTTAATTATTTTTACTTTTTATGTATCTTTTTGTACAAAATTACGTTATAATATAAATAATAATATTAATCAATATCTAAAGCAATGAAAAAAGTATCAAGTAATTTAATCTTGTTTTCAGCGATTTTGTCTCTTGCATCTTGCAGTAAGGAGAGATCTCCGGTAACAGCATGGGATTATAACGAGCCTAAAAACGGTGGTTTTGATGTTCCAGCTTATGAAGAACAAGAAACTGGTCCAGGATTAGTTTTAATCGAGGGAGGAACTTTTACAATGGGCAGGGCGGAACAGGATGTTACATATGAATGGAATGCCATACCAAGAAGAGTGAGTGTATCTTCATTTTATATAGATCAAACCGAAGTTCGTAATTTGGATTATCTTGAATATCTTCATTGGACTGCACGGGTTTTTTCAGCTAACTTTTACGATGTTGTAAAAAAGGCGCTACCAGATACACTTGTTTGGAGGGATAAATTAGCATTCAATGAACCTTACGTTGAATATTATTTGCGTCATCCATCTTACAGGGATTATCCGGTTGTTGGGGTTAACTGGTTGCAGGCATCAGATTTTTGCGCGTGGCGTACGGATAGGGTAAACGAGTTTATATTAATTCGTGAAGGTATTTTAGGAAATGCCCCTACTCCAACTGAGAATGATTATTTTAATACTGACCAATATCTTGCAGGAAAATGGCAAGGAACTGTAGTTGCTCCGATTCCTTCAAAAGATCCTAATGGTGGTGACCGTTTAGTAAGAATGGAAGACGGTATATTTTTACCAAGATATAGACTTCCGACTGAAGCAGAATGGGAATTTGCCGCATATGGTTTAATTGGAAATTCAGAAGGTGAAAAAATAAGCGAAAGAAGATTATATCCATGGAATACACATGGTGTGCGTAATCCGGATGAGAAATATTTAGGAAAAATAATGGCTAACTTTCAGCGCAGTAATGGTGATATGATGGGTATTGCAGGTGCATTGAACGATGCCGGGGATGTTACAACCCCTGTTTATTCATATTGGCCTAATGATTATGGTTTATATAATATGGCAGGAAACGTTACTGAATGGGTAATGGATGTTTATCGTCCACTTTCTCCTGAAGATAAAGCCGATTTTCGTCCTTTCCGTGGTAATGTTTTCAAAACTCAGTTACGTGATGCGGATGGTATTATGGTTAATGATACTATACGATATGATGCAGATAGTAATATTATCAGTATCCCAGGAATGGTAAGATGGAGAGATGTTAGTATTGCTGTTCCGGATGATAATTTAGATGAAAGAAGAAATTATAAATATGCCGATAACATTAATTATCTGGATGGTGATGTCAAATCTCAGGTGAATCCAGTTAGCGGAACGTGGCTAGATCCATTCGATCCTGCGACAGCAGGAAAACCAGAAAGTAGTGGGATGTATGATTATCCTCCTACTTTAAATGGTGCTGGTGGTACGTCTATGATAAATGATAAAGCACGAGTAATAAAAGGTGGTTCATGGAAAGACCGTGCATATTGGATGGTTCCCGGAACAAGACGTTATCTGGATCAACGCCAATCTACCGATTGGATTGGTTTCCGTTGTGCTATGACTCGTGTGGGTAGCCCTCAGGGATTAGGACCAAGATAATTCTCTCTAATTTGCTCTAAATAAAAAAAACGCCTCACACCATTGTGAGACGTTTTTTGTTTGTACTTTTGCCACCCAAATAAAAATGTTGTGAAATCAAAAATCCTTATTCTGCTTTTCCTGTTAACGTTTCCTTCTGTATTTTATGTGGTTCTTACTACTGGTAAAGCAAATTTTATACACCTTAATTATTTTGGAGAAAAAAAACTCGCTCCTAATGGAAAGGACACTATTCATCATTCCATCCGTCCATTTAAATTGGTCAATCAAAATGGAGATACCATTTCAGATAAAACATATGAGGAGAAGATTTATGTGTTGAATTATTTTGATACTAAAAGCACTTCCATTAATTCAGGTAAGGTGGTTGCTGAAATGCTGCGTGTACAAGAAAAATTTGCTTTTGCTTCCGAAAGCGTTAAGCTCTTATCTTTAACAATGAAACCAGAAAATGATTCAGTGCCTGCTTTGGAGACCTATTCAAAAATGGTTCATGCAGACACAAAGACATGGAGTTTTGCAACAGGAGATAAAAAGCTACTTTACGACCTTGCCAGGAATAGTTATTTATTAAATGTATTAGAAAATAATGAAAAAGCAGATTCTGTTCAGAATGAAAAACTGGTATTGGTGGATAAGGAAAAACACATTCGAGGGTTTTATGATGGCAGTAATATCAAAGAGATAAATAATTTACTCGATGATATAAAAGTATTGATTGCGGAATATTATATTAAAGATGAAATAAAAAAAGATAAACTAAACAAGAGAAAGAATGAGTGATAAAGCAGTTTTTAGAATAGTAATGGGCATTTCCATTTTTGTATTAGTGGCGGTAATAATTTTAAACAAAAAGATATTACCGGTACCAGAAGTAATTCCTGACTTTGTTTTTAAATTACCAAAGTTGAATGCCTTCCTTAATGGTACATGTAGCTTACTGCTTTTGTTATCATTATATATGATAAAACAGGGAAATGTTGCAGTTCATAAAAGATTAAATATCATCACCTTTTGTTTATCATCAATTTTTTTAATTTGCTATATAACCTATCATTGGATGGCAAAGGAAACAACTTTTCCGGTTGGTAATTCAATGCGGACAGTATATTTAATAATCCTGATAAGTCATATCATTTTGGCTGGATTGGTGTTACCATTGATACTACTTTCCTTTTATTATGGATTAAAAACTCAACAGGAAGATGGACAGGTTTACATTAGAAAGCATAGAAAGCTTACCCGCTGGAGTTTTCCTATATGGCTTTATGTAACTGTTACCGGGGTTATTGTTTATTTGATGATTTCTCCCTACTATCCATTTTAATCGTAATTTTGTGTAATAAAAATGAAATCAAAAAGATACTTAATATTCATTCTGGCAATAGGGTTTGTTTTAATCTGTCACTCCAGTTCCATTGCACAGTGCGCAATGTGCAAAACAGGAGTGGAAAGCGATTTGAAAACTGGTGGTTCTATAGGAAGTAACTTAAACATGGGAATACTTTATTTAATGGCTATTCCATATGTTGCTTTAATTGGAGGTGGATATTTCTTTTTTCGCAAACAAATAAATGCGAAAATAAAAGAATGGAAAAACAAATACTTCCCCGCCAAACAGGAAAACTGAATACCCCTTCTTCTAAAATAGTATCTTCTTCAAATTTTTTAATTTGACACCGTTTAATTATTTTAAAATTGCAATGGCCTCTGCAGCCATTATACTGATTATGTGTTTGGTTTAAAAAGAACAAAAATATCTAACAACCAAGAGATTTTAATTTTGTATTCATTTCTTATTTATCTTTGCGCTACGTTCTTTATATACTTATCAAGAAAGGTGGAGGGATTGGCCCTGTGAAACCTTAGCAACCGTTCGTGATTCAGTTCACTAAAAGGTGCTAATTCCAATTTTGCATTTTATGCGAAAAAAGATAAGTCAGAGTAATTTTAAAATATTAATAAATAATAAAATTATATATCTCCTCTGACTATAAAAAGTTAGAGGAGTTTTTTTTTGCAATAAGCCTGACAGGTTAGCAACATAAATAGTATGACAAACATAAGAGAAGAATTAGAAAAAAGAGTTTTGGTTATTGATGGTGCAATGGGCACCATGATTCAGCGATATAAGCTGGAAGAAAAAGATTATCGTGCAGGACGTTTTAAAAACTGGCAGAAAGATGTGAAAGGAAACAATGATTTATTGTCCATTACTCAGCCAGAAATCATCAAAGCCATTCATAAAGAATATTTGCGTGCAGGTGCAGATATTATTGAAACCAATACATTCAGCGGTACTACTATTGCAATGGCCGACTATGGAATGGAAGAATTTGTGTATGAATTAAATTATGAATCCGCAAAAATTGCAAAAGAAGCAATTGCAGAATTCCATAAAGAAGAAGTTGCAAATAGTAAAAAAACAAAATTCGTTGCTGGTGCTATTGGGCCAACCAACAGAACATTGAGTTTAAGTCCTAATGTTAACGATCCCGGATTCCGTGCAGTTACCTTTGATGAAATGGTAACTGCATATTCCGAACAGGTTCACGGACTTATTGATGGAGGCGTTGATTTACTTTTAATAGAAACAATATTTGATACCTTAAATGCAAAGGCAGCATTGATGGCGATACAGAATTATTGTGAAAAAATAAACAAGGTTATGCCAGTGATGGTTTCAGGAACTATTACCGATGCAAGTGGAAGGATACTTTCAGGGCAAACTACAGAAGCGTTTTTAAATTCTGTTTCCCATGTCGATTTATTAAGTGTGGGTCTTAATTGTGCATTGGGAGCAAAAGAGATGAGGCCTTACCTGGAGGAACTTTCAGAAAAAGCCCCTTTTTATGTAAGCGCCTATCCTAATGCGGGTTTACCAAATCAGTTCGGGGAATATGATCAGGATGCACATGAAATGGGACATCAGATTGAAGATTTCCTTCAATCCGGATTCTTAAATATTGTAGGCGGTTGTTGTGGAACCACACCTGCTCATATCAGAAAGATTGCAGAATTAGCCAAAGAAGCAAAGCCAAGAAAAAAACCACAACCGGACACATTAATGCATCTCAGCGGGCTGGAGCCGGTTACACTCCGACCTGAAAGTAATTTTATGAATGTTGGAGAGCGAACAAATGTAACCGGGTCTAAAAAATTTCTTCGTTTGATTAAGGACAACAATTATGATGAGGCTCTTTCTGTTGCTCTTGAGCAGGTAGAAGGGGGAGCCCAGGTGATAGATGTGAATATGGACGAAGGGATGTTGGATAGTGAAGCGGCAATGACAAAGTTTCTTAATCTCATTGCTTCGGAACCTGATATTTCACGGGTACCAATTATGATAGATTCTTCCAAATGGTCAGTAATAGAAGCCGGCTTAAAATGTGTTCAGGGAAAAGCAATTGTGAATTCCATTTCATTAAAAGAAGGAGAAGAGAAATTTATTGAGTATGCACATAAAGTAAAACAATATGGTGCTGCGGTAATTGTGATGGCTTTTGATGAAGTGGGGCAGGCGGATACATTACAGAGAAGAAAAGACATCTGCAAACGTGCATATGATATATTGGTAAATAAAGTTCATTTCCCTCCCCAGGATATTATTTTTGACCCCAATATTTTCCCTGTGGCAACAGGTATGGAAGAGCATAGGCTGAATGCAGTCGATTTTTTTAATTCAACAAAATGGATTAAAGAAAATCTGCCACTTGCAAAAGTGAGTGGAGGAGTTAGTAATGTTTCATTTTCTTTCAGGGGAAATGATATGGTAAGAGAAGCTATTCATTCTTCTTTTCTATATCATGCAATTAAAGCTGGAATGGATATGGGTATTGTAAATCCTGCACAGTTGCAGGTGTACGATGATATACCTAAAGATTTATTGGAATTAGTGGAGGATGTTTTATTAAACAGAAAAGAAGATGCGACTGAACGATTGGTTGAACATGCTGAAACATTAAAAGGCCTATCTGGTCAAAAGCAAGAGAAGAATGAGGAATGGAGAAAAGGAACAGTGGAAGAACGTTTGAGTCATTCCCTGGTAAAGGGAATAGTTGAATACATTGATGAAGACACTGAAGAGGCAAGGGTAAAGCTTGGCAGGCCATTGCACGTGATTGAAGGCCCTTTAATGGCAGGTATGAATGTGGTTGGAGATTTATTCGGAAGCGGAAAAATGTTTTTGCCTCAGGTAGTAAAGAGTGCAAGGGTTATGAAAAAGGCAGTTGCATATTTGGAGCCATTCCTGCAGGCTGAAAAAGATGCGAACAAATTGGCTGGGATAGTTGGTAATGGAAGAACAAATGCCGGGAAAATATTAATGGCAACAGTAAAGGGGGATGTGCATGATATTGGTAAAAATATTGTAGGAGTAGTACTGGCTTGTAATAATTATGAAATTATCGATTTGGGAGTAATGGTTTCCTGCGAAAAAATTCTTGAAGAAGCAAAAAAGCATAATGTGGATATTATTGGGTTGAGTGGATTAATTACACCTTCCCTTGATGAAATGGTTCATGTTGCAAAAGAGATGGAACGTTTAGGGTTTAAAACTCCATTGTTAATTGGTGGTGCAACTACATCTAAAGTTCATACAGCGGTGAAGATTGCACAAAATTATTCAGGACCAGTGGTGCATGTAAATGATGCAAGTAAATCTGTACCGGTAGCGAGTAGCCTAATTTCAGAGGAATTGCGGGATGCATTTATGAAAGATATTACAAAAGATTATGACAGACTAAGAGAACAAAATAAAAACGCACAATCTCAAAATAAATTCATCTCAATTGAAGAAGCTCGTAAAAACAAATTTCCGATTGACTGGAATAAAACAGAAATTATTCAACCAACATTTATAGGCAACAAAACATTTACAGATTATTCATTAACTGAAATCGCTGAATATATTGACTGGACACCTTTCTTTATTTCATGGGAAATGAAAGGATCTTACCCCAAAATATTGAAAGACCCAACAAGGGGAGAGGAAGCAAGAAAACTTTTTGCCGATGCACAAAAAATGTTGAAACAAATAATTGAAAAGAAATGGTTGCAGGCAAATGCTGTGATTGGAATTTATCCAGCAAATCAAATCAACATAGATGACATAGAAGTGTATGAGGATGAAAACAGGGCAAAAGTAAAGACTGTCTTTTCTTCCATCCGTCAGCAAACTAAAAAGCCGGAAGGTCAATATAACGTTGCGCTGGCAGATTTCATTTCTCCTAAATCCCAAAGAGATTATATAGGAGCATTTGCTGTAACAACTGGTATTGGTATTGATGAACATGTTGCTCGTTTTGAAAAGGACCATGATGATTATTCTGCGATTATGTTAAAAGCGCTTGCTGATCGTCTTGCTGAAGCATTTGCAGAATTAATGCATAAAAAAGTGAGAACTGAATTATGGGGCTATTCAAAGAATGAAAATTTTTCTCCGGAAGAATTAATTAAAGAGGAATATCATGGAATTCGACCGGCACCAGGATATCCGGCACAACCTGATCATACGGAGAAGGTTCTTTTGTTTAAATTATTGGATGTTGAAAAGAACACAGGCATAACATTAACCGAAAGCATGGCCATGTTCCCAACAGCTGCGGTTAGTGGTTTGTATTTTGCTCATCCTGATTCGCATTATTTTGGAGTTGGGAAAATTTCAAAAGACCAGGTGGAAGATTATGCAAAAAGAAAAGGAATGTCGCTGCAGGAAGCGGAAAGATGGCTGGGACCCAATCTGGCATATTAATCGTAAATTTGTATTGTTATATTCAGAACAAAATTATGAAAGCCAGATTCACATGCATTAATTTATTAATTCTCTTTTTATTTTTCTCTTCAATTTCTTTTGCACAAAAAGAAACTAAAGCCAAATCAACTGAACAAAAAGAAAAAACTCCCAAATCATCTAAATATGAAATACAAGGGCCTTATTGCAATGGGCTGGCCAGGGTAAGGATGAATAAAAAATGGGGTTACATTGATAAAAACGGTGCTGAAATTGTAAAACCAAAATACATCCAGGTTGAGAATTTCAACGAAGGACTTGCGAGGGTGCGAGGCCAAAAAGGATGGGGATTGATAGATACTACCGGGACAATCATACTAGTGGCAGAATTCAATTATATATCTGATTTTACAGATGGGAAAGCATTGGTTAGAATGATTGGAGGTCAGGAAACCTATATCAATAAAAAGGGTCAAAATATCGGAGGCAGATAAAGTCTTCCTATTACCAGCGGCAGCATAACTACATAGGTGGTAGTAACCATCTCCTTTTTTTCTCTTACTTTTATCTTCTAAATAAAAATATTTCCTTTTGATTCGCTTAAGTCAAATAAATAAATCATATTCTATAGGGCAAAACAAAATGCATGTTTTGAAAGGAATAGAAATGCACATTGCTCCGGGGGAACTTGTATCTATAATGGGTTCATCGGGTTCAGGGAAATCTACCTTATTAAATATTCTTGGCCTCCTCGATAATTATGATTCCGGTGAATACCATTTGAATAATCTGCTGATTAAAAATCTTTCGCAAACCAAAGCTGCACAACTGCGGAATAAATTTATTGGTTTTGTTTTTCAATCTTTCAATTTGCTTGCATTTAAAAATGCAGTGGAAAATGTTGCGTTACCCTTGTATTATCAGAAAGTAAGTAGGAAGGAAAGAAACAAATTGGCCTGTGAATATCTGGATAGGATAGGGTTAAAAGAATGGGCGAACCATCTACCGAGCGAAATGAGCGGAGGGCAAAAACAGCGGGTTGCAATAGCTCGTGCTTTAATATCTCAACCAAAAGTCATTTTTGCTGATGAACCAACAGGAGCACTGGATTCTACAACTTCTATGGAAGTTATGGATATTTTCAAGGAAGTAAACAAGCAAGGAATTACTGTTGTTATTGTTACTCACGAGGACGATATCAGTAAAATGACTGACAGGATTATTCGTTTAAAAGACGGCTTAATAATTAACCAATAAAGTTTCCATTAATGTTCGATAGGGATAAATGGCAGGAAATATTTGCAACCATTAGTAAAAATAAGTTGCGTACATTTCTTACTGCATTCAGTGTGGCATGGGGAATCTTTATCCTTATTGTATTATTAGGTGCCGGGAAAGGATTGAGTAATGGTGCTCAGAAAGAATTTATCCATGATGCTGTAAATAGCCTTAACATTGAAGGCGGCCAAACAGTAATACCTTACAAAGGTATAAAACCAGGCCGTAATATATTGCTTACAAACGAAGACTTTGATTTGGTAAGTAATAATATTCCTCATATTGAACACTCCTCTGCAGCTAATTTTGAAAGAAGTTCGAATGTCCTAAGCTATAATAATCAGCATGCTGTGTTTATGATTCGAGCCGTTAGACCTGATCATAATTACCTCGAAAATGCTACAACTATTGAAGGTAGGTTTATTAATCAAATGGACATACGCGAATTCAGAAAAGTATGTGCTATTGGGGTACCCATAAAGAAGGCTCTTTTCAAAGAAGAAAGTCCTATAGGTAAATTTATTGATGTAAGCGGAACACCATATAAAGTAGTAGGTGTATTTACCGACCCCGGTAATGGAGATAATGAAAGGATATATATTCCGATTACTACTCAACAACGTGCAATGAATGCAAATAACAGAATAGATAACATTTGGTCAAGTTTGGATAATGTCGCATTGGATAACAGCGATGCAATTGTAAAACAGGTAAGGGAGTTATTAGCCACAAAGCATAATTTCAGTCCAGCTGACTTAAATGCAGTGAGAATAGAAAACTGGTCGGAAGATTATAAACGCATGTTGAGTATGCTTGATGGTATAAAGATATTCATTTGGATTATTGGTATATTCACGCTTATAGCAGGCATTGTTGGGGTAAGTAATATTATGATGATAATAGTAAAAGAACGTACTAAAGAAATAGGAGTGAGAAAAACGATTGGAGCTACTCCTGGTTCCATTGTTATGTTGATTGTTCAGGAAGCAATTTTTATCACTGCTATTGCAGGTTATACAGGTTTAGTTCTGGGAGTTGGCGTATTGCAATTATTCAGCGAGGAAGAAAGCGATTTTTTTCAGCATCCATCTGTTGACTTTAATGTAGCAGTTGCCGCAACTTTACTTATTATTCTTTCGGGAGCATTGGCTGGATTGTTTCCGGCATTAAAAGCAGCAAGAGTTCAGCCGGTAGAGGCTTTGAGGACAGAGTAAAAAGGAATTGTAAATTATTTATGATGAATTATTAATTAAATTTAACTGATGTTTGATTTAGATAACTGGCAGGAAATATTCGCAACAATAAAGAAAAACAAGTTGCGCACTTTTCTTACATCTCTTGGTGTAGGCTGGGGAATATTTATGCTGGTAATTATGCTTGGCGCAGGAAATGGTTTGAAAAACGGGGTGATGAGCGATTTTAAGGGAAGCGCCACCAATAGTTTTTTTATGTGGACACAACAAACTACAAAGCCTTATAAAGGAATGAAACCGGGAAGGAATTATGAATTCAATAACAGCGATGTTATTGCTATATCTCAATTAAGGGAACTTGCAATTGTTTCTCCTCAAAACCAACTTGGAGGTTACAGAGGTAATAATAATGCTATAAGGGGATTAAAAACAGGAAGGTTCGAGGTAGGTGGTGTATATCCCAATATAGCAGAGATACAGGAAATAAAAATAGCTCAAGGTCGTTTCCTGAACGAGAATGACATTCGTGAGAAAAGAAAAGTATGTGTGATTGGTTCGAGGGTAAAAGAAGTTTTATTCCGGCCTGACGAAAACCCAATAGGTGATTATATTGAGATTAGTGGTGTTTATTTTAAAGTGATTGGTCTCACTACTCCTATGGGTAGTGGTGGAGATGCCCGGCAACAGGCACAACGAATACAGGTGCCGTTTTCTACTTTTCAAAATGCTTTTAATTTTGGCGATATAGTTGGTTGGTTTGCTATCGCAGCCAATAAAAACATTCCGGCTTCGGAGGCAGAAAAAAAAGTAAAAGCCTTAGTAAAAGAGCGACACAAGGTAGCACCTGATGACGATTTAGCGGTGGGCAGTTGGAATATGGAAAAGCAGTTTAATAAGATAAACGGTTTGTTTAAAGGAATCAGCTGGCTTATTTGGTTCGTTGGCATCGGGACACTGATAGCAGGTGTAATAGGAATAAGTAATATTATGCTTATTATTGTAAAAGAAAGAACAAAGGAGATTGGTGTGAAACGCGCTTTGGGCGCAACTCCTTCAAGTGTTGTAGGACAAATTATTTTGGAGTCGGTGTTTCTTACTTTAATGGCAGGTTACTTTGGTTTAGTTATAGGTATCGGTTTTCTGGAGGGAATTAATAAAATGCTTGGTGAAGATGTTCCAATGTTTAAAAATCCTACAGTAGATTTGAATGTTGCATTGGTATCGCTTACTGTTCTTGTTATCTCGGGAGCGCTTGCGGGCCTGATTCCGGCAAGAAGAGCGGTTGCTGTTTTGCCGGTAGAAGCATTAAGAGCAGAGTAGAAGCAATTAAGAATTTGGAATTAAAAATTAAAAGACATTATGATAAAAAGAATTTTAAAGATTAGTTTGCTTGTTATTTTGTTAGGCATTTTTGCCTGGACAATTTACTTTTTGTATGCTAAATCAGAACAACCTCCGGTGGTTTACCAAACGGTTTCACCTTTTGATACAATAATAGTAAAGAAAACGGTTGCTACGGGAAGTGTTATCCCTCGCAAAGAAGTGAACATGAAATCGCAGGTGTCAGGTATTATAGAAAAGCTATTCGTAATTGCCGGACAGGAAATAAAACAAGGAGATGTGTTAGCAAAAATAAAAATCATTCCCAATATGATAAACCTTGCAAATGCTGAAAGCAGAGTGAATCAGGCGGAAATTAATTTTGATAATGCGAAACAGGAATATGAAAGAAATGATATTCTGTTTAAGCAAAGTGTAATTTCAAAAGCAGATTTTCTTCCTTATGAATTGAAACTTAAATCAACTAAGGAAGAAGTAACAGCTGCTGAAGACAACCTTCAATTGATTAAAGAAGGCGTTACTAAATCTGCCGGCACTGCAACCAATACGTTAATTCGTTCTACTATTTCAGGAATGGTACTTGATGTTCCTATTAAGGAAGGAAGTAATGTGATTGAAAGCAATACGTTTAATGAAGGCACTACTATTGCCTCGGTGGCCAATATGGGTGAAATGATTTTTGAAGGGAAGGTGGATGAAAGTGAAGTCGGGAAAATAAAGGAAGGAATGGATTTAGTATTAACCATCGGTGCTATTGACAAAGAAAGTTTTGCTGCTAAGCTGGAATACATTGCTCCGAAAGGGGTAACAGAGAATGGCGCTATTCAGTTTTTAATTCGTGCAGCTTTATCAAAAAATAAAGGGACAATGCTTCGGGCCGGATACAGTGCCAATGCTGATATTATATTGGATAAAAAAGAAAAGGCTTTTGCTATACCCGAAAGTGTTTTAAAATTTGAAAAGGAAAAAACATTTGTGGAAGTGGAAACAGGAAAAGATAAATATGAGAAACGATTTATAAAAACGGGCTTGTCGGATGGGATAAATATAGAGGTGGTTGATGGATTGAAGAAGACGGATAAAATTAAAGTGCCGCAGATGGAAAGTATGCAGGAGCCTCAAGGATAGGGAAATAATTCTAAATTGTGAATTGTTAATTATGAATGAAATGATATGAAGGAACAAGGATTGGAGCGGCTGAAAGAGTTAAGACAACTTTTAAAGATAGAGCGGGAAGAAGATTTTGAGCAGTACAAAGCACACTTTGCAAGAAACAATATTAATTACCGAAAAGAGAAGGGCGTTACCTGGTATCCTGTAGTAATTACCAATACAGAGATTGGGCTGGGGGAGTACCTAAGTATTGATATTGAACGAACCACCAATCACAATGAACCGCACCAGTTTTCCAATGGAAAAAATGTTGCTTTGTTTTCACAACAACATCCGGATGAAAAACAACTGAACGGAACCATTAAAATAATTAATCCGAATAAAATCCGGTTAAACCTTTCTGTTGATGAACTTCCCGACTGGTGTGATGACGGCAAACTTGGTATTAATTTATTGTTTGATGAAGCAAGTTACAAAGAGATGGATATTGCATTGGAGAAGGTTATCAATGCAAACCATACGCGGCTGGCTCATTTGCGTGATGTGTTGTATGGAATAAAACCTCCTGTGTTTGATAAAGTTGATGAATCATTAAAGATTACCGGTTTAAACGAATCTCAGAATGAAGCGGTGCGAAAGATAGTGGCTGCAAAAGATGTTGCCATTATTCACGGTCCTCCGGGAACAGGAAAAACAACCACACTTGTACAGGCCATTCGCCAGACACTTTTAACAGAAAAACAAATCCTGGTTTGTTCGCCAAGTAATACTGCTGTGGATTTACTTACCGAAAAATTGCATCGCGAAGGAATAAATGTATTGCGGTTGGGTAATCCTGCCCGGGTTTCGGAAGATGTAATGAATAATACATTAGATGCTAAGATAGCAGCACATGTATCTTACAAAGATTTAAAGAACTACCTGAAAATGGCTGATGAGTATTTCCGGATGGCTGGTAAATACAAACGAACTTTTGGAAAAGAAGAACGGGAGCAGCGTCAACTGTATTATAACGAAGCAAGAAAAATATTAAGCGAGGCACGTGTGCTGGAAGATTATATATTGTACGAACAGTTTGACAAAGCACAGGTGATTGCCTGCACTCCTGTAGTTTCATCCAACCGCATGATGCGCGACAAACAATTTACTTCCGTGTTTATTGACGAAGCAGCACAGGCCTTGGAACCTCTCTGCTGGATACCTATTTCGAGAAGTAACCGTGTGATATTTGCCGGTGACCATTTTCAGTTGCCTCCTACAGTTAAATCGAAAAGGGCAGAAGACGCGGGATTGAAAGAAACTTTGTTTGAAAGAAGTATGGCTATTGAAAATGCTTCGGTAATGCTGAATACTCAATACCGGATGCACGAAACCATCATGAATTTTTCGAACAAACAATTTTATAACAGCAATCTTGTGGCGCATACTTCTGTTAAAGATTCCGTTTTAAGTTTTGATGATAATGATTTTTTGCTGCGTACACCTTTCGATTTTATTGATACTGCCGGTTGCGGGTTTACAGAAATTACCAATCCCGAAAGCCTGAGTACGGCTAATCCTGAAGAAGCGACCTTGCTTATCAATCATTTGAAATCTGTTTTGGAACAATACGAGCTGAACAATAAGTTTGGCAAACTGATTACCATTGGTATTATTTCTCCTTACAAGGAACAGGTGCAACACCTGACTAACAAAGTGGCAGAAGATGAGTTTCTGAAAAATTACCTTTCGCAGATTGCCATTAAGACCATTGATGGTTTCCAGGGACAGGAGCGGGATGTTATCTACATCAGCCTGGTACGTTCCAATGATACTATGGAAATTGGTTTTCTTTCGGACACCCGAAGAATGAATGTGGCGCTTACCCGTGCAAAGAAAAAATTAGTAGTGATAGGAGATAGCGCAACTCTTGGCAATCATCCTTTTTATAAAAGCTTCCTGGATTATGCGGATAGTGTGAATGCTTATAAAAGTGCGTGGGAGTTTTTGTAGGCAGTTTTGTTAAACCTTCAAGGTTTTTAAAACCTTGAAGGTTTGAGCCCGTAGGACTACTCCAGAACTATCTTTTTATTCACCACTTTTCTTTTCTCATCCATTATTCTTACAAAATAGACTCCTTTGGCTTTCTCGCTCATATCTATTACATACAACCTGCCATTTATTGTTCCTTGCAGAATTGTTTTTCCTAAGATATCTGTTATCTGAACAGTCGTGTTTTTTTGTTCTTCATCAAATGACAGCGTAGTTTGCGAAGTGAACGGGTTAGGAAAAATCTGCATCTCATTGTTTTGGGCCACAGAATTTACTGATTCAGGGAGTTGCATGGTAAAATTATCAATATGACACCAGGTGTCACCTTCGCTTCCACCGGCTATTTTTACTGTAATAAATTGTCCGTTGCCTGGAGCCACAAATGTAAATGTTCTTAATGTCCATACGCAGGCA
This sequence comes from Bacteroidota bacterium, assembly GCA_947479085.1. Classification (GTDB taxonomy): domain Bacteria; phylum Bacteroidota; class Bacteroidia; order 2-12-FULL-35-15; family 2-12-FULL-35-15; genus 2-12-FULL-35-15. The sequence continues at coordinate 40,585 of CANJYB010000014.1, read as the reverse complement.
TTAGCATCAGGAGCGGTATATATGAGCGAACCAAAAGAAGTATCTGTTGCTGATAGTCCTATTTGAAAGGGATATACGGCAGACGAAGGTGGTATGCCCCATCTGTCGTAAAAGGAGACTGTATACGTTTGTCCTGTGTTTAACGGTGCAGATAATTCAAGGGAAATGGCATCGGTGCTTCCACCAGTAAGTGCCACATACCAGCTCCCCTGCTGGGCACCAACTCCACAGAAGTTGGTATCTGTGATAATATCTATATTGCATAAAGTTCCAAATGAAACTGAATTGGTCATTATGTTGTTATAAAGTGCAGCGCTTAGGTTAATCTGGTTGCCAACAGCAGTGTTTATTTCAAACCCTCCGTTTAAAAAGTTTTGCCCGATGCCGGTAAATGAATTTAGTAGTATAATTATCACCAGTAGTTTTTTCATTTGCGTTTATTTTTAATTCTTGCCATTGTACAAACCAGCATAACTGCTTCGTGCATAAGTTGAATAAAACAATATGCGATTAGTAAGTACTATCCTATCAATTGATAATTATCTTTTTATTAATCACATTTTTATTTTCCTGCATTACTTGCACAAAATAAATTCCTTTTGCAACATCGCTCATATCAAGGGTTAGTTGTCGGGTTGGTGAGCCTGCCGAACCATTGGCAGTTTTTTGTTGAATACAATTTCCAAGCACATCCATTATTTTTATAGTTGTATTTTTTTGTTCTTCATTAAAAGTAATTGTTGTTTGGGAGGTAAATGGATTTGGGGAGATGGAAATGTTTTCTGATTCAGTTTTATATGAAGCAATTGCAGCAGGTTGAGTGTACGAAGAGATGAAATTTCCAAAAGCAATTGGATTAGAACCAACAGGGATTGAAGCAGTAACAGTATTTAATGCAGTATTTATTACACTTACCGTATTGGAAAGTTCATTTACAACAAATAATTTACTTCCATCAGGGGAGAGTGATAGACCAATGGGTTTTATACCAACTGAAATTGTATTTGTAACGGTATTTGTTATTGTATTTATTACACTTACTGAGTTATCATTCCAGTTGGAAACATAAACCTTACTTCCATCTGGGCTAATGCATATCGCTGATGGAGAAGAACCAACAACAATCGAAGCTGAAACAATATTTGAAATAGTATTTATTACATTTACTGTGCTATCTCCAAAATTTGTAACATAGACCCTGATTCCAGTTGGACTAACACATACCCCATGAGGGCTATTCCCTACAGGTATTGTAGTAGAAATTGAATTAGTAGATCCGTTAATCACAGAAACAGTACCAGCGCTATTGCTATGGGTTACAAATACATTATTTCCGATAATATCTGCAGCAACACCCCAAGGATAAGGATCAACTTGTATTGTAGCTGATACAGTATGGGTAGAAGTATTTATAACACTTACATTATTTGAGTTTTTGTTTGTTACATATACTTTGCTTCCATTAGAGTTTACAGATATTCCGGTAGGGCTAGAGCCAACTGGAATGTAAGAAGTAACTGAATCTGTAGTGGTGTTTATTACGCTTACTGTATTACCCAGTTCATTAGTAATATATGTTTCATTGCCATTAGGGTTTGTTGAAACTCCATAAGGACAGCCCCCTGAAGAAATTGTGTCAATCACAGTATTTGTGGCAACGTTAATCACAGATATTGAATAATCTGTACAATTAGTTATATAAGCCGTCTGCCCCACACAATTCCTCACTGAAATTATCATCAGCATAACTATAATGAAATAGAATTTTGTTTTCATTTGTTTTTATTTCCCGTAAAGATAATTATTTCTTCCGATTAAAATTTTAACCACAAAGCACACAAAGAAAAAATACACAAAGTTCACAAAGCAGTTTCGGGCAATTACTTTGTTTACCTATGTGTAAAATCTTAGTGCTCTTTGTGGTTAAATGAATCAAATACTTTTTTCAAAAAGCCCAATGTACTAATACTTTATTACCAATTGCCATCTTCCAGACTTTGCAGGACCCGCTAATAAAACCCTTTCGCCTGTTCTTTATCCGTAACTTATTAGTACAAATAATAGAGTATTAATAATGTAAAAGAAAATTGAAATGAAAAAAGAGAATGTGAACAAAAAAAGTCAAACACCTACAGAAGCTGAATATTTTAGCCTGATTGACGACCTGGGTGAAAATCAAATTGTAAAACAATATAAATATTTGGGCACAAAAAAAGTTTCATTTAGTATGGCAGATTCGCTTATTCTGAAGAAAAAATGTTTTGATTTATATAAGAAAGGGCGAACGTTTGGCGAAGCAAGTGCCTCCACAGGAGTTCCAAGAGGCACTGTTTACGGTTGGTTTAAAGAGTTCGAAATAAATTATCCACTTTAATAATGAAATACGGTTTGGAATAGTATTATTCCGAACTGTATTTACTTTCTGCTTGTTTTTGAAAAAGTTTTTTAAATATGTTTGCTATCGGAAATGTCATTTACTTATTATTCAACAATAAAAATTGCAGGATAATAAATAACCGAAAAAGCAGAACGCGTTCTTTACAGAATTAACAAATCAAAATCGAAAATTTTCAGCTTAAGTAAGATTTTGAAAAACGAACTTAAGTTTTTCATTTTCGTTCTTTCGCTTTTAAAAAACGAACAAGCGTTTTTCATTTTCGTTCTTCCTTTTTTGAAAAACGGACGAACGTTTTTCAATTTCGTTCTTCCATTTTTAAAAAGCGAACGAAGGTTTTTGATTTTCGCACTTCCGTTTTTAAAAAGCGCACGTCCGTTTTTCATTTTCGGTCTTCCGCTTTTAAAAAGCGCACGAACGCTTTTCATTTTCGGACGTTCGAAAACGATTTTCTTAAGTGCGTTTAAATAATGCTTTTAATCAATCAGTTAAATAAATAAAAAGTAGTAATTAACCTTTAAAAACCAACAACAACATGCCAAAAGCTCCTAAACTAAACACAGATTTTAGTGAATTATCCGATCCGGTATTTTCAGATACCATCATTTTTATTTTTAATCTTTTAACACTCAATGCAGCCATGTTTACCGGCTTGCCAGTCACCATGGGAGTTATAGGCCCATTGCCTCCCAATACGTTTGGCGATTTGATAAACAAGTTTAACACCATTCGCCTTGCGGCCCCCTATGCAGGACAAACTGCCGACACCGATGCTGCCCGCAATAATGTGCAAAGGGCAGTAACTAAAAATGGAAACTGGCTCAACACCTATTGTAATGGAGATTTGACCATGCTCAAAAAAACTGGCTATCCACTGCAAAAAGAAAGCGAAGCACAAGGCAAGCTGGATGAATCTATTATCAGTGTTACCAGTTTAACGGTAGTTAACAAAATGGAATTTTTTATTACAAAAGTAAAAGGCTCCGGATTAAGATATGGAGTGATGTACACCCTTGCTACCAATCCTGATTTGAACCCTGCCAACTGGACGTTTTATTATGCCGGCCACCGCTATGGCGAAATAGAAGGATTTATTCCCGGTAAGGCATACAAGTTTGTTTCCTTTGCCATGGGCACCGACCTGGACCTAACTTATAGCGAGGTGGTAACGGTGATGGCGTTGTAAAAAGAGTTAAAAGTTAAAAAGTTGAAAGTCCAAAGTTGCGGTACACAGCCAACTTTGGACTTTTTAATTTTAAACTTTTTTTGGGCGTGCCCCCGATGAAAAATCGGGGTCGGGCTTTCCGCTCCAATCTTTTTTGATGAAAAATCAAAAAAGGATTTCCGCTTCAAATGGAGCTTTGCGGAATTCATTCATTCCATAAAGAAAAAATTATTGTATGGATAATCCCTCACGCAGAGCTTCGTAGAAAGAGGGTTAACTAATCGATATGTTTTTAATTTTTGGTATTACCCCTGTCAGGGTTCGAAACCCTGACAGGGATATAAGTAAAAAGCCACACACCGTCCATCTGCACCCGACCCGTGCGAAGTATCCTTTTTTTTATTTTCCCGGAAAGGGTATTATTTTGCAGAAACCTCCAAACCAATAAAAGGAACCAGTTCGGAGTGAAGAAATAAAAAAAAGATACCGCGCGAGGGCGGGAAGACAGGTAACAAAGTGAGATTAGCTATCTGCCCTGATGATTTAAAAAACAACTAATCGGTAAATGTTTTCTGACAATGGATGCTGTTAAACAAACCATACTACGAATGAATAAAAAGTAAATAATGTGGAATAAAGTATAACATACCAAGCATTTAATTAAATTTGCAACCATGCTTTTAAAAAGAATAAAACACATCACAATTTTCCTTTTTGTTTTTACTGTTTATGCCCGTGCACAGCAGCCGACAGCAGGTAAAACATGGAGCCTGGAGGAATGCATAGACTATGCATTAAAAAACAATATTTCTGTTAAACAGTCTGAATTATCAACCGACCTGGCCAAGGTAAACCTGAACCAGAGCGAGGGAAATTTATTGCCCAACCTGAATGGTAATGCATCGCATAGTTATAACTTCGGGCGCACGGTAGATAGGTTTACCAACCAGTTTGCAACGCAACAGGTATTGTCTGAAAATTTTTTCCTGAGCAGCGATTGGAATTTATTCAGCGGTTTGCAAAACATTAATTCCATTAAGGAAAACCGATATAATTACATGGCAAGTAAGTATGATGTGGACAAAATGAAAAATGATATTTCGCTTAGTGTAGCCAGTGCATATTTGCAAATACTTTTTAATATGGAAGCGCTGGAGAATGCAAAAAATCAGATGGGCATAACACAGGGACAAGTGGATAGAACACAGAAACTGGTGGATGCAGGTTCGGTGGCTAAAGGTACTTTGCTGGATATACAGGCACAGTTGGCTACCGAGGAACTGAATGTAACCAATGCACAAAACAACCTTGATATTTCGTACCTCACACTTGCTCAATATTTGAATATGCCTTCGGCAGATGGATTTACAGTGGTGAAACCGGAAATAGCGATAGCTAACGAAGCTTTGCTTACAGCCACTCCTAGCCAGATTTATAATACAGCGGTTAATAATTTGCCGGAAATAAAAAGTGCGGACTTTAAAGTAAAAAGTGCCGAAAGGGCTGTGAAAGGGGCCTGGGGAGGGTTGAGCCCGAGGTTATCATTCAGTGCATCGTATGGTACGGGTTATTCGGGAGCCAGCAAGCAGTTAGCAGGAACGCCTTATTTCACTGGACTTTCGCCAAACGGAGATGTTACAAGTGGTGGAGATTTAGTTTATTCGCCTTCGTTTGGTGCAGATTATGAAACCATTCCTTTTGCTGATCAGTTTAAAAATAACGTCAACAAGTCGTTTGGTTTTAATTTGTCGGTTCCTATTTTCAACCGGTTTCAGGTTAAAACAAGTATAGACAGAGCACGTATTCAGAAACAAAGTGCTGAACTTACTGTAGAATCGACCAAACTACAGGTTCAGAAAAATATTCAACAAGCGTATGCAGATGCTAATGCGGCACTTAAAAAATATGCTTCAACTCAAAAAGCACTGGAAGCAATGCAGGAATCGTTTAAATACACGGAGCAAAAATTTAATGTGGGTATGGTAAATACCATTGATTACAATACAGCAAAAAATAAATTGATTACTACACAAAGCCAATTATTGCAGGCTAAGTATGAGTTTGTTTTCAAAACAAAAGTGCTGGATTTTTATCAGGGTAAACCGTTGAAGTTTTAGTGTACGGATAGCAAATCCACACGAATTTACGAATGATATAAGAAGTTTGGGTTTAAAGAACCCCTGATTTTATTTGCTATAAAAAGTTAATACAAAAAAAATAAATGAAAAAAGTAATCTGGATAGTCATTATAGGAGTGGTGGTTTTAATAGCAGTAGTGATGCTGAAAAATTGCTCTGGCAGCAAGGCGTTATCTGTTACCACCGAAAAAATTCAAAGGAGAAGTATTATTGAATCAGTTTCTGCCAACGGAAAAATACAACCGGAAGTGGAAGTGAAAATAAGTTCTGATGTGTCGGGAGAGATAGTGGAACTATATGTAAAAGAAGGCGACCAGGTAAAGAAAGGGGACTTGTTATGTAGAATAAATCCCTTGATTTATGAATCTTCATTAAACAGAATGGAGGCTACACTAAATGGCGCAAAAGCAAACCTTGCCAATTCAAAATCGAGAGCAGAACAAGTGAAAGCAGCCTTTGCAAATACTTCAGCAATATTCGAACGCAACAAAAAATTGTTTGAACAAAAAGCAATTTCGCAATCGGATTTCGATGCTGCCAAAGCCGCTTTTGAAGGAGCAAAGGCAGATGTAAAAGGAGCAGAGGATAATGTGGATGCTTCGGATTATAATGTAAAAAGTACAGAAGCATCGTTGAAAGAAGCGACTGATAACCTTGCCAAGACCAATATATATTCTCCGGTAGATGGAACAGTTTCCAAATTAAATAAAGAAAAAGGAGAACGTGTGGTGGGTACGGCACAGATGGAAGGAACCGAAATTATGCGCCTTGCCAATCTTAAAGAAATGGAAGTGAACGTGGATGTAAACGAAAATGATATTGTCCGCGTTCATAATGGCGATACGTCACTGATAGAAGTGGATGCTTACCTGGATAGAAAATTTAAAGGAATAGTTACAGAGATTGCGAACTCTGCAAACACCACAGGAGTGACTGCTGAACAGGTAACCAACTTTACTGTTAAAATCAGAATATTGCAGGAGTCGTACATGGACTTATTTAACGCTGAAAAAACAAATGCACCTTTTCGCCCCGGCATGAGTGCCACGGTGGATGTTCAAACCAAGAAAGCAAACAATGTGTTGACGGTTCCAATACAGGCAGTCACCACACGTTCGGACAGCAGCGAGTTCAAAAAGAACAATAAAAAGATGGACAAAGGAGAAGAAAACGGTCCGGATGGAATTGTGATAAAGGATGAAAAAAACAAATCTAAAGACGATAGCAAAGAAACTATAAAAGTGGAAGAATGTGTTTTTCTGTATGTAGATGGCAAAGCCAAACTGGTAAAAGTGAAAGCAGGTATACAGGATAATAATTACATAGAAATAAAAGAAGGATTGAAGGAGGGAGATGAAATTATATCAGGTCCTTATGGTGCAGTGTCCAAAGTATTGAAAGAGGGCAGTGAAGTAAAAAAGGTAGATAAAGCGGAATTGTTTACTGCACCTAAAAAATAAACACCCCTCGCGACTTCCCGAAGGGGAGGAGGTATATTCAAAATGAATTTAATAACTCTTAATATTAATACTCCCATCTCCTACCCTTCGGGGAGGTCGGGAGGGGTATTATGGCATTAATATTAAATATAGAAACAGCAACTACTGTTTGCAGTGTATCCCTTGCAAAGGATGGAGAACTGCTGGCGCTGAAAGAAATTAATGGCGACTATTCCCACGCTGAAAATCTAACCGTATTTATTGAAGATGTTTTTAAACAGGCCAACCTTAAACTTCAGGAGGTGGATGCTATTGCTGTAAGTAAAGGACCAGGTTCTTATACTGGTCTGCGCATTGGTGTGAGCACCGCAAAGGGCTTATGCTATTCTTTAAATAAACCATTGATAGCGATAGATACATTGCAACACATGGTTGCTTCAACAAATTCGAATAGTCGTTTCATGATAGCTGGAGCAAGTCAATTAAAGGTTTTATTTTGTCCTATGTTAGATGCAAGAAGGATGGAGGTATATTGTGCAATATACAGTGGGGATGTTTGCGTCAGGAAAACGTCCGCAGAAATAATTGATGAAAATTCTTTTGCAGATTTTTTAAAAGAGAATATTGTTTTGTTCTTTGGCGATGGTGCTGCAAAATGTAAGGGAGCTTTATCATCAAATAAAAATGCTTTGTTTGTAGATGATATTTTTCCCTCGGCAAAAAACATGATTACTCTTTCCGAGAAAGCCTACAATAATAAGCAGTTTGAAGATGTAGCTTACTTTGAGCCTTTTTACCTAAAAGATTTCCTTATAGGTAAAAAGAAAACCCCTAAATAAAAAAAGCGTCATACTATTAAGTATGACGCTTTTTTATTGTAATAGCGTTTCTTCTATTTAGTAATTACCAGTTTTTTAGTAGTAAATTTATTATCTGTTTTTAATTGCAACATATATATTCCTGCTGAAATACCTGCAGCATCAAAACTAACGGTATGGTTTCCGCTTGATTTACTTCCGCTTTCAACAGTCGCCACTTTATTTCCTAACAGGTCAACAATATTTAATTCTATTGAAGAATTTTGTTTTAAGCTATAAGTAATAGTAGTAGCAGTTGTAAATGGATTAGGATAATTGTCCAAAGTTTCAACAGTTGAAGTGTTTTCATGAATTCCTACAGTCATACCATTATATACTGAAATAGTGGTAACCTGTGAAGAACCATGTCCGGGATAAATGGAATCACAATAAGAGGCAGTGCAACTTCCTAAAGCAGTAGAATCTGTAATGGTCAAACATATTAAGTACGGACCGGAACCCGAATAAGTATGAGAAGGAAAAGCGGATGTGGAACTTGTTCCGTCTCCAAAACTCCATAAATAAGTAGTTGTATTATTATTGTTAGTATAGCTGTAAATTGAATAATTGTAAAGATTGGTTGAATCCTGAATAATAACAAAATTTGCACTGCAACCTCCCGCAGGAGCTCCAATAACTATATTCTGGCAAACGGTATAATAACAGGTAGAATCGGTACTGGAAGTAACGGTTAAACAGGCAGAATAAGTTCCGGGAGAAGTATAAAGATGAAAAGGGTTAGCACTTGATGAACTAGAAGCATCTCCGAAATTCCAACCGTAAGTATCAGCAGTTCCAGAAATAGAAGAACTAAAAGTTACTCCAAATCCGGAAGTATCGGTTACAGAAGTGAACGATGCAGAACAGGTTCCTCCATTTCCACCTCCATTACCAATAGTAACGGAATCGCAATAGGTGCTTGAGCAACCTAAAAAGGAGTTTGCAATTGTTAAGCAAACATAATATGTACCGTTTAAACTGTAAAGGTGACTAGCAGACCCTACAGACGTTCCATTCATTCCATCACCAAAATTCCAATTGTAAGTTAACCCCGTTCCGGTTGATAAATCATTGAAGTAAACATATCCGGATGAGTCAATAAAGGTGAAATAGGCATTGCAGGAAGGTAAGTTGTTATTGATAACTGTTACCGAATCGCAGAAGACACAAGTGATATTGTTTAATGAGTCAGAAACAGTTAAACAAACATTCCAGGTACCACTGTTAAAGGTATGCGTTGGATTAACCGCTCCACTTGATGTGCCGTCAGCAAAATTCCAGAAGTAGGAGTAAGGGCCACCACCAATTACGCTGCTTACAAACGAAACATCTCCGTTATTTACAGGGTTTACTGTAGCTGTGCAGCTTGCCGCACATTGTGCATTTGATGAAGAGTAACTCAACAACGCAATTAATAAAATAGTAAGTTTTGTTTTCATATTCATTAGTTAAAATTAAATTGTTTTTATGTTTTATTGTTTGTGCTGCAAAATTATAAAAATTTAATTAACTGATAATTAAATCTATCCGAACAGCAAACTGAAGACTTCTTCTATTTTTCCCACCATTGTTATTTTTATGGAATAGCTTTTCAGGTCAAGGCCTTTCTTATTGTATTTGGAAATAAAAATATGTTCAAAACCCAGTTTTTCTGCTTCTGATATTCGCTGGTCTATCCTGTTCACAGGACGAATTTCCCCGCTTAAACCAACCTCACCTGCAAAACAAACTTTTGGAGAAATGGGCATATCTTCATTGCTTGAAAGCACTGCACACACCAATGCTAAATCAATTCCCGGGTCTTCCACCTTTATTCCTCCGGCTATGTTAAGAAATACATCTTTTATACCCAATCGAAAACCACAACGTTTTTCGAGAACAGCAAGCAACATGGCAAGTCTTCTTAAATCAAATCCTGTGGATGAACGCTGTGGTGTACCGTAAGCAGCAGTACTTACCAATGCCTGTGTTTCAATTAACATCGGGCGCAATCCTTCCATGGTTGCAGCAATGGCAACACCACTTACCAGTTCTTCCCTGGCGGTAATTAATATTTCTGAAGGATTACTTACTTCTCGCAATCCGCTTCCCTGCATTTCATAAATTCCTAATTCATTGGTGGAACCAAATCGGTTTTTTGTTGTTCTTAATAAGCGATATACATGGTTTCTGTCTCCCTCAAATTGCAGTACTGTATCAACCATGTGTTCCAATACTTTTGGTCCTGCCAGGCTACCATCCTTGGTTATATGTCCGATTAAGAATACAGCAGTTCCACTTTCTTTTGCATAGCGCATGAGTTCTGATGTGCATTCCCTTATTTGGGAAACACTTCCCGGTGAGGATTCAATGTGTGCAGAATGTAAAGTCTGTATGGAATCTATTATTAGGAGATTTGGTTCAAGCATTTCGATTTGCTTAAATATGTTTTGTGTAGAAGTTTCTGTTAAAATATAACATTGGGAATTATTCATTCCTATTCGTTCTGCCCTCATCCTTATTTGCTGCTCGCTTTCTTCGCCCGAAACATATAATACTTTCAGGTTTTTCATATTTACTGCTACCTGTAGCATTAAAGTAGATTTGCCAATTCCGGGTTCACCTCCAAATAAAATTAAGGAACCGGGAACAAGTCCACCTCCAAGTACTCGGGAAAGTTCCTTATCATAAACCGAAATACGATTATGTTCGGATAGATTTATTTCTGTTATCAGTTGTGGCTTGGCAGCACGTTGAGTGCTGGTACTGGCGATGCCGGGAGTTTTTGCATCATCCCCTTTAGTCACTACTTCTTCTACATAAGTGTTCCATTCGTTACACGAAGGGCACTTTCCAATCCACTTTCCGGACTGTGCTCCACAGTTCTGACAGAAATAGGTTGTTCTTGTTTTTGCCATAAGTTCCCTGATTTTCTCTTTAAGACTATAAATTAGAAATGCGAATTTAAAAATTCTTCTCCATTTAGGTTTAATTGTTCATAAACAATAAAGCAAACAACATTTGAATCAGATGAATGCTCCAATAATAGTTTATTTGTTTAACCTGATGTTTAATTTCCTAAAGTTAATTTAATCATTGCTTAATGTATTGGTAGCATTGCAAAAGTAATTTCGCGGCATTAAAACAGACATGGGAAAAGAAGCAATTAGCATAGTTATAATTGATACTGATGAGGAAGTAATCAGCCTTTTGAAAAATACATTAGAAGCTGAAGCTTATTCGGTTTCGGTTTGTCGAAGTGCCTATGATGCTGTAAAAATGGTAGCTGAACATATGCCACATTTAATTCTGATGGAATTAAACCTTCCTGGTCTTGATGGGATTGAAATATGTATGGAATTGAGGGGGAAAAAAGAATTTGATAATACCAGAATTGTCTTTTACTCCAATATCAATGAAGATAATTCACAAGTGGCTGCCTTTAATGCAGGTGCAGATGGATATATTGTAAAACCTATCAAACCTAGGGTTTTAATTAGTCGGGTGAAAGCATATTTAAGAAGATTGGATGAACAGGCAGGCTCTTCCGAAAAAGTAAAATACAGGGGTTTAAGAATAGACAGGGAGCGGTATTTAATTTTTAAAGATGATAAAGAAATAGTGCTTCCCAGAAAAGAATTTGAATTGCTTTCACTGCTTTCTTCCATGCCTAAAAAAGTATTTACTCGCAAGGAGATTTCGAAAACCATTTGGGGATACGAGGTAATAACAAACAGAACTATCGATGTCCACATTAGAAAACTTAGAGGTAAACTGGGAAAAGGGTATATTAAAACCTTTAAAGGAATAGGATATAGTCTTGAAGTTTGAAACTCATAATTCACGTTCCCTTCATTTTTTTTGATTTTAATTCCCGCTGATAATAGAATGATTTAACATTAACGTTTTATCATAACACTTAGTATATTTTTAATTTATCTTTGTTCTTTTAATACAAGTCATTACAATTAATGGAACTTGCGGAAAAGGTAATTCAAAAAACCATTCACATTCATACGCGTGCAGCTGATGTATGGGAAGCACTAACCAATCCAACACAAATGAAATTGTGGTTATTGGATTCGGAAATAAATGTGATTACTACCTGGGAAGTTGGAAAACCAATAATAATTAAAGGAAGCCTTCATTGGACAGATTTCGAGAATATAGGGACGGTATTGCATTTTGAACCATACAAAAGGCTGCAATATAATTACCAAAGTAACTTGTCTCATCTGGCTGATAAACCAGAAAATGATGTCATTATAACATTTAACCTGTCCTCCAAAGAAATGAATATAGCCGAACTTTCATTAACACTTAGTAACTTTACCACCGAGACTATTTATAAGCATCTTAACTTTTACTGGAACACAACCCTTGGAGTATTAAAAAACTTTATAAAACGGAAATAAAGAAAAGTAACTAAATGAACATCCATTTCAAAGTAACCCAATCACCTGATTTTATTTTTGAATGCTTAACCAATATGCAGAAATTTGTTTCCGTTCATCCTTTAATCAGCAAAGCAGAGGACCTGGCAAATGGTAAGTATCTTATTCACGAAACCTTAAAAATTGGTTTTGTCCCAATTTCTTTTACTTACCCTGCAACAGTTAAAAGCAACGCCAGCGACTTAAGTGTAAAAATGAATGCAACGGTGATGAGGGTTGCCAGAATAGAAATGAATTTTAAAATTATTGAAAGGAAAGATTATTGCAGTGTGGAAGAAACCGTCACCTTTAAATCCCCACTTCCCGTAAAATTTATTATGCAGAAAATTTTTAAAAAGCAACATAAAGAATTATTTAAAAATATTGAAAAAGCCAAACAATGAAAACCCTTTACCTTATTCGCCATGCCAAGTCAGATTGGGCGCTTATTACGTTAGCAGATATTGATCGCCCTCTCAACAACAGGGGGTATACAGATGCTCATAAAATGAGTGCACTGATGCAATCAAAGAACATATTGCCGGATGAGATAATTACAAGTCCTGCTGTGAGAGCAATTAGTACCGCGTTGATATTTGCCCGAAGTTGTAACTATTATGCCGAACGTATAAAGATTCATCCAACCCTTTATCATTCAAACACGGAGCAATATCTTAATACTATTGCCCTTGCGGATAATAAAGCAAACACCTTGTTTTTATTTGCTCACAATCCTGTTATTACAGACTGTGCAAATGCGCTTCTTAAAAACACGATAGACGAAATTCCAACCTGCGGAATAGTTGGAATAAGAAGCAATAGTGACAGATGGGAAACTTTTAGTGAAAATGAATGTGAACTTATTCTTTTTGATTTTCCTAAAAATCACTAATGATGATTGATCCAATTACTAAAATCATTTTGTTAAATTAGTGTTATCATTTTTATTCAGCTAACTTTGTACTTACAATTTTCTCACTTTTGTTTTACAAAAATCAAAAACTATGAATAAAAAACAACAAAGAAAAGACCTAGAAGTAACTCTGATAAAAACAATTGAAGATCTTTTGATTAGCATCAACCCTGATGCGGCATTGGATGTAAATGAAATAATTTTCGGAGCTTCAAAAATTCTTGCCAAGAAATTTTATAAAGCAGTAAAACAAAAAGAAGAGAAAAAGGAAATACCTGCAAAAAAGAAAATTGTTAGAAAAGCGGCAAAAGCGCCAGCTAAAAAAGTGGCAAAACCAATAGCAACCAAATCAAAATCAAAAAAATAATTTTGGTGCTTTTAGTGGTTATTGATTGTGACGTATGAAGAAACAAAAAGGCATTTTAATTAATCGGGAGTTAAGCTGGTTATCCTTTAACGATAGAGTATTGCAGGAGGCAGAGGATGTGTCGGTCCCTTTGATAGAACGATTAAAGTTTCTTGGAATATTTTCCAATAACCGGGATGAGTTTTTCAGGGTGCGTGTTGCCACCCTAACACGTATTGTAAAACACCAAAAAAAGGCGGAAGAATTGATGGGTGAAAACCCTGTCAGGCTTCTCAATAATATTCAAAAAACAGTTATTGAACAGCAGATAAAATTTGAAAAAATTTATCAAACGCTGAGAAGTGAGTTGGAAAAAAATAATATTTTTATTCTCAATGAAAGGCAATTGACTTTAGAAAAGGGAGTATTTATAAAGAATTTTTTCAGGGAAAAGGTATTGCCCTCTCTTTTTCCTATTATGTTGGACAATGCTTCCAAATTTCCATATCTTAAAGATAAATCAGGTTACCTGATAATAAAGCTGGGTAAAAAACTAAAAGAGAAAAAAAATAAATATGCTCTTATAGAAGTACCAACAGATGTTCTTTCTCGTTTTGTTGTATTACCAAAAGAAAAAGAAAAGAATTTTATTATGCTGTTGGATGATGTTATTCGTTATTGTCTTGAAGATGTATTTACAAATTTTGAGCACGACTATATAACAGCCTATAACATTAAGTTGACAAGGGATGCGGAGATTGATATGGATAATGATTTGTCGAAATCATTTGTTGAAAAAATAACAAAAGGATTGAAGGACCGTAAAAAAGGTCAACCTGTTCGGTTGGTTTATGATAGCGAAATAACACCTGAGGTGCTTAGTTTTATTATGAAGCAGATAAAACTAGGAAAGGAAGAAAATCCGATTCCTGGAGGCAGGTACCATAACTTTAAGGATTTTATTAAATTTCCAAATGTAGGTCCACCGGAATTAAGTTATAAAAAAACTGTCCCACATAAACATCCTGATTTTAAAGACCAAACCAGTCTTTTGAAAATTATTAAAAAGAAAGATGTCTTGTTGACTTATCCCTATCAATCTTTCGACCACCTAATAGATTTGCTAAGGGAAGCTTCCATAGACCCCAAAGTGATAAGTATAAAAATAACATTGTATAGGGTTGCTCAAAATTCAAATATTGTCAAGGCGCTTATTAATGCTTTAAAGAATGGTAAAATAGTGGTAGCCGTAATTGAACTTCAAGCACGTTTTGATGAGGAATCTAATATATATTGGGCAAACAAGTTGCAGGAAGAAGGAGCAAAAGTTATTTATGGTGTTCCCGGGTTAAAAGTGCACACAAAATTATTCTTGATTTCCAGAAAAGAAGGTGGTGAACTTTGCAATTATGCACATGTAGGAACCGGAAACTTTAATGGTGATACAGCAAAAGTTTATACGGACCATAGTTTATTAACAACAGATAAACGAATAACAGATGAGGCAGAAAAACTATTTACTTTTTATACTGATAATTTAAAAATCGGAACTTACAAACATTTGTTAGTTTCTCCTTTCACAATGCGCAAACAATTAACGCAACTACTGAATAAGGAAATTCAAAATGCGAGAAAAAATATTCCGGCTGCTGTTACTTTAAAGTTAAATAACCTTGTGGATCCTGAAGTGATTAAAAAACTTTATGAAGCGAGTTCCGAGGGGGTGAAAATTAAATTAATTGTTCGAGGTATTTGTTCGCTTGTGGCAGGAGTAAAGGGGTTGAGTGACAATATTGAAGCCATCAGTATAGTAGATAAATTTCTTGAACATAGCAGGGTGTTCATATTTTATAATGGTGGAGATCAAAAATACTTTATATCTTCGGCCGACTGGATGGCGCGTAATTTTGACCATAGGTCAGAAGTAGCAGTTCCTATTTATGATATTTCCATTCAACAGCAATTAAAAAAAATAATGGATATACTTTGGGCCGATAATACAAAAGCCAGGGTATTGGGTAGTTTGCAAAACAATGAATATCGTAAAACGG
The DNA here is from genome assembly GCA_947479085.1 of Bacteroidota bacterium. Lineage (GTDB taxonomy): Bacteria > Bacteroidota > Bacteroidia > 2-12-FULL-35-15 > 2-12-FULL-35-15 > 2-12-FULL-35-15. The sequence continues at coordinate 24,869 of CANJYB010000014.1, read as the reverse complement.
AAAGCAAAAATAAAGTACGCGCACAGGAAGAAATTTACAATTCATTTAGACTAAAAAAGAACTAATTTTATTTGAAATTTGCAGCAATTGATATAGGCTCCAACGCAGTGCGTCTGTTGTTTTGTAATGTTTACGATGAAGCAGGAGTTATTACTTATAAAAAGGCCGAGCTTATTCGGGTGCCTATCCGTTTGGGTGAAGACTCATTTCTAAACGGGAAAATTTCCTCTCTTAAAGAAGAAAAGCTGGTAACTGCTATGAAAGCATTCAAATACCTTATGGATGTTTACGATGCCGTGGATTACAGGGCTTGTGCTACGTCTGCCATGCGTGATGCTGAAAACAGGTATGACATAGTAGATAGGGTAAGAAAGGAATCTGGAATAAAAATTGAAATAATCGATGGAAAAACAGAAGCGGATATTATATATTCTAACCATATCGAAGAGCATTTAGATAAAAGTAATAACTACCTTTATATTGACATTGGGGGAGGTAGTACAGAAATTACCTTATTCTCTAAAAACAAAGCAATAGTTTCGCAATCGTTTAATATTGGTACCATCAGGATGCTTCATAACCAGATTGACAAGGAATATTGGGGCTATTTTAAAAACTGGATAACCGAAATTACCAAGGGGTATAAGCCCTTAATTGCAATTGGCTCAGGAGGAAATATTAATAAGTTATTTAAAATGTCAGGACGCAAATTAAATAAACCCATAACTACCGCAAAATTAAAAAATCTATATGAAGTCCTCGAGTCTTATACATACGAAGAGCGCATACAGACCCTTGGTTTAAACCCTGACAGGGCAGACGTAATTATTCCCGCTTCAAAAATATTATTGACTGTTTTGAAAAAGGCGGAGATAGAAAAAATCATTATCCCGCAAATAGGATTATCAGATGGAATTGTTCATCAATTATATGAGCATTATAAAGAGAAGAAAGACACTGTAAAAGCTTAATATTCTCTTTTCTGATTTAGCATTTTCTTTTACTGTTTATTTTTTCTGGATTTCCCATCCAGACTTCCAATCAAAATAAATTCCTTAGTTTTGCACTCATTATGCAAATAGAAGTTTTAAAATCAAAAATTCACAGGGTTACCGTTACACAGGCAGACCTTGATTATATAGGTAGCGTTACTATTGACGAAGATTTAATGGATGCGGCAAACCTTATTGAAAATGAAAAGGTAGACGTGTTTAACTACAATAATGGTGAACGCCTTTCTACTTATGTAATAAAAGGAGAAAGAGGTTCTGGTATTATTTGCCTGAATGGCCCGGCATCTTTAAAAGTAAGTGTAGGCCACCATATTATAATTGTATCTTATGCTTCAATGGATTTTGAATTGGCAAAGAAATTTAACCCAAGCGTGGTTTTCCCCGATACTCTTACTAATAAACTGCGATAAGTTTTGAAAAAGAAAGCCTTTAACGTAATAAAAATTCTTTTCTTTTTGGGATTGGGACTTTTATTGGTTTGGCTTGCTTTGCGTGATAAAACAGCCAAGCAAATTGATGACATTGTGGTTTCCATTAAGCAGGCAAATTACATGTGGTTGTTTCTCTCTGTTTTGATAAGTGGATTAAGTCATTATTTCAGGGCTGTTCGCTGGAAAATATTATTGGAACCACTTCATCATAAACCAAAAACATCTAATACCTTTTTCGCAGTTATGGTTGGGTACTTGGCAAACTTTGCGATACATCGGATAGGAGAAGTCACCCGTTGTGGTTTATTAACCAAGTATGAAAAAGTGCCATTTACAGAAGGTTTTGGGTCAGTTATTGCAGAACGGGCATTTGATTTTGTTTGTTTAATCCTCATTTTTTTTATGACCTTTGCTATTGAATTCGAAAAGATAAAGGGTATTGCAAACGATTTAATTTTCAGTACGGTTGCTCATAAGTGGGATGCATTGATGCAAAACCAAATCCTATTAATAATACTCGGAGTGTTTTTATTTGTTATTGTAGCAGGGTTCTTTTATTTCAGAAAAAAAATAAAGCAATTGGTTTCCGGAAAAATAAGAGGGTTCGCAATGGGTATATGGGAAGGATTACTTAGCATAAAAAATGTAAAGAAACCATTTATGTTTATTCTTCAAACCGTATTAATATGGTTAATGTATATTTTACAGGTTTATGTTTGCTTTTTTGCTTTTCCTGAAACAGCTCATCTTTCGTTTGTAGTAGCAATGGTGATAACAGTGTTTGGAAGCATTGGAATAATTGCAGTTCCTGGAGGTACAGGTGCCTATCAGATTATTGTTATTCAGATTCTAATGACTGTTTATTCAATTTCTGAGGCTCCGGCAAATGCTTTCGCATGGTCGGTATGGGCATCACAATTTATATTGATACTTTCTTTAGGACTTATTTCACTGGTATTATTAGCTGTTTTGAATAAAGAGGATAAGGTGATATCTTCTTAATAAGTCGAAAAACAGTAAAATATACTTAACACTCCAACATCTAACATTTTAAATTCAAAATTCCAATGGTTCCTTACACTCATAAATTACCTGCATTAGAAGTTATCCAATCTAAAATATTCTCTCTTGATGAATTAATAAAGCCATTAATTGTATGGAGGTTCAAAGGGCAAAAAACTGTTTTTACGAACGGTTGTTTCGATATCCTGCATCGTGGACATATTGATTACCTCGCGAAGGCAAGTGATTTGGGAGATCAATTGATTGTTGGGATTAATAGCGATGCTTCTGTAAAACGACTAGGAAAAGCCTCTTCCCGCCCCTTGCAGGATGAACTTACAAGGGCAATGATTATTGCGTCTTTGCATTTTGTTAATGCTGTTATAATATTTGATGAGGATACACCTCTGGATTTGATAACATTTGTAAAACCTAATATTCTTGTAAAGGGAGCCGACTATAATGTATTGGAAATAAATCCTGAAAGCAGAAAATACATTGTGGGTTCGGATATAGTGCGTGCAAATGGAGGTGAAGTAAAAACTCTGGAATATCTTGAAGGGTTTTCAACCACCTCTATTGAACAAAAAATCATCAATTCCCAAATCTAAAATATTGACAATTGAAAGAGGCCCAATAGCCTTAAGTAGCCTTTCTTATTAATTCAAATTTTTTATTTATTTATTCCCCCTTTAGCTTAGTTAATTTTATGTTAACAAAAAGCCCTTATGTTAAGTAATTTGGTCAGTTTGCTTAATCCTATCATAACTTAAAAGTAATAATTGCTTTATAGAAACGACACATTGTTTGTAGACTTTTGTTGCGTTTAAAAACAAAGTTAGTCTAATGAAAATTTATTCCTATTTATTTCTGTTTTGCTTATCTTTTATGAGTCTTTCAGCAGAAGCGCAAGCCAAGAAAGAGATTACAGAGGCTGATAAGTTGGCTTTGGAAGGAGTAATAGTCGAAAAGTATTATAGCTATGACGCTAAAGATGTTTTGGATACTGCCGGAGGTGCTCTCCCCGAAGGCGCAGTGACGTATAGAATTTATGTTGACATGAAACCGGATTATAAACTTCAGGCTGTTTATGGCGTTACCAATCATGAACTCTTTATTAAAACTACTACCACATTTTTTAACAATACCCAATCAGGTGATATAAGCGGGGATAAAATAGATGATAAAAAAATAACTAACAGTACTGCGGCTTTCGACTCATGGATAACAATAGGTGCTGCTACTGATGAGCACAATGGGATTATGAAAGTGGAAGATACTGATGGTTCAATTATAAAAAGTAATGCAATGGCAAAAGCTGATGGTTTGATAGCAAGCAAAATAAAGCCCATTACTTTCTTTGGCTTCGACCTCAAGTTTTTTAATAATCCCAGCGGGGCCTCTTCTTTTTCAGGAAATAATGGGTCATGGGCTGTTTTCGGAAGTATGAAGGGAGCAACAAATGAAAACAAAGTGTTAATAGCCCAACTAACCACTTCAGGAAAACTTTCGTTTGAGCTTAATCTTCAGATAGGAACCCCAAATGGGGCAACATTAAATTATGTGGCTAAAAACCCGGAAGGTAAGGAGATAAAATTTGAAGGGCTTACATTAAAAAACTAATAAAACAATTAATCAACTAAACTATAAATAAGATGAAAAAAACTACAACAAAAAAATTAATAATGGGCATGGCACTTAGCTTTTTAGGAACTTGTGTTCTTGCTCAAAACGGACTGGAAAATGTTATTGTAGAATCCTATTACGTTTCTGACTTAAATGATGCCAATAATAGTATTGGTACGTTACCTGTTGGTTCAAAAACATATAGGGTATTTGTTGATATGCGTCAGGGGTACAGGTTTCAAGCTATGTACGGAGTAACTGGACATCCTTTTACGGTTTCTACTACCACTACTTTCTTTAATAATGAAGATAGAGGAGCTACTACACCAAATGGAATTAATACACCATTTTGGAATGATGGAACAGTTGGTTTGGATTCCTGGTTTTCGGTTGGATCTGCAGGCAACGGTCATATAGGTGTATTAAAGGCTGATGATGATGGTGTTTCAAATATTTTGATGCCAAACTCACTTTTACAAAACAATGATCCTTGGGCTGGCATAGCGTTAACATCACAGGATGGTATTATTCTGGGAACTCCTGAAGCGGTTACCTTTGTTGGAATTAACAACACAGGCAATGGTGATTTAGGTGTTTTGGATGGTACTAGTCAGGTAGGTGGTCTTTTCACTACTTCCAATGGTTCTGTTGCGTCTCTAAATGGTTCTTATGGCGATTCAGCAACAACTAATAGGGTGTTGGTCGGTCAGTTTACAACTGATGGTTGTTTTGAATTTCATTTAAATATTCAAATAGGCTTGCCTAATGGTAGTTCTCAATATGAAAATTATGTTGCTACAGCACCCAACGGAAATGAAATTCTTGCAAGTTTCCTTAATTATAATAGTTGCACTGTTGGTTTAGTTGACCAGCCTGCAGCTTCGCCATCCTCTTCGATCGATATTTATCCTAACCCTGCAAGTGATGTAGTGACTATTGATATTACTTCTTCTGATAAAATAAATTCAAATTCTTACAGGATATTTGATGTAATCGGAAATGTTATTTCTAGTAAAGACCTTGGAACTATTTCAGGTAAATATGTTGAGAAACTTGATATATCATCATTTGCAAAAGGAATATATTTTATTGAGACCACTTTAAACGGAGTTAAATCTACAAAGAAAATAATTAAATATTAAAAGAAACTTCACCTAATTTTTTAAACGCCCTCCCCCCTCTCATTTAGAGAGGGGATAATGGGGTGAGGCTCTTATATGAAAAAACTAACTCTTCTTTTTTGTATTACATTTATTTCAATCACTTCTTCTTTTTCTCAAGGGACCGTTAGGGGAAAGATTAGCGATAAAAATGGGGAAACCTTGATTGGTGTTACCATTGCGTTAAAATCAAATCCTTCTATCGGCACTGTTACTGATTTTGATGGTAACTTTTCTTTAAAGATGAAAGATTCTTTGGCGCAGGTTATAACTATTTCCTATGTAAGTTATCAAACCATCGAGCAGGAAATCCGTGTTTTGAATAACCAAGTAATTGTAAAGGATTTTGTGATGGAAGAGGCCAGTGCAAAAGCATTAGATGTAGTGGAAATATCTACCAAAGCCACTAAGGATAAGTCCTACTACATGGAGCGTATAAAACAAAATTCTTCTACCACGATTGATTACATTTCTTCTGAAACAATGAAGAAAACAGGTGATGCCAATGTGGTAGCAGCTGTGGCGCGTGTAGCGGGTGTTTCTACTAATGGAGGATTTATAACAGTCCGAGGGATTGGTGACCGCTATGTAAAAACTACTGTCAATGGAAACCGGATTCCAACTCTAGACCCATTTACCAATAATATTAAATTAGATATGTTTCCGGCCAGCCTGGTAGATAATGTCATTATTACAAAAACAGCAAGTCCAGATATGCCGGGGGATTATGCCGGTGCTTATATCTCGGTGGAAACAAAGGACTACCCTGATGCACTTACTGTAAGTATTGAAAGTACTGTTGGCTACAATGCACAAACAACAGGTAAAGATGTGATTACTTCTGAAAGAAGCAAAACCGATTGGCTGGGATATGATAATACCTACAGGGAATACAACCATACTCAATTTCACTCTACAAACCCGGACCCAACCCAATATCAGGAGATGGTGGCGCTTGGATTAGGAGATTATTATAAAAGCTTGGGTGTAACAGGTTGGGCAGAGGGAAGTAACGAAGGACTTTTATATTTTAAGTTGGGTTTGGTGCAACTTGGTTTGCTCGCTCCTGCATTGATTAATGATAATACAGCAGTAATTGCCGCTACTAGCGCATTCGACAACGGCAGTTATCATTCTACAGCATTTGATATTGTTAATAAAGATGCTGCAGCTACCGGCAAATCTTTTCCAAACAACTGGAATACCACCAAACGAAAAGCACCACTTAGTTTCAGTCAAAGTTTTACCGTGGGTGACCAAGTAAGTTTGTTTGGTAAACCACTTGGGTTTGTTGCCGGTTTCAGGTATGGGAGCGCAACGCTGTACGACCCCCATGCTATATTAGAAGAGCAAAAGTCGGGAACCCGTATTGTGGATTCTCATTTGGACGCGGAAGCAAGTGATGAAACGAATGGCTGGAGTGCTTTGGTTAATTTAGCTTACAAGGTTAACCCAAATAATACAGTAGGCTTTATGTTTATGCCCAACCTTATCGGAGTAAATAAAGTAAGAAAAGGGTATGACGAAGAAAATACGTTGACTACTGTTTCGCAATTTTATGAAGCCCGGAAACAAATGATTTACCAGTTTAAATCCGAACATTATATTCCGAACATTAAAACCAAAGTGGAATTGAATGCATCTTATACCAAGGGAAACAGTAATGCACCTGATTTTAAATATTTACAATATGAGAGCAACCCCGTTACCCACATTTATAGTCTCGACCCAAGCAGCAAGTCTATTGACCGCTATTACCGTTATCTTTCTGATAACCTTTTTGATTCTCATGGTAGTATAGAAATACCCATTGGTGAAAAGCCAGGGCTTACCCGGAAGTTAAAATTAGGAGGAGCTTATCAAGAAGATAAAACAAAGAATGATCTGTACCATTATTTTCTTGGAAAAGATGGTTTGAACGCTCCTCATATGGAAAACGATGACCTGAATGCATATCTTAACTTAGATCAGTTTGGCATTTCGCATGGCGATAATGGTGGTGTTCCTTTCAGTACACTCAACTGGTATTACAACCTTTTCCAATCCCCTACTGACCATTCATTTGGTCACAGTAAAATAGCAGCCGCTTTCCTGATGGCTGATTTTACTATTATTCCGCGCATACGTGTATCTGGTGGGTTAAGAATAGAAACAACCGACATGCTTACTGATGTAACTAAATTTGATTCAATGGGATTAGCAAATGACGACCCACGGAGATTTTATTTGGCTGGTGAGTTACCTGCCACAATTGGAAGTATAAAACAAACCAATATTTTGCCAAGTGCCACCATCGTTTATAAATTAATTAATAAGGAAGAAAGTCCTACTAATATTCGTTTGGGCTATAGCCAAACTTTAGCCCGCCCTAGCCTCAGAGAAATATCAAATATTACCACTTTTGATAATGAACTTAGGTTAAATGTAACCGGGAATCCTAACCTTAAAATGGTGGAGGTAAAAAACTATGACTTCAGGATAGAGTCTTATTTTAAAAATAAAGATAATGTATCCATCAGTGTATTTTATAAAGATTTCAAAAATCATATTGAGCTAATCAGAGGAGAGAGATATACGTGGACCAATGTGGATATTGCTAATGTAAAGGGAATAGAAATTGAGGGAAGGAAAAAAATAGTAAAGGGGTTGGATTTTACTGCCAACATTACCCTGGCTCAGTCTTATACTGAATATGTGCGTACAAGAAATGAAGTGGTAGGTACTTCTGTTATTACTTATAATCTTGATACCGTAAAACGTACCATGTTCGGGCAAGCACCTTATGTAATCAATGGAATTTTATCCTATACATCCGATTCGTTAGGATTAACAGCAACGGTGAGTTATAATTTGCAGGGAAAAAGGGTTGTTATTGGTTCTGCCTCTGAGTTTTTAGGCGATACGTATGAAATGCCTCGTCACCAGCTTGACTTTAAGGTAACCAAGAAATTTAAGAAAGTAGCTAAAAACTGGAGTGTAAGTTTTACAATAAAGGATATTTTGAATCAGCCCGTTACCCGAAAAATATATTACGATGGAGGGTATGATATTATTAAAGACCAATATCGTTGGGGCACTAATTATCTATTAAGCATTACATATAAGTTATAAAAATGAAAAAACTTTTAACCCTTCTCCTCTTATCCATTTTGGTATTCCCAAAAGGAATGGATGGACAAATAAGAGATGTGATAGTAGAGAAATACTATATTTCGGATAGCTTGGATGCAACAGATAGCACTAACTGGCAAAATGATCCAACATATGCCACTCCTTTTTTACAAAGAGGTTCTATTACCTATAGAGTATATGTTCAGTTAGATTCTGGGTATAAACTTCGTAAAGTTTATGGAACAGAATGTCATCCTTTAAAAATTGCAAGTACAGGAATATTTTACAACAATATTGACCGCCCCGATGAATATTTTGGCTATTTGATAAAGAAGCAATATTTCCCTAGTAACCCCCTGCTGGCTTTGGATAGTTGGCTTACCTTAGGGTTGTGCGCTAAAACAAACACTGTTAATTATGCCGGGGTATTAAAACGTGATGATTATAATGGTTCTTTAATTGGTGGTTTACTAAATAATGGGGGAACTGCCGGTATCGCTTCGGGATTATTAATAAACAATGATACTGCAGCGCATATACCTGTGGATACGGCTGATGGTATGGTTCCGGCACAGGAACCCTATACTGTTTGGTCGGATGCAGGTTTTAATGATTCAGGGCTTCCAACCACAGGTAACGATACAACTGTGTTTGGCTCTGTAAATGTTGGTTCGCTTTTTTACAATACCGCTGCTTATCTTAAGCAGAATGGTGGTGTTTCTGGAGATTCGGCAACAGGGCATAAAGTTTTGGTAGGGCAGTTTACAACTTTAGGAGAACTTAGTTTTGAATTAAATGTGGAAGTAATGGATTCTACAGGAGGAATACATAATGGAGATTTATTAAACTTTGTGGCTACTGCCGGAAACTGTGATACCGTAGGTGTTGACACCACTGTTCTTGGAATGCTTAAGTATCCACGTGATATTCCGGTTTGTGGATGTGGAAATACCAATTACCTGGAATATAATCCAAACGCTCCTTGTTATGTTGATAGCATCTATTGTATTCACACCATTGTTTTTGGTTGTATGGATACATTAGCTTGTAATTACGACCCAAGTGCCAATTTTAATATACAGAGTTTATGTTGTTATCCGGGTAGGTGCAACGACAGGGATATAAGTTTGGTTTGCCCGGGTATTACCAGCGAAACTGGTTTCAGGTTGTTTCCAAATCCTGCAGTTGATATTGTAAATCTGGAAATTAGCGCTGGTGTTAACCAGGAAGTAAAGTACACTATTTATGATTCTTTTGGAACAGTGGTAGAGGACAGAGACCTTGGGATTCGTTCAGGAACTATTACACAAGTAGTGGATGTGTCTTCTTATCAGGTGGGTTTATATCTTGTAAGGGTTTATACGGGAGGAAGTGTACAGAGTAAAACATTTATGAAGAATTAAAAAAACCACCTTTAAGATACTAAGTGCAATAAGCGTTTCTGTGCATTTTAAAAGTGGTAAAAAATAAAATTATTTTTTTTAAATAATGAAATCAAAAACAATACTATTCATCAGCTTATTATTTTTATTAATAATAAATGGCTGTAAGAAAAAAGAAGAAACAGAAAAACCGGTGCAGGAAACAGGCTCTGTTACTGATGTGAGTGGCATTACTTACCAAACTGTAAAAATTGGCAGCCAATGGTGGATGGCCGAGGACTTAAGAACAACCAAATATCGGGATAGTAGTTTTATACCATTAGCTATTCAGGATACCACCTGGGGCCATGCTACGGCTGGTGCTTATTGTAATATTCTTAACAGTCAGGGTATTGTTATCGGGAAGTTTTATAACTGGGAAGCAGTGAACGATTCGCGAGGAATAGCCCCAGCAGGTTGGCATATCCCATCTGATAATGAATGGAAAGTATTGGAAGAATATCTGGGAATGAGCCAGGGTGACGCTGATGGAACGGGATGGAGAGGTACACATGAAGGAGAACAAATGAAAGTAGAAAGAGGTGCAACTTTTGGATGGGCTGAGTATGCTACTGTATGGTCGACCAACGAAAGCGGATTTAGTGCTGTTGCAAACGGATGCCGAATGTTTGATGGAACCATGGGTAACCCGGGTCAATCAGCAACTGGTTTCTGGTGGACATCCACTTCTCATGGCAATGAAGCCTGGTACCGATACCTTGATTATAAAAATGCAAATGTGTTCAGGTATTATGGCTTAAAGAACTACGGATTTAGTGTTAGATGTGTTAAGGATTAAGGAAAAACAATAATTAATAATGAATAAAATAGCTGTATTTATATCTGTGCTTCTTTTTCCTCTTGCATTATGCAGCCAGACGAATGATTCAATCAAATTAATTGATTCTGCAAAGACAATTAATAATGTAATTAAAACAGAATCTCCAAAAGTTTTGGATTCTGCCAAAACAAGTGTTGCAAACAAAATAGTTGATACTACTAAAACAAGCAAGTTTGAAATGGGTATTTCTTTTTCTCCAATGTATTGTTTCAGAACTTTAAAATCGAATGGAGATGAATCGAGTGATTTAATAAAAGAAATGCGCGACACTTTAGAAATTCCTAAGTTTGGATATACGGCTGGAATAAGTATTGCTTATAAGCTTACTGAAAAAATTAATATTGAAACAGGGGCTTTTTTTTCGGATAAAGGAGAGAAAACAAAAAAATATACTTTAGAAAGATTGCCTTACGGGCAGGAGGCAGCTCAGTATTCGTATAATTTTCATTATTATTATCTTGATATTCCTTTAAAAGTGGATTATTATTTTTTAAACGGTAAGCTTAAAGCATATATAACTGCCGGGGGTGCAGCTAATGTATTGTTGTTTCAAAAAACGACTATTAGCATAACCCATGCTAATAGCACTGAAAAAACTCTTACTAAAACGGACAATGATTTTAACAGGGTAAATTTTTCTGTAATGGCAGGATTTGGTTTAAGTTACCCTATTAGTAAAAAAACAAATTTAAAACTGGAACCGATTTATACACGTTCAATTACTTCCATAATAAATGCTCCTGTAAAGGGGTATTTGTATTCCTTTGGAGTAACTGTTGGGGTAGTGTTTACTCCTCATCTCAATTGCTCTTCGAAGAAGATGGATAAAAACGCGAAAAACTAATTTCAAAATAATAGTATGAATTCAAATTTTTTCAATAAAGCACATGGTGCTTTTTATTCTGTGCCTAATAGAAAGGGCTTAATTGTTTTTTTCTTTTTGATTTCTTCTGCTTGTTTTTCTCAATTGGATTTTACCAAAATGCCCAACAACAAATTGGCCGTGCAGAATATTTTGGACAGTGCTATGGTTTCGAAATACTTTGTAACTACTAATGATGCCTATTCGATAATAGCTAAACCGGTTTCTGTAAAAGATAGCAGCTATAAATATTCCAGTGGGGTGCTGCGTTATGTAATTAATTACGTGGCTACCTATGTTGATTCCACTTCAAAGGGTGCATTGTTCTTTAACTTCGAACAGTATAAAGACACTGCCGCTTCGAATGAAATATACCGGTTTATGAAAACACAACATACAAATATGGGCAGCATAACGCTTTTGAAGGATTTAGGGGATGAAGCCTATATGCAATATGATGCTTTGAATCAACCTTTTATTATTGTAAGAAAACAAAACAGGGTTTTTAAATTCTGCGTTTATTATTTAACCGACAAAGTAACATTTGATAGATTACTGACGGTAGCAAGAAAGGTTGTAGCTGCACATTAGCTTGGCCGGGCAAAAATATCAGTAAGTTTTCAATTCGTTCTAAAGAGGCCCTTGCAAGGTATAGTTTTTTTTATTGTTAGAACAAAATACTTTCCCATAGGAAAGAGCAATCGGAACTAACAAAGTTGTCCTTCAATTATTTTAATTAATGTTAATTTGTGGTTAATAAATATATTTATTTCATAACATTTAGTTATCTCAATAATTTACTTCTTATAATATTTCAATAATCTTCCCACAATATCCTCCATTTACTTTTGTCTCGGTAAAATAATCAAATCTAAATGTTAATCAATCTAAACCAAATCATTAAAAAAAACAGAAAGTCTACCAGTAAAATCAAGAGTAATTAAATTAAACATCAAAAAAAAGAGTAATCAATCAATTAAACAAAATCAATTAAACAAAAACAAAAAAATGAAAAAAATTTCAACCTTAATCGCGACAGCAGTGCTTGCTTTCGTTTCAATGACACCGGGTGTGGCTCAGACCAACCTTGGTGCAGCATGCGGATGTCCGGCTGTGGCATCGCGACCGTCAGTTAACCTTTCCACACTTGCAGTGAATGGCGGTGCAGGAGATGGTGATTTATTAGTAAACACTATTCTTACTTGTGACAAGTTATGGATATTGGATAAAAAAATCTATGTGCCTAATGGTTTAACATTAACCATACAACCAGGTACTGTTATCAAAGCAACAGCTACTGTAACCGCTGCAACAGCTTCTGCACTTGTAGTTTCAAGAGGAGGTAAAATTTTTGCTGATGGAACAGCAGATTGCGGGATAGTAATTACTGCACAGGCAGACCCAATGGATGGTACTTATGCTACTCATAATATGGGTAAATGGGGTGGATTAATGTTATGTGGACAAGCCTCTAACAATTTAACCCTTGCTGGTAATGGACCTTTTAACGCAACAGGAAACGGAAGACTTTGTGTTGCTAATGGTCTTGGTACTCTTGAAGGATTCGGAACTACCGATTTCAGAAATCAGTTTGGTGTAAACCTTACTACTGCTCAATCAGGATACCTTACTAACTTTGATGACAATGACAATTCAGGTATTTTAAGATATGTTTCTGTTCGTTATTCAGGTTCTATTTTGGTACAGGGCGGAGAGATCAATGGTATTACTTTCGCTTCAGTTGGAAGAGGTACTACTGTGGACCATGTGGAAGTAATAGCTAATGCAGATGACAATATGGAATTTTTCGGAGGAACTGTAAATGTTAAAAACGCTACTTTCATGTTTGGAAATGATGATATGTTTGACTGGGATTTAGGTTACAGCGGAAAAGTTCAGAATGTTTTCTCTGTAGGTTTTGGTTCAGCTGATACATCTTTTACTTCTACTTCAGGAGCATCAACTATTGCATCCGCAATGGATAATGGTTTTGAAATGGATGCTGATGATCAACAATCAGGAAATGGTTCAGGAGTTGCTATTGGAACTCTTGCTTCAGGAGGATACCGTTCTCACCCTGTAATTTACAACTGTACTTTTATAGGATCAAACAAAAGAGTAGAAAATTCTGATAATACAGGAATGTCTGCTATTTGTGCAAAAGAATTAACAGAAGGTGAAATTTACAACTGCGTATTTGCAAACTTTGCTTCAGGTTTAAACCTTTGGACTGGTAATCAGGCACAACAAGGAACAAGAAGTGCTACCACAAGTTCAGCAGGTGCATCTGTAACTGATTCTTACGACAACTGGAGAAACAACAATACTCCAAATACTTTAATTATTAAAAACAATACATTTATCGGAATGGGAACAGGTGTTGCAGGTGCTTTGCCTTCAGCTACTAATCCAGGTGGAGCTTATTTGGTTAAGAACGTAACAAGAAGTTCAGGAAGTGGAGCTTATTCTTTAAACGTAGCTGCTCACGCAGTAACAACTGCTGATACTACTCAGTTTTTCCAAACAGACGGAAACGTTCGTGCTGCTTCAATCCCGGGATTCAACGGTGTTTGGACAATGAACGGAACAAGCAATGCTGTTTCTACTCAATACGATGCTACTCCAAGTCCAGTGTTAGCTACTTCAATAGTTGCTCCTGCTGATGGTTTCTTTACACCTGAAAACTACAGAGGTGCTTTTGGTTCAGGTCCATCATGGTTATCTGGTTGGGCTTATGCTACTTTGTTACAAACAACTGGTGGTTTAGCTCCATGCCCTACTGATATTAATCAGGATGGTATGACTGACAATATAGATTTCTTAATCTTGCTTGGAAACTTTAACCAATCTTGTCCTTAATCAACAAACAATAAACCAATCTATTCTTTAACTATACTTTAACCTTTACCATCTCTCTTTCAGGGAGATGGTAAAAGGAAAAGTAGAAAATGCAAGTTTTCTCTTCCCGCTCCGGGAGGGGCTCAGGAGAACTCTTGTTTAGAAAGGAAAAAGTTGGAAACTAAATTAAACAACAAAAACAACAAAAAATATGAAAAAGATAAAATCAACAATACTGGGCTTAGTCCTTGCCTTAACAGGCGGATTGGCATACGGTCAAAATGGATTGGAAAAAGTAATCGTAGAACGATATTATACTTCCAATGCTGCTGATGCAACAGGAAGTATAGGGGCATTGCCTGCTGGTTCTGTTACTTATAGAGTATATGCCGATATGCTGGCAGGTTATAAATTTCAAGCTATATATGGTGTTGCAGCTCATCCGATAAACATCAGTACTTCTACTTCTTTCTTTAATAACGAAGACAGAGGAGCTATTACTCCTAACACTATTGGTTCTCAATACTTGCATAACAATTCGGTTGCGCTTGATTCATGGTTTTCAGCGGGAGCTGCTGCTACTGGTCAAATGGGTGTTCTTAAATCGGAAGACAATGGTGCAGCTAATTTAATTACTACCAATACCATGCTTTTGAATAACGATGGTGATTCCGGAATTCCATTAACAACACAGGACGGTATTATTGCAGGAACTCCGCAAGGTGTTACTTTTGTTGGAATATCAGCAGGACAACAAGCTATTTTTGATGCAACAAGCAATGCTGGTAACTCCTTTACAACATCGAATGGTTCTATTGCTTCATTGAATGGTTCTACTGGTCCTACTTCAACAAACAGAGTTTTGATTGGACAGTTTACTACTAATGGTAATTTTCATTTTAACTTGAACATACAAGTTGGAACTGGAGTTTCTGGTCAATATCAGAATTATGTATCATCAAATCCTACCGGAACAGAAATCATGTTGCCAAGTTTAACTTTCGATAGTTACATTGCACCTCCAACGGTATCTAATGTTTCTTATTGTGTAGGTGCTACTGCATCTCCATTAACAGCAACTGCAATAAGCGGAGATACTTTAAGATGGTATACCACAGCTACAGGCGGAACAGGCAGCTTAACGGCTCCAACTCCATCTACTGCTACTGCAGGTACAACGACTTATTATGTTTCTCAATTTAAAGGTTCTTCTTTAAGCCCAAGAGCAGCTATCGTTGTAACAGTAAATGCTACACCAACTATTACAGTTAACTCTCCTGCAATTTGTGCAGGTACTTCAGCTACCTTAACTGCTTCAGGAGCTACTTCTTATTTGTGGTCTACAAGTGCTACTACAGCTGCTGTTAGTGTTACACCAACCGCAACTTCTACTTATACCGTTACAGGTTCTACAAATGGATGTTCTAATACTGCAGTTTCTACAGTGACTGTTACTGTAACGATGGCAACCCCAGGAATTATTACTGGAACTGCTGCGGTTTGTGCTTACGTAGGTACATCCACTTCGGTTAATTATCACTTTACTGCTGTTGCAGGAGCATCTTCTTATGTATGGACGGTACCTGCAGGTGTTACCATTGTTTCGGGACAAGGAACTACCAGCTTAAACGTTAATTTTCTTAACACAGCAACAGGAACACAGGCACTTGGAAATATTTCTGTAGTTGCAGTTTCTGCTGCAGGTTGTACCAGTCTTCCTAAAACGTATGCTATTTCTTCTACACTTCCTACTACTCCAACTACCTTAACAGGTACTGCTGCAGTTTGTGCTTATGTTGGAACAACAACTCCTTTAACTTACACTTCTTCAAGCGTTGCAGGTGCTTCATCTTACCTTTGGACAGTACCAGCGGGTGTTACAATTGTTTCGGGACAAGGAACTGCAAGTCTTGTGGTTGATTTTCATAGTGTAACAGGTTCAGGAGCTTTAGGTAATATCACTGTACAAGCGGTTTCCGGTTGTGGCGCAGGTATTGCTAAAACATTAGCCATTACAAGTACTCTTCCTGCAACTCCATTAACACTAACAGGAACAGCTGCTGTTTGTGCTTATGTAGGAACTACTACTCCATTAACTTATACTGCTGCTACTGTTACAGGTGCTACTTCTTATTTATGGACTGTACCTGCAGGTGTTACTATTCTTTCAGGACAAGGAACTACAAGCCTTGTGGTTGATTATCATAGTGTATCTGGTTCAGGTGCATTAGGAAATATTACGGTAGCGGCAGTTGCTGGCTGCGGTGCAGGTGTTGCAAAAACATTGGCTATTACCAGAACAATACCAACAACTCCGGGAGTTATTACCGGTACTGCTGCTGTTTGTAACTATGTTGGAACAACTACTCCACTTACTTATTCTATAGCTCCTGTTGCAACTGCATTATCTTATACATGGACTGTACCTGCCGGAATTACTTTATTATCCGGACAAGGAACAACTTCTATAACTGTTGATTGTCATTTATTAGCATATAGCACAGCAGCTGTAGGTAACATTACAGTGGTAGGAAATTCAGGTTGTGGTTCATCACTTGCAAAAACGCTTGCTCTTACCAGAACAGCTGTTGCAGCTCCAACTGCTATCACTGGTCAGTTATCAGACCTTTGTTTGGCAAATACTTATACTTATAGTGTGGCCGCTAACGCTGCTGCTTTAAGTTATGTATGGACTGTACCAACAGGTGCTACCATTGTTAGCGGACAAGGAACAACAAGTATAGTGGTTCAGTTTCCGTCTAATTATGTAACAGGTGCTATCACTTGTAAAAACTCTAACAATTGTTCTTTATCAGCTGCAAAAAGTGTAACTGTGGTTGCTGGTCCTCCGGTTCCGGGAACTATTACAGGTACTACTGTAGTTTGCCCTGCTATTCAAAGTGCAACACCAAATACTTATAGTATTGCTCCTGTTACAGGTGCATTATCTTATTTCTGGACTGTTCCGGCAAACGCTACTTTAGTGAGCGGACAAGGAACTACCAGTGTTACTGTTTCTTTTGCTTCTAACTTTGTGACCGGATCAATTACTGTTGCATCTGTTGGAACTTGTATTACAAGTGCTGCAAAAACATTAGCATTAACCAAATTGGCTGCAATGCCAAGTACCATTACAGGTTCAACTTCTATCTGTACTGAGGTAGCGGGAAGTATCCCGGTTAGCTATTCTATAGCTGCTATTAACGGAGCTACCTCTTATATCTGGACAGTTCCTGCTGGTGCATCTATTGTTTCAGGCTCTGGAACCAATGCTATATCTGTTCTGTTTGCAGTTAACACTCCTACAGGTTCATTGGTAAAAGTAGCTTCAGTGAATGGTTGCGGAACTTCTCTTTACCGTTCATCGGCTGCACTTACTACCTGTGCAAGTCCAATATCAATGGATAATACAGAGACTGACGGAACAAATACATTCTCCGGAATTTATCCAAATCCTGCTACTGATTTCCTTAACATTGATGTTACGGCTGATGTAGATAAAGATATATTGGTACAAGTTTATAACCTGTTAGGTGCTGAAGTTATCAGTCAGAAATATTTTGTTGCAGCTGGTGTTACCACTGTAAAAACAAATGTTTCGGATTTGAAAAACGGAGTGTTTATGGTTAGATTAACTGATTTATCAAACCATACTGTTGTTACAAAAACAATGGTGAAATAGTTTAGTTTAATTATTAGAAAAGCCGGCAGGAATTATTCCTGCCGGCTTTTTTTATTTATTACTATTGTGAAACAACACCATAATTTTTTTTGTTTTCATGGTTTATTTAGTTTTATAGTTACCCTGTTTATTGTTTTTTTCGTTGGCAGAAAACAGAGTTTTCAAACTCTGCCAATGAGATAACGCGATAAATCGAAATTTATTGTGTTTTTTATGTAAAATATTTTTTTTGTTTTTTCAATAACCCCTGTGAGTTAATAATATCAATACTTTTAGCGTTTTAAAAAAAATCTTGTTTGTAAGACACTGTTGATTTCTCAGGGAAGCTATACAGCAAACTAAGTTAGTAGCATAGCAAACTAAGTTTGTAGTATAACAAACTAAGTTAGTAGTGTAGCAAACTAAGTTAGTTGCATAGCAAACTAAGCCAGTAGCATAGCAAACTAAGTTAGCTGTATAGCAAACTAAGTTAGTTGTGTAACAAACTAAGTGAATAGCATAGAAAACTAAGTTAGTTATATAGCAAGCGAGTAAAATCTGGCTTTATTCTTCAAATGAATCAAACAAAAAAAGAATAAAAAAGCAGACTTTAATGAACAGAAAAACCGCCCGGAAAAATGAAAAGAATTTAGGCCATTTTTTTATTAAAAAAAAGCTACATGCACTAAAAAAATGCAGATTGTTTTTTACACCGGTACCAAAGAACGAAGATTTAGTTAACAGATATTTTTTCTTTTTATTAATAGATTCTCTAAAGTAAAAGAGCTCCTTTTTCTGTTGAAAAAGGAGCTCTTTATTAAGGAACAAAAAGAAGTCTTAAAGCCTGGCTTTATTTTGTTACAGAAATTTTTAAAGTTAATGGCTTATGATTGGTAGTTACCATCAAAGTATAAAGCCCTGCTGCAAGATTGGAAACATTAACAGAATAAACAGATTTGTTTACGTCTGTAGCTGTTTCAAATACTTTTGAACCAAGATAATTATATACCGATATGGATTTTACATCTGCAGCATTTTCTCCCAAATTAATATTTACCATATCGGCAGAAGGATTGGGATATACTGCAATTGTTTTCGAGTTCACAGCATCATTTACAGAAACGGTGGTACATAAAGCATTTTCAGAAGTAACATTAGAAGAAGGAGAAAAATTAGCTACTCTGTCTGTCAATACAATATCGTTTGATGTGAAATCGAGTGTTGGCATATTAGGAGGGGTAATGTAAGTGGCAGCTTGAGTTCCAGATACCAAAGCAGCAACTGATTCATTACATCCTGTAGAGCCTGTACTATCCATATTTACTATCCATACATCATTATTGGCACCATACGAATTTGAGTACCCAAGCACAGTGTAACCTGTGCCACCATCGCTGATAATGCTTTGGAATGCATCATTAGATGTGCCACCATAGTTTTTTGACCAAAGCAATGTCCCTGCAGTATCCACTTTAAAAGCTAGTGCATCTCCTCCTGTACCAAATGAAGTAGTAATACCTGTAATAACTATACCACCATTTCCATTACTTACTGCCGATGTAAAAGCATCTTCACCAGCTCCACCGTATGTTTTCATCCAATCCAAAGTAGGAGGAAAATTGCTAACATCAAAACGGGCAAGAAAAATATCACCTAAACCAGCTCCAAAAGAACGGGTGTTTCCGGCAATATAAAATTTCCCCTGCGCTCCGTCAATAATCATGCGTGCATCATCATCTCCAGCACCACCAAATACAAATGTACCTTGCATAGCTCCATCGGCATTTGCAAGCAAAGAAAAGGTTGCATCATTTAATCCGATAGTATTTACACCTGAATAACCAGCTACTAAATATCCTGTGTTGGTTCCAAGTGATTTTACATCATAAATTACTTCATTTGCATAAGGTGTTCCAACATTTTTTGACCATTGTATGGTTCCGGTAGCATCCATTTTAATTACCAGACCATCCAGTCTGTCATTGTTTTTTACTCTACCTGCCATAATGATTCCGCCATCATTTGCTTCTTTTACGGTGGTCACATAGTCAATACTGTCTGTACCAAATACCTTAGCAAAAACAGGCATTCCGGAACTGTTCAAACGAGCCGCAAATACATCCTGAACATTTGGCGGAGCTGTAGAAAAACCATTAGAACGCCCAACAATGGTGGTTTCTCCTGTCGTATTAGCAATGTACATTGCTGTTCCAAATTCAGTTCCTAAACCTCCTACATATAAGTTAGAAGATGCAGTTCCCGTTAAATCGGTTGTCATTAATAAAATGTCGTTTCCGTTACCTGCTGTTGCATCGGTAGTTCCTACAATAGAAAGGTTACCATTGTAAGATTGAAACATGTTTCCAAATTCATTGCCTGTACAGTCAATAGTTTTTTGAAAACGAAGTTGAGCATTCCCATTAAATGTGATGCCAGTAATAAATGTTAAGATGGTAATAATTTTTAATTTCATAGATTAATTTATTTTATTGATTTGCGCAAATATAACACTATAATGTAATGCCTCAATTTAAAATTTTTAATATCTTTGCAACATGTCAGGAAAAAACAAAAAGAACATTTTATATTATTTACCTTTTTTAATCCAATTAGTTATAACTGTTAATGGATTATCTCAGGGATCTTATTGGACCAGCAAAGGATTTGGCCCTGCTTTTCGTCATCATAATGCCTCTCAAATATTAAATACAGGTCGTATTGTTTCTGTGGGCGGCTGGTTATTTAATGATGCCATTACCACCATACATTTATCAGACGATACGGCAACTACCTGGGACATCAGACTAGACTTTGTAAACGCCATGATAAATGACGTTCATTTTCCAACTTCATTAATTGGTTATGCGGTGGGTAATGCGGGCAGAATATTCAAGACCACTGATGCAGGACATTCATGGACAAATCAACCTCTGACAGGGAATGATTCTGCCAGAAATTATTATGGTGTTTATTTTACAGATGCGCTGAATGGTATTGCAGTTGGGGGAAATAAGACAAACGACTCCATACAAACCATACTTAAAACAACGGATGGCGGTAATAACTGGACTGTAATTACCGATAACTTAGGTTCCATGCTGGAAGATGTTATGTTTATCGATACCAATAATGGTATTGCGGTAGGTGATAAGGGAAAAATATTGATAACCAATGATGGGGGAACAACCTGGACAACATCTGCAGTAACGGGAAATTTAACTTCAAGAGAATTTTCGGGAGTACATTTTTTTGATGCAAATACGGGTATAGTGGTGGGAGGTAACACAGCAAATGACTCGATACAAACAATTATTAAAACTACTGATGGAGGGCAAAACTGGAACATAGAGGTAGATAGCATTGCTTCAATGCTTAGAACTGTTTGTTTTTACAGTGCTACCGAAGGGTACACAGCTGGTGATGATGGTGTAATAAAGTTTACCAATGATCAGGGTATTACTTGGACAAGGCTGAATATTGCAGGGAATGACAGTTATGACATTTATGATATTAATTTCCTTAACCGTGGTTTTGGCGTTGCTTGTGGGCAGTTTGGAAAAACGCTGATATATAGAGATACCACCATTAATCCTCCAACAATTGCAATTCCTAATCCTTTTACGGTTATTAATTCGAATTCTGTTCAAATAAACGGAATAGTAAATGCCAATAGTTTGCCTGCGAGTGTGGATTTTGAATATGGAACTACCCCTATGTTGGGTATTACTTTACCTATGACACCTTCAACGGTTAATGCTAATGGCGTTCCGGTAAGTTTATCTTTAACAGGGCTATTGCCGGGTACAGTTTACTACGGAAGAATAAAAGCCAATAACACATCAGGCGCGGGTTACAGCTCTGTGTTTATATTTGTTACCAATGCGGCAACTGGCCCCAACTTTGACTTTGAACAATGGAATAGTTTCAGTTATGATGTGCTTCAAAACTGGACAACAGCAGGACAAATACAGCGTGTATCATCTTATGACGGAAGTTTTGCCGCAAAAGCAAAAGCAATAAATAATCAGGCACCCGGTGCAATAGTATATGCAAATGTGGCCAACAATAGCGGTGGTAATGGTCCAGATATTTTGCCGCTCCCCTACAGTGGGGGAAGACCCGATACCCTTATGTTTTATGCTAAATATGATATTGACGTAAATGATTCCGCGCTGGTTATGATGAATTTCAAATACAATGGTAACTTTATATCAAATACATTATACCATATTAGTGGGTCGAGTGGAGGAGTTTTTCAACAAATAAAAATACCTGTTAATTATTCAACCACAGATACACCAGACTCGTTGATGTTATTATTTTTAAGTACTAATTATTTTGGTGGAACAATATCAGCGTTAAGCGAAATAACATTGGATAATGTAACTTTTATTGGCGCTAACAGCCAGTTACCCAACAACGACATGGAACTATGGAATATAGTTAACCGTAACCAAGCAGTTTCATGGTATTCGCAGGATGATAATAATAATAATGCAACGGATAGTTCTTTTGTAACCAGAACAACAGATGCTTATTCCGGCAGCTATGCACTGGAGTTAAGGAACAATATTGCATCTGGTAACTTTGCTTATTTGCATACAAGCCAAACCAACGGACCTCCGCTACCGGATTTTCCAGTAGCATTCCGTTATTCTTCTTTAAAGGGCTATTATAAATATTTCCCTGATGCTAACGATACCATAAATATTAATATTACAATGTTTTATCATGGAAGCCCTATAGGTTGGGGGCAGTTTCAGGATAATGATTCAACCTCGGCTTATACTTTGTTTAATGTGCCTATCAATTATTTTGGTTTTAATACCCCGGACAGTGCAAGTATTTCAGTTTCTATTCAAAAAAATCACGGAACAGGTATCCCGGGTAACTCATCTGCAATTATAGATGCGTTTTATTTTGAAGGAATAACAGTATCAATAGATGAAAATGAACAATTTGCTGAATCAGTTAACATTTTCCCAAACCCTGCTTCTGAAAATTTGACAATTGAATTTTCACAATCTTCCAATCCTCAAATAGAAGTATTTGACATTACTGGCAGGCTCCAAATGAAAAATAGTTTTCAGAATATTCAAAAAGCAAACTTAGATATCACGAATCTTTCACCGCAGGTTTATATCGTTAAGATTCAAACAGAAAATCAATTACTAACCCGTAAATTTATAAAAACAAAATGAAAAAAATAATACAACTTGGGCTTTCCTTATCCCTTTGCCTGGCATCAGCTTTTTCGCTTGCTCAGACATTAGTGGCTACTCCTTCTGGAACAGTAATTACTTCCCCTCAATCAGATAGCAGGGCAATAGGATGGTCTGGTGGTAAGACCTGGCAATTCTCTAACGCATCTTGGCAGGCATTTACCTCTCCATGTGTCACTTTCGGTTATCCGGATGTGATAACAGGTGTGATAAACGGATACAACACTGCACCTCCTAATTCAACCTGTGCAGGCATGTCAAATTTGTCGTATGATGGGGCTAACTCGAATTTGAATGCAGGTGTTGTGGTATATAGCGGTACTACCACTTATTTTGATGTTTTTTATGGTGGACATACCGTGCCGGTAAGATTAACATTTCATTATACCAATGCCTCTTCAGTAGCCATACCTGTAATTAGTTCTAACGGGTATAAATTTATAAAAGTAACCCAGAATTTCAACGTTAATGCCGAAATTGACGCATTTAGCCCTAATCCCGGGGCTTATATTTTCGGAGGACCAAATGTGTGGACACCTGCCATCACTTTGTTTGATGAATTGTCAACCAACCCAAGCAGTTCTATCTGTACTTCACTTAACCAGGGTAGCTTTATTACCTTTTCCGTTTCTCCTTCTGCCTCCAGCACAAGCCCTTATTGCGTAGGACAAACCATTGTGCTAAACTCTTCCGCAACAGCTCAAATTCCGGGAGCATTAACGTATGCATGGACAGGGCCATTATCCTATTCAAATGGTTCGCAAAATACTTCTATTGCAAATTCGACAACAGCAATGAGTGGAACTTATACTGTTTCTGTAACCGATGCCATTGGATGCATTGCATCAGCAACCGTTCCGGTTCTGGTTAACCCGAAATTTAATGTGGTTTCATCTGCTGGTGCCAATGGAACCATTTCTCCGCTTGGAACAACGGCAATATGTTTGGGAGGAAGCCAATTGTATACCATTACCCCTTCAGGAGGATTTCATATTTTGGATGTGTTGGTAGATGGTGTTTCCAATGCAGGAGCCATTGCAGGTGGAACTTATACATTTACTAATGTTCTGGCGGCTCATACCATCAGCGTAACTTTTGCCCCTAATTGTATTGCTCCTACCTTTACTACTTGTCCCGGAACACAAACATCAAACACTGCTTTTGGTATTTGCAGCAATACCGTTTCGTATACTATTGCTACAGCAGGAACATCTCCAATAGTAAACTATAGTTTCAGTGGGGCAACCACAGGAAGTGGAAGTGGAACAGGCAGCGGTAGTTCATTTAATAGAGGAACCACATCGGTAACATTAACTGCGACCAATGGTTGCGGCACGGTGAATTGTAACTTTAATGTTGTAATATCTGATAACATAAATCCAACCATTACAGCACCTACAGCATTAAGTACAACGACTAATACAGCATGTACAGCAACAGGAGTTTCATTAGGAACACCAGTAACTGCTGACAACTGTTCAGTTGCATCTGTAACTAATGACCATGCTTCTACTACTTATCCATTAGGAGCTACAACAGTAATCTGGACAGTAACAGACGGAAGCGGAAACACAGCAACAGCTGCTCAAGTGGTAACTGTAACTGATAACGTGATGCCAACCATTGCAGCACCAGCAGCAGTGTCTGCAACAACCAATACAGCATGTACTGCAACAGGAGT
>CANJYB010000013.1 GCA_947479085.1 Bacteroidota bacterium | reverse complement strand
CGTGTGTCCAGAATTGATAGTCAGAATTTCGTTTGTGTTTAAATGCAGCTTCTTTAAATTGTTTTAACATCCATTCTTTCCTGCTTTCGCCAGGTGAGTCTATTTCGGATAGTATCAGTTTACTTGTATAACTTTTAAAATCTCTTAATATATTGCTTAATTCTGCATGTTCACTTTTTGCAATCAGGTGAATATGATTACTCATTATTACCCATGCATAAATTTCCAATCCTTTATTTTGCTGGCAATAACTGAGGTTTTCAATTATTATATCTCTATACTTTTGCCTTGTAAAAATATCAATCCAGTCTACCACCTGCAGTGTTAAATAGTATAGCTTGTCTTGCTCTTTTATTTGATAACCAGTTGACATTCGTTATTTTTTTCAAAGATACATCTTTTGTGGTGCTTAAGAAAAAGCTTTGTATATCTCCGTAATTCGGCAGGATGCCGGTTAAGCAGGACGTAGCGTGACGCTACGCCCAACTTGTGTGATTTAATTGCAGCACTAACAACAGCCATGGTGGCAGCATCTGACAAAATTTATCATTTCACCCAACATTTTTAACACGAATCGGTTAATAACTTGTATCAATGTATGATTACAAAGGATGAAATTATCGCCACATTTGTTAAACCAAAAACTTTTTTACCATGCCTGAAATCATTGTAAAATTTAAAAGTGAGAGGGAAGCGGTGTTGGAGTACAAACTGGTATTAAATGCCAATCCGCAGGAAGTGAATCAAAATATTATTCAGATGGCATTAATGCTGAAGAAACAACAGCCCACCGCAAATGCTGATGAAGTAGAGATAATTGTAATTTTTAATGAGGAGGAACTGCAAAAGGCACTGGATGAAAGTACAAAGCTTGTTAGAATTAATTGTGTTAAAGCCGGCATGGAAGGAAATATGAAGGCCGCAATAATACTGCTTGCAGAAAATAAAACACCGGAGAAAGCAGCCGAAATTTTAAATATAAAACCTTCTACGGTATACACCTATATAAGCAGGGCAAAAGACGAGGTAAGGAAATTACATCCTAAGTGCAACGTAAATTCTCCTTTCAATTTAATTGCATTTTTGAATACCGAATGGAGCCTGTTTTTTTTATATTTTTTTCTTACCTCGTAATTTTTTCCTAAAAATCTACTCTTAGTTTTAATAAATCCCTTTGTTTTCAACCCTTTCACTTGTAGCAAAAGTTTGCTACAAAAGTGCTTTGATTTTTTATAGAGGTTTGCAACCCATTTCAACACAAAATAATAAACGGGAAAATGAAAGAACAAATAAAAGAAATACTGAACCAAAACGGTTATGCATTAACAGACGAAACCACATTGTTAGAGATGGCGGAAATAATTAACCGTCATAAAAAAATAATGGAACTGTTGGAAGAAGCCATGATAGATATTCCGCAAAAAAGAAAAACACTTGAACTTTAATTAAAAAAATTTTAACCAAGAGCGATGTATTACTTAATCAGAATAGTTTGGAATGGAATCAAAATGATTTACAATGAAATCAAAATGAACTATTATGAAACCACGATGAAACGTTTTGAAACCAAAATGAATTATTATGAAACCAAAATGAAACGTTTTGAAACCAAAATGAAATATTCTGAAACCAAAATGAAATGTTTTGAAACCAAAATGAAACGTTTTGAAATCAAAATCAAACGTTTTGAAACCAAAATGAAACGTTTTGAAATCAAAATGAAACGTTTTGAAATCAAAATGAAATGTTTTGAAACCAAAATGAAACGTTTTGAAACCAAAATTAAACGTTTTGAAACCAAAATGAAACGTTTTGAAATCAAAATGAAACGTTTTGAAACCAAAATGAAGGAAATTGCAGGTAAAATGTATTGTTTTATTGGCCTGCACAATAAACGTAACCTTTTTAAAACCCGTGCAGATATGGTCCGGCAGGGCTTGGGAAGGTTGTCGTTGGTCTTTAGGTCTTATATCATTGACCAGTCGGCAGTTCCTCTTTTTGGGAGGGATAACAGCTTTAAGAATTATGAGTTAGGAGTTATGAATGATGAGTTAAAAAAAACTAATCCCGAATAACTAATCCCGAATGAGTCGGGACTTCCTAAAAACTCAGCAATCCCGAATGAGTCGGGACTTCGTAAAAACTCAGCAACTAATAACTAAAAACAAATAACTAAATATAAATTAAACCTTTCGGTGCGAGGTAAACCGATCAAAAATAAAAATGAGTACAACAATAGTAAAAAGAATAGTAGTGGTATTAAAACTGATAGGATTGCCTATTGCCACTGTAATCAGTATGGTAGAATCCGTACTTTCGAAAATGACTGCAAACCCAAACTTCACTACTCCTAATCCTCCTCTTGCTACCATTACCACAGAAAAGGATGAGCTGGTGACGGCATTGGCAGATGCGCAAAACGGAAGCCGTGCTGCCAAAGCAGTGGTGAAAGTAAAGCTTCGCACCCTTATGTTAAGTATGGAAACGCTCAGAGCTTACGTGCAAACGGTGTCAAATGGCAATGCGGAAACCGCAGAGGAAGTGGCATTAAGCTCGGGGATGGATGTAAAGAGAATTACTCCCCGCGCAAGGCGTCAGTTTACGGTAATAAACACTGCCCTACCAGGTCAGTTGAAAACCTTTACCGGTCGTGTTAAATATGCTTCGTCATACGATTTTGAATACAAAAAGTCAGACAGCGCAGATGCAGAATATGTATCAGCTGGAGTATTACCAAGTGCTACACGTATTATTTCAGACTTAACCAGCGGAGCAGAATACCAAGTACGCTGGTGTTCCATTTCAAAAGATGGCAGAAGTGCCTGGAGCAGCCCTATAAAAATTATAGTGTTGTAAACCTCATTCCCGAATGGTTCGGGACTGTGAGCCTCGGCCCTTCCCCTTGAATAAAGGGGAAGGGTGACGGAGGTGAAATAGCGTCTCTGCGCCTCTGCGGTTTAAAAATTTGAAATCTATAATCTGAAATTTGAAATTATGAACACATTACTCTTAAAACAACCAACATCATACGAAAACCTGGTGTATCAGTTTTTACAATTTATTAAAACACTATTTACTAAACCAACAACCAATAATATGAGAACCATAACCATTAATTATAGAAAACTATCGGATACTGAACGCATAACACTTGCCATGAATGTAATTGATAACATGCGCAGCAGTCCTTTATACAAAGGGAGCGAGAAACTGATGGAAAGACTGGAACAAACTGCCCTGGAACTGGAAGACGAACTGCACAGAACAGATCTGGACGAACAACCGGAAGAGGTCGTAACCCTTACCAAACTTCGCTACCGGCTTCACCATTACCTGGACTATGCAGCCACCACTGTTCGCTTAAAGGCATTTGAAAACCTGCTGAAAAGAAACGAAATATTGGATGCATCAGGGTTTGCCTTCCGAAAAGAAAGGGAATACATTAAACCATTAATAGCTGTAAGAAAAGGAAAACAACCGCTGTCGGCAACAGTACTGCGCAAAGCAGAAAAAGGAGCGATTTATGTTTTTAATATGTCTGCTGACGGAAAAAGATGGGAACAGAAAATGTCAACACGTTCATCGTTTACTTTCGAACGCCTGCAGCACAAGGCGTATTATTTTCGGGTAGCCATTATTAAGGAAAATGTACAAAGCGATTTTTCGGAATGCATCAGGTTTTGGGTGGAGTAAGGAAATAAGGTGAAAGAACAACACTTATTAACATTCCTTTCTTAATTATTTAACAAAAAAAATTTGGCAGAAAGGAAAATAAAACCCCATATTCGCCCTTGATTAAACAACATTTAATTCAATGGCGAATACTGACGATACTGCAGTAGAACTTATTTTACTTCCCAACATGAACATATTGCTGGATAAGCAGGGCATTGTTAGAGTTACTTACCTTGGCGGCAGCGTTATTGATTTGGAGGATAAACAGCAGGAAAAAGAGGCGGTCTGGAAAATTACAAAGGGTGTTAAGCACCCTTTTTTATTTTCGTTTGAGAGCATGGTAACAGTGACCAAGGAAGCTAAGGAATACAGTATAGCTGTGGAAATGGAGCAACCTTTCCTTGCCATTGCCATATTGGTTGATAATTTTGCCTACCGGTTATTAGCCGATTTTTACTTCCGGTTTTACAAACCCAAAGTAAATTACAAGGTGTTTAAAGATGAAATAAAAGCAGTGGAATGGTTGCTGGAAGAAAAAGTTACCTATTTCCAGAAAGTAAATGCTCAATCAGGAAAGCTTTAATTCATTGCTTTCTTACCACATAGAAAAATAAAATAGTTTTTTTTTAGATTCCTTATTCTATTTCATTTCCTTTGCTTCATACTTGCGCACAACAGGAAGCGCTGCGTGAGGGATTGCAGCGAAAATCCTTTTTTGTTGGGTTGCAATGGAGGAGGACAAAAAAGATTGTAGCGGAAAGCCCGTCCCCCGATTCTTCATCGGGGGACACGCCCAACAAAAAAAACTGTTTCTACCCCTTCTCTTCTCAAAAAAAGGAATTAACCAACCAACCAATTACTTTCGTAATTTCGTGAACCATTTTTATGGAATCCATTCATCACATATTAACTAAATACTGGGGGTACGCCTCCTTTCGTCCGTTACAGGAAGAAATTATTCAGTCCGTATTGGAAGGTAATGATGCACTGGCATTGCTTCCCACAGGGGGAGGAAAATCGGTTTGTTTTCAGGTGGCAGGTTTGGCGCGCGAAGGAATATGTGTGGTTATTTCTCCATTGATAGCCCTGATGAAGGACCAGGTGGAAAACCTTACCAATAAAGGAATAAAAGCCATAGCCATTACTTCGGCAATGCACAGGCGGGAAATTGATATTGCATTGGACAATTGTGTGCACGGCAATATCCGATTTCTCTATCTCTCTCCCGAACGGCTGGAAAGCGAAATAGTAAAAGTACGTTTGCAGCGAATGAAAATCAACCTGATAGCGGTGGATGAAGCGCATTGCATTTCCCAATGGGGATATGATTTCCGGCCGGGTTATATGAAAATAGCAGAACTCAAAGAACTGCTGCCGGGTATTCCCTTCCTGGCATTAACAGCTACTGCAACTCCGGAAGTGGTGGAAGACATACAGGAGAAATTACTTTTTAAAAAGAAGATTGTTTTTCAGCAAAGCTATGAGCGAAAAAACCTTGCCTATGTGGTATTGGCAGAAGATGATAAACTGGCACGCCTGCTTAAAATAGCGACCAATGTAAAAGGAAGCGGAATAGTATATGTGCGCAACCGCAGGAAAACACAGGACATTGCCAGCTATTTGGTAAGCCATCAAATTTCGGCAGACTTTTATCATGCCGGACTGGATGCCAAAACAAGGGATACCAAACAAAACAACTGGATAGAAAATAAAACCCGCATTATTGTTTGTACCAATGCGTTCGGGATGGGGATAGACAAACCGGATGTACGGTTTGTGGTGCATATTGATTTGCCTGATTCAGTAGAAGCTTATTTCCAGGAGGCAGGAAGAGCAGGAAGAGATGGCCGGAAATCATTTGCTGTATTGCTTTACAATATGGGGGATAAATTTGAATTGAAAAAAAATATAGAACTGAGTTATCCTTCGCTGGAAGAAATAAGGCAAACTTATCAGGCATTGGCAAACTTTTACCAGGTAGCTGCCGGTGCAGGCGAAGGGGTTACTTTCGATTTCAATATTGCTACCTTTTCTGAAACCTATAATTTGCAACCCATCACGGTTTTTAATTGTTTGAAATTTATAGAACGCGAAGGATATATTTCATTGACTGATTCGTTTCATCAGCCTTCGAGGGTAAAGATGGAATTGAATAAAGAAGAGCTTTACCGCTTCCAGATAGCCAATGCGGCTTATGATGGTTTTATTAAATTATTGCTCCGCTCCTACTCCGGCTTTTTCGACAACTTTGTAAAAATTAATGAATACGACCTTGCCAAACGCGCCAATACCAAGGTGGAAAACATTGTGAAACGACTGGAGTTTTTAAATCAGAATAAAATAATAACCTACATTCCGCAAACGGAATTGCCCCAGCTGACCTTTACACAGGAACGTGTGGATGCAAAAGACCTGAGCATGAAGAAAGAAAACTTTGCTTTACTGAAAGAACGGGCTATAACAAGAATGGAAACGGTTGTGGATTATGCTGAGAGTAATCACAGTTGCAGGAGCCAACGCTTGCTGGCTTATTTTGGCGAAACAGAAAGTAACCGCTGCAACCAATGCGATGTATGCCTGGAAGAAAACCGGAAAATATTGCATACCGATGAATTTGAAAACATAAGTAACCAGGTAAAAGAATTGCTGTCCCTCCATCCGCTCGAACTGAAAGAGCTGGTAAATAAGATTACGGGCGCCAATGATGATAAGATATTACTTACCATTAGGTGGATGATAGACAATAAAATGCTGACTCATAATTCGGATAAAAAGTTGTGTTTATGTGTTTAAGATTTCAACACAGAGAGCGCAGAGAAAAAGAGTTTCACAGAGAAATATAAGGTAATTAAGATTATTCATTCGGCTCCGTTAGGAGCTTAATCTTAATAGAAAATAAAACATAGACGAATGTTAAAGCTTTGTAGGAGCGATATTTTATAAAGTAAGGTTATAACCCCTGTCAGGGTTTAAAACCCTGACAGGGGTATATTATTCAACCTTCAATATTTAAAATGACCAAACTAACTAAAGATTTTTATTTAAGGGACGATGTTGTTCAAATCAGTAAAGACTTGCTTGGTAAATACCTGTTTACTAAAATAGATGGTAAGATAACAGCCGGCATTATTACTGAAACGGAAGCTTACGAGGGAATCACCGATAAAGCATCACATGCCTATAATAACCGCAGAACCAAACGTACAGAAGTGATGTTTGCCGAAGGCGGGATAAGTTATGTGTACCTCTGTTATGGTATACATCATTTATTTAATGTAGTAACAAATGTAAAGAATGTACCACATGCGGTGCTTATAAGGGCAGTGAAACCTGCAGAAGGAAATGAAATGATTTTACTGAGAAGAAATGCTGATAAAATGCATAGTAGGATTTCAGCTGGTCCGGGAACTGTTTCACAGGCATTAGGAATAAGAACAGAACACAGCGGGCTGAATTTAGGAGGCAATAAAATATGGATAGAAGACAAAGGAATAAAAGTACCCAAGGAAAACATTATTGCCGGTCCCCGCATTGGAGTGGATTATGCCGAAGAAGATGCTTTGCTTCCTTATCGGTTTGTTATCAATCTTTAACTATCTTTGAAAAATTATGACAACACCATTTACACGAGTAATATTAACAAGCGGAAAAGACCATAGTTTACACCGTTTTCACCCCTGGGTTTTTTCAGGAGCAATTAAGAAATTTACAGGCGATGTGCAGGAAGGCGATATTGTGGAGGTATATTCTTCACAAAACGAATTCCTTGGCATGGGCCATTTCCAGATAGGTTCCATTGCTGTTCGAATGTTTTCCTTTAAGGAAGTAGTTCCGGATTTTTCTTTTTGGAAAAGCAAAATACAGGAAGCCTATAACTTCCGGACACAACTGAATTTAACCAACAATCCTGCTACTAACTGTTACCGTTTATGTTTTGGCGAAGGAGATGGTTTGCCCGGTTTTATAATTGATTATTATAACGGAACAGCAGTGCTGCAGTCCCACTCCATTGGTTTGCATCTTATCAAATCGGAATTTGTAAAAGCATTGCAGGAAATTTACGGAGATGAATTAAATGCAGTATTTGATAAAAGTGAGGAAACCATGCCTAAGCAGGCACCTGTTAAAGCCACCAATGGTTATTTATGGAAACGGGAAAACACAACCATAGAAACCATTGCATTGGAAAACAATCATAAGTTTTTTGTTGATTGGGAAGGCGGGCAAAAGACCGGTTTCTTCCTGGATCAACGGGAAAACCGCGAATTGCTTGGTAGCTACTCAAAAGGTAAAGTAGTATTAAATACGTTTTGTTATACAGGTGGATTCTCCGTGTATGCTGCCAAAGCTGGCGCTACAGAAGTACACTCCACAGACATTTCGAAAAAAGCAATAGAACTGACAGACCGGAACATTGAACTGAATGAAATAACCAATCATACTTCCTTTGCTGTGGATACTTTTGACTTTTTGAAACACAGAGAAAATACGTATGACATTATAGTACTGGATCCTCCGGCATTTGCCAAACATCAGAATGTAAAGCATAATGCGATTATGGGGTACAAACGACTGAACTATGAAGCTATCAAACAGATAAAACCGGGAGGATTTCTCTTTACCTTTTCCTGTTCTCAGGTGGTGGATAAAAACACGTTCAACTCTACAGTGATGGCAGCAGCCATAGAAGCAGGAAGAACAGTTAGGATAATGCACCACTTATCACAACCACCCGACCATAGTGCCAGTATATTTCACCCGGAAGGTGAGTATTTAAAGGGGTTGGTGGTGCAGGTAGAATAATTGTTTTAACGCATTAGTTTTGAATTAAAAAAGGTATTAACTTTGACAAAGTGATAGCATAACAAAATGATTGCAAAAGAATCTATATTACTTAAAATAAAAAGGTTGGTGGAAGAGCAGGAACCTGAGGCCACGCTTATTCTTTACGGCTCGTTTGCAAGAGGAGATAATAATGCCGATTCCGATCTTGATTTGTTAATTCTTTTGGATAAAGACAATCTTACTATTAATGATGAAAACAGAATAAAATATCCCCTTTTCGACTTAGAATTTGATACCGGTCAGATAATAAGCCCACTGGTCTTTTCAAAGAAAGATTGGGAAAGTAGACACAAAATTACTCCGTTTTACGAAAATGTAGAAAGAGAAGGCATAGTTTTATGAACGAAACCGATAAAAATGAATTGATAAAGTACCGTATTGAAAGGGC
Organism: Bacteroidota bacterium; assembly: GCA_947479085.1. Lineage (GTDB taxonomy): Bacteria > Bacteroidota > Bacteroidia > 2-12-FULL-35-15 > 2-12-FULL-35-15 > 2-12-FULL-35-15. The sequence continues at coordinate 111,124 of CANJYB010000013.1, read as the reverse complement.
AAAACAAACCCTTTTGGAAGTGAACGTTATGATTGATAACGAATACTGGAATGGGGCAGTTAATCGTTTGTATTATTCTGTTTTCTATGCCGTTTCAGCTCTGCTACTTAAAGAAAATATAATAACCCAAACCCATAGTGGCGTCCGCCAAATGTTTGGATTGCATTTTATACAAACCGGAAAAGTGAAACGGGAACTTGGGAAATTTTATACAGATTTATTTGAAAAACGTCAGACAGGCGATTACGATGATTTTATAATTCATTCGGAAGAAACCTTAAAATACCTTATGCCACTTGCAAAAGAGTTACTTTTTGACATTGAAAAGTTATTAGAATAATTCATTGACTATCCTTTAATTATTCCGTTCTTATTTATTTTTAGCCATTCTTCATAAACCACTAAAAGATATTAATAAAAAACATATTTTTGAAACTTATAAAAAAGCAAACATTACTAATCTAATTTTAATTGAAATGAAAAAAATTGTTACCACTGTTATCAGTTGCGTTTACCTTGCTGTAGGTTTAGCACAACCACAATTAATAGAAGAAGTGAAGGCCATTGATGGAAAAGTGGTTATTCCTTATTCCAAATACAAACTGAGTAATGGTTTGACCGTGCTTTTGCACGAAGATCATTCTGACCCGGTGGTGGATGTAATGGTAACTTATAAAGTAGGTTCTGCCCGTGAATCAATGGGGAAATCAGGATTTGCTCACTTTTTTGAACACATGATGTTTGAAGGATCCAAGCACCTCGCAGATAAAGAACATTTTAAAATTGTTTCTACAGCAGGTGGAGACATGAATGGTTTTACTGAAAGAGATAAAACTACTTATTTTGAAACATTGCCTTCTAATTATCTTGAAACAGGATTGTACCTGGAAAGCGACCGTATGGGGTTTTTGTTAGATTCGTTAACTACCAAGAAATTTGAAATACAAAGGGCAACGGTAAAAAATGAGAAGTCTCAGAATGTAGAAAACCAGCCTTATGCCATTGCGTTTGAGGAAGAAATTAATAAAATACTTTATCCGGATAAGCATCCATACAGCTGGCCGGTGATTGGCTATGTGGATGACCTGAACCGTGCATCAGTAGACGATGTTCGTAATTTCTTTTTACGTTGGTATGGACCAAACAATGCTATTTTAAGTCTTTCAGGAGATTTTGTTACAGCTGATGCCATTAAACTGGTGGATAAATATTTTGGAGATTTAAAACCATGTCCGGAAGTAAAGAAAATGCGCGTACCATTAAATGTTATTCCTACAGACGTTTACAAAGCGTATAAAGATAAAATTTATCTTCCTTTGAATTTAAGAGTTTACCCTACTGTACCTCAATACCACAGAGATGAAGCTGCATTGGACTTATTAAGCATAATGATGGGAGGAGGAAACAACTCTATCTTTTATAAAAAGTTTGTGAAAACAGAAAAAGCGGTGCAGGCATCTACCAATCATTCGTCAAGCGAGTTAGCAGGAGAATTTGGAATTCAGATAGTAGCTGCTCCACCCGATGATTTTAATTATGATAAATTATTTGCCGATTTGGATGCGCTTGTAAAATCAACAATTGATGAATTTGAAAAAACAGAAATTACTGATGAAGCATTACAAAGAGCAAAAGCACAGGTAGAAACTCAGGAATACGGTGGAGTTTCAACAGTATTTGAAGCCAACATGAGAATAGCTGCATGGGAAAGACTATTAGGGCATGGTTCCACTATATCTGATGAAATAGATAGGTACAACAGAGTGACCAAAGAAGATATTTCAAGGGTATTCAATAAATACATTAAAGGTTCAGGAGCTGCAATTGTAAATACCTACCCCATAACAGATAATAAAGATTCCGTTAAAAGTATCAATCCTCACATGGGTGAAACTTTTCCTCCTAACCCTGAATATACCGGACTAAGCTATACTCCGAATCCTGATAAATTTGACAGAAGCAAACGACCTGATCCTTCAGCACCTAAAACCGCAAAAGTTCCGGATTACTATTCATTTAAAATGAAAAACGGTTTAAGTGTAATAGGTATTAATAATAATGATACCCCCGAAATGACTATGGTTTTAACTATAGAAGGAGGTGCATTAGTGCTCCCACCTGACCAGATTAAAAAGATGGGACTTCCGGAGCTTACAGCCAGTATGATGAACGAAGGAACCAAGAACTTTACAACAGAACAAATAAGTGCAGAATTGGAGAAAATAGGAAGTTCAATTCAGTTTGATGCAGGAAAAACATCCACAACAGTTAGGGTGGAGTGCTTAAAGAAAAACATGGATGCAACTTTAAAAGTGCTGGAAGAAAAACTTCTTAATCCGGGTTTCAGACCGGAAGATTTTAAGCTTGCAAAAAAACAATACAAGGAAAACATTGCAAATGAAAAAACAAGTGCTCAAACGGTAGCTTCTAACCAAATGAACTTTGCGCTATACGGAAGTTCAGTAATGGGTCTTGCTCCTACCTGGAAATCGGTTGACAATATTGAACTGAAAGATTTGAAAGAGTATTATTCCAATTATTTCTCACCTTCTGTTTCAAACATTGTAATAGTTGGAGATATAGATGAAAAGGATATTACAGCCAAATTGGATTTCTTAAATAAGTGGCAGGCAAAAGATGTAAAAATTCAACCGATACCGGAACCTGTTCCTCCTGCAGAACAACAGTTCTATATTTCAGATAAAGCATTTGCACCATCCACCGTTATAATGATGTCAAATACATCTTTAAAATTTGATGCAACAGGTGATTATTATAAAAACCAGATTGCTAATTTCTGTTTAGGTGGTACATTTAACAGCCGCTTAAACATGAGTTTACGCGAAGAGAAAGGATACACTTACGGAATAAATTCCCGTTTTGTAGGAAATAAATATACAGGCAGATTTGTAATCAGTTCGTCCGTAAAAAGAGCAACTACGGCTGCTTCTCTTTTAGAAATCACCCGAATTTTCTCTAATTATGTTGACAAAGGTATTACAGATGATGAGTTGGCATTTACCAAAAACTCCATGTTGAATGAACAGGCCTTAAAATACGAATCACCATTTGACAAAGCTTCCTTTTTATCAGACATTATTCGTTTTAACTTAGAAAAAGATTATACTGCTAAACAAAACCAGGTATTAAAGAGCATTACCAGGGACGAAGTAAACCAGCAAATTAAAAAATACCTGGCTTTAAATAAATTAACCACTGTTATAGTTGGAGATAAAACCATTATCGAAGGTCAATTGGAAAGAGCTATGAAAGATGCTAAAAACAAAGAAGTTTTGGGTAATATAAAACTAAAAAAACTAAGTATGGACTAAGCAGTTTTTCCTTCTGATAAAGAAAAACAGATTGGTACAGTTTATGTAAATAAAAACTAAATTAAAAACAAAAGCTATAAATTAATGAAATCAATTTTAAGTATTATTCTAAGTTGTGTTATTTTGTTTGCCACTGCACAAAATAACCAGGTTCAAAACGCAAACAACTACCTGCGAAGTGAAGAATTTGACAAAGCAAAAGCTTCTGCAGATGCCGCATCAGTTAATGAAACCACAAGGAGCAGCGCCAAGTTATGGATGTATCGCGGACAGATTTATCAACGTATTTATGAATCTAAAAAAGAAGAAGTTAAAAAACTGGACCCGGATGCACAGGAAAAAGCGGTAGAGAGTTTTATTACCTGCCTTAAACTGGACAAAGACAATATTTATAAAGACCAAATGAAAGGAAACTTGGTACAAACCTGCGCTTCGTTGGATTACAAGGTAAAATTCCTTATTGACCAGAAAGAATTTGAAAGAGCTATAAAAGGGCTTGATTTACTTGAGCAGGCTTTGCCTTATGATTTCGATCAAGGATTAAAGCGAAATAATATAACAAAGGAAAACCTTATGCTTACTCATTTTAAAGCCTATGCACGTGCGGGTAACAAGGAAAAAACTAAAGAATATGCCGATAAATTAATTGATATCAAATTTAAAGATCCTTCCATATATACAGATATGGTAAAGATAAGTTTGCTGGATAAAGATACAACCAAAGCTTTATCGTATCTTGAAAAAGGGAAATTGATTTTTGACGACAATATGGATTTGATTAATACCGAAATCAACATTTATCTTGCACAAAAGAAAACTGATTTATTAAAAACAAAACTGAATGATGCAATTGCTGTTGCTCCAGATAATGAAATATTGCATGGGATTTTAGGTAATCTTTACGACAAAACAAACGATAAAGAAAATGCTGAAAAAGAATATTTGAAAGCATTGGAAATAAAACCTGAATATGATGTTGTAAATTATAATTTAGGGGTATTGTATTTCAATACAGGTAATGAATGGGGGGAAAAGATAAATGCGCTTCCTCTAAATGATACAAAAAAAGCAAAAGAATACGAAGACAAAAAAAATGATTCTTACAAAAAAGCTACTGTCAATTTCGAAAAGGCTTATGCCGTTAGTCCTGACAAAGCTACTAAACAAAGATTACGCTTATTATACCTTAAACTGGGTGAAACTGAAAAAGCAGATAAATACAAATAAAATTTAATCTCATTCAAACCATAAAAAACTCCTCTTGTGTTATCAAGAGGAGTTTTTTATTTATAGGAAGAAAGCAGTTTGAAATAGGAATAATGACTTCTTATTTCGAGTACTTTCCTATCAATTTTTCCAGGGTCTTTTGTGTTTCAGAATTTACATTCACTAAAGGTAAACGAAGATAGTCTTTGCAAATGCCTAATATATCCAAAGCAGCTTTAATACCAGCAGGATTTCCATCAGCAAATAATTGTTCGGTAATATCAGTTAATTTATAGTGTAGTTCTCTTGCTTTTTCCACATTGCCTTTTCTCATCTGGCGTGTCATTTCCGAAAAATCTTTTGGAAAAGCATTGGCCACTACAGATATTACTCCCTCTGCCCCACAAGCCAGCAAGGGAAGTGTAAGATTATCATCACCTGAAATAACAAGGAAGTCAGCTGGTTTATGCTTAATAATTTTCATGCACTGCTCCATGTTTCCTGAGGCTTCTTTTATTGCAACAATATTTTTAAAATCATTAGCCAACCTTAATATGGTTTCCGCGGTAATGTTAGAACTTGTTCGTCCCGGAACATTATAAAGTATAATAGGCAATGGACTGGCTTGAGAAATAGCTTTATAATGTTCGTAAATTCCTCTCTGGTTAGGTTTGTTATAATAAGGTGAAACAGAAAGAATAGCATCAATACTTTTAAAATCACTAGTTTTCTTAAGACTTTCAACTATTTCAAGAGTATTGTTTCCTCCAAGACCCAACACAACAGGCACCCGTTTGTTAACCGTTTCAATAACATGTGCCACTATCTTTTGCTTTTCCTCTTTGTTTAGAGTTACAGACTCACCTGTTGTACCGAGTACTACCAAATATTCAACTCCTCCCTTTATAACATGGTTTACCAGTTTACTTAACGATTTGTAATCAACTGATTGATTTTTACTAAAAGGATTTACAAGTGCAACACCTGTTCCGGATATTTTATTTGTTTTATTACTCATGGTTTGTCATTTAAGTTACAAAGGTAGTAGAAGGAATTAAATCAGGTTATCTTTTTTATTTCTTCTATAGTTTTTAAAATAATCTTATCCCAAAGAAATTTCTGTTTAATTTTATAAATGGAGTTTGATTTCAGATTCATCAAATCCCTTTCAGGGATATGTATCAAAGAGAGAATTGCTTTTTTTAGTTCTTCTGTATTGCCGGGAGAAATGATTATCCCATTGGTCGCGTCTACCTGCTCGGCCACAGCCCCCACTCCACTAGCAATTATAGCTAATCCTGATGCCATTGCTTCAAGTATAACCGTGGGCATACCCTCGCTGTAACTTGGGCAAACCAATATATCTGCGTCTGTAAGAATTGCTTTAATGGTCGAAACGTCCGAAATACTGCCGTGATATTTAACGTTATCTGATTTTATCTTCTTCTCATTGTCAATATTGCCAATAAACTCAAAACTGAATTTCTCTGCCGATAGCATTTGTTCAACAACCGATGTAAGTTCTTCTATTCCTTTTCTACGTTCGTATCTGCCAACGAAAACAAATTTACGAATTGAATTGGTCTTGGCCGGCTGGGTTCGAATCCATGACTCATCTAAACCAATTGGTATCTGAATGATTTTAGACTTAGCGATGCCTTGATCAGCAATTATTTCAGTAAGTTTTCCTCCAAGAGAAAAGACAATGTCTGCATTTCTCATCGATTTTCGAACGGGACCTTTAAACATGAATTGTTGAAGCCTGGATTTGAAATCAGCCACCTTTTGAAACATTTCCAATCCGTGAAAATTGATACCCACCTTTGACTTTACTTTATTCTTATTTTCCAACAAATACATTCCACATAATCCCTGGACATAAATAAAATCTGCGAAAGATTTTTGTTCATAAGCTTCGAATAAAGCTTCAGAATATGCATACATTTCACGAATGTAATGTCCCGGAAATTTGCCTTTTTCAGGGTATGGTACAAAGATGGGAGTAATATACTTGTTTTCCTCTTGTGTAAAACAATCCAATTCCTGAGGAAGAGCATTAAATGCTGCCGTATGATACAAATCCACATGTATTTTATTTAAGGCGAAATATTTAGCCAGGTAAAAAGAATGTTTCTGCATCCCTCCTATCACATACGGATAAATACCATCTGTAAATAAAGCTATTTTCATTTTTTATACTTAATCCTGGAAGATAATTCCTTTGAAGGTTTTTCTATAAATCTGTAAACAATGTATGAAGCGCCAATGCTTATCAGTAAGGCGGATACAATTAACAGCAATTTAACTAATGGAGTAGTAACGGAATGAGCACAATAATTCAATAAAATCATTCCTGTAAGGCTATGAAATAAATACAATGAATAAGAAATATTTCCAAGGAAATAACCAATGGCAGACTTGAAATTGCTAAAATAAAGAATAGCAAAAAAGGCAAATCCGGAAAAAAACATAGTAGGAACATCATTAAAAATTGCAATGATAGTAAGCGAAGTAATACCAATTATATACATCTCCAGTCGACCTGCAATTTTTGTTTTGTATAGACAAAGGATTATACCGAGTAAAAAGATAGGCAAATGATATGGAAGAAAATTAACTTTCATCCATATTGGCCCCGAAAGAAAAGCAGCATATATAATAATTCTTAACCACATTTTTTTACTGGTTATGAATGCAAACAATAGACCGATGGTAAGGTAATACTGGAACTCAATCGCCAAAGTCCAGTAGACTGGACGAATCCATTTTTCTCCTTCCACAAAAGGAATAAGATACCCGAAATGTAAGGCTATTTGTTTTGCAGAAGGAGTAATATCAATGCCATTGTAATGAGGGCTTAGTGTCCGAATATAGGTGTGCGCAATTGCAAAAAGAAGCGAAACAAGGTAAGGGGGTTCAAGCCTGATTAGTCGCTTTGCTGTAAAAGTGAAAAAATTCTTTATCTCATACTTACCATGAAACATGGACCAGGGAATAATAAAACCTGAAATAACAAAAAACATTTGTACCCCGAAATGTCCGTAAGAAAAAAAAGAAATAATTGTTGTATTGGAAATAAACCCAGTTACAGTGCAAACGTAATGAAACATGCATACAGACAGTGCTGCTAATGCTCTTAGGGAATGTAATACGGGAATGTTTTTATCTTGAATCATACTTTACTGTAAAACAGTTTTATTTTATCAGTAATCGAATGAATATCTTCTTCCTTTAATTTATAATAAAGTGGTAGCCTTAATAAACAATCAGAAAATTTATCTGCATTCAGGAGTGGAAGTCCATTATATTTATCTTTAAAAAATGGACTGCTATGCAATGAAAGATAATGAAAAGCACTTGCAATATCCTGTTCCGAAAGATAATTCATCAATTCTCCTCTTTCCTTTTCAGAATTACAAACAAAATAGAAAAGATGAGCATTATGAAATCCATAAAAAGAGACAGGAGGAAGCTTTATTTTATTGTCATCAGCAAGTGGCCTTAATAAATGATAATACAGATTCCAAAGTAATTTGCGTCTTTTCTGAATTTCTTCCAGTTGTTCCAATTGAGAATAAAGATACGCAGCAGTTAAATTGGACATTGTGAAAGAAGAGCCAATATCCATCCATTGGTACTTCTCCACCTCTCCCCTGTTAAAAGCTAACCTGTTAGTTCCCTTTTCGTAAATCACTTCTGCACGTGCAACTAAAGTAGGATCATTTACCACTAACATACCGCCTTCTATGCAAGTTATGTTTTTTGTTTCATGAAATGAGAAAGTAGCTAAATGACCAAAACTTCCCAATGGTTTGCTTTTATAAAAAGCATCAATGGAATGGGCTGCATCTTCTATCACCATGCAATTATGCTTTTCGGCCAATTTCATTATTTTATCCATTTCGCAGGCAACACCACCATAATGAACAACAACAATTACTTTTGTTCTTGGAGTAATAAGGAGTTCCAGTTTGCCAACATCCATATTAGGAGAATTTTCAGAACTATCTGCAAAAACAATATCTGCTCCTCTTAATACAAATGGATTTGCAGTAGATACATAAGTAAATGAAGGAATAATTACTTCGTCACCGTTTTGAACCTTTGAAAGTATGGCTGCCATTTCAAGTGCCTGTGTGCAGGAGGATGTAAGAAAAATATTTTTGAAATTGTATTTTTCCTTAAAATATTCTTTGCATTTATTAAGATAGGCATCATCTCCTGTTTTCAAAGCGTCTTCAATATAAACTAATCCCTTGGAAGTAACCAGTGGAACATTAAGTGCTATTTTACTTTTTGAAATTGAATTCACCTTCTTTAATTTTTTCTCAATAATTCCTTTATTTCCTTGGCTGGCCTTCCTGCCAATTCTTCTTTGTTTAAACCAAGTTCTATAATTTTTGTGGCCCTTATTAGCATGTCATCTATGTCAATGTTTTCAGAAATTACTTTTGCGGGAATTCCACCCAACACCGTACGTTCAGTTTCGAAAGACTTATTTACAACAGCATTTGCTCCTATAGCAGTATTATCAGGAATTGTAATTGGTCCGAATAGTTTTGCTCCGGGTCCTATATAAACATTATCTCCAATTGCTGGCGCCCTATCAGCAAAACCGGCTTCTGTCCCCATATTCACACCTGCATGAATACGGCAATTGGCCCCTACTTTGGTTCTGGTATTGATAATAATGGTTCCATAATGTGCAATGGATAATCCAGGGCCGAAAACATTTACCGGAATTGTAAAACCTAATTTGTATGATAACTTATAGAATTTCCTTAGGACAAAAAAATAGATAACCTTATCAAACAAATTTTTGTTTGTGTTTTTTAAATATTCCAGCTTTCTTAATGTTTTTTGAAACATCCATATATAATCAGGAAAAAAATATGCTTTAATTCGGGAACTAAAAGATAACATCTCTCCTTTGGGTTTAGATAAAGCTATTCTATCTGCCTCCAGATAATAAAAATAATCCTTTTTGCTTTTTATCATTATTGATCTATTTCTCTTTCAACAACTCAACAATAGTTTTATAACTTTCCTTGTAAATATCTTTTATGAAATATTTTTGTGCTAATTTAAAATTATTTAGTTTTTCAAAATAATCTAATTTACTAAAGTTATAACCAACAGAAAAGTCTTTGATAACCATTCCGCAATTATTGTCTTGTGTAAATTTAGTAAAATCACCTATATTTTCAGTAATGAGCACATTTAAACCGGCATTTAAATATTCTGCAAATTTAGTGGGGGATGCAACCTGGTTGGTTACCGAATCTTCTCTTAACAAAACACCATAATCAGAAGCAGAAAGGTAATCCACTACCTTATCTGGCGATACCCATTTCCGGATAACACGTTGCGGAAAATCTTTGTATACTTTCAAATCTTCCAATTTTGAATTGGATAAAAGAATAAATTGAATTGCCGAATTCTGTTTCATTTGCAATGACATAAAATCATCCACAATTTTTAATGATTGCCAGTCGGCTGAAGAACCAGAGTAAATAAAAACAAGGTCTTGTTTGGTATAACCCAATTCTTCCCTGATTTTTTCTATAACATTTTCAGAAGGAAAGGTAGGCTCTTCATCACCATTTAAAGTACATGGAATAATTACATGTTGGTTCTGGAGGTAATTATAATTTATTTTCCAATAATCTACCAACTTCTCTGAAACGGCAATTCTATAATCGGAAAAGTGAATGGCATTCTTTTCAAGTTCACGGATGTTTTCTTTCGTTCCGGTAATTTTGTTGAGGTATTCATTGTATTCTGCCTCATAAGCTCCACGACCATCAAATACCACTTTATTTACCCTACCATTTTTTTTCAATCCTATTGCAAGGTTGGTTGCAAATACACCCCTGCTCCAACAATTCTGTTTTCCAATAAAAAGGAATAAAAGTTCAAGGATAAATTTATTTTTCCTCCAATTTTTTTGTTTGGGAAACATAGGAAGAACAATTGAATCGGCAAAGTTTCTTTTAATTTCCTTTTTATTTTCTGAAAAGCCCCTTATTGAAATAAGAGCTACCAAACGAATTCGGCAATTAAACTTCAAATTAACATAATTACAGACATCGGTTACCTGGCTAAAATATACACCTGTAGGTTGATCGTTATAGGTCAGATAAATCATGCATTCAAGACCTGTGAGATGATATTTACAATACGTTCAGTAGACTTTCCATCCCATAATTCAGGAATTTCGCCTTTTTTGTATTGATTCTTTTCAATTAAACTCATTTGTTCTTTTATGATTTCCAAATCAAAGGGAATTAAAGTATTGGTTCCAATAGAACAGGTAATTGGTCTTTCAGTGTTGGGGCGTAAGGTTAAACAAGGAACACCTAGGAAGGTTGATTCTTCCTGTATTCCTCCACTATCGGTTAATATAAATTTACAGTTCAAGATTAACTGCTGAAAAGCAAAATAATCCAATGGTTCTATTGAAATAATATTTTTATTCGTCTCAAATCTTTCCAGTAATCCTGATTTTTCAAGATTTTTTAATGTCCTTGGATGAACAGGAAATACAACTTTATGATGTTTTGTAATTTCTTCAATCAGTTCAGTTAACTTTAATAAGCCTGAAGTCTCATCAACTGTTGCAGGTCGATGCATCGTCATTAGTACATAATCATTTGGGGATAAAGACAGTTCTTTTAATATCAAAGATGATTCGATTTTGGTTCTAAAATTAACCAGGGTATCAATCATTGTATTTCCAACAAAATAAACAGAATCTTTATTCTGTCCTTCCTTCAACAGATTATCAATACCGCTTTGTTCAGTAACAAAATAAAAATCTGTTATCACATCTGTAAGAACACGATTATGTTCTTCAGGCATTAATCTATCAAAACTACGCAAACCACTTTCAAGATGGGCTAGTTTAATATTCAATTTATTAGCTACTAATGCTGCACTTAAAGTGGAGTTTACATCCCCCACCACAATTATTAAATTCGGGGAATAAGAAGTAAGGATAAGTTCTTCCAGTTTTGTCATTATTTGTGCCATTTGATGTATGGCAGAATCCTGGGTTATATTGAGGAAGAAATCAGGTACCAAATCAAACTGTTCAAAAAAAACATCAGCCATTTTACTGCTGTAATGTTGACCTGTATGAACAATCTTTAAATCAAGGGAAGTATATTTCAATGCCTCCTTTTTGAATTGGGTTACCTTTATAAAATTAGGTCTTGTTCCTATAACAATTAATATTTTTTTCTTCATTAATACCTAACCTCTAAGTTTCTGAACTAATTTAAACCCTAATAATTTATATAAAAACAAATATATTCCGGATGTGGAGGAAGAAGAAACAGGAATGAATTTATTCTTCACATATTGATTATGTAAAGAAATTCCAGCGTCTTTATTCTCAGAATACAAAATACGGATACTATCAAAAATGTTTATTTTTAAGACATTCTGTATATGTCCTGTCATCTGTTTTGAAGAATCGAGGAAGTTCCAAACAGCAATTCTTAACTCAATATACCTGGTTATATTATCCTTCACATTTGTTTTTGAAATAGAGTTCCTGGTTCTTTCCATTTTTATAGTATTAAACTCTTCATCAAAAATTATCTTGCCCTTTTCCTTTAAAATTTTAAACATCAGGTAAGCCTCCTGGCTGCTTTTTATATCATCCCATCCCCCAACTTTCGTTAAAGTTGTTCTTTTCCACAAATTCGAACTTGTAAATCCTAAACGGCCTTTAATTAACCCTTCCCAACTATCCTTTATCTGAACAATCTTTTCTGTAATACTGTTTTCTGTTCTTGAATAATTACCAACAACCATATCAGCATCCGATTCAACTGCCAGTTTAAGCTGAGTCATAATTTTTTCCGGAAGTAAAATATCGTCCGCATCAAGGAATTGAATCCATTCTCCTTTGGCAACGGATAGTCCTGTATTTCTTGCTACTGAAGCTCCTGGTTTTGTTTCCTTTAACAGAACTAATTTTTCCGGAAACTTAGTCAGGTAGGTAGTTAATACAGAGAGCGTATTATCTGAAGAGTTATTTTCCACACATATTATTTCAATATTCTTATAAGATTGACTTAAAACTGACTCGATGCATTCACCTATATAGCTTTCTGCATTATAACAGGGAATTATTACCGAAACCCAAATATTCATTTTACTCAAACTATTATTTTCAAAACCGATTAAAAGTACAATTATTTTTGAATTGGAAACAAGGGAAATAAACTAAATTATCATGACAGATCAGTTGATAATTTATTTTTTATAAGACTCCATAAAATAAGGATGGTTTTCGGATTTCAGATACTTTTCTTTCTTAATTAATTCATAACCACTTAATGGCTGATGATCAACAGTCTTTTTATCGTTAATTAAATAAAAAACAACCACCTTTTTGAAAGTTGAATCTTCCTTCATTTTTTTAATGTCACCAACAAAAACCTTTTTATCATTACCAATAAAATAAAGCGTCCGAGGTAACAAACATCTGTCGTAAGTATCAATAACCAGCAAATCTGCTTTATTAGCCTCAGTGTACCATTCTCCCAGAATTTCACGTTTTACATATGGACTATTCTTTACAGATTGGATAAAGAAAACAAACAGAACAGTTAAATAAAAAAGAGTAATATATACTGAAACCTTGATATATCTTATTGCATAAACTAAAAGAATAGCAATGAATGGCCAGATATAAGAATAGTACTGCTCCCCTACAGCCTGATTGGGACTTATGTTACATAAGTAAAGCATTACTGTAAAAAACACATTCCATAAGAAAAGCAACAAAATAGCAAGTATGGGATTAGAAAAAGAAAAAGACTTCAATTTTTTATTATTAATCAATTTGCTTACCACTATAATAATAAAGACTATGAGCAACACCAGATAAATGTACTTTAATAAATGACCGTAGGCCCCAAAATCAAGGCTTGCAAATAACTGTGTTTTTATTTTATCTGTAAATGATTGATACTCGTTTACATGATGTACCCCTTTCTTAAACAATAAGTAGTTTTTAATAAAATCAATAAATTGAGGAAATATTAAAAGAAAAAGACAAAAACCACCAACAAAAGCAGCAACAATTTTAGCAAGAACAATGGAGAATTTAAATCTCCAAAAGAACAGAATAAAAACACCAATCATTATAAACATAAAGTAATAATGGGTAAGCATTCCTAAAGCAGACAACAGAACAACAGATAAAATATTCTTTTTACTCAATTCCTCCTTTTTTATAATTAATAAAGAAGAATAAGTTAAAAGTATAGTAAACAAAGCAAGCAACTGGTAGTGGCGTGCTTCCAGATCCATCTGTACTACAGCCGGACTTAAAAACCAAAATGTACAAACCATTATGGCATGGAGTTGATTATTCAAAATAAAATATGATAATCTGAACAAAGCCCATAAAGTAAAGATTGTTATAAGAAGGTTAAGAATTAGACCTGTATAAAGGTGCAAACCAAATATCAGAATAAAAACATGTATCAGCCAAAAATATAATGGAGGGTGGATATCATATTGAGTCAAATCATTAGCAATCTTTCCAAAACAAAATTTCGGATTAGGCTGATAACAATTTTTCCAAATATTCGTTACCGTAAGGTGGTCAATATAATTAGAATCCGGTTTTACCAATTCTGCATATCGCACCTGATTACCGGTAGCGCTTAAATAAGTTACACTTTCATCATTTGAAAAGTTCTGTTTCAATTCAAAAACTGCGAATAACCTGACAAAAACAGCTAATAATATAAGAATGACAAGATAAATGTAAGACTTCAACGATCCAATTTTTATAGTTTGGTAACGAATTAATTAATTTTTAATATTAAACTTAATACCTTCTTCTTCAAGAATTTTCATCTTTTTAAAATCCTGTAATAAAATACTATTAAACAAATCAACCCCTGTTTGATTTAAGTGGTGAGAATCATAAAAATGAGTTTGCGAATTAAAATTAGTATTAAATGAATAATCTAAGTACCTTACATGATGTTTTAAAGCAAGATCATTAAATATTTTACTATATATTTTATGTTGTTCTTTTATTTTTTCTTTTGGAAAAGGCACTGTAACCATAATTACAGGAATATTATTTGAATTAAAATAGCTTAATAATTTTTCCAAGTAGTCAATTTGCAATTCATTAGGAAGATACCTGTTTTCATACTCATCAAAAGGAAGAGAATACTTCAGGGTGTCCCTTTTTTCACTAAAACCATTTCCAACATAAAGGCTATCGGTATAAATAACAGGACTATTCTGATTAATCAACCTCAATGCATACATATTAATAACCTGAGGGTTATTATAAGTTGTGGCCATTTCAAAAGCTGCTTTATTAGACGAAAGGTTTTGAATTAAGTCAGAGGAAGATTCGAAACCATTATTATGAAAAGCTCCATCGTAAACGTCCAAAATAACTAGTTTACAATTTGAGGCAGTGACATAATTTTTTGCAATTATATAAGAATTTAGAGGTGTTTGAGCACTAGTTCCAAGATTAAAAACACTTATTCCTGCTTTTTTGAAATTTCGGGGATCGTATCCTCTGTAGGCATGGGAAGAACCTATTACGATAATATCATATTTCTTTTCCTTATTAAATTCCTTGAATTTCTGATAGCTGTTCCCTCCTTTTAGAGTGTATATATCAGATGTTCTATATATTAAAGGCTTCTTTTTAAAATTCAGTTTGCAAACTAAAACCAGGGAAGGAAAGTATATTAATGAGAACAATAATAAAAATACTAACCCGTTATATATTATTTTTTTGATTTCCATTTAAAACTGAAAATAAATAAAGTTAGTATCTGAAAAATGTCCGAAAAGCAATATGAAAGCCAATACACAAGCAAATAAAGCATAATTCAAAAATTTGCTTTTAATTATCTTTTGTTGCTTAAGTAATTTATCCATAAATGAATCTGAAGCAAGAAATAAACCTAACAAGCCCAGCATTACAAATACACTTGCTATATCACTTATTTTAAAAAGGCTTAAGTTGCTGAACTTATCAAAATCTTCTAAAGTAAATATCTTTACTATAATTGAAAACGCTTCATCCATACTTGTTGCCCTAAAAAATATCCATGCAAAAGCCACCAGGTTAAAAGTGATAAAAATTTTTGCTCCAGAAAGCAGATAATATTGCAGGGTATTCCTTTGCTTCTCTACCGAAATAAAAACCCACCCAAAATTTCTTTTTAAAAAATAACCGAATATTAAATAAGAACAATGTAATGCGCCCCAAACGATAAATGTCCAGTTTGCTCCGTGCCAAAGTCCACTGATTAAAAACACAATGGATAAATTAAAAAACCAACGCCCTCTTCCCACTTTTTTGCCCCCGAGTGGGATATATAAGTAATCCCTGAACCATGTTGATAATGACATGTGCCATCGTTGCCAGAATTCCTTAATAGATTTTGAAAAATATGGAGTTCTGAAATTCTCGCGTAAATTAATTCCCAATACTTTAGCTGCGCCAATAGCTATATCGGAATAACCCGAAAAATCGCAATAAATCTGAAAGGAAAACAAGTAAGTAAAAATCAGCAACGAAAACCCATCATGGTTTTCTATGTCCCCGTAACCTTGTTTTACCAAAGCTGCCAACCTATCAGCAATTACAATCTTTTTAAAGAACCCCCAAAGCATTTGCTTTAATCCGGCAACTATTCTTTCATAGTTAACATCATAATTCAAGCTGAACTGAGGCAATAAACTTTGAGGACGCTCAATTGGCCCTGCCACCAGTTGAGGGAAAAACATAACATAAAGCGAATATTTAATGAAGTTTCTTTCAGCGGGTTGCCCTCCTCTATATACTTCTATAGCATAGCTCATTGCCTGAAAGGTATGAAAAGACAATCCTATTGGAAGTATAATACTAAGATAGCGAAGAGGAGAAGAAAATCCGAAGTAAGCAATGACTTCACTAATATTATCAATAAAAAAATTATAGTATTTAAAAACAGCCAACACTCCAATATTGCCAACTAGGGTTATAACAAGAAATTGTTTTTTTTGATTTTGTTCAGTAGCATTTTCAATAAAAATTCCGGCAAAAAAATCAATGACAATAGTACCACCTAAAATTAAAATATAATAGGGAATAAACGCCATATAGAATATACAGCTGGCTACCAGTAATATATGCCAACGATATTTGTACGGAGATATAAAATAAAGAAGAGTAACGAGCGGAAAGAAAACTAAAAAACTAAAAGAATTAAATAACATGGTACTTTTTATGTTTTAATTATTTCTTCATAAAAAAGAGAATAGTTTTTTATCGCTTCAAAATTATTCATCCAAAATTTCCTTACCCCTATTCGGAATTCAGGAGTGTTACCTGCCCCATACTTAAATTGAGAAATCAGGTTAGCCACCTGTTCCACATTAACAGCTTTGTTAATTAAAAAACCGGTTTTTTCATTTACAATTTCAGCCATGCCACCAACATTGGTTGCTATCAACGGAATCCCAAAACTTATTGCCTCCTGAACAGAAACCGGTAAACTCTCTGTTTCGCTTGTTGTAATAAACAAATTTACAGAATTGGTTTTGTAAAATTCAATAATCTCTTTGTTTGGCAGCCTGCCCATAAATGCAAAATTAATATTTGCAGGTAAATCGGATGCTCTTTCCTTCATTTCTTTCATACAAGGTCCATCACCAAAATGCACCCAATCAGCCTCAAAGGTAATATTTTTAAGAATCTCGATAATTAATTCTACTCTTTTTAAGGGAATAATGTTTGAACAGGAAACTATTGTGAATTTTCCGGAAGAATTAAAAGGATTTAAACCATAATCACCTGTTCCCCAATATTGGATTTTAACCTTTTCAGGAAAGCATTTTTTAGCTTTAATGTAATTTACTCCATCCATCGAATTGGGATAAATGGCAGTAGCGCATTTATAAACAAAATGCCTGAATGGTAAAAAACCGCTCTGATGCCTTTCATCATAAATATCGAACCCTGCACAACGAAAAACAAAACCCTCAATTAGCTTCTTCTTTTTTAATACGGCAAGTGCCAATGCCCAATCATTAAGCCAATAAGAATAATAAATAACATCTTTTTGCAAATGCTTTGCTTCAACTGTTATTTTATCTGCATCATAAATTCCCCTGATTAATAAGGCGTTATATTGCCTTATGTTTTTCAGGAAATTAACAGGTCGTGGACAATGAATGAATTCTGAAAAGAGAACGGAACAAATAAAAAAAAAATTATTACTAAAAACCTTCTTGGTATTTAAATCCTCCCTTTTGTTTATTGCTTTGGTGGTGTAAGCATTTTCAGGAATTGTTCTTTTCTCAATCTTTTGTGATGAATGTGGAAAAATAAATATTGTTTCAAATTTTTTTTCCAATACAGGAATTTCATTTTCAAGAAAACTTTCGGTTCTTCCATAGGGGTATTCTGCGGTAAACAAATAAAGTACCTTTTTCATTAATAATTCTATACTTTAAATAGTTTATTCTTTCTTTCCTTCAGACTTTGGTAATGTTCCATTGTTTAACCTTGTTTCAATGGAAAAAATTCTTTTTTCGAGTTGTTTCTTCTGAGTAGCCAATTCACTTAATTGCTTTTTTAATTGCTCTATTTCTTTTGCTTTTTGATTTAGTTCTTTTGTTTTATCAGCAAGTGCCTGTATGGCTAGTAAACTTAATCCGTCCACATCAATTGTAGTAATGGTAGAATCGCTTTCGCCCATTTTAAATGCTGCATATAAATCCTGGGCCATAGGTCCTATGTGACGTATCCTGGCAGGTTGTGATTTATAGTTCCACGAAGTAATTTCAATTTCAGAAAGTTTGTTTAAAACATCATTCTTGTTTTCTGTCCTGAAATTTTCCTTTTTATTCCTGTCAGAAACACTGGCCCAGGCACCACCTCCCGGAGGTAATGAAACACCGGAAGTCATAGCTGCATTAGAGTATAAAATAGTACCTCCTGATGCCCTAACCATAAATTGGTTATTGTTAGTATTTCTTGTTGGCACATTGGTAGAATCTGAAAAAACAAAACAACCTGTGTGATGATTTGACGTTCCTTTATATCCAAAGGCAAAAGAATTTGCATATACTGTATCATAATTTCCAAATGCAAAACCATATTTCCCATAAGCGTAACTATGATAACCCAAACAAACAGAACCTGTATCCGCGGCAGTAGCACCTCTGCCCATTGCTATCGAATAGGGTCCTGTTGCATTACACACACTGCCAATAGCAACCGAACTTATTCCTGATGCAGTGCTTGTATAACCACCACAAAAAGAATACATTCCGCTGGCAGTACTATATGCCCCAAAAGAAGTTGAATAGTCGGCTGATGCAACAGTATTATAATTACCTGCTAACGAATAATTACCTATCCTGTAGTCATCCCAACAGGTTATTGCTCCGGTGGCAGCAACACCACCTGCCCTGAAAGCTGCTTTCTTTGGATACCAAACCAGCCTTACTCCTACTCCTGTTGGAGGTGCTGCTCCTGTTCCTAAGGTTCCTTCGGCAAGTAAACCATCATTTCCAACAATGTGTAATGATGCCAATGGTAATGATGTTCCAATCCCGGTTCTACCGGCTGCAGTTATTCGCATCCTTTCTGCCGAATTGGATTTTATTACAAAATCTGCATTATCAATGGTACCTATAAAGTTAGTATTTGCATTGGTTCCTGCATTGCCCATCAAATTCCATCCTGAATTGGAACCTCCGCAATTTAAAGCATAGGTTGCGGTATCGCAATAATTGGAGTTTTGAGAATAAATGGAATTAGTTGAATTAGTTGCAAACTGGGAAGAATCTGAATTATATGAAAATAATACGGTATCTACTGTGGATAAAACATTTACAGCATAAGATGCAGAATCGGAAGTAACAGAATGATAGGAATTATAAGAATAAAGTGCAGTATCCGAATTGTTATCAGGAGCTGGTACCCAAAGTGAGCCATTCCATTTCAATAAATAGCCTGTGTTTACTCCAATAGTATCAGCATCTATAAGGTCATTCAATCGCATTGTCTGATTCACAGAATTGGCCGATTGAGCATTCATGGCATAAGGCACCGACCAGAACTGCATGTTATCAATATCTGTATAATTGGAACCACCGGAAGAATCGATTGCTATTTTAATAAAATGTGGTGCCGAACTCCAATTAATGGAAGAAAAGGAAGGCTGTGCTCCTGCACCGGTAGATGCTCCCTGGCCGATAATAAAATAAAATAAACCCAAAGAATTTGTAGTAGGATTATGAATTTCTTCCCATTGCAAAGGACCATTAACCGATGTTGAATAAATTCCGATTTTAACGCCAATTAAATGGCTGGAAATAATGGCACCGGATGAATACCTTGCTAATCCCTGGTAAGTGATACCCTGTGGAACAGATTGTGCCCAACCAGAGTATGCGTTTGCTATCAAAAAAAGCAACAGCAAGTAGGTTTTTGTAATTTGTTTTTTCATTTTATATTTTTTACAAACAATATTTCTATTTTTTTATTTCTGAATTTTCAATTAAATCCAACCGCTTGTTCAGTTCATCCAAACCTTTTTCCTCTTCCTGAATTTCACTTTTAAGTTCATCCACATTTTTAAAATCCTGAAGATGATTCAACCTGGTATTTAATGCTTTTATTCCTGATAGTATTATTCCATCCATATCAGTGGTAGTAATTGATTGTCTGCTTTCACCGAAATGATATGCACCGTAAAGATCCTGAGCCATTGGTCCTATATGACGGATATTATCATTTTGCGATTTGTAATTCCAGCTTGTAATTTTTAATTTTATTATTGTTTTTAGTATGGCTTCGCAATCTTCTACTTTAAAGTTTTCCTTTTTTGTTCTGTCTGAAACATTTGACCAACTGCCTCCTCCTCCAAATACACGTACTCCCATAGTAGATAAAGGGTCTGTGTAAAAAACTACTCCACTATCCGCCCTTACATGAAATGATTTTGGTGTACTATTTATTGCAACTGCTGAAGTTGAATTATCTGCAAACATAAAAGAACCATAAGCATTTGATGCTGTAACTGCATGATTTCCGATAGCTGTTGAATAATGTCCGTTAGCCGTATTATTGTTACCAATGGTTAATGAAACAATTCCCAACGATTTACAATTGGTACCTAATGCAACTGCTGTGGATGCAGAAGTAACATTTCCCCTACCTATTGAAACAGAACGTTGAGCCCCTGCTGTGCAGCTATCTCCTAATGCCACAGCTGTAATGTTTCCTCCGGAAGCAAAAGCTCCTGTCGGGGTAACCTGGTTCTTTCGCCCGATGGCCATATCAAAATCACCGGCACTGCAACCAAACCCTGCAGCAAAAGAATAGTTTCCTGCTTTATTATTATATCCAGCGGCAAACGAATATTTTCCGACATTTGCCGTATCCCATAAGTTACCACTTATCCCTCCTGCCCTGAAAGCGGCCTTGGCCGGATACCACATCATTCTTGTTCCGGAACCATATACCGATGGAGAAGTGGTAAGTCCCAAAGTTCCGGTAGCAAGTATTCCATCATTACCCGAAAAAGCAAATCTCCCGTTATTTACATTATTTCCAACAGAAACATTTCCTGTGTTTTTCACTCTCCATCTTTCAGTATTGTTTGTTTTAAAAACCAAATCATTTACATCATTTGTTCCAAGGAAATTAGCGGCAACACCAATGGAGTTACCGGTTAATGACCAAATGGCCGAAGTAACATTTAAGGCATAAATGGCAGTATCAGCGTAATTCGCATTTAATGAATTTGTAGAAAAGCCTGAACTGGTTGCATAAACAGTGTTACCTGAATTATATGAAAAGTAAACCGTATCGGGCACAATATTACTGTAAACGTAATAAGCCGTATCTGTAAGGTGAGAATTTCCTGCATTATAAGAAAAAGAAACAGTATCATGATGATTATCATTTCCGGGAACCCAATAAGTGCCATTGTATTTTAGTACTTTGTTTGTTAACAGTCCGGTGGTATCCACATCCTGCATTTCTGCAAGACTCATATTATTTAACGAATTTGCGGAATGAGCATAAAATGCATAAGGTACCGAGAATAATTGAGCAGTGCCTATATCTGTAAAATTATTTCCCCCGCTTGCATCCATTGATACTTTTAAATAATAAACGCCTCCTGTCCAGTTTATCTGATTGAATGCTGAAATCGCGCCCGCCCCGGTACTGGCTCCTATCCCAATTGTCATTTTTACCTGCCCGTAAATATCTGTGGTGACCAACTGAGTTTCCTGCCACTGCAATAAAGTGCCCCCTGCTCCTGAATAAAATGAAAATTCCAGGCGTACGGATTGATTTGGTAAAATCACACCAATATTATTTCTTATAGTAGTTTGATAATTGAAACCCTGTGGAACAGATTGAGCAAAGGAAACAAATGAACCATTAAGAAAAAAACAAAAAAGAAAAATAAATATAAAGTGTTTTGTAATATACTTCATGGTTATATTTTATTAATCTTAAAGGTCTTATTAAATTGATTTCTTTCTGAAACAACTCTAACAAAATAAATTCCGGCAGAAAAGGACTGGAAATTCAATTCATAATTTACATATCCGTTGAACTGATTTTCTTCTCTTTTAAAAAGCTGCTTTTTACCTAATACATCAAAAACTTCTATTTTTAAATCTGAACAATCTGCAAAATAAATCTGTACAACAAGATTATTGATAACCGGATTAGGATATACGCTCCCTCCCATTCCGGAAAGGGAAGGAATAGAAGTAAGTATAACCGGTTCAGGCTGAACAAATCCCTGTATAAACATGTTCTGACCATTATTTTCGGTAGTAATCATCATCTCACCAATGTTCGATTGCAATATTATTCCGGCATTATTTGAATAATTACCGGCAGAACTGAAATGGCTTTCCCTCTGAATAGTTTGTCCAATGATGAGGGAACTATTAATAATAAGGAACAAAGTAAGTATTCGCTTAAAAAGCATAAAAGGTATTATTAAATCGATGTAAATGTAGCGATTTTTTATAAAACAATTATTAAGGCAATAAATGTTGATTTCTGAATATTCTTTTTACCTTATTTATTATGTATTTCATTACTCCTATAAAAGAGCGAAAAGATTTTTGTTTCTTCCTTTTATAATTATTTCACCCTTAAGGATAATTATTGGCAAAACAATCATGAATCTAATACCTCGAAGACTGACTCCTGGTATAACAATCATGATTTCCGAAAAAGGAAATACCATCCCAAACGTTTGCGGGTGGGTTTCCGAAAAAGGAAATGCTATCCCGAACGTTTCCGGGCGGGTTTCCGAAAAAGGAAATGCTATCCCAAACGTTTGCGGGCGAGTTTCCGAAAAAGGAAATGCTATCCCGAACGTTTCCGGGCGGGTTTCCGAAAAAGGAAATGCTATCCCAAACGTTTGCGGGCAGGGTCCTTTTACCCCTAAGGTTGATTCCGGCCAATCAATCATCATTATCTTACTACAAATGTTGATTCACCCCTGACTTATTGTGACTTTTTTCACAAATCAATCACTTTCTATATTCATTTTTTCTTCTTTGTATCCATTCCAGCAAACACGAAATAAGCCAAAGTATTTTCCTTCTCGGCATTTTCAGTCATTGATAAAACAATTCACTATTAAACACAATTAATATATTTTCTTACTTTTGCCCCTGCGATGATAAAAAACAAAAAAATTGTGGTGGTGCTTCCTGCATACAATGCAGCCCAGACACTTGAAAAAACCTATAATGAAATTCCTTTTGATATAGTGGACGAAGTGGTGTTGGTGGATGATGTGAGCAAGGATGATACTGTGGAAGTAGCTACCCGAATTGGAATAAAACACATCATCAAACATCAGAAAAACAGGGGTTACGGAGGTAATCAAAAGTCGTGTTACGACAAAGCATTGGAACTTGGTGGAGACATAGTAATTATGTTGCATCCCGATTATCAATACACTCCGTTACTTATTCATTCGATGGCTCATATAATTGCCAATGATTTATATCCCGTAGTATTTGGGTCCCGGATATTAGGGAAAGGTGCACTAAAAGGTGGAATGCCAATGTATAAGTATATTTTCAATCGATGCCTGACACTTTCACAAAACATATTAATTAACCAGAAGCTTTCTGAATACCACACCGGTTATCGTGCTTTTTCAAGGGAAGTATTGGAAACTGTTAATTATGAAGCAAACAATGATGATTTTGTTTTTGACAATGAAATGATTTCCCAGATTTTTATGGCTGGTTTTGAAATTGCCGAGATTACCTGCCCTACGAAGTATTTTCCCGATGCCTCTTCTATTAATTTCAGCAGAAGTATGAAGTATGGAATGGGAGTATTAAATGTTTCTTTCAAACATTTTTTCTATAAAATGGGATTGAACAAAAGCCCAATTTATACCAGGAAAAAATAAGTTTATTTTTTGGGGATTCTTACCAAAAACACAAATCCGTTTTTTCTGTATAACTCCTTTAATTCCTCGTATCTTTTCTCCATTTCCTCCGAGTCTATGTTTTTGCAAACAAAATAGGCCGGTTTATCTATCTTTCCGCGAAGCAACCAGTCCATGTCTAAACTGTTTCTATTAATCGGATTCGGTTTGTCAGAATAAAAAAGGTTGGCATAACTTTTATATCCATAAGTTTCTACATAACAATCTTTGCCTCTTAATGACTGATAAAATTCTATTGCTGCTCCCTGAGAATATTGCTCAATTTTAGGAGCAATAATTAAAGCCGTCAAATTAACAACTACAAGACTAATAACAAAAAGCCCTGCGATTCCTTGTACTGATTTTTTAAGCTTAATTAAAACCAGCATCACTCCTACCCCAGCTATTAATAACACTCCAATTATCCCTTCGAAACCCGACCAATGAACATTGGCTTTCAAATTCTCAATTGCAAAGCTATCTTCAATCAGATTGGATGAAATAATACTTTGCTTGTATTTGTCAACGAAAGGTAACGCTAATAGTATGATTCCTAATATTCCAGAAATACTAATGAGTAAAATTGTTGTTATTTTTTTCCATTGCATTTCCAGATTAATCAGCTTGTAAATTACATAGGCACCCATAAAACTTAAAGGGAAATAGCACAAGGAAGAATAATGAACAATTTTAGTTTTAACGATGCTAAATAAAATCAACACTACAAAAAACAGAATCATCATCCATAATTTAAAATGTTTTTGATATGGGGTATCGAAACTGCTTTTCCTGAAACTTCGCAGCGCAAAAACAGAAACCGGAAAACATCCGATTAGCAAAACCAACCAATGATAATAAAATGGCCCACCATGCCCAGCATCCTGAGTATTAAACAACCTGACCTGGTATAAAAAGAATTCTTTTATGATACTTGTGTTACCTGTTAATACTAACATGAGAAACCAGAGCCCCCCTACTGTAGCAACAGCTAAAATGTAAATCAGAATCTCTTTTATATTTAAAACAGGTTGAAATCGCTTTATTATCCAATAAACACCCAAACATAAACCAAATACCAAAGCCGCTACAGGCCCTTTAGTTAAAACACTTAACCCGATAAAAAGCGCTGATAAGATAAGTAATCTGGTATTTTTATTATTGGTAAACAAAATAAAATAATAGAATCCACAAAAAATAAAAAGATTAAACCATGGATCAATAATTCCTGATTTGAAATAAAAATGAGGCAGTAACGAGCCTGCATAGGCCAGCACCCAAATTAAACCAAAACGTTCATCAACTAATTTTCTTCCGATATTAAATAAAACTAAAAGGGTAATAATTCCACAAATGGCGTTTGGTAATCGAGCTGCAAATTCATTAATACCAAAAACCGACATGGACAAGGCCTGCATCCAGATAAACACAGGAGGCTTTTCCCAAAAAGGCTGAAAATTAATTTTCACCGAAAAATAATCATGAGTAACCAGTATTTCACGGGCACATTCAGCAAAGTTGATTTCGTCCCAATCAAATAAATGCACCGCACCTAAAAAAGGAACAAACAATAAAAAAGCTGCCGCTGCAATAAAAATATTATTCCTAAGAACTGTTGAATTCATTAATTTCCTGAAATTTTAATTAAGGACCTGTTCATCCAATCGCGTTTTATTTTTGTCATCAAATAATAAACTAATAACGTAAAAACAACTCCTACAATAGAACCAGCATAAACATCCTCGAAAAAATGCTGAGACAAATATATGCGTGAATATCCAACAAGGCCCGCAATTGTAAAGAATATTAATTTTAATATTTTGTTTTCTGTAATTAATGATAAAGCTAAATATAAAGAAAAGGCGCAAGTGCTGTGCCCTGAAGGGAAGCTGTTATACAAATAATTATCTACTCCGGGTATAAAGTACAAATCATGCATACCTTCAAAAAATTTCTTTGGACGAACTACATCAGCAAATAAGGTATGTTTGAGAAGCTGGGTAACTAAAGCCGAAATAATATTCGATAATCCGGCAAACAATCCAATTCTTATATTAACGGTTAAAAGAACTATTATGACAAGTGCAGCAGTAAAGCCATCTCCCAGAAAAGTAAAGTAATAGAAAAAGGAATCGAAAAAAGAATTGTGAAACGAATTAAACTCTAGGTGCTTTTCTGCTTTCGAATCTCTGATTATCCAAATGATACCAAATAGAACAAAAACAAGGTATGGAAAAAGAAAGTAGAAATTAGTTTTAAAAAAGGCTTTCACACGATAAAGTTTTCACCCGCAAAATTAGCAGTATTAATAAAACTATACTACTAATATTTATTAATAAGAACCTATAACATTTAACAATTGATCCATCTGGCTATCCCAAAGTCTTCTGGAGGTATCCAAATCAGAAGCCTCATCAGCAAAATCAGTTACCATAAGGGAAACATCATTTGTTATTTTATCCACCTGGATGCGGAATTCGAAAAAAGTTCCGGCAGGTTTATCTAACCATTGAAGGCGTACATATTCATTTTCCTTAAAACCAAGAAGCTTTGCTTTTTGAGCGCTTCCATCCCAAACAAAAGTAAAAATGCCATCATGTATGCTCACGTCATCAGCAAACCATTCCATCAAACCGGAAGGAGAAGTAAGAAATTCGTAGAGAATACCAACGGAGGTATTCATAACATATTCCAACGTAAATTTTCCTTTTGGTTCCTTTTTAGG
This sequence comes from Bacteroidota bacterium, assembly GCA_947479085.1. Classification (GTDB taxonomy): domain Bacteria; phylum Bacteroidota; class Bacteroidia; order 2-12-FULL-35-15; family 2-12-FULL-35-15; genus 2-12-FULL-35-15. The sequence continues at coordinate 84,380 of CANJYB010000013.1, read as the reverse complement.
AAGAGCTGCTGCTTTTTTATCTTTATCATCCGCAGGCGCAACGGATAAGGAAGCCATAGGATTTGTAAAAGTTTTTAATATCCTAGGTTTCTTTGGCTGAGCACGTAGTTTTTTAGTTGAACGGATTAATTGTTCAACCAATTCGTCATGCATAATTTCCGGTTCATCATCATCTCCCCCCTTGTTTTTCTTTTTTCTTCCCCCTTTTCTCCTTTTCGGTTTTTTCTTTGCATCATCAAAAGAATCCATATCCGAAAAATCGGAATCGTCCAGCAATAATTTTTTTGATTTAATTTCTTTCTCAGCCTTAGGCTTTTTCGAAACAACTACATCCTTTTTAGCAGTTTTTTCCTTAACAAGTGATTTAGAGGCTATTTTGCTTGGCGCAACTTTTTTAAGAGGTTTCTCCTTTTTAACTGCTTTCTTGCTATTGTCTTTTTTAGAAGAAGGAACAATTTTTTTTGAAACTACTTTTTGATCCTTCTTAACTGCTTTTTTTTCTTTTGAATTTTTCTTCACTATTTCTTTTGCCGGCTTTTTAACGACCGTTTTTTTTGAAAGTTTTTCTTTATCAGATTTCGTCTTCTTCGCTTTTTGTTTCGCGACTTGTGACTTTAAAGGCTTGGTAACTTTTACCAGCTTCTTTTTTTTAGTTGTTTTTTTGCTCATTTTAATTACGTATTAAAACAATTGTGACGCAATATATATAAAAAATTGTATCACTTCCCCGATAAAATAGATAATATTTATTAAAAACCATTTTTATATATGAAAATATAAACTGTATATTTGCGCCCTCAAAATTTAAAAACCAATGTTAATCAGCTCTTCTGAGCCTTAAAATATTGTTTATCAGAAGGTTTTATTTTGAGATTGGTCTTTATGAGACCAATAAACATGGCGAGGTAGCTCAGATGGTGAGAGCGCAGGATTCATATCCGCCTGGGCGGACAGGGGTTCTACTAAAATAATAATATGGCGAGGTAGCTCAGATGGTTAGAGCGCAGGATTCATAACCCTGAGGTCAGGGGTTCAACTCCCCTTTTCGCTACACAAAAAAGGCCCCATGGGGCTTTTTTTATTTAAATAACTTCGATGGAATTTGTTGTTTACATATTATACTCATTTACTGCTAAAAAATTCTATACCGGATATTCTTCCAATTTAATTCAACGTTTTTTCTGGCATAATAACGGAAACAAAGGTTTTACCTGCCGATTCAGACCTTGGAAAGTCATTCATGTGGAATTCTTCGATTCTAAAAATGATGCTTTGGCAAGAGAAAAATATCTAAAAACAGGGAATGCGAGAATATGGATTAATTCTCATTTTTCAGAAATTAATGGATTTGTTTCTGATAAGGAGGAAAGCTTTCAACTATAATAATATGGCGAAGTAGCTCAGATGTTTGAAGGCACTATTCATATCCGCCTGGGCGGACAGCCTGTCAACTCCCCTTTTCGCTAAATAAAAAGCCCCATTGGGGCTTTTTTATTTAAACAACTTTGATGGAATTTGTTGTTTACATTATTTACTCCTTTTCTGCTAAAAAATTCTATACTGTATACTTCAAAAAAAAAGAGAGACAAACTTTTTAGTTTGTCTCTCTTGGTACCCGGGATCGGACTTGAACCGATACATTCGCAATGAATACAGGATTTTAAGTCCTGCGTGTCTACCAATTCCACCACCTGGGCATTTAATGGACAACTTGTCCACACGGCATTTTAACTATCAAAAAAAATCCCTCTCTTTAAAGAGAAGGACTTCTCTTGGAGCGAAAGACGGGGTTCGAACCCGCGACCTCGACCTTGGCAAGGTCGCGCTCTACCAACTGAGCTACTTTCGCTTAAATTTCGGATTGCAAAAGTAAGTAAATTTTCAAACCGACAAAATTATTTGTAATAATTCCTATAATTTAATAGTTGATAAAAATCATGTTGTTATTTAATTTAAAGTTTGTACATTTATCCTATCAATTAAAATTCCATCAATGATAAAACTAAACAAAGTAATGGCAGGCTACCACATGTTGGTTATACTGTCGCAGGTAGATGGGGAATTCGACCCGTCTGAAGGCTTAGTAATAGCCAACTATCTGAAAGATGCGTTTCCTATCCGTTTCAACCTTGATAACGAAATGGAGGTATTAAGCGCTCTTCCGAAAGAAGATTATTTTTTACATTTTAATAATGCAATGAATGATTTTTATGAAGACTCGAATGAGCAGGAACGTATTGATTTTCTTAACTATGCAGTAAAAACTGTAATGGCTGATAAAAAGCTGACAGTGGAAGAAAATAAATACCTGAAAGAATTATACTTTGCCTGGGAACCCCAATTTGAAGGGATTTAACCGCCTATCATTTTTTTAATTTCGTTTAATTTCATTAACGCTTCCACCGGGGTTAATGTATTAATATCTGTTTTTTGTAATTCCTCTTTTATATTTTCTAATACCGGATCATTCAGTTGAAAGAAACTTAGTTGAACATTATCAATTGTTTGTTGTTTGCTTTCTGTCGCAGGTTTCCAACCCTCTTTATGATTAGTTGTTGGTTGTTGGTTATTAGTGCCCAGCTCTTGTCTTCCTCCAGAATCTTTTGTTTTTTCAAGTTGAATTAAAATTTCGTTTGCTCTGTCCAAAACTTTTCTTGGCATACCAGCCATCTTGGCCACATGAATACCAAAACTATGTTCGCTGCCACCAGCCACCAGTTTACGCATGAACAATACTTTATTGCCAACTTCTTTTACAGAAACATTAAAGTTCTTTATTCTCGGCATGGAGTTGGTCATCTCGTTTAACTCATGATAATGGGTGGCAAATAATGTTTTTGCTCGTGATTGATTTTGATGGATGTATTCGGCAATAGCCCAGGCTATGGAAATACCGTCATAAGTGCTCGTTCCGCGACCTATTTCATCCAGCAAAATTAAACTTCGGTTCGAAAGATTATTCAGGATGCTTGCTGTTTCGTTCATCTCTACCATAAATGTAGATTCGCCTGAAGAAATATTATCGGACGCTCCTACCCTCGTAAATACTTTATCAACCAAACCCAGGTTAGCATGCTTTGCAGGAACAAAACTTCCCATCTGTGCCATCAAAACAATTAATGCGGTTTGGCGCAACAAAGCAGATTTACCGGACATGTTGGGTCCGGTGATAATGATGATTTGTTGCTTTTCATTATCAAGATACACATCGTTGGCAATGTACTCCTCTCCTATTGGCAATTGCTTTTCAATAACCGGGTGGCGACCGTCTTTTATATCCAGTGTATCGTTTTCCAGAATATGCGGACGAACATAATTGTTTTTTTGTGCAATGGTGGCAAATGAAAGCAGACAATCCAAACGGGCAATTAAGGAGGCATTCAACTGGATGACAGGAATAAAATCCATTAAGGAAATAACCAGTTCGGAAAACAATTTTACTTCCCATGCCAGTATTTTTTCTTCGGCACCTAATATTTTTTCTTCGTATTCCTTCAATTCAGGAGTAATGTAACGTTCGGCATTGCTGAGGGTTTGCTTGCGCATCCAATCGGCAGGCACTTTGCTTTTATGCGAATTGGTAACTTCGAGATAATAGCCAAACACATTATTAAAAGCTACTTTGAGCGAAGTAATACCAGTCCGTTCTAATTCGCGTTGCTGTATTTGCAATAAAAAATCCTTTCCAGAACCGGAGATTCTTCTTAATTCATCCAGTTCTTCATTTACCCCATTGGCAATTACATTTCCTTTATTAACAAGGTAAGGAGGGTCGGGCATCATTTCCTTTTCGATGCGCTCGATAACCGATTTGCAGGGATTAAGCTGTTCAGCAATTTTCTGCAATGATTTATTATTCGAATTTTCGCAGGCCGTTTTAATAGGTTCTATTGCAGTCAATGCCCGTTTTAGTTGTACTACTTCTTTTGGAGAAATACGGGCAGTGGCTACTTTGGAGATGATGCGCTCCAAATCGCCAATCAACGAAATCTGCTCAACAATGGTTTCTGTAAATTCCTGTTTGGATAAAAAATAATCCACTATGTCCAACCTTTCTTCAATGGGAGCTTTGTCTTTTAAAGGCAAAGCGAGCCATCGTTTCATCATTCTTCCGCCCATAGGAGAAACGGTCTGATCGATGACATCTATTAATGTTTTGGCATTTTCGTTATAAGACCCGAATAATTCGAGGTTACGAATGGTAAACCTGTCGAGCCATACGTGTTTTTCTTCTTCAATACGGGAGATGGTGGAAATGTGTTTTACCTTATCGTGGGCAGTTTCGGCAAGGTAATGCAACGCTGCACCAGCAGCAATAATGCCGGCTTCCATGCTTTCGATACCAAAACCTTTTAAGGAATTGACTTCAAAATGTTTTAATAAAGTGTTGGTGCCAAAGTCGGAAGCAAAGGCCCAATCGTCTATTCCATAGATGTAAAACTTTTCTCCGAAATTTTCTACAAAGGCTTTCTTTTTGTTTTTCTGGAACAATACTTCGTTGGGGCGAAAACTTTGTAGCAATTTGTCAATGTATTCGAGGTTTCCCTGAGCAACAAAAAATTCACCGGTGGATACATCGAGGAAGGAAATACCGGAATTTTCTGACACACCCCCTGCCCCCTCTCTAGAGGGGATGTAAACAGATGCAAGAAAATTATTGGATTTATTATCAAAAACCTTGTCATTATAAGATACTCCCGGAGTGATTAATTCGGTTACTCCCCTTTTTACTATTGTTTTGGTTAGTTTAGGATCTTCCAATTGGTCGCAGATGGCAACGCGTTGACCGGCACGAACTAGTTTTGGAAGATAGGAATCTAATGAATGGTGAGGAAAACCTGCCAGTTCGATATAAGCTGCTGAGCCGTTGGCACGCTTGGTAAGCACAATACCCAGGATATTGGCTGTTTTAACTGCATCTGCACCAAATGTTTCGTAAAAATCGCCTACACGAAAGAGCAGCAAGGCATCCGGGTATTTTCCTTTAATTGTGTTGTACTGCTTCATCAGGGGTGTTTCCACCTCGGATGTTGCGCTTTTAATCATGCTGCGGTTTTTCATTGCCATGGTGGTAAAAATACAAAAGGGTTGAAGATGGGGAGGGGAAAGTTTTTAACAAGTTATTGGGTGGTCGGATGAAAGTTGGGGTATGATGGGAACGCGGATTTTATATGATTATTTAGGATAAAATAAGATTTTGATTGGCTTCGCCAATTAGGATTAAGGATGCCCGAAACCATTTGAAGAATGACTCATGTTGGATGACGGATGAAAGTTGGGTATGATGGGAACACGGATTTTATATGATTATTTAGGATAAAATAAGATTTTGATTGGCTTCGCCAATTAGGATTAAGGATGCCCGAAACCTTTTGACCGATGACTCGTGTTGGATGACGGATGAAAGTTGGGTATGATGGGAACGCGGATTTTATATGATTATTTAGGATAAAATAAGATTTTGATTGGCTTCGCCAATTAGGATTAAAATGCTCGAAGTATTTTGCATGATGGGGTTGTCAATTTTAAGGAAATGAATTGTAAAGTTGGCGGAATTGATTGTAATAAGGAATAAGGGTGAAGATGTGTTTATGATAAAATTACTGTTTATAGTAGATAGGGTTACAAAATATGAAGGAGGGGTAATGGTTTAAGGTATGGGGGGAAATGGTTTACGGTAAGGGGGTAATGGTTTATGGTATGGGGGGAAATGGTTTACGGTATGGGGGTAATGGTTTATGGTATGGGGGGTAATGGTTTATGGTATGGGGGGTAACCGTCTATAGAAAGGTGAAAAGTGAATAAAAGTACTGATAAACAATGAATTAAATGCTAATGGGGAAGTTTTGGTGGTATCGTTTCCTTTTATTGACTCATATAAACCCGGAACATTTTTTTATAATTTCCGTAAGTTAATTGGATTTTGTTATCGTTTATAAGGGTTAAATCAAACCCGGTGGCATTCTCAGCGGATGCAGTATTGGCCAACAATTTGTTTTCAGGGGTTATTGTGACGTATTTTTTGTTGGGTGCAAGAAGTATAATTTTATTCTCTTTTGAAAGGATAAATTTGAAATGTTCCGATACATTCCAATCGTAATTTTCGATTTCAATGATGTTGGTTGTGTCGGTGGCAATTAGTTTGTTTTTTTCCGTTCGGAGAATATAGGTACCTGAAAATAGTTCTTCCTTAGTGTATGTTTCCGGTAATCCTTTTACGGAACGGACGGCATCTGGGAAATGTAATTTTTCCCACCAATGGTCTGGCTTTTCTACTTTTCCGAAAATTTGCCAGTAAGATTCACGGGTCATTGAATCGTAATGGAGTATAAAATTGTTGTACTGGTAGGTTTGGAGCATATTTAAAGCTATAAAAAATATTATTAAAGAAATTGTAATCATTTTTGTAAAAGATTTACTCATTAAAAATGCAAAGGAGGCGCCCATGGGAATTGCGAAAATGGGATACATATCGATAAGCGGACGCATGCCAAACGAACCTCCGTACCACCAACTCCACCAACAAAATAAAATATACAGAAACAGGGGTATGATTATTAGAAAAAAGGGTGTGAAATTTTTTGCTTTGTTTTTAATAAAGAAAAAACCAATTACTGTAAATGCCATCATTGGCGTATAAAGCAGCCAGCCTTTTCTGTATCCAAAAAGACCTTCGATAATGTGAGGATGGTTCCAATAGAAGTTTTCGCCAGTATATGAATTATAAAGCCATTGACCTGTGATTACTTTCCAATATACTAATTGAGGAAGTTGGATGATAAGAACGATAGAAACAATTAAAACTATTTTAGGCCATTGCTGTTTCAGTATCGTTAGTTTTTGACGGAGATAATCTTTATTTAATTGTCCATATAACAATGGAAACAAACAAAGTAATAAATCGCCCGGGCGAACTAATATTATCATTCCGCAAGCTAAGGCAAGGAAGATGGAATATTTAACGGTTGGAGCTTCGTACCATTTTATGGTAAAATAAATCATCAATGAAACGAGGCAAAATATGTATTCGTGCGCCATTAAAGCTTCGCCATAGGAATACCACAAAAGATTAGTACCAAAATATATTGATATAATAACAGTCATTGCTATTTTTTCGGTATAAAAGAGTAAGAGTGTTTTTCGCAGGAAAAGCAAGCCTAAAAGAAGATAAATGAAACTGCCAAAAGCAAGACAAGCCTGATATGCCTCGGTATATCCATTGCGAACGTAGCCACCCAAAGGTGCTACCACATAATGGGCGATGAGAAAAAATGGAAGATACATAACGCTTGCCCCCATGGTTGTTTTTATTATGTGTTTTCCATTTGGAGTGGTTGCTGCCCAATACCTGCCCTTCCATTGAGCATTCGGGACATTAAGAAAACCTAAGGTAATATCACCATCAATAAATACAGCAGGGAGATAACTGTAATAACTTACTACATCAGACTTTACCTGGTCTCGCGACCAGTTTTTCTGATTGCTGCTTAACAGAAACCAGGCAATGGAAATGATGATGAAGATTATTTTTGAGGATTTGGGCATTATTATAATTCTTAATAAGAAAAACCAATACAGGCAATAAAGATTAAAAAATACAGTTTATTCTTTTGGACATAAATGAATTTCAACAGAAGCGAAAGTAATGATAAATAATATGTACCGGAATAAATAGTTTTGCTAGAATTGTTTTTAGCTTTGCCGAAAGAGATGAGAAAGGATTTTAAACAAAAGTTAATTTATGTAAAGGAAAACTGGCTGAATGATATTCGTTTCTGGATTCTGCTCTTTTTTACTCTTCGCCTATATGGAATAACCAATGCTCCCCTTGAAATGGGACATAACTGGAGACAATCGCTGACCAATATGATTGCACGAAATTTCCTTCAAATTGATAATAATATTCTATATCCACGAATTGATGTAAATGGAAATAAACCAGGAATAATGGCAACTGAATTTCCGATGTTTAATTATTTAATCTACATAATAGCGAAGATATTTGGTTATGCTCATTGGTACGGTCGACTAATAAATCTAGTAATTTCATCCATTGGAATATTTTATTTTTATAAAATAATCAAACGTTTCTTTTCTGAATCTTTAGCATTTTATGCTGTACTTATTCTATTGTCCTCCCTTTGGTTTGCACACAGCAGGAAATCGATGCCTGATACGTTTTGTATTTCTGTTGTTATTATTGGCATATACTATGGATTGATCTATTTATATGAAAACAAACGTGTACATCTTTTATTATTTATTATTCTTTCTTCGTTAGCTGTTTTGTGCAAAATACCTGCTGTGTATTTATTAAGCGTAATGGCTATTCCAATGTTTGATAAAACAATACCCGTTAAGAACAAAATATACATTTCCGCAGGAGGTTTGTTTGTTTTATTGGTGATGTGCATTTGGTATTTCTATTGGGATCCCTATCTGCTGGCCACTTACAAGGTTCAGCTTTACTTTCCAAGAGGTTTGTTAGAAGGATTTAAGGATTTAATAAATTATGCTACGGATACATTTGAAAAGTTTTACTTTATTGCTTTAGAGAGTTTTGTTGCGTTTGGTTTGTTCCTGGCAGGACTTTATTTTATGATAAGAGAAAAACAGAAAGTTCTTGTTTTAGTTTTTGTAATTGCTTCCGGTATTTTCTTTCTCTTTATGTGCAAAACCGGTTATGTTTTTTCTACACATAGTTATTACATTATCCCATACGTACCAATAATGGCCTTAATAACAGGATTTGCAATTATACAGATAAAGAAAGTTAGAATAAGAATTGTATTAATTACAGTTATATTGATTGAAGGTTTACTAAACCAACAGGATGATTTCAGGATAAGGGATTCGGAAAAATACAAGCTGGAAATGGAACCCGTTGCAAACAAAGTAACAGCTAAAAATGATTTAGTTGCAATTAATGGAGATAAGAGTCCACAGGTGATGTATTTTTTGAACCGCAGGGGGTGGAGTTTGTCTAACTCAGACATTTCAAACTTAACAACAATAGATTCGATAAAATTGCAAGGATGTAAATATGTATTTATAGATAAAAATAATCTACCATTGGTTGATTTATCAAAATCCTTTAAAACTGTTTATAATGATGTTAATTTTGCTGTTTACTCTTTAGGAAATTAAAAAAGATATACCTCCAAATGCGTCTGGAGCGCATTCGGAGGTATAAAATATAAAATAGATGCGAAAACTACTTAACGAAGAACTGGACAGGAAGTCGGTGGATGAATTTAAACAATCGGATAAAACTCCTTTAATAATAGTATTGGATAATGTAAGAAGCCTGAATAATGTAGGGTCGGTGTTTCGCACAGCGGATGCATTTTTGGTAGAGGCGGTTTATTTATGTGGAATAACCGGTTGTCCGCCTAATACGGAGATTCAGAAAACAGCATTAGGTGCAACAGAGAGCGTTAAATGGAAGTATTTTAAAACTACTCTGGAGGCTGCAGAAGAATTGAAACAAAATAACTTCCTGGTATATGCTATTGAACAAGCAGAAAAGGCTGTGATGCTGAATAATTTTATTCCTCAAAAAGAAAGAAAAATGGCGGTGGTATTTGGAAATGAAGTAAAAGGCGTGGGACAGGAAGTGGTGGATATATGTGATGGTGTGATAGAAATACCTCAACAGGGGACAAAACATTCGTTAAATATTTCTGTAAGTGCGGGTATTGTGATTTGGGATTTGTTTTTGAAATTATGAATTATTTAAAGAGTTATGAATTATGGGTTATACCTAATAAAAAATCCCGTTCTTTTAAGAACGGGATTTAATAACTCATTATTCATGATTAAATAAGTTCTATTTCTTTTTTGTTGGCGTTCCTTTAGCAGGTCCTGTTGTTTTATTTTTTGGGTCCTTTGGGTCAGCAGGTTTTGCAGGCTCACTTCCACCTCCACTTTTGAACTTAGCAATTGAATCGGATTGTTGTTTTTGAAGCAGGAAATAGTTTTTATACATCTTCTTGATGTCAAAATTGATACGCCCTGTATAACTTTCATCGTACTGAAAGCGGGTATAGATAACATCGAAAGTTACCTTAGCAATAGGTTTTTTTAGCACGGATACATCGAGTTTTTTAATTTCTTCGAAAAGATCAACATCAAAATTAAAAGTATAGGTTCCTAGATTTTGAGGAGGTACCTTGGTATTTACTTCGAAAAATTTCGGCACATAACCATATTTAGAAACCAGTACTTTAAAAGTTCTATTAAGTGGAAGTTTGAAAGAGCACTTTCCTTTTTCAGTAGTAAGTGCAGTGGTATATTCTGTAGTTCCATAAAACACTTGAACGGATGCGCCACCCAAAGGTGGAAGTTTTTCCCCCTGTTCGGCTTCGGGAACAAAACGATTGATGGTTCCTTTCATTTCTACATAATATGTAGCAGCCTGAGCGCTATCTATTGGAGGTGGTTGTTTACCTTCCTGGGCAAATGAGTTAGATGAAAAAGTTAAAGCAAAAAGAGAGAAAAGGAATCCTTTTAAGAAGTAGTAGTTGTTTCTTTTTTTCATGGTTTTATTTTTTAGTAATAAGCAAATTTATTGATTTTTTAGAATATAAAACGAATTAAACAAATAACATATTCACATAGCTATAAACAAAAAACGTTCCGCAAATTTGCGGAACGTTTTTTCTTGTGTTAACTCTATATTAATTTTAGTTAGTCATACCTTTAAAGTCTGCATTGTCACGGAATTTAATAAATTCTGCGTCATCTTTAGCCATTGCTTTAAGGCTACCATCTTTTTGAATAGCAGTTCTTAAATTGTTAACTACTCCTTCTGCTTTCCCCTGACGGGCAGAAGCAACTGCTTTTAAATAAAAAGAAATTGCATCCTCTTTGGTTGGCGAATTATCAATGGTTGCCATAGCACCTTCGTTGTTTCCATTTAACAAAGTAGCTAAAGCCATATTGAATGTTTGGTTAGTTCCAAAATCAGAAACAGCTGCTGCATAGTTACCATTTTGAATTTCGATGATTCCCATGTTGTAAGTAGGTTCTGTTCCGGCAGCAGTTGCAGATTTATATAAATCCATTGCAGCTTTTCTATCTCCTTTCCAACGAGCACAAATACCTAAGTTGTTTTTTACAATAGGGTTATTAGCTGAAAGACCATCTGCTTTTTTAAATTCTGCTTCTGCATCATTTAATTTATTTTGCATAATATAAATGTAACCAACATTGTTAGCACATCTCCAATCCTGACCGTATTTAGCTTCAGCTGTTTTATAGATAGATAATTTAGTATTCAAATCGTTAGTTAAAGTAGCACCATAAAGCATTTCCTCAACAGATAAGCTATCAGGAGAAGCGGTAAGTGCTGCAGTGATCTGAGCATCGGTACGGCTGTTTTCGTCAGCATTTAAAGTTAGAACACTTCTACGTAATCTTGGTAAAATTTTATCAGCTACTTCTACCCATGTTTTTGCAAGGTTTTTAATTTCTTTCTGACGGGTAGGTCCATCAGGATACATGCTTAACACACGTAAAATTAAATCTTTGTCTTTTAAAGAAGAAGCTTCCATTGCTTTTTTGAAACCATCCCAATCTTCAGCAGTAGTAACAGTGTTGTAATATTCTTTTGCTGTTCCTGGTGCAAAGTTTACAGTTTTGTCTTTTTTATCTTTAGGATTCAATTTATCATCCGCCCAATCCATCAAAGACTTAACAGTTTCTTTAGCACGGTCTTCAGCAAGGTGAGAGTTAATCGCTAATTCTCCATCCGGAGAAGCATAAGCAGAAATATTCATTGGTTTGAATGCGTAATTTTTAGCAGTACCTTTTGTAATAAAATCTTTGAAGGCTTTCATTTCATCGCTTTTTAACTCAGTAGCACGAACCTGTGATTGGTTAATCACGAAATACATACTTGCACTGATGGAACGAGGAATGGTTTTCTGGAAATTATCTTTTGCCATTAATGGTTTTTCGTCATTTCTAACCAATAAAGGAGTAATGATGGTTCCATCAGCTACTTTTTTAGCCGGCAAATCTTTAGATTTGGACTTAACAGCACCAGTAGCTCTTAATTCCAAAGTAGCTACCTTCATCTCAGGCATATAAGCTACTTTATCTGAAGTATAATTAAAAGAACCTCCTTTGGAGTTACTTATTTTCTGACCTTTTGCATCTGATTTTTCACCAACTAAAACAACCGGTTTAAGTGCTTTTTCTCCACCAGCATATTTGATGTAAGGAGTAACTGTAACTGTTGCCTTTTTAGGGAATATTTTTGCAGGGTAGGTGCCTGAAATACTTACACCTACACTGTCGCCATGCATTTGCATAGGGTCAGGGGTTACTTTGTAAGTAATTTTGTCAGCGTTTTTTACCAATTTGCCAAGGCCGTTACATCCTGAAAATGCAACTACTGTGGCAACTGCTAAAGATAAAGATTTAAAAGTTTGATTTTTCATTTTAGTTTTTTGTTTGTTCTTAGTTTTCTATTTCTAATTTTTTGGAATAAGGTGCAAAAATAATTAAATTTTCAAACAAAGAAAGCTTTTATTTTATTTTATATCCTTATTCATACTAATTTAGTGTCAATTCTAAGCAGTAATTCTCGTTATTCCTTTATCATAAGGTCGATTGATAATATCCACTATTTGTTTATAATGCTTTGGATTATTTGCAAAATCAATATTATTGACATCAATAATTAACACCCTTAAATCATCTACCTGCTTTATGAAATCGAAATAGCCGGTTTGTATTTTTATCAGGTAGTCATCGGTAATATTTTGTTCAAACGTTCGCCCTCGCTTTTTGATGTTTTCCTGGAGTCGTTCGATGGAATGGTACAAATAAACGAACAAATCGGGTTTTGGGAGAGAATCGTTAATAATATGGAACAACTTGGAATAAAGTGAAAATTCATCTTCATCAAGGTTGGCTTTGGCAAAAATCAAACATTTTAAAAAATAATAATCTGAAATCACCCGGGGTTTAAAAATATCCTGACGGACCAGCTCTGTTTTTAACTGCTGATAACGTTCTGCCAGAAAAGATAACTCTAAGGGGAAGGCATACTTTTCCGGTTCCTGGTAAAATTTAGGTAGAAATGAATTGTCAGCAAATTCCTCCAGAATTAACCTCGCATTAAAATCATTGGAAATGGAAGCAGCCAGGGTTGTTTTTCCGGCTCCTATGTTTCCTTCTATGGCTATAAAGTTATAATTAGTCATTTGTTCATTTGCTCATTGGTAACTAATGATACCTGTAAAACATCCTCGCATTCATTCAACAATGTTTTGATAGTTCTATTTAAAACAGGATGTACAAAACCACCTGCTATTTCTTCCATCGGAACCAACACAAACCTTCTGAATTGGATGAATGGATGGGGTATTTTTAAATAGGGTTCATTTATCACTTCCTTGTTAAAAAACAAAATATCAATGTCCATGGTTCGTTCCATCCATTTTTCATCAGTGCGCACTCTTCCTAATTTTTCTTCGATTAATAAAAGTTCTTTAAGCAAATCATTTGGAGTAAAATTGGTCTGGATACAAATGGCCTGATTAAAAAAATCGGGTTGATTGGTGTTTCCCCATGCTTTGGTTAGATACACCCCAGATTTTTTAATTACCTCCCCTACCCTATCTTCAATAGATTTTAAAGTTAACAGGAGGTTCTCTGTTTTATTTCCTTTGTTTCCCCCTATTAAAAGATATGCGCTATTCATGGGGCCAAAGGTAAAAAAACTACAAAGTAAAAAACTAAAGAGAAAGAATTAAACAGAAAAATTTCTAATCCAGAAGCTAAGTATTACAAAATCAAATTCATGTTTCTTTTTTACTACTTTTGTTCGCTAATTAAAAATAAATTTAAAATATGAAAAAAATACTACTTGCTTTTGCAGTTTTGTTTACCATCACTGCTTCTTTAAAATTACATGCACAGGCATTGCCGGCAATGTATACTCAAACTAATATTGTTACCGGTTTACAGTATCCAACCGATTGGGATTGGACTGCTGACGGGCGATACTTTATTAATCAAAAAGGAGGTAACGCGGCAGGCTCATGTGCCAACGGAAAAATATTGGTATATAGCTCAGCAGGTGTTTTACTTTCTACTTTTTACGATCTAACCGATTCAGTTAATTGCGATTTTGAAAGAGGGTTACTTGGTATTGCCATAGATCCTGACTTTGCAAACAACCATTATGTTTATGTTTATTATGTACATAAGTGGTTAACCGCTAATTCCTGCAGAATTTTAAGATTTACCGAAAATGCTAACGTAGGTACCAATCCTACTATAATAATGGATATTAGTGTTAATGGATTAACGAATGTAAACGGACAGGCAATTGCCATTGCAGGTAATCACTTTGGAGGTATTATTCGTTTCCGCCCGAGCCAGCCTGATAAAATATATGTTCAGATAGGTGACCTTGCTTATAACCAAACAGTACCTGCTACCAATATGGCAAATAAGTTAAATTATCCTTTTGGTAAAATATTAAGAATTAATAAAAACGGAACTATTCCAACAGATAATCCTTATTATGATGATGGTAATCCTGCTGTTGGAAATGATGACAGAATATGGACTTACGGAAACAGGAACATGTTTGGTATGTGTTTCAGTCCTGTTACAGATACAATGTATTCAAGTGAAAATGGGTTAAATACCTGGGATGAATTCAATGTTATTCATAAAGGAGGAAATTACGGATGGGCCACTTGCGAAGGGAATTTTATGAATGGCTCCACCACCACAGCTTGCAACTTAACAGGAGATATTCGTCCTATTGCAACCTGGAGTAATCCTCCGGCAGTTACAGGATGTCTTTATTATTCAGGTTCGATAATGTCTGAATTTGATAACCACATACTTGTTGGAGATAATGACAATGGCAAAATTTATAATTTAACTATGGGAAATGCTCCTGCTTATGATGTAGTAACATCTAACGTAACTTTTGCTGATGTAACCACTGGAGGATTGACCTCAATGAAACAAGGAGCTGATGGTTGCATTTACGCCATGAAAGGCGGATACACCGTTGCGGGAACAATTTTCAAAATATGTCATACATCCGGAGTTGGTATTGCTACCAACGATGCCATAGAAAACACCATGGGACAAAATTACCCGAACCCTACCAACGGAAAAACTCAAATAGATTTCAGTATTAGTCAAACAGCCTCTGTAAACATAGATTTATATGATGTTACCGGCAGAAAAATAAAAACCATTTACTCTTCAAGCGAAGTTACAGCAGGAAATCATACTGTAGAATTAGCTGATATTTCCGCATTTAACTCAGGAAGTTATTTTTACAAAATGGAAGCAAAACAAAACAACAAAGTTATTTTTACTGAAACAAAACGAATGTTATTGGTAAAATAATTATTTTTAATTTATTTCTCGGAAAGACCATTGATATTAATCAATGGTCTTTTTGTTTATATTGGTTTATAAGCTTAAAGATTCAGGTACTTATTGTTAAACAATATCTCCTGTCTAATGAAACACAAGAAATGGGAATGCCCTGAAACAATTTCCTTAATGTAGGAGAAAAGTTCGGGAACACCCTAAAGAATTTCGGGAACACCCTAAAGAATTTCAGGAACACCTTAAAGAATTTCGGGAACACCCTAAAGGATTTAGGGAATACCCTAAAGAATTTCGGGAATACCCTAAAGGACTTCAGGAACACCCTAAAGGATTTAAGGAATGAAGGAAAAAAGGGAATTCAATTAAAACTGGTTCCAGTCATTAATTACGGCAGCAGCATATATACCTGCAGTTTCTGTCCGCAAACGACTATTTCCTAAACCAACTTCTTGAAAACCATTGGCAAGAGCTAATTTCACCTCTTCCAGGGAAAAATCACCTTCTGGTCCAATTAATAGCAATACGCTGGTATTAGCTTCCGGCAAAAGGTAGCCACCAAGCTGCGTTTTCTGCTTTCTGTCATCATCCATCATTCCTTCAGTTGCAGAGATAATAGGGTCGTAACAATGGGCTATTAGTTTTGAACCTTCAAAATTTTTATTTTTTTCAATAAATTTTTTAAAATCTTCTATTTCATTTATTTTGGGGAGGTAAGTTTTTATGCTTTGTTTTATGGCTGATATGGCTACTTTGGTAAGACGGTCTGTTTTAACTACTGTTCGTTCGCTATTATTGCAGTTGAGTAAAGAAATTTCGTCAATGCCCATTTCTGTGGCTTTTTCCACAAATCCTTCTAACCTGTCCATATTTTTGGTAGGTGCTATGGCAATGTGCAATTTCCAGTTACGTTTCCCCAATTCCTTTTTTGAATCAATGATGGCAACTGTACAATGTTTGGGATTAGCGTCCGTTATTTCAGCCTCATAAAAACCACCATTTCCATCAATAAGTTGAATTTTTTTGCCCTCACCAAGGCGCAGTATACGAACACAATGTTTACTTTCTTCTTCGCTTAATGTATACTTTTCAGGAGTAATGTCGGGGGTGTAAAAAATGTGCACAATAGTTAGTATTAAGGTAAGAACTTTAGCCTAAGGAAGAATCAGCCATCATCCCCTCTCATGTATTAAGAGGGGATGAAGCGATTATTTTTATGCATTTACAACTGCTTTTGGGGCAGCAGCCATTATTTCTTCGTTGGCAGCACTTGCGTATTGCTCAAAGTTTTTTACAAATGAAGCTGCCAGTTTGTTAGCCGTTGCATCGTAAGCATCTTTGTCTTTCCAGGTGTTGCGAGGATTAAGTATGTCAGCAGGTACCTCCGGGCATTCTGTTGGCATTTGCAAGCCAAACACAGGTAAGCTATCATATTTTACTTTTTCCAGTTTACCAGTTAAAGTAGCAGTAATCATAGAACGGGTGTATGATAACTTCATACGGCTTCCTACTCCAAAAGCTCCACCGCTCCAGCCGGTATTTACCAACCAAACGTTAACTTTATTTTCTTTCAGTTTTTTACCAAGCAATTCTGCATATTTTGTAGGATGCAATGGTAAAAACACTTTTCCAAAACAAGCTGAAAAGGTAAGTGTTGGCTCAGTAATTCCCATTTCTGTTCCTGCTACCTTGGCGGTATATCCAGAAATAAAGTGGTACATGGCTTGCCCGGTAGTTAATTTGGAAATCGGAGGAAGAACTCCATACGCATCGCAGGTAAGGAAAAAAATGTTTTTTGGAATATTCCCAACAGAAGGCTCCACAGCATTTTTAATAAAATGAATAGGATAACTTACGCGGGTATTTTCTGTCTTAGAAATGTTCTTAAAGTCGACAGTACAGGTGTTTTCGTAATATTCAACATTTTCAAGCAATGCACCGAATTTTACAGCAGCGTAAATTTCAGGTTCTTTTTCTTTTGATAAATCCACGCATTTTGCATAACAGCCGCCTTCAAAATTAAAGACTCCTTTATCGCTCCATCCATGCTCATCGTCTCCTATCAGACCTCTGTTTTCATCAGCAGAAAGAGTAGTTTTACCGGTACCTGACAAACCAAAGAAAATGGCAGTATCGCCATCTTTACCTATGTTAGCAGAGCAGTGCATTGATAACACTCCTTTTTCGTGAGGTAAAATATAATTTAATAAAGAGAAAATTCCTTTTTTAATTTCGCCTGTATAAGCTGAACCTCCAATTAAAATAACCTTCCTGGTCATATTTAAAATGGTAAAGTTATGCTGGCGGGTACCATCTATTTCAGGGTCGGCTTTAAAACCAGGAGCACAGATAATGGTCCATTCAGGAGCAAATTCCATTATTTCTTCAGTAGTTGGGCGAAGAAAAAGGTTGTTTGCAAATAAATTAGACCATGGGTATTCTGTTACCACTCTTATGTTCAGTCTGTATTTCGGGTCGGCACATGCATACGAATCGCGCACATATACCTCTTTGCCCGATAAATAAGCGGTAACACGGTTATAAAGCGCATCGAAACGGTATGCTTCAAATTTAAAATTAACATCACTCCACCAGATGGAATCTTTCGTTTTTTCATCCAGAACAATAAATTTATCTTTAGGAGAACGTCCGGTAAACTCACCAGTATCAACAGCCAGAGCTCCTGTATCAGTAAGCATTCCTTCACCATTTACTATAGTTTCTTCCACAAGTTCGGCCACATTCAAATTCCAATACGCGGCAGCTACATTTCCTAACCCTAAATCGGCTATGTTTGCATTTTTGGCTTTAATTCCAAATTGATTCATATCTTTTGTTTTTGGTAAATACTAATAAAATTTATGGCTCAAAAGTAAGAAATTTTGGGCAAAGGAATCATTTTATTTATCTGAATAATACTTTTTAAACACTAAGAGAAGATTTAATTAATGTTTGTAAGTATATAAATATCAATTATTTTAAACACTTAATCATAAGTGGTCTAAATTAAAAATGTTAATAAATAATGGATAATTGAATGAAGTGAAAATTAGTCTTTTGTTGGTTTCATAGCCGAAAAAGCAAGAAGCAACCAGCCTGCAATAAAAAACAACCCACCAATTGGAGTAATCGGCCCTAACCAGTTCACATTTGGCATACCCATTAGTCCGGCCGTAGAAAGTAAATAAAGCGAACCAGAAAAAAGTACAATTCCGGCCATAAAACAATAACCGGCTTTTGGCAAAAGTTTGTTTTTAATTTTATCGGCAAACAAAGCCACGACCATCAAAGCAATGCTGTGATATATCTGGTATCGGGCAGCAGTTTCAAAAGTCTGCAGGTTGGTTTCGGTGATTAAACCTGTATCTAATTTTGATTTTAGAAAATGAGCTGCCATGGCGCCAAGGCAAACAGCAATGGCTCCCGAAAATCCACTAAAAACTAAAAATCGTTTTTGCATCTGGCAAAAGTATAAATATTTTGAATTCTATGTATCAATTTTAATTCTTAGTAAAATTAAACCGATGTCCATATTTTCCATGCTTCTTCTGCCTGCTGATGAAGCATGGATAAACCATTAACCACCGAAGCGCCCTGTTGCTTTCCTTTTTTCAGAAACTCCGTTTCAACAGGATTGTAAACCAAATCATATAAAAGATGTGATGAAGTTAAATATTGATATGGAATTTCAGGTGCATTATTTACGTCAGGAAACATTCCGACCGGAGAAGCATTTACAATTAACTTAAATGCATTCATAATATTATCATTCAATTCCTGGTAAGAAAACAATTTATTGTCCCCACTGTTTTGATTGGTTTTATTCCGGGTTACAAAATAACAATCAATACCAATTTCTTTTAAAACGTAAGCTACCGCTTTGGATGCACCTCCTGTTCCAAGTATAAGTGCTCTTTCATGCTGAATTTCCAAAAAAGGTTTAATGGATTGGCGAAAACCGTAAACATCGGTATTATAACCAGTAAGTTGATTATTGTTGATTTTAATGCAATTCACCGCTCCTACCCTTTCAGCACTTACATCCAGTTGATTTAAGAAGGGTATTACACTTTCTTTATATGGCAGGGTTACACTTAAACCTTTAAGGTAAGAATTTTCATTGATGAGTTCCGGCAATAAATCAATGGAATGGATAGGATATACATTGAATTCACAACCCCGAATGTTTTCCTTTTCAAACTTTTCGTTAAAATATTTTTGAGAAAACGAATGTGAAAGCGGATAGCCTATTAGCCCAAATAGTTTTTTTTCTTCCAATTTTACTTTTTCTTTTTCGCTTTTTCTTTTTGTTGTTCCAGCTTTTTCTCTTTTTCTAAACGAATATTGTATCGAATATCTCTCCAGTATTCAGCTCCGTAACTAACAAGAATTTCTTCGCCTGCGGCTATGTCCTTTTCTGCTTTTATCCATCCCCGGTGTTTCCAGATTTCGTAACTGCAATTATTTTTTAAGCCTTTAATTTTAGTCAGTCCTTTAGCATCATTTGCAAAACGGGCTAATACCTCAGGCATGTGAAATGCATCTATGTATCTCCTTTTACTGATATAGAAAATATATCCATACTCATCCTTTTCAGCCCTTCTGTCACATTCTGCTTCAGTAATTATTTCTCCCAGATATTCAATAATTCTTTCACCCTTTTTAAAATCCTTAAGTGTAAACAGTCCTTTCCCTGCTCCCGGAATTTTTGATTTTTTTACCTCGAAATGTTCGGTCATAAATTTGTTTTAGAATTGTTATTAATTTGAAATTTTCATCAATATTTCATCAATATCTGTAGCCGAAGGATAAAAGGAAAGTATCTTTTGAAGAACATCATCTACAATTGAATCAGGACAAGAAGCACCGCAGGTTAATATTATATCAACTGTTTCCTTTTCCGGTAAATAATCATAGGTAACCGTATGTTCCTGTTCCTTAAATTTAAAATGATTGATTTGCTTTTTTGAAATTATTTCAAATGAAGAAGAAATAAAATAAGTAGGCAGTATCTGCTCACACAATTCCACAATGTGAGAGGTATTCGAACTATTATATCCACCCACCACGATAGCCAAATCAGCAGGTTGTTTTAGCAATGCATAAGTAGCTTCCTGGTTTTCATTGGTTGCATAACATAAGGTATCTCGGGTGTCTGCAAAATGACTTTTCAAATCAGATTCACCGTATTTTTTAATCATGATGTTCTTGAAATAATCTGCTATTTCCTGGGTTTCTGTTGCCAGCATGGTGGTCTGGTTTATTACTCCAACTCTTTGCAGATGCTCTGTAGTATTAAAATTTTCGCAATGCTTACCTTCAAATGTTTGTTCAAATTCGGCCAAAGAAACATTCCCCAAAATAAATTCACCAAGCACCTTTGCTTCATTTATATCCTTGACAATAATGGAAGGCGCATTTTTTTCACTTCTTGAAAAAGTGGCCCTTGTTTCTTCATGGTTAAACTTACCATGAATAATGACTGTATAATCGTCCTGTCCAAGTTTCTCTGATTTTTTCCAAACCCTTTCCACAAACGGGCAGGTAGTATCATATTTTCTGACTTCAATTCCAATTTTAATTAACTCATCTTCTATCTTTAAAGTGGCACCGAAAGCAGGAATAACTACCACATCGTCCTTAGTAAGTTCAGAAAAGGGTACTATCTGGTTGCCGGAAGTATCCATCAAAAAACGAACACCCCGATTAAGTAAATCATTATTTACATCCGGATTATGGATCATTTGGCTCAAAAGAAAAATTCGTTTATCAGGATTTTCTTCAATAGCTTTATAGGATATTTCTATCGCATTTTCAACACCGTAACAAAACCCGAAATGACGGGAAATAAAGAAACGAACAGGTCCGAAATCAAGTAAGGTAGGACTGAAATCTGTTTTACGAGGATCGTTTAGTTTTCGTAATTGTTTTATTTTAGAAATGATCGGACTTTTATAAAACTCCGGAATATTAAAACTCTTCATTTATTTCTTTTCTTTTAAAGGGTGTCAAAATTACAAATTAAACCAATGCTTAAACCTATTTATTAAATATGAGCGAACTGTTGGTATTCCATGTTACTGTTTTTGTTAATGAGGACCTGTTGTTATCAACAATTAAATGTGAATGTATTTTTAAATCCTGCTATTTCCTTGTTTTAATAAGCTGTAATTTTACAGAAATGAAAAAGAAAAAACCTTTAATATTGGTTACCAATGACGATGGAATTACCGCTCCGGGCATTATTGCATTGGTAGAAGTAATGAAAACTTTAGGGGAAGTGGTAGTAGTGGCACCCGATAAACCTCAGTCAGGTATGGGACATGCAATTACCATTAATTCCACCCTAAGACTGCATAAAACGAAGACTCACGGAATAAAGGAAGAGTATAGTTGTACCGGAACCCCTGTTGATTGTGTAAAATTTGCAGTAAATAAGATTTTAAAAAGAAAACCTGACTTATGTGTTTCAGGTATTAATCATGGCAGCAACATGTCTATAAATGTTATTTATTCGGGTACTATGTCTGCTGCAGTGGAAGGCGCCATTGAGAGTATTCCTTCCATCGGTTTTTCCTTGTGTGATTCTTCTTATGATGCTGATTTTTCTGCCTCAAAAAAAATAATCAAAACCATTGCCGAATACGTTTTAAAGAACTCTTTGCCAAAGGATGTTTGTTTGAATGTGAATATTCCAAAATTGAAATATAGCGAAATAGCAGGAATAAAAATTTGCCGTCAGGCCCGAGCCAATTGGATTGAAGAGCTTGATGAACGACATGACCCGAGTGGAAACCCTTACTATTGGTTAACCGGGAAATTCGAGAATTACGATAAAGGAAAAAAGGATACAGATGTTTGGGCAAACGAAAATAATTATGTTTCGGTGGTGCCCACACAGTTTGATATGACAGCGCACAAGGCAATTAAAGAAATTGAAAACAGTTGGAAACTTTAAATACATGAAAGAATTTGATTTTGATAAAGTATGGTTTGGATTGCTACTGGGATTAATACTCCCACCAATTGTTTTTGCTTTTTATTACATGTTTGTAAATGAACATAATTTAAAAAGAGTAAACGTGAGCATCTGTATGGTGGTAAACCTGGCACCGTTTTATTTAACCATGAATAAAGAAAAGTACCAGGCTACTAAGGGTGTTTTAATTGCTACCTTTATTTGGGCAGGAGTAATAGCGTACTTTAGTTTTTTTACTGACCACCTTCGCATTCAATAAATGAATTATTATATCATTGCCGGAGAAGCATCAGGTGATTTGCACGCATCTAATTTGATGAAGGAACTTAAAGTTCTGGATGCAAAAGCTGACTTCAGATGTTGGGGGGGAGATTTAATGCAGGCCCAGGGAGGGCATTTAGTAAAACACTATCGTGAACTTGCATTTATGGGATTCACGGAAGTATTAATGAATCTCCGCACTATTTTAAATAACATTGATATTTGCAAAAAGGATATTATTGCACATAAACCCGATGTGTTAATTTTAGTGGATTATCCGGGTTTCAATTTGCGTGTTGCCGAATTTGCTAAGGCAAACGGAATTAAAGTTTTCTATTATATCTCACCACAAATATGGGCATGGAAGCAATCTCGCGTTCATAAAATAAAAAAAGTAGTAGACAGAATGTTTGTTATCCTGCCATTTGAACAGGAGTTTTATAAACGATTTGATTATGATGTTGATTTTGTTGGTCATCCTTTGTTAGATGCTATTGCCCAATATTCCAATCAATCGAACACCTTAGCTATAACATCAGATAAACCAATTATTGCATTGCTTCCCGGAAGCAGAAAACAGGAGATTGCAACCATGCTGCCATTGATGTTATCACTGAAAAAGCATTACAGTAATTATCAATTTATAATAGCAGGCGCACCTTCTCAGAGCAAGGAATATTACTCCACTTTTATTAATGATGCTGATGTAAAAATAGTATTTAATCAAACGTATCAACTATTGCAAAAGGCTGAAGCGGCATTGGTAACATCCGGCACAGCTACTCTTGAAACGGCATTATTTAAGGTGCCGGAAGTAGTATGCTACAAGGGAGGTGCCATCTCTTTTGCCATTGCCAAACAATTGGTGAAAGTAAAATATATTTCTTTGGTCAATTTAATAATGGATAAGGAAATAGTAAAGGAGTTAATTCAAAACGAATTGAATGAAGCCAATCTTAAAATAGAACTTGATAAACTCTTAAATCCTTTTCCAAGAAAGGTAATGTTGGATTACTATGCTGAGTTAATTGTAAAATTAGGAGGAGCAGGCGCTTCAAAAAAGGCAGCCACCTTAATGATTAACTATTTAAAAGCTAATTAATGAGAAAGCCCTTTATCATAATTTGCAGTTTATATATTTTTTTTACTTCCTTTGTAAGGCCTGAAAACCTTACTAATGTAAGTATCCGCATTTTAACCACCAAGGTAATTACCACATTTGCTTTTTCGCCCACTTCGGGCGATTACCTTGTTTATGGAGATGGCAACCTGTTAAAAGATTACGACCCGACCGGTATATTTCAAATGAATATTGAAAAGGACTCCATTCTATTAAAAACATTTGAAAGAACCATCGGGAAATTTGCATCCCTGAAATTTTATTCAAAAGAAAAAGCCGGAGAGTTTAAAATTAAATCGGTAACCCCGCAAAGCCGAGTGCGAACGTATGACGGGGATATGGAAGTGGGATTAACTCCTGATAAAGCCCAGTTTTTGATTATTAATAAAGTTAGCCTTGAAAATTATATTGCAGGTGTTGTTCAGTCGGAAGCAGGAAAAAACATAAGCCTAGAATACTATAAACTACAGGCTATCTTATGCCGTACTTTTTTATTATCCCATCTTAATCGCCACGAGCCGGAAGGCTTTCAGTTATGTGACGATGTTCATTGCCAGGCCTATTTAAATAAAGCCACAGAAGAAAATATTGTAAAAGGAGTTTTGGAAACAAGAGGACTGGTAATAGTCGATAATGATTTAAACCTTATCACCTCTGCATTTCATTCCAATTGCGGAGGAGTAACCTGCAACTCCCAGGATGTCTGGTCTATTTCCACTTCGTATTTAAAATCGGTAAAGGATACTTTTTGCATTCATAGTTATAATGCGGTATGGCAACGAACCATTCCGCTGGAAGACTGGAAGGCTTATCTGCAACTTAAACATAAATATCCGGTGGATGATAGTTCTAAATTTGCAGGAGCTACCTCTTTCTCCCAATCTAACGGACGAACTATTTATTTTATGGATAGGAATCTTAAAATTCCGCTTAAAATCATTCGCGCTGATTTTAAATTGCGTTCTACTTACTTTTCCATTGAACAAATTGGCGATTCTATTCGTTTTAACGGAAGAGGTTACGGACATGGTGTAGGACTTTGCCAGGAAGGTGCCATGCGCCAGGCTGTTCTGGGTTATACCTATAAACATATATTGAACTTCTATTATAAGGACGTACACCTTGTTGATTTATCAGCACTAAGTTACTTCAGGCAGGAGTGAAATTCGCATATTGGCTCTTTTAAGTATTACCCCTGTCAGGGTTCTAAACCCTTACAGGGGTATCAGTACATTCAACCACCAATCATTTCTTTGCTTACCTTAGTGCCCTTTCCGCCTTAGCGGTAAATTTCTTAATATTGATGAACAAGTTTCTCGTTTTTATTGTCCTGTTTATAATAAGTAGTCATGTTTTATCGCAAACGGATACAACTAAAGCGATTCCTTTTAATAAAAAAAGAGCAGCTCTTGTTGTTTCCACCGAAGCAGTATTATATGCCGGTTCCATGTATGGCTTAAATGAATTGTGGTACAAGGACTATCCCCGTTCTTCGTTCCATTTTTTTAACGATAACAATGAATGGATGCAAATGGATAAGTTTGGACACCTTACCACTGCTTATTATGTTGGCCGGGTAGGAATCGGGTTAATGAAATGGAGCGGAGTGGAGCGTAAAAAAGCCATCTGGTATGGTGGTATGGTGGGTTCTGTTTATCAAAGTACCATAGAAGTACTGGATGGTTTTTCTTCGCAATGGGGCTTTTCGGTGGGCGACTTTGCTGCAAATACGGTGGGTTCATTGATGGTGGTGGGAGAACAATTGGTCTGGGACGACCAGCGAATTGTTTTAAAATGTTCGTATCAAAAAAGTATGTATGCACCTTACCGGCCTGACCAACTGGGAAAAGACTGGCAGGAAAGTATTTTGAAAGACTATAACGGCCAAACCTATTGGTTGTCGGTTAACCCTTCAGCATTTATGAGGAAAGGAACAAAATTCCCAAAATGGTTAAACCTGGCTGTGGGGTATGGAGCAGATGGAATGACGGGTGCTGTTTTTAACCCACCCTATATTGATGCCAACGGTTGGCAGATTAATTTTGAAAGATACCGGCAGTTTTATTTATCGCTGGATGTTGACTTAACAAGAATTAAAACCAAGTCGAAAATTTTAAATACGGTGTTTAATACCATTGGTTTTATAAAAATCCCGGCCCCTTCTGTTGAGTTTAGTAAATATGGTGTAAAGGGAAACCTTTTGGGGTTTTAATTTACCACTTGTCTGTTGTTCTTTTTTCCCTTCGAATAACTTATTACAATTCCCGAAGATTCATTTTATGCCTTTGCAGGTATTTTTTACCTATAAAACGAACTAAACTTCATTCAGCGTTTGTTGGCGAAAACACCAACAAAGGCATAACTAAAAGTGTACGGACTCACTTCCCAACTGGGAAGTATGCCAAAACAAGTGTCCGGAGGTTATGTCCAACAAGGAAGTAAGCTCGGACAAGTGTACGGACTAACTTCCTAACTGGGAAGTAAGCCCGGACGAGTGTTTGGCCTTACCTCCTAATTGGGAGGTTTGAGCAAACACTTGTCCGAACCCATCTCCTAACTGGGAAGTAAGCTCGGACAAGTGTACGGGCTTACCTCCCTGTTGGACATAAGGCCAAAACAAAAAAAGTAGGTTTTATGCCTTTGCAGGTGTTTTTTAAGTGCAAACGAACTAAACTTACTTCAGTGTTTGTTGGTGAAAATAGCAACAAAGGCAAAATTGAAATAATTATTTCAAAATACTGATTATATGCAACATACACTTAGGAAGTAAGCAAAAAGGATTCATTTCGCATCCTTATCAACAGGGAAGTAAGCAAAAAAGATTCATTTTGCTTACTTGTTAACTGGGAAGTAAGCAAAAGAGATTCATTTTGCTTACTCGGTAACTGGGAAGTAAGCAAAATAGATTCATTTTGCTTACTTGGTAACTGGGAAGTAAGCAAAAAGGATTCATTTTGCTTACTTGGTAACTGGGAAGTAAGCAAAAAGGATTCATTTTACTCACTTGGTTGTTGGACATAAGGCAAAAACAAAAAAAGTAGGTTTTTATTAAAAATCAAGTATAAAGAGACCAACTTTCATCGGTCAGCCGACATCTAATATCGGTCATTCTCATTAATGAACAATTTCCCCGGCAAGTTCCTTTCTGTTAAAATCTCCTATTAATAAAGTGTACCAGAATACACCCAATAAATACATTCCAGCTGTTATCCAGAAAATATTTACATAAGCCACTTCCAAATGGCGAAGAATACCAAAACCAATGGCACTGAAATAGGCCGAACCAGACCAAATAGCCGAAGTAAGGCCGCTCACCATTTCTCGGTTTCGTTCGCCCACGTACTTCATGGTTATTTCAGAAGTCATAGGTACTGCAGTACTCATTAATGGCTGGCGAAATAAATAAAAGACCGCAGCAATATAAACCGAGAAGCTAAACATATTGTAATATTGGGTAGTTGCCATCATTATCAGGCAAAATATGGCCATCAATTGTGTTCGCGAAACTGCTTTTTTATAACCCCAACGGTTTTTTATTTTAGGAACGTAAATGGCAACAATAGTTACCAATATGGCTGTTGTAAAATTGAGATAAGAGAAGGCAGAAGTACTCATATTATGAACATTGGAAAAAAACAAACTCATAAACGGAATGGTAAACCCTGCACCAATAGCAATGATGGCGGTTGGTATCAATGCTTTTATAATTATTTTCCAGTCGTATTCTCTCAGGTCGCTTCTCTTTTCATTAATAACAGGTACATGTTCACTTTTTTTAATTTTCATTACAAAATAAACTCCTGCAAAGCCAATAATACTTATTGCAAACAATAAATTCTGTTCACTGAAAATGGTTTTGTTAATTCCATTAAAAACTGCTACTACCAAACTGCCTGCAATGCTTGCAATGCTCCAGGTAGCAAAGTTTAATGTTATTGCCAGCGTTTGCTGATGTTTGGGTGCATTACGAATAATATAAGGTAAAATAGGAATCTGGATAAAAGTATAAGCCGTTCCCCAAAGCAAATGCGAAATCAATAATAAACCGGTGGAATGAATATGAACCCCGATTAAAATTAATAAAGCAAAAAACGGAACCCCTATGGCGGCAATATAAAACATGGGAAGTATTTTTCTTCCTTTAATATACATACCAAGAAATAAAGCCAAAGCCAGCATACCCAAATATCGGTAAGAAGTAAAATGAGCATATTGCGCATCGCTGAAACCTTCCGCTTTCATGTATAAAGGAAGAACAGTAATAAATGTCACATTTATTATCTGTACAAATAATTCAACAATCACAAGGTTGTGAAAGGTTCTGTCTAATTGTAAATATTCCTTAATGGTTCGTAACATCTCTCAAATTTCAGGTTCTCAAATTTGAGATTTCAAATACTCCATAATCGCTTCAGTTTCATTTGGCTCAAACCATTTTATTTCTTCATCCCTTCTGAACCAGGTCAGTTGCCGCTTGGCATATCTCCTTGTGTTTTGTTTTATCAAATCAATGGTTGTATTTAATTCCATTTTTCCTTCCAGGTAATCAAACAGCTCTTTGTATCCAACGGTTTGCAGGGAGTTCAGTTGTTTGTAGTTTTGCAAGGATTTTACTTCTTCCAGAAATCCCATCTCCATCATTTTTTCCACCCGATGGTTTATTATCTCATACAATAGTTCCCGTTGCGTATTCAGGCCAATTTTAATGATATTAAAATTCCGTTTCTTTATTTTGCCTTCCCTGAATGAAGAATATGTTTTTCCTGAAGTAAGGCAAACCGCCAGTGCCCGGCTGATGCGTTGAGGGTTTTGCAAATCTACTTTGCGGTAATACGCATCATCCAGTTCTTTAAGCAATTGTTGCAAGCCCTCTATTCCTTTTTCTTCAAACAGGGTATTTATTTTTGTTCTTACTTCAGCATTTGCCTCCGGCAAATCATCAAACCCTTTGCATACTGCATCAATATACAAACCTGAACCTCCCACCAGGATGGCTGTATCGTCCGTTAAGAAAAGCTTATCCAATAAAGCGATGGCATCGGTTTCGTATTTCCCTACATTATAATCATCAGAAACACTATGTGAATTAATAAAATAATGTGGGATTCCCAGCATTTCCTCTTCACCGGGCTTAGCGGTACCTATTGTCATCTCTTTATAAAACTGCCTGGAGTCGGCCGAAAGAATGGAACATTTTAATTCTTTGGCAATTAAAATACTTAAAGAAGTTTTTCCTATAGCGGTTGAACCAACAATTACAATAAGCGTTTTAGCAGGCATTTTATTTGTTCTTTACCAGGACCATTTCCTGTTAAAATTAAACCCTTGCCGGTCATGAAATCTTTCAGACTGACAAGGGCTATATGTTTGTTTAGTAATTTTAATTGTTAGTCTTCTTCCACCTGTCCTTCATATTCCGAAGCATCTTCCATTCCATCATCATCCAATTCTTCTTCGGCTTCCTCTTCGCCTTCTTCACTTTCCAGTTCTGCTATATCTTCATCATCTTTTGCATTATAGGCATCATCATCATCTTCCAGCACCTCGTCATCCTCTTCATCAAACTCTTCTTCGGCAGCTACTGCAGGCAAAGCAACTGCAATATATTGTTTAGGAGCATCGTCTACGCTTTTTGATATTCTCGGATAACTGATTGAGGCATCATCTCCAAGTATTTTAACCAACTCTACCAGAAAAGTCCATTGCACATTCGGGTCATACACGTAAACAAATTTCTGATGAGGATCGTCTATCAGCGATGCCATTTTGCATTTGTTCATTTGCTTTTTAGGAGCAAGGTTTTCCTTTTTCCTGCTTTTAGTATCGGCCTCGTCTACCGGTTTATAGGTTATTTCATCCCCTTTGCGCCAGTAATCATCACTGATAAAAAATGATGCATTATGTATCGTGTCGAATCCGATGGATTGTAAAATAATAAAATGAAAATCCTCGAAAGTTTGCGTTGACTTTAATTCTATCTCCCTGTAAACATCTTCGTTTTCCTCAAACGTAACTTTAAACCTGTAAACTGACATCTTATTTTAATTATGAGTTATGAATTATTAATTATGAGTTGCTTCGCTCAAGGAGACAAAAATAAGAATTATGTTTTGAATTCATAAGTCATAACTCATAATTCATCATTATTTCACCAGCCCCAATTCTTTTCCTTTATTTATCATGAACTCAAACGCCTTTTCGTATTCATTCGGAATCTCCCCATCCAATATTGCTTCCCTTATTGCATTTTTAATTATCCCCACTTCTCGGCTTGCCGGGATGTTGAATGTTTTCATAATATCTTCACCGGTTACAGGCGGTTGCCAGTTTCTGATGTTGTCCTTTTCCTCTACCTCTTTCAGTTTCTGCCTCACGAGTTCAAAGTTTTTGAGGTATTTCTGAACTTTGTATTCATTTTTTGAAGTAATATCTGCTTCGCAAAGCTTCATCAGGTCATCTATATCATCACCGGCTTCGAACAATAATCTTCTGATAGCACTATCAGTTACTTCACTTTTGGCAAGCACTATGGGGCGCAAATGAAGCAGCACAAGTTTCTGCACGTATTTCATTTTTTCGTTCAGCGGAAGCTTAAGTTCTGCAAATATCTTAGGCACCATTCGCGAACCTTTGTCCTCATGCCCGTGAAATGTCCAGCCGTGGTCGGGTTCAAAACGTTTGGTCTGAGGTTTTGCTATATCGTGCAATATGGCAGCCCATCGCAACCATAAATCATCAGTGGTTTTGCAAATATTATCAAGTACTTCAAGTGTATGATAGAAATTATCTTTGTGCCCTTTCCCTTTTATTATTTCCACCCCATGAAGCAATACCATTTGCGGAAAAATAAGGTGAAGCAACCCGGTATCGAAAAGAAGTTTAAAACCTACCGAAGGTTTTTTTGCTAAAATTATCTTATTCAACTCATCAGCTATCCGCTCCTTCGAGATAATTTTAATCCGGTCTTTATTGTTGGTAATGCTTTGAAGTGATGTTTCCTCTATTATATAATCCAATTGAGTAGCAAACCGTATGGCCCGCATCATTCTTAACGGATCATCGCTATAGGTAACATCAGGAGACAGGGGAGTTCTGATAAGCTGTTCTTCCATATCCTTATAACCATTAAAAGGGTCGAGCAGTTCTCCATACCTGTTTTTATTTAGGCAAATAGCCATGGCGTTGATGGTAAAATCTCTCCTGTTCTGGTCGTCTTCCAGCGTTCCATCCTCCACTATTGGCTTGCGGCTTTCTGACCGGTACGATTCCTTTCTGGCACCTACAAATTCAATGTCATAATCCTCATAAGCTATCTGGGCAGTGCCAAAGTTTTTATAAACGGCCACATGATACTTCCCTCCAAGCTCTTTTGCCACCCTTTCGGCCAGTTCTATACCGCTTCCTATAGCAACAATGTCTATATCTTTGCAAGGGCGATGCAATATCAAATCCCTTACCCAGCCACCTATTACATAAGCATCCACCCCCATCTCATCAGCACATTGGCCAATTATTTTAAACACCGGGTGAGTCAATTTTTCCTTCATTTGCCGCAAAGATAATTTTTATTCACTACTTAACTTGTCCGGTATTTTTGTTCTGCTTGATTTTAAAGAAACAAGGGACTCTGGCAGCATAAATATAAGTTTACATTAATAAAGAGATGATTTTTTAATTACCCCCTCCCCTATTATCACCATTGCAAAAACTCTTCAATTTGTTTCTCCAATATCTTAATGGTATAAGCATCTTTTAATATTCCGTGCTCGTCCATAAGATGCAGTACATTGGAAATAGGTTGTTTCATCGGGTGAACGTGCAAACCAAGGTAATGCAAAATGCTGGTAAGGTGGTCCATACCCCTTAAATTGCCAGCCCTTCCGGTTGATATACCAATTAAAGCAGCTTTTTTGTGCCGGTTTAAATCAGGATGTATAGCATCCAGGAATACTTTGAGGATACCCGGGAAACTTCCGTTGTATTCAGGTGAGATAAAGACAAATTTTTGAGCCGGAGCAATGTATTCGGCTATTATTTTATCGAAATCAGCAGAACGGTGACCGTACAAATCGGTAAAAGCTATGTTTTGTGGCAGGTTTTCAAGTGACAGCAATTTGGGCTCTACATTGTGCTTTTGCATTAGCATTACATAGTTTTGGGCTATTTTCAGTGTATTGCTGTCAGGTCGGTTAGTGCCGGATATTATTGTTATCATTGGGTTGTAGCGTTGTTAAATAAAATTGTTTAAAAATCTATAATAAGTTTTGATAAGTAACGGGTCAAAAAATGTAATTTCGTGCGAAAATTTAAGGGTACAAAGTAAAACAATATATATGAATATTACTTATTTCGGTCATTCTTGTTTTGGTGTTGAGATATCAGGAAAGCATATTTTATTCGATCCTTTTATTACTCCTAATGAATTGGCAAAGAATATTGATATAAATACGGTAAAAGCCGATTATATTCTAATTTCACACGGACATTCTGACCATGTGGCAGATGCTGTGAGTATTGCAAAGCGAACAGGGGCAAAAGTGGTGAGTAATTTTGAAGTCATAACGTGGGTGAACAATCAGGGGGTGACCAATACCCACCCGATGAACGTTGGAGGAACATGGAAATTTGAATTCGGAAGTGTGAAATGTGTGGTTGCGGTTCATTCAAGCACCATGCCTGATGGTACCCAGGGCGGAACAGCAATGGGATTTGTGGTTGAATCAGCAGAAGAGTGTTTTTATTTTGCAGGGGATACTGCATTGACCTACGACATGAAACTTATAGGTGAATTTCATAAAATTGATTTTTGTTTCCTTCCTATTGGTGATAATTTTACCATGGACATTAAAAGTGCAGTGGTAGCGGCCGATTTTGTGAATTGTAACAAAATAATAGGGATGCATTACGATACTTTTGGCTATATTAAAATAGACAAACCGGAAGCAATCAGTAAATTTGCAGCCGCAAAACGGGAATTAATTTTGTTTGAAGTCGGAGAAACGAAGTCAATTTGATAATTAATTAATTCCAAAATAATAAATAAAGACACTTTAAAACAAATAACAGAACTTAAATATTTAATAAAAAATAATGGGAAAAATAATAGCGATAGCAAATCAAAAAGGAGGAGTTGGGAAAACAACTACTGCAATTAACCTGGCGGCAAGCCTTGCGGTACTGGAATACAAGACCTTATTGATAGATGCAGACCCGCAAGCTAATTCTACATCCGGAGTCGGTTTCGACCCTCGCAATATTAAGACAGGAATTTACGAATGTATCATTGACGGGGTAGAACCTAAAGATATTATTCTGGCTACTGAAACACCTAATTTGTTTCTGTTGCCGGCACATATTGATTTGGTGGGTGCTGAAATAGAAATGATTAACCTGCCTAACCGCGAAAAGATGATGAAGCTGGCATTGGATAAAATAAAAGATGATTATGCTTTTATTATTATCGATTGTTCCCCTTCTCTGGGTTTGATTACGGTTAATGCGCTTGCTGCAGCCGACTCTGTGCTTATCCCTGTTCAATGCGAATATTTCGCTTTGGAGGGGTTAGGAAAACTGCTTAATACCATAAAGATTGTTCAAACCCGTATGAATTCGGAATTAGCAATAGAAGGAATTTTGCTGACCATGTATGATATGCGTTTACGATTGAGCAACCAGGTAGTGGAAGAAGTAAAAACACATTTTCAGCAGTTGGTATTCGACACTATAATACAACGTAATACCAAACTAGGAGAAGCTCCGAGTTTTGGACAAAGTATTATTATGCATGATGCAAGCGGTAAAGCTGCTGTGAACTATCTAAACCTGGCAAGGGAAATACTGCAAAAAAATAAACTCACCCGAATGGATGATGACGAAAAATTTATTAATATTGTTGAAGAAAATTAGAGTTACGGATAACTAATAATTACGAATTTACTAATCTGAGTATAAAAAAAATATTGAAGTATTAAAAATGACTGTTAAAAGAAACGCATTAGGAAGAGGATTAAGTGCATTGCTGGAAGATGCAAAAACTGATATTACAAATAATAAACTGGAAGGGGAAGGAAAAGTAGTAGGCGCTGTTGCGAACATCGAAATTTCACAAATAGAAACCAATCCATTTCAACCAAGAACCAATTTTGAAGAAGATGCCCTGAATGAGCTGGCTGCTTCTATAAAAGAACATGGGATTATACAACCTATTACTGTTCGTAAGTTAGGATATGATAAATACCAGTTAATTTCCGGGGAAAGACGTTTTCGTGCTTCCCAATTGGCCGGATTAACCAGTGTTCCTGCCTATATTCGTATAGCAAACGACCAGGCAATGCTGGAGATGGCCTTGGTAGAAAATATTCAACGTGAAGAACTGGATGCTATTGAAGTCGCTATCAGCTACAAACGCTTGATAGATGAATGTGACCTGACCCAGGAGCAACTTTCTCAAAAAGTAAGTAAACAACGTTCAACCATAACTAATTATTTACGTTTATTGAAACTTCCGGTAGAGATTCAACTGGCAATACGCAACGGAGATGTTTCGATGGGTCATGCACGTGCATTGATTAATATTGACAATGAAGATACTCAACTGGATATTTACAACCAGATTGTTTTAAACAGTTTATCAGTGCGTGAAGTAGAAGACCTTGCAAGAGGGGTGAAGGCAGAAATTAAAACAGACGGCAAAACAACAAAAGAAAAAAAATCATCGAAAGCTGCCTTATCTGTTGAACAAATAAATTTTGTAAACGATTTGAGAGCAGTGTTCAACACTAAAGTACAAATAAGTAAGGAAGCAAGCGGCAAAGGAAAAATAGTTATCCCATTCAAATCTGAAAACGATTTAAAACGTATCCTCGATTTGTTAGATGCCTAAATCATTTACTCCTTTTTCATTTCAAAAGTTATTGCAACTAATACTTGTAATAACTTTTTTGTTTTTAAATAAGTCGGTTTCTTTCGCACAATTTAACGACAGCATTAGAAAGGATACCTTACATTCCTTAAACCTTAATGCAACCAAACCTGTCGCCATCAAACATTCGCCAAGAAAAGCAGCATTGATGTCAGCGGCATGTCCAGGCCTTGGACAGATTTACAACAAAAAATACTGGAAACTCCCTATTATATATGTTGGTTTTGGAGCCTTGGCGTATTCCATCACTTTTAATCAGACCAAGTATAAAAAATACCTGTTTGATTTAAAAGATAGCTATGATAATACCTATACAGGTGTATATAGTAAAGATCAATTGAATACCCTACAGCATTATTATCACCGCTACCGCGACCTCTCTGTTATTGGGGCGGCTGCCTTGTATCTATTGAATATAGTTGATGCAAATGTTGATGCGCATTTATTTACTTTTGATGTAAGCGAGGACCTGTCTTTCAGGCTCCACCCAACATTGATAAATTCCGCTCATGTAAATCATTGCGCTGCGGGACTTTCGTTAACAATTAAATTGTAATTTCGCACTGCAAAAAAATTCAGTTCACTTTTTAAAAAATAAAAAAAGAAAGTAATTATGAATATAGCAATTATAGGCTACGGAAAAATGGGGAAAATAATTGAACAGATTGCCATTTCCCGTGGACATTCCATTGTACTGACCATTGACCAGGACAATACAGATAAATTCACTGTTGACGAGCTGAGGAAAGCAGATGTGGCAATAGAATTCAGTATTCCGGAGTCGGCTGTAAGTAATATTTATAAATGTTTTGAAGCAGGAGTTCCTGTGGTTGTGGGAACTACAGGATGGATTGATAAACTGGAAGAAGTGAAAAAGAATTGCAGGGAAAATAATCAATCCTTTTTTTATTCTTCTAATTTCAGTATTGGTGTTAACCTGTTTTACAAGGTAAACGAATACCTGGCTAAAGTAATGAATGCGCATCCTGAATACGCAGTTGAAATAGAAGAAATACATCATATACATAAACTGGATTCACCAAGCGGAACAGCAATCAGCCTGGCTAATCAAATAATCAAGGAACTTGATGAAAAGGAAAAATGGGTGAATGATTCAACTGAAAATAAAAACGAATTAAGTATTATTTCAAAACGTCTGGGCGAAGTTCCCGGAACACATACTGTTAGCTATCGTTCGGATGTGGATGAAATCAGCCTTATCCATTTTGCACGCAACAGAAAAGGTTTCGCTACCGGAGCTGTGGTGGCAGCAGAGTGGCTTATCGGAAAAAAAGGAATTTTCGGAATGAGTGACATGCTTGAGAAATTATAAATGATGAATTATAAATTATAAATTCTTTCGCTTTCAAAAAATCACATTCATTAAACCAATTCACACATCAAAAAATCACCAACATTCATTATTTTATAATTTATAACTCTTAATTTCTTTTTATGGATACGTCTTATTTATTTCTTATTATTTTTTCAATCACCACAATGATCGGTTTATGGAAATTATTTCCATTGGCCGGGGAAGCTAGTTGGAAAGCTTTTGTACCCTTTTACAATTTCATTGTTTGGTTGAAAATAATTAAAAAACCATGGTGGTGGATTTTCCTGATTATTACCCCGGGGGTGAACTTTTTAATGTATGTTATTATGTGTTTGCTGATGGCGAAGGCATTTAACAAAAGAAGTTTTGGAGAAAGAACCATTGCTGCTATTTTTGGTTTTCTTTACCTTGCTTACATTGGTTTTCAAAAAGACACCAGGTATGTAGGACCAGAAGACAGAAGCAAACAAAAACCATCCATTGCCCGCGAATGGACAGAAGCCATTGTATTTGCAGTAGTGGCTGCTACTGTTATCCGTACTTTCTTTTTCGAAGCATTTACCATTCCTACTTCTTCCTTAGAGAAATCAATGATGGTGGGAGATTATCTTTTTGTGAGTAAAATAAGTTACGGAGCAAAGGTGCCCAATACTCCCCTATCCTTCCCTTTTGCCATGCACACTATGCCATTTACTGGTACCACCAAATCGTATTTGGAATGGTTCAAACTACCTTATTTCCGTTTGCCGGGGTTTGGTTCTGTAAAGAATAACGACATAGTGGTTTTTAACTATCCCGATGGAGATACCGTTGCCCTTGGTTTAAGTCAGGAAGACCAGGCACAAAGCTATTATCAGTTATGCCGCGATTTTGGCTGGTCAACAGTAAATAATCCAAATGCCATCAATCAATACACAGGGCATCCGTTTGGAAAAGTAACTTATCGCCCGGCTGATAAACGTGAAAATTATGTTAAACGTTGCATTGCCATTGCAGGTGATAAGTTGGAAATAAAGGATGATGAAGTGTACATCAATGATAAACATGTGGAAACACCTGAGCATGCTCAACATCATTATATTGTAAAAACGAAAGGATTTGCTTTTGGTGATTACGATTTTAACGACAGAAGATTTGTTCCTAATAATAATGTGCTTGATAAACTAGACATCTACATTGATGAAGCTGGTATCACCAATATAACCGGGGACACGATTGAATACCTTTTAAATATGCCTGTTTCAACTGCTGAAAAGGTAAAGGGCATGTCAGAAGTTATCTCTATGGAAAAACAATTTTCTAAGAAAGGAGTTTACGAATCCCATGTGTTCCCTCACAATCCTACCATTAAATGGAACAATGATAATTTCGGGCCATTTACTCTTCCTAAAACCGGAAGCACTGTTAACCTTGATACTGCAAATATTTGCCTGTACAGTCGTGCCATAATTAATTACGAATGTAATACCATGGAGGTAAAAGGAGATAAAATTTTTATTAATGGAAAGGAAACCAAAACTTATACTTTTAAACTGGATTATTATTTTATGATGGGTGATAACCGCCAGAATTCAGCCGATTCAAGGTTTTGGGGATATGTACCAGCAGATCATATCGTTGGGAAACCTGTATTTGTTTGGATGAGTATTAAAGACCCTGCCAAAAATCCGGTATCGGGTAAGGTGGGGATAATTAAATCCTTGTCGCAGAATGCACAGAATGGAAAATTAAGATGGAACCGTTTCTTTTGTTTCGTAACCGAGGATGGTTTGTCCCGTTCCTACCTGGTTCATTTCCTTGTTATAGTAGTTGGGTTAAGCGGTTTCTTTTATATTAAAAGAAAACGTGCTGAGAGGAAAGCTAAGTAAACTTTAGAATTTCAGAAGAGTTATTTTTTCTGTAATTTCTCAAAGTATTTACAAAACCCTTTTAGTTCGCATACCTCGCACTTAGGTGTGCGTGCAAGGCAAACATATCTTCCGTGCAGTATCAGCCAATGATGCGCAATGGCTACCTTATCCAACGGAATATATTTCATCAGTTGCTTTTCCGTTTCTAATGGAGTTGTTGAGTTGGTGGTTAACCCCAGCCTTGCAGAAACCCTGAATACATGCGTATCTACCGCCATTGCCGGTTTATCATATACTACTGATGCAATTACGTTGGCTGTTTTGCGACCTACTCCCGGTAGCTTTTGAAGTTCCTCCACATCCGAAGGAACTATTCCTTTGAATTCGTTGATAAGCATGGAGGCCATCCCCACCAGGTGTTTTGCTTTATTGTTAGGGTAACTGATGCTCTTAATATATTGAAATACTTCATCACTACTTGCCATCGCCATCACCTCCGGTTCAGGAAATGCTTTGAACAATGCCGGTGTAATCGTATTCACTCTTTTGTCTGTGCATTGTGCTGAAAGAATAACCGCCATCAATAACTGGTAAGGGTTTTTATAATGCAACTCCGTTTCGGCTATAGGGTGGTTTTTGCTGAAATAATCTATTACTTTTTCAAATCGTTCTTTTTTTGTCATGGTACAAAGATAAAGCTTGGAGAAAGTAAAACTAAAATATTAATTTAGCCCGATGAAATTTTTTAAAGTATTCTTTTTCTTCGTAATTATCTCTGTTCTCTTCTCTGCATGCAAAAGGGATGTTCCTTTGTTTGTAATTGATAACCTGAACGGGAATAAAATTTCCTGTTATGGAAATGCCGGAATGGGAATAGGGTTTAAATATCCCATTAACTCTTACTAATCTGTTGAACCTTGCCTGCGGATTGGGGCAGATGGAACGGAGCTGGATGTGCAATTATCAAAAGATAGTGTGTTAGTCGCTTTTCATAATTCCAACCTTAACGAATCCTCCTTATGTAGCGGTACTATTAACGATGTTTTGTGGCAGAATGTATGGGGATGTCATTATGCTAACCCTTTTTCATCCACCATTAGTATAGTTTCTGTTAATGATTTATTTTCCCGGTTGAATAATCCTGCTGACCGCGTTTTTACTTTTGATTGCAAATTATATACTTCTGCACCGGATGCCAATGCTTATAAAAGCCAGTTTGCCAATGCAATCATCAATTTTAAAAATAACCATTCTTTATCTTATGAAAAGGTAATGGTGGAAAGCCAGGATACTACTTTTTTGAGAATTCTTAAAAACAAAGACAGCCTTGTTCGCTCCTTTATCTATCCTTCTTCGTTTGAAGAAGGCCTGGCAATAGCCCGCAAAATGAACCTTTTTGGTATTACCATTGACAATGAAAAAATTACTACCGAACAGGTAAAGCTGGCGCACGAAAACGGAATAAGGGTTACCATTTGGAATTTGCAGAAGGACAAGGAAAACACGGATGCCATTTACAAAAGCCTCGACTTTATGCAGTCGGACCAAATTATTCACCTTTTGAAAGTTTTTGGAAAATATAAAAATTAAAAACTTTCTTTTTGCTTTATTTTTGGTGCAACCAAAATCCCATTTATAACATCTACTTAATAAAGGAACTTAAATAAAATAAAAATTAAAAAATATCTGATGAATAAAATCCTTTTTTAAAACGCCTCACCCCTTAATCCCCTCTCCAAAAGAGAGGGGGTGTTAGGTGAGATAATTAAATACCCCACTTTACACATAGTCACCCCTCTCCTTTGGAGAGGGGCCGGGGGTGAGGCGTTTAGAAAAAGGTGTCGTGATTTGAACTTAAAACCATATAATAAATGAAAAAAATTACTCTTACCCGTTCGCTGATTTTAGTTGCAGCTACTTTGCTGTTATCAGCTTCTGCGCAAGCTCAATTCACATTTACCAACTCCAATTCTTCATTACCTTTTTTAACCTATAGTGGCAATGCCGTTACCGTGGTGGATGTTAACAATGACGGGCTGGACGATATGTTAATAATGGATCAGGGTTATTTTTTAATTCTCCAACTTCAACAGCAGGATGGTACTTATACCCGCGATTCGTTGGGAAGTTATATCGGTGCCTGGGGAATGTCGGCTGCTGATGTGGACCACAATGGATGGAAAGATGTGGCGGTGGGAGGCTATGGAGCAATTTTCCTGGTGAAACTTTTTTCAAACGGGGGCATGGTTACTTATTCTTCCGTTATTCTTGGTGGAAGTTACTTTGTGCAGAACATTACTTTCGGAGATTTTAATAATGATGGTTGGGTAGATTTATTTGTTTGCGATGATGACGACTTTCCGAAGGTGTACAGAAATACCGCAGGTGTTTTAAACTTCGATTTTTCGCTTATGGTTACTAATATATACAGTGGTTACGATTCAGGAAATTACGGAAGTGTATGGACCGACTTTGATAATGATGGGGATCTGGATATGTATGTAGCGCATTGCCGGCAAGGAGTAAACAGTAATGGCGACCTTCGAAGAAAGGACAGGCTGTTTGTAAATAATGGAAGCAATGTGTATACCGACCAGGCAGGAGCTTATGGAATAGAAACTTTTGATTATAAACAAACCTGGACCACCAGTTTTGGCGATTTGGATAACGATGGTGATTTGGATATAGTAAAAACCAACCATGGGGAGCCCAGCCAGATTTTGCAGAATGACGGAACAGGTCATTATACTGACATTACAGGTATGACCGGCTTTAATGTTTTTGCAGACCCACTCGAATCAACTGTGGAGGATTT
The DNA here is from genome assembly GCA_947479085.1 of Bacteroidota bacterium. Classification (GTDB taxonomy): domain Bacteria; phylum Bacteroidota; class Bacteroidia; order 2-12-FULL-35-15; family 2-12-FULL-35-15; genus 2-12-FULL-35-15. Next base: position 43,723 of record CANJYB010000013.1, on the reverse strand, counting down.
TGATAACGATGGTTTCCTGGATATTTTAGTTTCAGGTTATATGATGTATTTTTATCATAATAATGGTAACGGAACATTTTCTTTAGTTTCCGGTAATGCTGCTGTTAATTACGGCATGCTTTCCTTTGCCACAGGCGATTTGAACCATGACGGTAAAACAGATATGTATACTTCCTACGGGCAGGCCTATAATAATCCCACTAATAATCCGGATATATTGTATCTCAATTCCACCGTTAATAACAATCATTTTATCACGTTCGATTTGATAGGAACTGTCAGCGATTCCAATGCCATCGGGGCGCGAATTACTATTTACGGTGCATGGGGAAAACAGATAAGGGAAATACATGCGGGTGATAGTTACGGAACTTCCAATTCCATGCAAATGCACTTTGGATTAGGAACCAATACCACCATTGATTCGGCCCGCATCGACTGGCCTTCTCATTTACATTCTTACTTTTATAATTTACAGGCCGACCAGTTTGTTACCGCTGTGGAAGGCGGTTGCACCATCACCGGCAATATTATACAAGGGCCATTTGTATTATGTACCGGGCAAACGCGAACCCTTACTGCACCTCCCGGATTCAGTTCTTATTTATGGTCTAACGGGGCTACTACCCCATCCATCAATGTTTCAGCAGTGGGGTATTACAACGTGAAAGTTACCAATGCCGCAGGTTGCAGCAATATTTCGCCTACTGTACATGTCATCCCTCCATCCAACGAAACACCATTGGTGACCACTACCGGCACTTCATTGCCTTGCGAAGGAACAGTGACCTTAACCAGCAGCCCTGCTTCCGCTTACTTATGGACAGGGCCCAACAACTTTACCGCCACCACCGCATCCATTCATCCTCCCGAAACAGGAACTTACATTGTTACTATAACAGGCATTTGCGGAAACTATACTTCTGCACCTGATTCTGTAAATGTTCTTTCCAACCCTGCACCCGTTGGTACAGGAGCTACCGGAACAGGCCCAACTTCCCTGACATTATATGCAAGCGCACCCGGAGCGCTTTCCTGGTACGATTCCATTTCGGGCGGAACATTGTTAACCACCGGAACTACTTACACCACACCCGTTATCAATACCACCACTGATTATTATGTGGATGCCACCACTACCTATTCTGGTGCTGTGGCTAATGTGGGGCAACCTTATCATATTGGGTCTAATTTTTACAACGATTACCTTACCAACGGGCAAATGTTTTTTGATGTGTTGGTGCCTTGTACCTTGCAGAGTGTAAAGGTATATACCGATTCTGTTGGCGTTCGTAAAATTGAATTAAGAGATAATTCGGGTACAGTGCTTCATTCCCTGTTAATCAACCTGCCGGCAGACACCACTGTGGTAAGCCTTAACTGGCCGTTAACTCCCGGCACCACCTTCAGGCTTACCACCAACGATTCTGTAAATGCAGCTAATTTCGGGAACAATAACATTAACCCTTACTTATGGAGAAGCAACAGCAGTGCAGCCTACCCTTATACCATCAATAACGAACTCTCTATAACCGGCTCCAGCCAGGGACTTCCGTATTACTATTATTTTTACGACTGGGTGGTTCAGGCTGCACCTGTGGTCTGCACCAGTCCCCGCGTGCCGGTTACAGCCACCATTACTACTGTTACGGGTGTTTCCGATATGCTTTCCGGCACTATAAAAGGATACCCTAACCCTGCTCAAAACGAATTTATACTGGATGTGGCTTCCTTAAAAGGAAATGTGACTTTGGAATTATATGATGTATTGAGCCATAAAATAGTTCAGCAAAAATATACCCTGCCGGGAGGGAAATCTTCTTTGAAAATAAACCTGGAAGAATTTGAAAACGGAGTTTATTTTGTAAGGTTGGTGGGCGAGAATGCTGATGTATTGTGGAAACAAAGTGTGGTGAAGCAATAATTTTAAACGGATAAATAAAAAGAACTACAATTATTCGGGCGGGCAGTTTCTGCCTTTTCATTAACTGTCCTCCCGCTTTCCGTTACAAGTCCGGCTGCGCAAAAAGCCAACACACTTCGGGCTTTTCACTGCAATCGGGCGCAGGTTGATGCGGTAAGGCTTTTAATAACCTTTCAGTATGTTTCTTAAAAGTACATAACCTGACAGGTGCAGACTTGTTTCACCTGTACCAATGATTAAGTGGCCGCCCGCCAAAATGCATTGTTATTAATTTATTCAGCCACTCACTTTTCTTTACTTTGTGCATTTGTTAATTCCTTCTCATTCCTTGCATTTCTAATTTATTTAAACTATCCTTGCATAACCAAATATTCTTTAACATGAATCATTTCATAAAAATAATACTTACTCTATTCGTTTTTAATGATTCCATTTCTATTGCTCCTGCACATCTTATTTTATTTGTTTTATCCTTCTCAAGTTTCTTAAGCTTACCTTCCTTACCTCTGCTATTATTGGTCTTTGGAAAGAAAAGACAAAAAAAGAAACCCATCCTCCTTACTATCAGTTAACCGATACAGGAGGCAAAAAAAATAGCGTTACAATCTTTTATTCAAACAAAAAAAAATAAATACCATGAAAAGAAAGTTCATTCTTGCCTACTGTTTTGTTTTATCTCTCATTACTTTAATGGCACAAACTAACCTTGTTCCTAATCCTTCATTTGAGGATACAGTTCATTGCCCACCAGGTTCAGACCACATGAATTATTCAACTGATTGGAGCAGTTATAGTGCATCTCCCGATTACTTTAATTCCTGTTGCACTCCAAGTGCATTTGGGGCTTCTGTGCCAATTAATTTTGGAGGGTATCAACAAGCAGCAAGCGGTAATGCTTATGCAGGTTTTATTACATATTGGAGCCTAGCACCTAATTACAGGGAAATTATTGGAGGGCAACTTTCAACGCCCCTGAATATAGGAACTAAATATTTTGCTTCATTTAAAATTGCTTTAAGTCTCAGCACAACCTGTCCATCAAATTATGCAACAAATAAAATAGGGATTAACTTTTCAACTGCCCCATTTAGTATTTTCAATCCTGCATCGATTACTAATAGTGCAAAAGTATATTCCACAACTATTATTACCGATACTCTTAATTGGACAAGAATATTTGGTTCTTTTATCGCTGATTCAACATATGATTATGTAATGCTCGGTAATTTTTTTGATAGTACTCATACTGATACATTAAAATTTATGAATTCGACATTAAATATAGCTTATTATTATATAGATGATATTTGTGTAAGCACAGATTCTGCATTTACATATAATTATGTAGGAATAAATGAAATTAATGAAAATCCTATTATAATAATTAGCCCTAATCCTGCTTCTAATTATATATCAATAAATTTTCCTGAATTAACGGGAAAGTTTAATTTATCAGTTTATAATATATATGGGCAAACACTTTTTCGAACTGAAAATATCAATACAAGCCATTTAAGTATTGATATTTCTAATTATCCGGATGGCATCTTAATATTACAAATTTTATATAAAGAAAAATTATTTAACTATAAATTTATAAAACAATAATTATGAAAAAATTAAAACAAATAATAATAATGAGCCTACTTATGATAGTAAGCTCTCATTACAATTTATTTTCACAATCAGATCTTGCAGCACCGGGTACTGGACATGCTGGCTTGTCACTCGGCTATTGGTGTGGATGGGATAATGCAACAACTTACCCCCTCAATATCGAACATAAGGGTAATCAAAACATCAATTTTAAACTTGGCGGCACCCCTTCCGGTCAACTTGACCAAAGCGGTAACAAAAACACCACTTTTGGTTATTACAGTTTTAATGCTACTGCGTCTGGCACAGATAATTCATTGTTTGGCGACCATGCCGGAAATGGATTAACATTCGGAACTTACAATACTTTTATGGGTTCGGGGTCAGGCTTGGTAAATACAACAGGAAACCAAAATACCTTTTTGGGAATGCAAGCTGGGGGGTCAAATACTACTGCGGATAATAATACTTTTACAGGCTTTCAATCCGGACTTTATAACACAACGGGCACAGGTAATACTTTTGCCGGTTATAGGGCAGGTTTTGGAGTTAGCGGAAGTACAACAGGGGACAATAATACTTTTACAGGATATGAATCTGGAAAAGTTAATAAAACCGGAAGTAATAATACTTTTTCAGGTTATCAGTCGGGTGTAGCTAATTCAACGGGTAGTAATAATACTTTTACTGGTTATCAGGCAGGAACTTCAAATAGTACAAATGACTTTAATACATTTGTTGGATACCGGGCAGGGCGATTATCTACCGGAGATCAAAATACTTTTATTGGAAGTCAAACTGGAGTAAACAACACTGGAACGGAAAATAGTTTTATGGGTGAAAGTACCGGGATGAATAATACAACTGGGAATCAAAATACTTTTATTGGAGAAGAAACAGGCTTTACTAATAGTACAGGAAATAAGAATGTATATGTTGGGCATGCAGCTGGTTATAGCAGCAAAGGGCACAATAATGTTGCTGTAGGAGAAAAAGCAGGAACTACAAATACGGCAGGAAGTTTTAATACATTTATTGGAACTTTAGCGGATGTTTCTACCAGCCTTACACAGGCTACTGCAATAGGTTTTAATGCAATAGCTACAAAAGATTATTCCATGATACTTGGAGGAGATAGTATAAGAGTAGGTATAGGTCTATCAGGTGTGGCAGCAGGTCCTCAGGCCAAGTTAGACGTAAGTAATGATGCAACACTTATGCCTGCTGCTGTTCCGCCCTTATCTCCTGCTAATATTGCAGGTCAGTTTATTACAAATGGTGCAAATTCTACAGCTATGAGTAGTTATTATGGAGTATTTGCGCAATCCTATGTTAAAAATGCAACGTATAATAATATTGGAGGGTCTTTCACAGCATGGAACTGTGCAGGTAATAATATTGGTGTAACAGGGAATGCCGATGGGGCAGTGGGTAATAATAATATGGGTGGTCATTTTATGGCACAATCGCCCACTCCAGGAGGATATACCAACTATGGTGTTAAAGCAGAAGTTCAGGGAGTTTCCCCAGCACCAATGAATACAGGTGGAATGCAAAATTTCGGTGTCTATTCAGTAGTTTATCCAGGATTACCCCCTTTTGCTTTTCCTGCCGCTGTTGACGTAGCAATATATGGAAACTGTAATCCAACTTCAGTGAATACCCCTCTAACAATGGGAAACAGGTGGGCTGGCTATTTTGATGGAGATGTAAATATAAACGGTAACTGTTGGAATACTTTTGGTGTATGGATCTCTGATCAACAATTTAAAACAGATATTGATTCAATAACCGGGTCTTTAGAAATAATAAAAAAACTAAAGCCAAGAACTTTCTATATGGACACATTAAATCAATATGGATTAAATTTTTCAAGCAAGAAACAATATGGATTTATAGCTCAGGATGTTCAGCAAATTTTGCCGGAACTGGTTATGTCATCTAAAAAACCTGCGATTGTTGATTCGGTTGGAAATGTAATAACTCCAGGTGTAAGTTTTATAGGTTTAAATTATTTGGAATTTATTGCCCTTCTAACAAAAGGTATTCAAGAGCAAACAAAATCAATGGATAGCCTAAAAACTGTTAATACAAAACAAGATTCGATCAACACATCATTACAAAACCAAGTGGATAGTTTAAAAGCAAATAACTCTGCTGTGCAATCTCAATTAAACACTTTAAGTGATTTGATTAACGAATGCTGCAACAGAAATCACTCTCCGCAACAAATGAATAATAATGGAGGCAATGGGAATAATAATGATGGCAATAAAAACAATACTACATCGCAAACGGATGTAAAACTAACAGATGGGCAAAGTATTATTTTGGATCAAAATTCTCCTAACCCTTTTGCAGAGCAAACTACCATTGGTTATTTTTTACCAGATGATGTAAACAAGGCACAAATGCTATTTTACAATGCAGGTGGTAAATTAATTCAATCGGTTGAACTTACTCAAAGAGGAAAAGGGCAATTGAATGTATTTGCACAGGATTTAACAAACGGGCTTTATACTTATACTTTAGTGGTAGATGGAAAAATATTTGAAACAAAGAAAATGGTGAAACAATAAAAGAGTATAAAGTACCGAGTACAAAGTAGTAAGACAAAAAGCGTTCAGGGTTTAAAAACCCTGAGCGCTTTTTTTATTTCCTCTCTCCAAAAAAAACTTACCCCTTTTCCCTAATTATAACCTCTTATCCCGTTTTCTCTCTTTTTTGCCTTTGCTGCCATTTAACATAAACTAATTTGGATAGTTTTTTATTTGCTAAAATGTAAGCAAAACTTGGGAAGGAAATTTAGATTAGAGATGAACTAAAAAGGCGGGGAGAGGATAACAAATAATAAATTAGGTTTCTACTTATTAATAGTTTAATTTAGCTGCATCAAAAGTTTAATAAAAGATTAAAAACCCCTTTTAGGTCTTTTATTAATGGTGCTGTTGGCATTTATTTATTTTTACTAATTCCATTGCAATGAAACAATTATTAAGAAAAATTCTTCCTTTTATGTTGCTATTTATAGGAAAAATAAGTTACGGGCAAATAAATATAGTGATGAATCCAAGTTTCGAGGACACCATTAATTGCCCCATAGGGGCAAATGAATTAAATAAGTGCACTCATTGGTCAAGTTATAAAGGATCGCCTGATTATATGAACTCGTGTTCCTCTTATATGTCTGTGCCAAATAATTGGGGAGGTTACCAGATTGCAGCTAGTGGTAACGCATATTGCGCTTTTGCAACATATGCAAGTACTGGTCCAAATTCTAGAGAATTCCTTGGAAGTATGCTTTCTTCTCAGCTTTCCATAGGTACAAAATATTTTGTATCTTTAAAAGTGGCATTAAGCGTTGATTTCAGTTTATCAACAAATTGCGCCACAAATAAAATTGGGGCAATGTTTTCAACTATCCCATATACAATTTTTAATCCTGCACCGATAACAAATAATCCTCAGATATTTAGTGATTCTATAATTACTGATACCTTGAATTGGACAAGAATAGCTGGTTCATTTATTGCCGATTCATCATATAGTTATATTGTTCTTGGAAATTTTTTTGATGATAACAATACAGATACAGTAAAATTAACAAGTAATATGTTTGATGCGGCATATTATTATTTGGATGATATATGTGTTTCAACAGATTCTACTTATACTTCTAATTATTTATATTCATCTACTGTAAGCATAAAAGAAGCCATGAATGAGTTTAACGTTTTTATTTATCCAAATCCTGCGACTAATTTTATAAACATTCACTTCCCTGATTTGAACGATTCTTACGAATTAAAAATTTACAATGTATTGGGACGTGAAGTTTTATTTAAACCCAAAATAAATACTTTGCATACCATCCTTGACATTTCGAATATTGAGGAAGGTGTTTTATTCATAAAAATTTTATACAAAAATCAACAACTTAATTATAAACTAATAAAATCTAATTAATATGAAAAAATTAATTTACAAAATTGCATGCACTATTTTATTTGTGCTTATCATTAAACAAGGCGTTTCACAATCGGATGTTTCCGGTTTGTTTGGACATATTGGTACTGCAGCCACCCAGTATTGTGGTTGGGATGCATCAACATTATTTCCTTTGGAAATAAAACATGAAGCTAATTACCCTATTAATTTTTACACTAATGCGGGTGCTGGAACATTTTTAAATCAAAAGATGATTATTACTTCGAGTACCAACCCATTGACAGATGGTTTTGTGGGCATAGGCAACTCTGGTTTCCCCTCTACACCTACTAATTTCGCGACTTTCCCTAATTTTAGACTTGATGTTGATAATGGAGACATTAACATCAATAACAATGCTTATGGTTATAGAATGTATGACCAGTATTCGTCAACAAGTAAATATATATTATGGAATAATAACAATTCTGACAATCTTTATGTAGGAATTGATGCAGGTAATGCGGCCCTTTTACCCCAGTTTAATACATCTGTGGGATACAAAGCAGGCACCAATGACAACACCGGAATCGAAAACACTTCTGTTGGTTCCAATGCTGGTGAGGGTATAACTCTTGGTAGTGAAAATGTTAATATTGGTAAGGATGCGGGCAAATTTAATGATGGAGAAAATAATACAATTGTCGGTTATGCTGCAGGATACTTGAGCGCAAAATCTACAAATAATGTTTTTGTTGGGTCTCAAGCCGCTTATCTTAATATTCCGGGAAGTAGTAATACCTGCGTTGGAGATCATTCCGGTTATCAAATACTAGGTGCTGATAACAATTCATTTTTTGGTAATCAAAGCGGTTATGGAAATGTGGCTGGTAATGATAATGTAGCTGTAGGTTATCAGTCGGGTAATGCATTTACAGGCAGGTATACTACCTTGCTTGGTGCTCAAACAAATTCTTCGATGGGAGGAATTCTTTACTCAACAGCAGTTGGTTATAATGCTATTGTTACCAATAGCTATAATATGATTTTAGGAGATAATGATATAAATGTAGGCATAGGCCTGTCAGGCAATGCGGCAGGCCCACAAGCCAAACTGGATGTTAAAAATGATTTTACTATTGCAACAGCTCAACCTGTAGCGGGTTTATTCACCAATACTGGCACCACATCTTTATATTCTACCACAGCTGTTTTGGGCTTAAATGATGCGGGAAGCGCAAATACAAATTACGGAGGTCAGTTTTTTGCTCATAGAGGAATTAACAACATTGGAGTTTATAGTGAAACTACTCAACCCACATCAAATGACGCATACGGAGTATTGGCTCTTTCAAAAAATGCTAATCATATTAATTCTGCTGTATGGGGCGATGCCTCCAGCTCAACGGGTAAATATAATAATGGAGGGGTGTTTTTATCACAGGGAACCAATACAGGTATAAACAATGGGGTTTTGGCTGAAGTTAAAGACGGAGCATCCAATTATGGTGTTTATTCTATTGTTACATCCCCCGGTAATCCTCTTACATATCCTATGCCTTCTAACATTGCAATTTATGGTAATGCTAAACCATCCCCTTTTTCTTTTCCGGTAGCTTTAAGTTATGCAGGTTTTTTTGATGGAGATGTATGGATTAATGGGCCTCGAAGTGGAGCAGCTAATTTCGTAGCTACAATTTCTGATCAAATATTTAAAACTCAAATAGACTCATTAACCGGGGCATTAGACATCATAAAAAGTTTGAAACCTAAAACTTACTTCTTAGATACGGCCAATATTTATGGGATGAATTTTTCTAACCAAAAACAAATAGGATTTATAGCTGAAGAGGTTGAAGCAGTTTTTCCTTTGGTAGTTCAGAATGGGCATAAACCTGAAACTGTGGATTCATCAGGTACTATTGTTACTCCTTCTGTTGACTATAAAGCTCTGAAATACGAAGAATTCATTCCTTTGCTGACTCGAGGACTTCAGGAATTAAGTTCAAAAAACGATTCCTTAAAATCAGAAAACACCAAACAAGATTCTATCAACACGTCCTTACAAAATCAGGTGGATAGCTTAAAAGCAAACAATACATCTATGCAAAGTCAAATCAATACTTTAAGCGATTTGATAAACGAATGCTGTAACAGAAATCATTCTCCTCAGCAAATGAATAACAACAATAACGGAGGTAATGGAAATAATAACGATGGAAACAAAAACAATACTACTTCGCAAACAGATGTAAAACTAACTGATGGGCAAAGCATTATTTTGGATCAGAATTCTCCTAACCCTTTTGCAGAGCAAACTACCATTGGTTATTTTTTACCGGATGATGTAAGCAAAGCACAAATGTTGTTTTACAATGCAGGTGGTAAATTAATTCAATCGGTTGAACTTACCCAAAAAGGAAAAGGGCAGTTGAATGTGTTTGCACAGGATTTAACAAACGGGCTTTATACTTATACTTTAGTGGTAGATGGAAAAATATTTGAAACTAAAAGAATGGTAAAACAGTAAGAGAGTAAAAAGTACTAAGACAAAAGCGTTCAGGGTTTAAAAACCCTGAACGCTTTTTTTTGAATGAAATTATATCCTTCCTTTTTATTTCAAAACATTCCCTCATTTCTTTTTTTTATTTTTATAGGATATAAATTATTTATTCATCTTAAAAAATTAAATTATGAAAAAAAAACTATTTTGAAAGCATTACCAGGCAACAGTTTGACAAAACAAATGAGCTGGTTAAAACATCTATTCTAGAAAAACTTGCAGCTGAACTTCCTGATGTGCCTGTGGATGCCAAGGCCATGTTATGGCTATTGAATATGGAAGTAATAGCCAATCATTATGAAGGTTGCAAAAGTTTTCAGCGTACTGCTAATAAATTTAATATTCCAAAGCCTACCATCCAGCGCTGGTATAAACAGTATATAATTTGGAAAAGTAAATAAAAGAAAAATAATCGTCTCATAAAATCAGTTTTATGGGACGATTATTTTTTGTTCGTTGTTTTTTTTTAGAAATATTATTTTCCTTTGCAATAAGTTTAAGAGCATTACAAGTTTTAGTTCACTGAAAAAACAAAAAAGAAAAAACAAAAGAAGTGCTTCCGGGAACTGTTGGAGGATGAAAAACTCCATTAGCTTTAAGTTTCTCACTGAAAGTACTTTTTATCTCTTTGTAAGAGGTCGCAAAGAAAGAAAAAGTGTTTTATGTTTCATTGGGAGAGCAAACAAAGAAAGAAAAAGTGTTTTACATGTCATTGAAAGCACTAACAAAGAAAGAAAAAGTGTTTTACATGTCATTGAAAGCACTCACAAAGAAAGAAAAAGTGTTTTACATGTCATTGAAAGCACTCGCAAAGAGAAAGAAAGCACTCACAAAGAAAGAGTGAGCACTCACAAAGAGATAAAAAGGAGAAATGGAGTGAATTTAAGCGGAAATGGAAATATCAAAAAAAAAAAAAGTAAAGCACTCACTATCAACATAAAGCAATAAAACCAATAATTAACAAATCAATAATTAACCTTTAAAACCTAAAAACTATGTATCAACTATTATCACTTCGCATCCTCATTTACCACATTTTTGTAAATGTATTTATTCCCTTGGTAGTATTACCGGCAAACGTAACTCGTTTTGGAATTTCTGCCACACAATTAGCAGCGCTCAATGCTTTCCTTACGGACTGGAATTTGAAATATGCCGCTTACATCAATCCGCTTACTTATGGGCGGGTAACCATCAATGCCATTCACATGGCTTATAAGTATGGATTCACGCTTACCCAGTCCATCCGTATAAAAATAAAAACAGATACCACCATAACGCTTACCAGCCAGGAAATGGAAATTTGTAATATTAAACCAGCAGATACCACCCGCACTCCGGCCCGGATACCAAGAATAGCGCCTTCACTTGCCTGCGTTGCGATATCCTACCTGATGATAAAATTTGTGATTATTAATCCGCTTCTTCTTTTCAAAAAAGCAAAACCAAAAGGAGTGGACTTTATAGGTTACCGCACTGCTATTACCGATGCAGGCGCTCCCCCACCCACTGCGGCTGATTATGAAACACAGGAACCAGTGACTGAAACAGAATTTGAAATGGTGTTTACTGCCGACCAGATAGGCAAAACGCTTTATATTATTCCTTATTATATCAATTCCAGAAACGAAGCAGGTCCTGACGGAATACCTGTGGTGGTTACTATCGGGTAAGCTAAACAATCGGACGACCGATGTTGGATGACGAATGACCGATGAAAAAAAAATCCTGTTCTTTTTGAGGAGCAGGATTTTTTTTTCTAAGGTTATTAATGACATTGCGGGTGTTTTTCATTTATAAAACGAATTTAACTTTCTTTTCAGCGTTTGTTGGTGAAAAAAAGTAAAAACATCAACAAAGGCTAAAAAGGCTAAATATTTAAGAGCAAACTTAAACGTCCGACAAAGCGCTAAACTTTCAAACTAAACCCGATTGCAGTGGAAATCCTTTTTCTTTTTTCTTCAAAAAGAAAAAGATTGTACACTTCGACAAGCTCTGTACAGGCTCCAAGCGGAAAGGCATTTGATACAAAGAGGTAAATTACCTTTCCAAGTTATTTTTATTTTACATATTGTTAGTATCCTGTTTTTGAAAGAGAAACTGGAAAAGCTGAAATGAAAGACCGCCATAAAAAACATTCATTATTTAGACTGATTATTTTCAAAGTCCTTCCTCCCTTTTATTCAATCAAAATCCTATATTTGCACCCTGAAAAATTAAAAAAACAATTATATACCAAACCATGAGCAAAATTAAAGTAGCAAATCCTGTAGTGGAGTTAGACGGTGACGAAATGACCCGTATTATCTGGAAATTTATCAAAGACAAACTGATTCTCCCATACCTTGAACTGGATATCAAGTATTACGACCTTGGAGTGGAATACCGCGACCAGACAAACGACCAGGTAACCATAGACTCGGCAGAAGCGATAAAAAAATATAACGTAGGGATTAAATGTGCCACCATTACCCCGGACGAAGCCCGTGTGGAAGAATTTAAGTTAAAACAAATGTGGAAATCGCCAAACGGAACCATCCGTAATATACTTGATGGTACTGTGTTTCGCGAACCAATTGTTTGTAAAAATGTACCTCGTTTGGTTCCGAACTGGACAGCGCCTATCTGCATTGGCCGTCATGCTTTTGGAGACCAGTACCGTGCTACCGATTTTGTTACCAAAGGAAAAGGAAAACTGACTGTAATGTTTACCCCTGAGGATGGCAGCCCTGCTCAATCTTTCGAAGTGTTTAACTTTAAAGGAGACGGAGTAGCATTAACCATGTACAATACCGATGAATCTATCAAAGGATTTGCACATAGCTGTTTCAATATGGCTTTGTCTAAAAAATGGCCTTTATACCTGTCAACCAAAAATACCATTCTTAAAAAATACGATGGTCGTTTTAAAGACATCTTCGAAGAAATATTCCAGGCCGACTACAAAGCAAAATTTGATGCTGCAGGCATCGTTTACGAACACCGTTTAATTGACGACATGGTAGCTTCGGCATTAAAATGGAACGGAAACTTTGTTTGGGCTTGTAAAAATTATGATGGAGATGTTCAGTCGGATACGGTAGCTCAAGGATTTGGTTCTCTTGGTTTGATGACTTCTGTATTGGTTACTCCGGATGGAAAAACAATGGAAGCAGAAGCAGCGCATGGAACAGTTACCCGTCACTTCCGTGACCACCAGAACGGAAAACCTACATCTACCAACCCGATTGCTTCCATCTTTGCATGGACAAGAGGTTTGGCTTTCAGAGGTAAACTGGATAACAATCAGGAATTGATTAACTTTTGTACTGCTTTGGAAGAAGTATGTGTGGAAACAGTGGAATCAGGTAAAATGACCAAAGATTTGGCAGTTTGTATTTATGGAAATAAAGTAAACCACAGTGAGCATTATTTATATACTGAAGAATTCCTTACCGCATTGGATACAAACTTAAAAGCAAAACTGGGTAAATAGTTTTTCTCTTTATAATACAAAACTCTGATAAGGGATTATCAGAGTTTTTTTTTCAAAAATTATCAATTTTATTAATCAATTAATTAAAACTCAAATTTAAAAAACTATGGGAATGTTAAAAGAATTCAAATCCTTTGCAATGAAAGGAAATGTGGTAGATTTAGCCATCGGGGTTATCATCGGTGGAGCATTTGGTAAAATCGTATCATCATTAATTGATGATGTAATTACACCATTATTATTAAAACCGGCATTGGATGCAGCACACTTGTCCAACCTTCAAGAACTAACTATGTTTGGCTCTGTCAAATACGGTGTTTTCCTTTCAGCAGTTATCAATTTTGTTATTGTGGCATTTATTTTATTCATGATAATAAAAGGAATAAATGCATCAAAGAAAAAAGAAGAGGCAGCAGCACCTCCTGCTCCACCGGCAGGTCCTACACAGGAACAATTACTTGCAGAAATTCGTGATTTACTAAAAAAATAAAAACTAAAAAATACTTATCCCCCTGTCAGGGTTAAATACACTGACAGGGGGTTTTACTTGTTATTAAAAATTAAAATCTAAAAGAAATGAAAAAAATTACATTATTTATTGCTACCCTTTTTATAGTATCATCCGCAATGGCACAAACAGCAGATACCACCAAACGTTGGACAAAAGGAGGCTTAGGAACATTAAACTTTGGCCAGGCCAGCTTTACTAACTGGGCTGCGGGAGGTGAAAACTCTATATCCATAGGCGCATTATTAAATGTGTTTGCCAACTATAAACATGGAAATGATTCATGGGACAACTCTTTGGACCTGGCTTATGGTATGCTTCAAAGCGGTGTGGCTCCACTTCGCAAAAACGAAGATAAAATAGATTTCTCCAGCAAATATGGTCGCAAAGCGTTTAACGACCATTGGTATTATTCAGCATTAGTCAATTTCAAAAGTCAGTTTGCTGACGGATATAATTATCCTGACGACTCCAATGTTATTTCTCATTTCATGGCTCCAGGCTATTTATTGGGTTCCATTGGTATGGACTACAAAACCAAAAACAATTCACTTTCCTTGTTTATTTCACCTGTAACTTCAAAAATTACTTTTGTGAACGACCAGAAACTGGCCGATGCAGGTGCTTATGGAGTAAGAGCAGCCAAGTATGATACAGTAAATGGTGTTTACGGAATAGTTGAACACGGAGACATGCTGTTGGATCAGTTTGGAGCTTACTTGAAATTTACTTTCAAAAAAGATATTTTTAAAAATGTAAACTTTTCCACCAAACTTGAACTATTCAGCAACTACCTTAAAAACCCTGAAAATATTGTGGTTAACTGGGAAAACATTTTGGGTATGAAAGTAAACAAATGGCTTTCGGCAAGTATTACTACCAACCTAATATATGATGACAATATTCCTGTTCCTGTAAAGCGGGTGGAAAATGGTGTGGAAGTATTAGGTACTGGGCCCCGTGTACAATTTAAAGAAGTACTGGCCATTGGTTTGTCTTATAAATTTTAACAACCAATTGATAAGAAGAAAACCTTTAAGGCCTTTCGGGCTTTAAAGGTTTTGTTTTTGAAATGAAAACCAAAACTCCAAAAGACTTACAGATCAAAGAACTTCGCCAGATACCCGGAGTTGGGGCATCCATTGCAGAAGATTTAATTAATATTGGCATAACTTCTGTTAATGATTTGAAAAATAAAAATCCTGAAGACCTGTACAATCAATCAAATAAATTTGCAGGCGTAATTCAGGACCGATGTTTGCTTTATGTTTTCAGATGTGCGGTGTACTATGCCACCCAAACAAATCACAAAAAGGAAAAGCTTCTTTGGTGGAACTGGATGGATGATAAACTATAACTATTCAAACTGATAATTCATTAAAATAACTTTACATTTGTCTAACTAAAAAAATCAAAAATCAAAATGAAAAAAATCATCTTATCGCTTGCTGTTCTATTAATTGCCTTGGGTAGCATATCTGCAAAAGACAAAGGCCCAAAATTAGAAAAAGGACTATATGCTGAAATTGAAACCAGTAAAGGTAAAATTCTGTTGCAACTCGAATTTGAAAAAGCTCCGCTAACGGTAGCCAATTTTGTTGGCCTGGCCGAAGGGAAAATAAAAAACACTGCCAAAGCAGAAGGTGTTCCCTTTTTCGATGGATTAAAATTCCATAGAGTAATTGCCAATTTTATGATCCAGGGTGGAGACCCGCAAGGAAGTGGAATGGGCGGTGCGGGATATTATTTTAAAGATGAGTTTGTACCTGAATTGAAATTTTCCGGGCCTGGTATACTTGCTATGGCTAACTCCGGACCTAAAACCAACTCCAGCCAGTTTTTTATAACTCATGTGGCCACACCCTGGTTAGATAATCATCATACTATTTTCGGGCACGTTATCACCGGGCAGGATATAGTAAACGCCATTGCTCAAAACGATACCATAGTACATGTTAAAATTATCCGCAAAGGAAAAGCAGCGAAAAAATTTAAGGCAGATAAAGTATTTGCTGAATTAAATAAATAATACAAAAAAACAAATGATTGCAACAGTTGAAATAAGTATGTATGCCCTTACTGATAATTACGAACAAAAAGTAATTGACTTTATTCAACGGGTTAAAATGCATAAAGATATTCGTGTAGAAGTAAATGGATTGAGTACACAATTATTCGGAGAATACAGTATGCTGATGGATGTTTTAAAGAAAGAAATGCAGCACGATTTTGAAACCGGCAAAGCAGTATTCCTTTTAAAAATTGGTGGCAGCGAATTGACAAAAGAAAAATTACCTGATATATTAAAGTAATACCTATGAAAAAAGTAATCCTATCAATACTAGTTATTTCAATTGCTTTTCTTGCTTTTAAACCTTTTGCCGGGGTGGAAGGCAAAATGTTTCCGGCCATGCAATGCGAAAATTATGCAGGTAAAAAAATAAACCTGCCGGATGATACAAAGGGTAAGTATACTCTTCTTGGCATGGCATTTAGTAAGGATGCAGAAACCAACCTGAAGACCTGGATAAACCCTATGTATAACAAATTTATTGCAAAAAAGGACGCTAAGGATGCAGATGTATTTGATGTGCAAATGGAATACGACATTAATTTATACTTTGTTCCAATGTTTACAGGCTTAAATCAAATGACAAGCAAACAATCAAAGGAAAAAATAAAAACAATGACCGATAAGGAATTATATGATTATTTGTTGTTTTACGAAGGAGAAAAGACTTATAAGGAAGAATTGGATTTTCAGAAAAAAGATGTTCCTTACTTTTTTGTTTTAGATAAAACAGGAAAAATTAAGTACGCTACTTACGGAAGTTATGATGAGAAAAAGATGGAAAAGATATTAGACATCATTGAGGAAAATTAGATTCCTCCTTTCTATAACAAATTATTTCTTCTCTTCTTTCTCTTCGTAATTTAGTACCCCACCCCAAAGTGCCATTTGATGTATAATCCATGCTTGTCGGTTAGAAACATAAGCGCTTGGTTTAGCTGCAGAAAACACTCTTGGATTAGGAAGAACAGCCGCAATTGACGCAGCCTCGCCCTGACTTAGTTTTCTGGCATCCTTATGAAAAAAAATAGTGGATGCAGCCTGAGCCCCGTATACTCCGTTACCCATTTCAATTACATTCAGGTAAACTTCCATTATGCGCTGTTTGCTCCAGAAAGTCTCAATCAAAAAGGTAAAATACACCTCAAATCCTTTTCTTATCCAGCTTCTGCCGCTCCATAAAAAAACATTTTTAGCAGTCTGCTGACTGATGGTACTCGCTCCCCTGGTTTTTTTATGTTTTTTATTGTACTCCATCGCCTTGTCAATGGCTTCAAAATCAAATCCTGAATGGTTAATAAAATTCTGATCTTCCGAACAAACAACAGCTAATTGCAGATTGGGTGAAATTTCTTCTAGGGGAACCCAATCTTTTTTGAGCTTCATTTCCTTGCCATCCATCTTTTGTTCCACACATCGGATAAGCATTAGCGGGGTAAACGGTATAGGAATCCACCGAAATAGAATAACAGAAGAAATACTAATAACGAAAAAACAGAGGGCTGTTTTCCATAAAATTCTCCAAAGTTTTTTAAAAAATTCCTTCAAGAATTAAAAATCAAAATATTTCAAACTTAGGACAGTTGGTAGTGCCTTTCTTTTCTAAATCTTCGGTACTCATTATTGGAGAATAACCAATCATTATTTCATCCGAATTAGCCTTACCGTAACGAAAGCGGGAAATGGTTAAGTCGTATGCAATACCAACAACAAGGTTTTTATAAATACGTACCTGCAGAATTCCTGATACTGCATCATGCATTCTGTAGCTTACACCAAGCCCAACACGTTTTTTATAATATGTAATTACATTAAGATTCAGGGAAGGAATGCCTCTGAAATTAGTTTGAATATTTATAGCAGGAATAGTAATAAAACTGTAGCCCCCTGAAATTATTTTCTTAGAAATACTAATATAAGCTGTTGGAAGAAGTTTATCACCGGAACCGATTTGTTTGCTTCCCATAGATAACTTATTCTTGTACATATTATGCAAAGAAACACCTAGAGAAAATTTTTGAGAATAAAGATATATTCCAGGAATGATATCAGGAACCACAACAGCTCTGTTGCTTTCAGCAAAAACAGGGTCGTTCATATCATACACAATATTTGATAACGCTACACTTTTCATACCAACCGCAACTCCAAATCCTGCACGGTACTTTGGAGAAACTTTTAAATGAATTGCATAGGAAGCATAAGCCATTTTTTTTGTAAAAACACCAAACCTATCCTGTTCTACAGACACTCCTACTCCATGCCAGAAATGTCGATAACCCTTTTTCCCTAAAGCTTTAGTAACGTTTGCGAATTCGGTTTCAGGATTGTTCTGAAAACCTCTCCATTGTGTTCGTTTACCGGCTAAAAAAGTTAATTTATTAGAACTACCGGCAACAGCAGGATTTAAACCATAATCGTTCAGGGTAAATTGTGTAAACTGTTCTTCCTGTTGAGCTTTTACCTTAGCAACAAGAAAAAAAGTTAATGCTATTAATACAATTCTATTCATTTTATCTAACTATGGAAACAGATCCTTTAACAATCCTACTTTTATCAGTCCGGTTTGGGTAAATAACATAATAATAAGAAGCATCAGGTAAAGAGCCGCCAAATAAATCTTTTCCTTCCCAGGCCGTATACACCCCACGGCTGTCAAATACCTTTTGCCCGAGCCTATTATAAACCAATACCCACATATCATCAAAATACTGAGCTTTATCAATAAACCAGGAGTCATTATACCCATCACCATTAGGAGTAAAAACCGGTTCAGGAATTACTTCACATTCACTTTCAGTAATAGTAACTTCTGCAGAACCAAAATCTCCATCCTGGCTATCAGTTATTGTAACTGTATAAGTGCCCGCTTCAAGATTTGTTGCTGTGGAAGTAATTACACCTGTTGTGTTTTGGCCATTACTCCATTGAAAAGTATATGGAGTATGGTTTGGGTTTGTTACAGTTACTTTTGCTGAACCCAATGAGGCCCGGTTACACTCAACATTTATAACATTGTCAATTCTTACGTGAATCAATTGAGCAGACAAGGTGGAAAACACCTGAATACAGAAACAAATAAGATAAATTGAAATTCGTTTTTTCATTTAGTTACATAATTTATCAACTAATTCATCAGCCATTATACTTCCTTTAAATGCTGCCAATCTCAGTACATCGCATGCTTCTATTTTATCTCCATGCTCATACATTGCAGTTGCCATTGAAATGTAAGCTTCTTTGTAAGTCGGATCAAGTACAATTACTCTTTTATAATCAGCAATAGCCCCTTTAAAATCTCCTGAAATATCTTTCCAGTATCCTCTACTATAATAAGCGCTGGCATAAGTATTATCCAAAACAATGGCTTTATCCAAATCATCAATGGCTGATGAATAATCTTCCAAAAATCCTTTTGCCAAAGCCCGATTATAATAAGATCTTGTATGTTTAAAGTTCAAAACTATTGCTTTATTGTAATCTTTTATTGCTCCTGGATAATCTTTTATTTGAGCTTTTGCACTCCCTCTTCCATAAAAAGCATCAAAATAAGCATCGTTTAGTTTTATTACTTTATCATAGAGTTTAATCGCATCCTTATAATTATCACTTCTTAAATTGATAGTTGCCAATAAACAAAGCGCACTGTCAAAATCAGGTTTCAAACGCAATGCATTATCAATGTCGTGCATGGCTGCCACATCGTCTTTCAGAGAATCGTTAATTAATGCACTGCTGTAATATTCAGATGCAGAAATTTGCGAAAAAGAAAAACCAATGGTTACTACTGATAAAATAAAAAATAAAACTACTTTTTTCATTCTTATGCTGATCAACTATTTTAATAAATCTCCAAGAGCATTATCAAATAATGCTTTTGCATCGGCAACATTTCCAAACGATTCATCATCAATAATCATTTCCTTACCTTTTACATCTCCAAGATACTCAAATTCTGCTCTTGACTCCATCATCAAATCGATAAATTTATCCTCATCTGATTTTTTTACGGATACAATAATACGACTTTGTGATTCACCAAACAAAAATGCATCTTTTCTTATTTCATCGTCCGAATTAATATTGAATCCAAGTCCATTTGGCATAGCACATTCCAATAGAGTAATAAACAAACCTCCATCTGAACAATCATGCGCGGATTGAATTGCTTTTTCCTTTATTAATGTCTTTACTGCTTTTTGTACTTCAAACTCTTCATCTAAATTAAACATAGGCGCAGGAGTATTTTTAACCTTGTGATATGAATATAAATATTCAGAAGAAGCGATACAGTTTTTTGAAATTCCAATCAAATAAATCGAGTCACCTTCGTTCTTGAAATTCAACGTCATGCGGTTCGTTTTGTCCTTTAATACACCCAACATACCAATAGTAGGAGTTGGAAATACAGGTCCTTCAAAAGAGGATTGATTATAAAAGCTTACGTTACCACCCGTAACAGGTGTTTCAAATTTAATACAGGCACTTCCCATCCCTTTTATTGCTCCTACAAATTGCCAATATACTTCAGGGTTATAAGGATTACCAAAATTTAAACAATTAGTAATTGCAGATGGTTCCCCTCCACTACAAACAATATTTCTTGCCGCTTCCGAAACAGCAATGGCACAACCCACTTCAGGGTCAGCATTTACATAACGGGCATTACAATCCACCTTTAACGCAATTGCTTTGTTAGTTCCTTTAATATTTACAATGGCAGCATCAGAAGGAGCATTGGTGCTCATATTCGCAGTCCCCACCATGGAGTCGTATTGATTATACACCCATTGTTTGGAAGCGATATTAGGATGGGCAATCAAAAATCTGGAAACCGCTTTTAAATCTGCAGGCTCTTCAACACTTTCAATTTTAAACTTTTTTGATTCTTTATAATAAGCAGGTTCTTTATAATCACGGTGATAAACAGGCGCCCCACCACCTAGAACTAAATCATGAGCAGGAACATCAGCTACACATTCATCTCCTACAAAAAATTTAATCCGTTTGGTATCTGTCACCGTTCCAATCATAGCACAGTTCAAATCCCATTTATCAAATACCTTTTGTACTTCTTTTTCTCTTCCTTTCTTCACCACTATCAGCATTCGCTCCTGAGACTCAGAAAGTAAAATTTCAAATGGTTGCATGTTTGCTTGTCTGGTAGGTACCCTATCCAGCCATATCTCCATACCATGTTCCCCTTTAGCACTCATTTCAGAAGTTGAACAAGTAATCCCGGCAGCACCCATATCCTGCATACCAATAACAGCTCCTGTTTTGATTACCTCTAAGGTTGCTTCAAGTAATAATTTTTCCTGAAACGGATCTCCTACCTGAACTGCGGGTAAATCCTTTGCAGAATCTTCTGTAATATCAGCGGATGCAAATGTTGCTCCGTGAATTCCATCCTTGCCGGTAGCAGAACCAACAATGAAAACTGGGTTTCCTACACCATAAGAAGTAGCGGAAACTGTTTCTCCCGCTTTCACAATACCTGCACTGAATGCATTTACCAAAGGATTAGTACTGTAACAATCATCAAAAAAAACTTCTCCACCAACAGTAGGAATACCGAACGCATTTCCGTAATCACCAATTCCCTTCACCACTCCTTTTACCAGCCATTTTGTTTTCTCCAGTTTAATATCACCGAAACGTAAAGAATTCATTTGAGCAATCGGGCGGGCTCCCATAGTAAATATATCTCTGTTAATTCCTCCAACCCCTGTTGCAGCTCCTTGATAAGGTTCTAAAGCTGATGGATGGTTATGAGACTCTATTTTAAATGCACACCCTAAACCATCTCCAATATCAACTAGTCCAGCATTTTCTTCCCCTGCTTCTGCGAGCATATGAGGCCCTTTTTTAGGAAGTTTTTTTAACCAAACTATTGAATTTTTATAAGAACAATGTTCACTCCACATAACGGAGAAAATACTAAGTTCTGTAAAGTTAGGAGTACGACCCAGAATAATTTTTATTTTTTCGTATTCGTCAGGTAACAAACCCAATTTTTGTGCTGTTTCAACCGTTGTTAATTCTCCTTGTATTGTTTCCGACATTTTTAATTTTTAAAGTAATTTATACCAAAGTTGTTTCTTGCTCGATTTTCTTTTTTTAAAGATTTCAAATTTACATAAAAACCAATGAATGAGCCCAAAATATTTTATTTTGAGTTTTCAACAGTTCTCTTATTGTTATATTTGCCCAAATTTAAAGCAATTCATCCATTGGAAGTCCTTTTAACCATTACTTACACCTTTCTTTTTATTTTCATCATTTACAGGATGAAGTTTTTTGAATTGCCCGGCTTGTCTAAACGAAATCTTTCATTTATTTTTATTTTAAAAATATTTTTCGGATTACTTTTATGGGCTATATATACATTCTATTATACTGACCGTTCCACGGCTGATATTTACAAGTATTTTGATGACAGCAAAATTCTTTTTGATATTTTAAAAACCCGACCTTCTCATTTTTTCAGAATCCTTCTTGGGATTGGCAATTCCAGTCCCGAATTCGATACCTATTACGCACAAATGCACTACTGGGCCAGAAAAATTGACAGTAGCATTTATAACGACAGCCATACAATCATTCGTTTTAATAGCCTGGTTCGATTCTTTTCATTTGGTTATTATAATGTACATACCGTTTTTATATGTTTTCTTTCTCTTGTGGGACTTACAGGCATTTACAAAACCTTCATTCCATTTTTACAAGAGAAAAAACATGAATTGGTATTTGCAGTCTTTCTGTTGCCTTCTGTTCTTTTTTGGGGATCAGGTGTATTAAAGGAAGGTTTAATCTTTTTTGCTCTTGGTCTTTTGATTTATTATACCACTCGTTTATTTACTCTTAAATCAATTTTAATATGCCTTTCGGTAGGTTTATTATTGGCGTTTTCAAAGTTTTATGTCTGGCTTGCCATTGTTCCCGGGCTCATTTTTATTATATGGATAAACAAAACAAGCAATTCAAAACTGTTTATTAAATTTCTATTAATCACCATTTTTTTAGGCCTGGTTGGTTTAAATATTGACCGTTTTACATCTATTCAAAATCCATTGGTTACTTTATCTCAAAAGCAATTAGAGTTTAATCAGCTTGCTTACGGTAAATTAACCGATGCCTATAGTCAACCAATACCTGTTGCGGGAAGTGTGATTAATATTCAACCTTTAGAACCAACACTTTTATCATTAATTCATAATGCCCCCCAGGCTTTAGTAAATACGGTTTTAAGACCTTATTTATGGGAAGTAAAATCACCAATGATACTGATGGCAGGCGCTGAGAATCTGCTAATTATTCTTATTATTATGTTTTGTGTCTTTTTTATTAAACCACTTTCTTCCATTCGCTGGGAATATTTCTTATTCTGTATTTCATTTACTTTCATTCAGTTTTTAATTATTGGAGAAACCACTCCAATTCTTGGAGCTATTGCCAGATATAAAGTTCCGGCTTTACCGTTTTTACTTATCTCATTCTTGTTTTTACTGGATAAAGAAAAATTGGTAAAAAGATTGCCTTTTTTACAAAGAATATTAAACAAATAAATAAAGTGTTTTAAATATTCCTTCTAATTTAAGTAAGTAATTAAAAATAGTTTTATTTTTACTATTACTTCACCCTTATTGTTTAATAGTTTTTAAAACCATCAAAGACCATTTTATTGATAATAATATTACATTTGCTGAAAATTAAAGCTATTTATGACTCCTGTTTCGATTAATGATTACTTAAACAAAGAAAACCCATGGACTTCGCGACTGCTTGGACTTACTCCTTTTCAAAAAAAGAGGGATATACAACAGGTGGAAAATGAATATAATTTAGATAAATATGCCCGCCTTTTAGAATTCGATTTTAAAACCGCAGCAGAGTATAAAGCAAAGGAATTTGAGCAGGCAGGTATGCATCCAACTGAAGGATTGGTGTTTATTTCGAAAGGAGATGAAATATTTAAAACTTCGGTGGAAAAGGCACGAACCATTTATTACGATTTAATTCAATCTAAATTAAATAAATATGCTTCCGAAAACATTTGCGAATTAGGTTGCGGTTATGGATATAATATAGAAGCATTGGGAAAGAACTTTTATGGCGGAGACTATTCCTCAAATGCTGTAAAAATTGGCCAAAAAATCGGTTTAGATGTTCGTGAGTTTAATTATTATACCGAAAATGATTATGAATTTATTAAACCAAATTCAACCATTTTTACCACTCATAGTATTGAACAAATTCCCGATGCGACTGTAATTATAAATAACCTCGAAAAACAAAAGAACAAGATAAATTATATAGTTCATTTTGAACCTACAATAGTTAACGAACGTTCGACAATGCTCGGCTTACTAAGAAATAAGTACCTTGAATTGAATGATTATAACAGAAATTTAATTTCTGTTTTGAAAAGCAGGCCGGATATAGAAATATTGGAACTGGAAACTGATATTTTTGGACTGGTTCCGTTAAATACCACTAACCTTATTGTCTGGAAATTTAAGAACTAAAAGATGTCTCCAGCTTTAACTATAGGTATTATTACCCAGGCAAGAATGACCAGCACCCGCCTGCCGGGTAAAGTATTTAAAGAAGTAAAAAATAAATCACTTCTTCAGTATCATATTGAACGATTGCAAGCTACCGGATTTGATATTGCAATAGCCACAACAACAAATGCTACAGACGATATTATTTGCGAATATGCAGAGCGAAACAATATTAAATATCATCGGGGAAGTGAGGATAATGTTTTAAGTAGGTATTTTGAAACCGCTAGCAAATTTAATTTCCAGACGATTGTTAGGGTTACCTCTGATTGCCCTCTGATTGACCCACATTTAATCAGAAACAGTATGGAGAAATACTTTAAGTTAAATAATCAAAATTTATATATGGCAAACGGATTGGAGCGTACCTTTGCGAGAGGTTTTGATTTTGAAATTTTCAGTTTTCAATTGCTGCAAGAAGCATTTAAAAAAGCAACAGATGAGAGCGACCTGGAACATGTAACACCGTATATTTGGAAAAATCGTTCTGGGAAAGTAGAATTGTACCCTGTAAAACAAACTGAAGACCATAGTGGATTAAGAATTACTGTTGATACAAAAGATGATTTTGAATTAATAAAAATACTGATTGAAAAGTATAATGCGGATGCCTTGTCATACAATGAAATTGAAAGCATTTTGTTACAACATCCGGAATTAGTGTCAATAAATGCTCATATTGAGCAAAAGAAAGTATAATTACCCTGATTTTAGTAAAACAAATACAATGTCGAAAGAATTAATAATAGATAAAGCAAGTTTTGAAAGAGACGGCTACCTAGTAGTGAAAAGTGTTTTTACTCCCGGGGAAATAAAACAAATGCGGGAAGAAGCTTATAAACAATACGAGATTGATAAACAGAAGAAATTAGATTTTCAGTTACCTCACCTTCCTACTAAAGCCAAATATTCAAAAGGCGACTTACTAAGCAAGGAATTATTACGTCATGCTTTATTGGATGATAGAATTTTGAAAATAGCCCGTACCATTTTGGGAAGTAATGATCTTATTTATTTTGGTGATAGTTCATACCAGATAGGCACCGGTTTAAGGGGATTTCACAGGGATAATATTGACCGAACAGACTTAACCGGCCCTGATTGGAAAGGAGATTATACTCTTATTCGTTTGGGAATTTATTTACAGGACCATAAAAACTATAGCGGAGGACTAAAAATAAAAGTAGGTACACATAAAAAAGCAGATGGAAAACCTATATTTGTGGATAGTGAAGTGGGTGATGTTGGTGTATGGAGCCTGAAAACGATTCATAGTGGAAATGCGGTGCGATTAAAAATGTTTCCTAAATATTCTATTAATACTTCCGGAAAGGAAAATCTTATTCCTTCTTTTCTTAAAAAAGAAGAACAACAGGAACGTATTTCCTTATTTATGACCTTCGCATTAAAATCTTCTCACCTGGACAGGTATATAAATGAATATACTTTGAAAAGGGAGGATACTCTGGCACATGCGAGGGCGTCAATTTACAATGAGCAGGCAATAAGCCTGTTAAAGAAAAATAATATTGAATTAATAAATCCATTGTAATTTTGAATTCAGAGACTGTTATTAATCAGAGTATTATTAAGAACAATTATGGTTATTACGAGGTTAGAAATAAGCCACGGGAATCTGAGTTGAATGAATATTATTCAAAAAAATATTACCAGGATGAAAAGGGAAATTATTCTCATTTTTATAATGAAAACGACTTGAAATATTTTAGCAATAAAATAGAGCAAAAGTTCTGGATAATAGAAGACTTATTTAAAACTAAAAATCATGATGGTAAAAAACTTCTTGATATTGGTTGTGGAGAAGGATTTACATTAAAATATTTTTCAGAAAGGAATTGGGAGGTATTGGGTTTAGACTATTCAAATTTTGGTTGCGGAAATATTAACCCTCAAGTGTTACCAAATTTAAAAACAGGCGATATTTACCAAACCATATTGCAACTAATAAAAGACAAAGAAAAATTTGATGTGATTTGGTTGAGTAATATTTTGGAACATGTCATTGACCCAAAGAAATTACTTGAAGACTGTAAGAGTTTATCCAATGAAAACACTGTTTTGGTTATTCAGGTGCCAAATGATTTTTCCATTATTCAAAACAATCTACTTGAAACTAAAAAAGTAGAATCTGAGTTCTGGGTTGCGTTACCTGATCATCTTTCCTACTTTAATGCAGAAGGATTAAATAACTTATGCTCTCATGTTAATTGGGGGAACCATAAAATGATTACTGATTTTCCAATAGATTTGTTTTTAATGAACGATTCATCTAATTATATTAAAGATAAATCGACCGGGAAAAATGCAAACAATGCAAGAATTGAATTCGAAAACTTGTTTCACGAACAAGCCGGCAAAAAAATAAACGATGTTTATGAAAGTATGGCATCTGTTGGATTAGGAAGACAGATTACAGGCTTCTACAAAATGAAAATATAATGATTAGATCGTATAATTGCCTGTCTGTTCAAGAGTATTTGTATAACGATTATAAATTATCTCCCATTTGCGATGAAAATATATCATCCATTATGAAATGGAGAAATGAGCAAATGAACATACTCAGGCAGAACGAACTGCTAACAAAAGAAAAGCAAATTGCGTATTACGAAAAGTCTATTTGGCCTACGATGTTACAAAACAGGCCTAACCAGATTTTATTCGGTTTGTATTATAAAAATGAATTTGTAGGCTATGGCGGTTTGGTTCATATTTCATGGATGGACAACCGGGCGGAAGTTTCCTTCCTTGTAAATACTGAAAGGTTAAAGGACAATACCATTTATGAGTCTGATATGACTAATTACCTATCTCTTATAAAAAAAGTTGCTTTTGGGAATCTGAAATTTAACAGGTTATTTACTGAAACATATGATATACGACCCTTGCACATTTCTATTTTAGAAAAGTCAGGTTTTGTTTTGGAAGGAAGGATGAAAGAACATACATTTATAGATAATAAATACATAGATTCATTGATACACGGTTGTTTAAATACGGTGAAATAGATAATAATATGAAGGATAAAAGAGTTTTTATTAGTGGTGGTGCAGGAGTGATAGGAAATGAAATGGTCTTAAAATTGCACCAAATGGGTGCAAAAGTATTTGTTGGTGATTTAAAACCAAGACCTACTCATTGGCCAAAAGATATTTTATACCGACAGGGCGATTTGAATTGCCTTACGGAAAGAGAAATAAATTCTTTCAAACCTGAAATCTTTTTTCATCTGGCAGCAACATTTGAAAGGTCAACTGAATCTTATGAATTCTGGAAAGAAAATTTCCAACATAATATTAACTTAAGTAACCACTTAATGACAGTTATGAAAAACATCACTTCTTTGCGAAGGGTTGTTTTTGCAAGTAGTTACCTGATATACAATCCTGAACTTTATAATTTCCCTACTCCGCAAAAGTCCGCAAAAAGACTATCAGAGGGAGATCCTATTTATCCTCGTAATTTAACCGGTGTTGCCAAGTTGCTTCACGAAATTGAATTGAGATTTTTAAATGGCTTTATTGAAGTTCCATTTACCTCAGTGTGTGCACGAATTTTCCGTGGGTACGGAAAGAATTCAAAAGACGTTATTTCCCGTTGGGTAAGGAGTTTGTTAAATGGTGAGGAAATTACTGTTTACAAAAAAGAAGGTATGTTTGATTATATCTATTGCGAAGATACTGCGGAGGGGTTAATCAAACTCGCATTAAACTATGAAGTGAAGGGATTAATAAACCTTGGAAATGATAATGCCAGGAGAGTGGAGGAAGTTGTTGACATATTGAAAAAACACTTCCCTGAAATGAAAACCAAGGAATCGGACCTTGATATTCCTTTCGAAGCATCTCAAGCCAACATGGACTATTATGTGAAAACAATTGGCTGGAAACCTCCACACCAGTTGGAAGATACTATTCCAAAAATCATTGAATTTGAGAAAAACAAAAGTCAGCAAAAAGACAAACCAAAACCGGGAAATATATTAATTACAAGTGTTTCAAGAAAAGTCCCTCTTGTAAAGGCGGTAAAGATGGCGGCAAAAAAAGTTACTGATTCAATTAAAATTATTGGTGGTGACGTTAATGAAAATTGTATCGCTAAATTTTTTGTTGACGACTTTTGGTTAATGCCTTTCATAAAAGATTTGAATACAGAAAAAGTAATTGAGTATTGTAAAACCAACAACATTAAATTAATCATTCCTACCCGCGATGGGGAATTGACTTTCTTTAGTTCTATAAGCAATGACTTAGAAAAAAGTGGTATTTATGTTCTTATTTCAAATCCGGAACAGATTGAAGTTTGCCTTGATAAAAATCTTTTTTATGAATTTTGTAATGGCAAGAGCATTAATGCGATTAAAACTTCCTTAAAAATCGAAGATATTCAATCAGAAAAATTCGTAGTAAAAGAAAGATTTGGTGCCGGTTCAATCAGTATCGGGATAGATTTAACAAAAGAAGAAGCTATACAACATTCGAAAAACCTGAGTAACCCAATTTATCAACCATTCATTAAGGGAAACGAAATAAGTGTAGATGCTTATATAGACAAAAAGGGGAATGTGAAAGGAGTATTATTGAGAAGAAGAGACATGGTGGTAAATGGCGAGTCTCAAATTACCACTTCCTTTAAGTCAGATGAATTAGAGAAATTATTTTCAGATATCATATTTAAATTAAATTTAAGAGGGCACATTGTTTTGCAGGCTATAATAGATGATAAAAATAATGTTCATTTGATTGAATGTAATTCCCGATTTGGCGGAGCATCCACTCTAAGCATTGCTGCCGGGCTTGACAGCTTTTACTGGGCAATTCTTGAATCATCAGGAGAAGACATAAGTGAATATTCCTATTTCCGTTCGGAAACAGAAGTAAAACAAATCAGGTACCCTAACGATTATATTATTGATGATTCTGGTATTTGATTTAGATGATACTCTTTATGAAGAAATTGAATTCGTAAAAAGCGGATTCAGGGCGGTGTCGGATTATCTTGGTAAAAATCATTCCATTAATCCCAAAAAAGCGTATGCTATAATGTTGGGTGAACTGGAGAAAAACGGAAGAGGAAAAATTTTCAACACAGTTCTTGAAAATTTCAATATTTATTCGCTTAAGGAAGTAAAAAAATGTTTGACTATTTACAGACTTCATAAGCCAATTATTTCTGTTTCGAAAACAGGTGAAAGATGTCTGAAAAGATTTAAATCCATCAAAAAGTTTATTGTAACCGATGGCAATAAAAATGTTCAATACAATAAAATTAAAGCTTTAGGGCTTATAAACTCGGTAGATAAGTATTTTATAACCCACAGGTACGGAATAAAGAATGCAAAACCATCTACTTATTGTTTTGATAAAATTTCTCAACTTTGTAAAGAAAAACCTGGAAATATTGTATACATTGCTGATAATGCAAGAAAAGATTTCGTGAATCTTAAGAAAAAAGGATATAAAACAATAAGGGTAAAAACAGGAATGTTTAAAGATATTTTTATTGATGATGCTCATGAAGCTCATCTTATTATAAATAGCCTTGACGAATTAACGACTGAATTATTAAATAAATTATGGAAGATATAAAAATAGGAAAAAGTATTATTGGCAGTGACCATAAACCTTTTATCATTGCAGAAATGAGTGGTAATCATAATCATTCGTTAGACAGAGCTTTGGCATTAGTAGATGCCGCTGCAGCAGCCGGTGCACACGCTTTAAAACTACAGACCTACACAGCAGATACTATAACAATGAAGGGAGTTCATACCATTGATGATAAAAACTCATTATGGAACGGACAGGAACTTCATAACTTATACAAAATGGCTTACACACCATGGGAATGGCATAAAGCAATATTTGACAGAGCAAAAGAAAAAGGAATGGAAGCCTTTAGTTCTCCCTTTGATGAAACGGCTGTTGATTTCCTTGAAACATTAAATGTGCCTGCCTATAAAATAGCGTCTTTTGAAAATACTCATCATCCTCTACTTCGCAAGGTGGCTAAAACAGGCAAACCAGTAATTGTTTCCACAGGAGTAAGTAATCTGGAAGATATTGTAGAAAGTGTGGAAGTTTTACGTAAAGCAGGCTGTAAGGATATTATACTTTTAAAATGTACAAGTACTTATCCTTCTTCTCCAGAAAACACTAACTTATTGACTATTCCTGACATGTATACCAAACATAAATGCCTGATTGGATTATCGGATCATACTATGGGAACAGGAGTTTCTGTTGCAGCAGTTGCTTTAGGAGCAAGAGTAATTGAAAAACATTTTACACTAAGAAGGGCTGACGGAGGCGTGGATAGCGCATTTTCATTAGAGCCGGAAGAATTGAAAGACTTGGTGGTTGAATCAGAACGGGCTTTTTTAGCTTTAGGAAAAGTGTTTTATGGAATACAAAAGGCAGAAGAAAAATCTGTGCTTTACAAGCGTTCTATCTATGTTTCGGCTGATATAAAAAAGGGAGAAACTTTTACAGAGAACAATTTAAGAATTATTCGTCCGGCATTGGGATTAGCACCTAAATATTGGGAGGATGTATTAGGGAAAAAAGCCACAAAAGACCTGGAAACAGGGACTCCATTAACAGAAGGCAATTGGGAATAATAGAAAGACAAGCCACTCGAAATGCTATCTACTCCTATATGGGAGCAGGACTTGGATTTCTGACCACTATATGGCTGGCTCACCAACTAAGCCCGGCCGAAAATGGTGTAATTGGAATTCTTATTTCCTTTTCTGCTTTGTTTGCTCAGTTTGCCAATCTTGGATTTACTGCTGTTACCATTCGATTTTTCCCTTATTTCCGAAATAAAGAAAAAGGCCATCATGGCTTTTTATTTTATGCCATTATTATTACAATGGCTGGTTTTATTCTCTGTTGGATAGTGTACGCCTTTATGAAGCCTTGGCTGATTGAGAGTAATATGGCTAAGTCCAAACTATTTGTGGATTATATATTTTACCTTATGCCACTTACACTGTTCACAGTTTTCTTCAATATTTTTGATAGTTATCTCAGGGCAGGGTTTAGTTCGGTTATTGGTTCGTTTACCAAAGATTTTCTGCAACGCATATTTATTTTAATCATTCTTACACTTTATTTTTTCAACCTCTTTTCCTTCCCTGTTTTCATTTTTCTTTACATCACTGTTACCTGCCTGCCCACGCTTATGCTGGTTGCTTTTATTTTCAGGCAAAAGGAATGGCATGTGAAGCCCATAAGAGGTTTTATGAGTAAGGAACTACGAAAAGAAATGATGAGCCTTGCCTTTTATTCTTTATTATCAGTGGGTGCTGGCGCTATCATATTATATGTAGATATGATAATGGTGAACCAGATATTGGGACAGGAAAAGACAGGTGTTTACCGGATTGCATTTCAGTTCGGAACGATTATTTTAATCCCTGCCCGCAGTATTTACCGCATTATTTCAGGCATAGTGGCAGAACACTATAAGCATAATAAGATAGAAGAAATTTATAAATTATATATTCAGAGTTGCAATTCGCAACTTGCTATTGGAATACTTCTATTTATAGGCATTTGGATGAATATTGATAATATCATGCACCTGCTTCCTTCGGCTTATGCTGAAGGCAAAAATGTGATTTTAATTTTAAGTATTGGTTATCTTACCGAAATGGCTACGGGCATCAACCAGGTAATAATAAGCAATAGCAGGCATTTTCGCTGGGAAGCTTATTTTGTATTTATTACAGTGGCTGTTACTGTAGGGGCTAATTATTTTCTTATCCCCATCTATGGCATCAGTGGTTCGGCTATGGCTACAGCCATTACAGTGATATTTGCCAACTGTGTCCGCTTATTCTTTTTGATGAAAGTATATAAAATGCAACCCTATACTTTCAATTCCTTAAAGCTTATTGGCATTGGCCTTCTCTCCTATTTCTCTGTATTTTTTATTCCTGCTTTCAGCAATTTTTATATAGATATTGTTATAAGAAGCAGCATTGCCGGAGGATTATTCCTTTTTCTTATTCTCAAAACAGAAGCAACTCCCGAATTGAATAAAAAAATCAGAAAGAATATTAAGATGTATATTAAGTAAGAGAAATATTATTTTAATAAAAAACCGTTACAATCCCTTTTCTGTCATCGCTTACACCGTCTATCCATTCGCAATGAACGGTGTAAACATACACTCCTAATTGAACATAATTGCCATTCATAGTGCCATCCCAGCCTTTTGTTTTTTCATCGCTTTCAAATATCAATTCTCCCCATCTGTCGAATACACGCATGGTTAATTTTTTAATGTTTATTCCGTAACCAAAGAAAATATCATTCGTTCCATCTTCGTTTGGGGTAATACAATTTGGCATATATAACTGATGGTCAATAACTATCGGGTTAATAGTTACTGTATCGCTCCCTGTACAACCAAAAGCGTCAGTACCGGTAACTATATAAGTAACAGGTACGGTAGGATATGCTATTGGATCAGGACAGTTGTTACAGCTTAAAGAACTGCCTGCTGTCCAAATATAGCTGACACCTCCGGTAGCATTCAATTGAACTGAACCTCCTGTAAAAATAGTAGTATATGTATTCGTAATATCTATAGCCGGACCCGGGTTAACAACAACAATTGCAGTATCCATTGAACTTCCACATGCACTGGTTCCTGTTACATAATAGCTGGTAGTATTTAATGGAGCAACAGTTATGTTGGCCGTGTTTGCATTACTTCCACCGCTCCATTGATAGGAAGTTGCCCCTGAAGCAGAAAGTATTGTGGTTTGTCCTGCACAAATTACCTGGTTGCCTGTAATTAAACTTAAACCCATTACCTGTATTACTATTGAGTCATTATCGATACATGTACCATTTGAAGTTTGTAAATAATAAGTAGTAGTGGAAACAGGGCTTGAATTTACAGTTGATAAAATGGAACTTGCTCCACCACTCCATTGATAAGTTCCTCCTCCCGAAGCAGTCAGTGTAACTGATTGACCGGTGCATATTGAAGTGCTGCTTGCAGAAATAGCACCATTTGGGGTTGGGGTTACTGTAACTGTTACACTTACTGAATTGCCAACACATCCTCCGTTGCTTGGAGTAACTGTATAAGTGGTAGTAACCAATGGAGAAACGGTTATAGTGGCTGTAGTGGCGGTACTTCCTCCACTCCATTGATAGGAAGTTGCACCGGAAGCTGTAAGCAAAGTAGTTTGACCGGAACAAATGTTTTGGTTTCCGCTAATGGCTCCAACAGGAATCGTATTTACTTGAATAGTTAAAGTGGTATCGTTGCTACATCCTCCACTTGTTACCTGCAAAGAATAAGTGGTGGTAGCAGCAGGGGTAACAGTAATAGCAGGGGTTACGGCATTACTTCCCCCACTCCATTGATAGGTGGTTCCCCCTGAACCTGTAAGAGTTGCTGTTTGTCCGGAACAAACGGAAGTGACTGTTGATGATATTACTGCTACCGGCAGCGGTGTAACATTTACCGTTATATTTACTGGACTTCCAACACATCCTCCATTGCTTGGAGTTACTGAATAAGTAGTGGTGGTTAATGGCGAAACGGTGATTGATGGCTTAGTTGCTGCACTCCCACCACTCCATTGATAAGAGGCTGCGCCACTTGCAGTCAGTGTTGTACTTTGACCCGCACAGATAGTGGTATTGCCTGCTATTAAAGCAACCGGAGCAGGGTTAATCTGTACTATTACAGTGTCGTAAACGATACAAACTCCTCCATTTGAAGATTCAAGATAATAAGTGGTAGTTGCTAAAGGGCTTACTGTAATAGCTGCAGTAGTTGCATTACTACCTCCGCTCCATTGATAATTAACTCCACCTGTTGCTGTTAATGTAGTACTTTGCCCTGAACAAATAGACGTATTGCCTGTAATACTCAAATTTCCGGGGATTGTACTTCTTATCATCATATTGGGTAAACCTAATAAGCAGGTGTTGGGACCTACATTTACTGCATTGTTCAAATAATTACAGCTTGCGCCTAATGTATTGGGTGAATTAATTACTCCCATAAATGCATTTCCAGAAGCCTGGGCATATGGTTCTGCTACATATATTTTTCCATTTGTAGCTAACTGAAGAGCACATCCCCAAGCAGCAAGAGGAATTGTGACAGAGGATGCTGCAATAGCAGCTGCATTTCCGGCTAATAAATTAAACTGATAAACCTGTTGTGAGGTAATAGAACTTCCATAAAGAACATTTCCATTTGGAGAAAATTCAACCCCATAAAGCGCTGCATGACTTGAGGTAATAGCAACAGGATTAGAAACAATTCCTGTATTTACGTCAAAATCAAAAAGCTCAAACATTTGAGCATCTCTGATAGCCATTGCTATTCGATTACCCTGCTGAGATACTTTCATATATCCAACCGAATTCCAAGTAGGATTACCGCCTCCTTGATTTATAGAACCTATGCCGCTAATAACAGTTGCATTAATACCTGCCGGGGTTATTAAATCAGCAAAAAAATTATTGGAATTGTATTCATGTGAAATTATCCAGATATTACTATCACAACGTAATATTGCTTGTTGTTTTTCTGCTACAATTGGATGAAAAGGAGTGTTTTTTCCTGCAACAACAACATCACCGAATCCTCCTGCAAGAGTCATATCCACCATAGAATAGACCATGGCTCCAGCCAAATCGTCAATGCAGAAAATATAAAACAAAGTAGCACTTCCAGGTTTTGGCACAATCAAAGCAGATTGAGTGGTGGAAGGATGACCAAGCAATCCAAATCCATTTGGCATCTGAATATGATTTCTGTTATACACAAATACTCCGTCAGAATAAAATAAAAGATTTCCGGTATTATCTGCAATTGAAGAACAACCTTCAGAAGTATAAATCCCTGTAGAAGCTAATACAACAGGAGTTCCCGAATTAAAATCTAAACCGGCATGGTCTCCAAAACACCAAATATTATTCTGCAACTGCCCAAAGGCAATTGAGGTAAAAAACAATACGAATAACACTAATTTGATTTTCATCAAGCTGAATTTTGTTCAAAAATACAATAAATTTTCAAAATAACATTTTGCCATCCCATCCCCTTTCCTTATATTTGTTTTGCATTTAGATGAATGAATAAAAATCAAGTCTTGAATTTATGCTTAATCGAAAATTAATCCCCTGTAATTTTTTAATTCATTTTTATCATGATAAAAGCTATTATTGTAGATGATGAAGCGCATGCCTGTAATTTCCTGAATAATTTAATTCAACAAAACTGCAAGGACATTAACATAGTTGGCACTGACAATAGTTTGGATGAAGCTGTTAAACTCATTCACCTGGAACATCCCGATATAGTATTTCTGGATGTGGAAATGCCTACCGGGAACGGATTGACATTGTTTGATAAAATAAAAACACCAACATTTGATGTCATTTTTACCACTGCTCATGCCCATTATGCCATGCAGGCTTTCAGAGTGGCGGCTTTAGATTATATTTTAAAACCTATTGCCATAGAGTTGCTGGTGGAAGCCATTGGCAGGCATATAGAAAAAAAAGAAAACCACTTTTTGCGCGAGCGCATTGATATACTGCAACAGAACTATAATAACCTTACCAACCATTCAAGAGAATTAGCTATTAAAGTAAATGATGCGTATAGAATGATTAACAGCGATACCATAATCTATGTAAAAGCCGAAGGAAGTTATATTGAAATTTATTTAATTAATGAGGAAAAGCCACTTGTTATTATTAAAACGCTTAATGAATTTGCAGACATGTTGCCTCCTGAAGACTTTCTTCGTATTCACCGGTCTAATTTAATTAATATACATAAATTCATTTCTTTTAGTAATGGTGCAGAATCGATAACTATGTGCCATAAAGCGGTACTCGCTATTTCTGAATTAAAAAGGCAATCTTTTTTGGAAAGATTTAAGAAATAGGCTTTGGTATCACCCTCTTTTAAAAATGTGAAATAGAAAAACGGTACGCTGATACTGATGATTAGTAAAGATAAAAATGATTTTTGATTGGAGTTGTTATAAAAACGTTTGAACTTATGCGTTGCTTATCTAACGTAATATCTATTTTTATCTTAAATCCGATTCTTTAAACTATCAATCATTTTTTATCCTAACTCAAAAACATATTAATCTGTGTACCAATTTTTTTATTGCTCAGAAACAGGTAAATAAATTCAGTATCCCTTCCCCCTTTTTTACTCCATTTTATCACTTTATAATTTATTTCATTTACCAAAATGGGGTGTTCACTTACAAAAACACCGATTTCACAAAATTTTTCTCTTCTGATTTTTCCGCTGACCTAACTTTACGGGAGTAAATAAAAAATAATTTATTCATTTAATTAAAACTAAAATCAAGATGAAAAAAAATCGTTCATTCCTGAAACAAAAGCCTCAAGGGCTTTGCAGGAAAAACTGGCGGTAAAGCGTCATGTTAGTAAAATGATGGTATTGATGACAATGCCTACCCCAATTCACAGTGTTACCGGTACTCTTGACCTGCCAAGAGGCAATGCCGACAGAGGTGTGCGGGCAAAGGAAATTTTAACCGGCTGCACAAGCAATGCTTATGTAACCGTTGCTGGTCCGGAAATGACAGCCATGCAGGGACGGTGGGCGCTATACAACAGTGCCAACACCAGCAACCGCAAGGCAAGATGGAGGGCAGTGAAAAATGACCTGGAAGACCTGATGGGAAGATTTCAAACCAAGGCAAACTCGGACCCTGCCAATGCCATTGAAATTCTCCGTTCCGGAAAATTTGGAATTAAAAATGTGAATCCTCGCCAAAATCAGTATTTTCATGCTGAAAACACTGCTGTTTCCGGTACTGTGGAAATATTTGCAGAAGGTGGTGGAGAACATACCTGCCACGATTGGATGTTTTCCCCAGACAACGAAACATGGGAAAGAATGGTGCCTACCATGGCAGGATATACTACCAAAAGTGGTTTAACAAGGCTAACAACAGTGTATTTTAAACACCAGATTATCAGCAAAAATGGTCCGGAAGGGTTTGATAATGTTATCGAAATACTTGTTTACTAATTGATTATCAAGTAGAAATACCGTGTATGTTACATTTAATACGTAAACCTGAGGATTTAATACGTAAACCTGAGGGTTTAATACGTAAACCTAAGGGTTTAATACGTAAACCTGAGGATTTAATACCTAAACCTAAGGATTTAATACGTAAACCTAAGGATTTAATACGTAAACCTAAGGATTTAATACGTAAACCTAAGGATTTAATACCTAAACCTGAGGATTTAATACGTAAACCTGAGAATTTAGGTAGCGGTAGGTAGCTACCACTAGTTAAATCTGATGAATTAAGTATTAAATGGTATGATTTAAGTAGTGAATCTTCAGGTAATTGTAGAAAATGTAAAAGTCACAAAAAATCACTTTTCCTTTAAAATAATAAATCCCTGCCAATTGGCAGGGATTTTTTTTATCCCATTTAGCATTGTTTCCGCTTTTCATTAAAAATACTTATTGAAAATGAGATAGTGATTCCCTACCCACCTGTGAATCTTGCAAGTTTATTAAAAAGTAATGTAATACCCCTTTCTTTTAAAGGTTGAATCTTTGTGAACAAATAACAAAACTCTCTTTACAGACAAATTAAATGAAAAAAGAAAAATCCATTACCCTGTTTATAGTTGACGATAATAAAATAATATCATTGGCTTTAGAAAACATGTTTAAAGAAACTTTTGATGAATATGAAACTTCTATATCCAGATTCGAAACGGGAGAAGAATGCCTGAGCAGGCTGAATGACGTAATTCCTGATGTTATTATCCTGGATTATCATTTAACAACTAATATTCTTGGAATGGATGGCATCAGTGTATTGAAAAAAATTAAACAGGTGGATAAAAACATTGAGGTAGTGATGCTATCGGGAGAAGATAAACTGGAAATAGCAGTGGAATGTATAAAATACGGTGCACGAGATTATGTGATTAAAAACGACAGTTCTTTTGTAAGAATTAACCAGATTGTTCAGAACATTGCTGAGCACATTAATGTGAAAACAAATCTTAAGAAATACACCATCTGGAATTGGGTGTTTTTTGGTTTAATTGCCACATTTGTTATTGGCGAAATTATTTACCTGGCATGTTATAAATATTTTTTGAAATAACACTTCTGTTTGTAACACATTCTATTAAAAATGAAATGACATACCTCCCAAAAAATAAGGTTGAAATAATACCAACATACTTGTTGAAATAAAAATTTAGAATAACTTTACCAAAGTTTATTTCTTATTAATCATTTCTTAACAAACAAGTAAATGCAAAAACTCCTGCTACTCACTATTTTCCTGTTTATTTTTAAAACAGGAACCTCACAGGTAACCTTTACCGATTCCAATCTGCCTATAGTAGTGATTACTACAAATAGTCAAACGATTATTGATTCTGCAAAAATAACCTGCGATATGGGTATTATATCCAACGGAATAGGAATGCGGAATTATATGACCGACCCTTTTAATAATTTTGTGGGCCAAATAGGAATAGAAATAAGAGGTTCTACTTCTCAGCAATATCCTAAAAAGTCGTATGGCTTTGAAACCAGAACCCCTGCTGGTATTGCTTTAGATGTGCCATTGCTGGGTATGCCTGCCGAAAACGACTGGATACTTTATGGTGCTTATCCTGATAAATCATTGATGAGAAATGAAATAACCTACCATCTTTTTTCATCAATGGATCCTTACTCTCCGCGCTATGTGTATTGCGAACTGGTGATTGACGGACAATACATGGGCGTTTATTCTCTATTAGAAAGAGTAAAGATAGACCATAACAGAGTAAACATAGCAAAACTTGATTCGAATGATTTGGCGGGCGATTCGCTTACCGGAGGTTATATAATTAAAATTGACAAACCAACCGGAAGCAGCAGTACCTCATGGACTTCGCCTTATCAGGTGAAAGTAAAGTTCCTGTTTCATGACCCGAAAGATTACGAAATACTGCCTCAACAGGCTCAATACATCCAGGATTATGTTACTGCTTTTGAAGATACAGTTTATGGCCCCAACTTTTCGGATACAGCAGGTGGTGGCGGTTTCAGGCGTTACATCAATACAGGTACTTTTATTGATTTCTTTTTGATGGAGGAATTAGGAAGAACTGTTGATGGTTACCGGTCGAGTAGTTTTATGTACAAAGATAAGGACAGTAAAGGAGGCAAGCTGAGTTGCGGACCTATGTGGGATTTTAATCTTTCGTATGGCAATGCAGATTATTGCCTGGCTTACGACACCACCGGGTGGCAATATAACTTTGCAACTGTCTGCCCTTCATTTACGTCTGAACCTCCTCATTGGTGGGCCCGATTACTGCAGGATACCATTTATACACACGACCTGAAATGCCGATGGAATGATTTGCGACAAAATATATTAAGCACCAATAATGTTAATGCCTGGATAGATTCTGTTGCGCTGCGATTAAACGAATCGCAGCAACGTAACTTTACCGAATGGCCTATACTGGGAGTTTATGTTAACTGGAACTGGTTTGTAGGCAATACTTACCAGGAAGAAGTGGATTATTTAAAATGGTGGTTCAAGTCAAGAAGCGAATGGATGGACGCAAACCTGCCTGGAACCTGCCCGATGGTAACCGTTGCCGTTCCTGAAAACGAAACAGAAAAAACAACTGTATTAGTCTACCCTAATCCTTTTTCAACTGCTGCAACCTTTTCATTTAACCATGCCGATAACTCAGAAAAAACATTGGTAATTTATGATTTATTAGGTAAGGAAGTGGTATTAAAAAATATTGCTGGCGGTGAAAACAAAACAGTGATTGAAAAAAATGGTGTGAATGCCGGCATGTATTTTTATCATTTGAAAAAGAAAGGAAGAACCATAGCGAGCGGGAAACTGGTGATTGAATAAATTAAACTTCTAAAGAAAATCACCGTCAAACAAAAGTAATTCTGTAATCCCATAATGAAATTGTCAGAAAAAAATTTAGTACACTGATTAATATGTTTTGAATAATGATGAAAAATGATTTTTTTTCTTTGATGATTTGAGTTATGATTAAAATGGATATTACGTTCAATGAGTAACATCAGGTAAGAACGAATTTATCATAACTCAAATCCTATATCATTTTTTATCGTTACTAATCATTTTTATCTGCGTACCATTTTTAATTAAACCCCGATGTAATCGGGAGAAAGCAAAATAAACTAATTTACAAACTATGAAAAAAACTCTTTACTCCTTCCCTATTCTGTTCTTTTTTTTATTTATCCATTCCATTTCTTCGTTTGCAATTCTGAATCCAATTGTAGATTCCATACCCATGAGCGATGGAAGAAAACTGGCTGCTGACATATACATACCAACCGGTATTACTCAAGGTCCAACAATATTAATTCAAACCCCTTATAACCGAACTTTGTATCGTTTCGGGTTGCCTTTGGGAATAGGCCTAAATGTTAACACAAGTAATTACATCATTGTGGTGGTGGACTGGAGAGGGTTTTATGGTTCGGTTGCTGCTGCTCATGTGGGTGCTCCTTCGTTGGGAGCAGATGGTTACAGTTCTGTGGAATGGATAGCACAGCAGGCCTGGAGCAATGGAAAGGTAGGAACCTGGGGGCCTTCTGCTTTAGGAAGGGTTCAGTTTCAGACTGCTCAGAAAAATCCCCCGCACCTGGTTTGTATATGTCCTCTGGTGGCTGCTCCGCAATACGACTATACCGAATACTTTCCGCATGGATGTTTACGTACCGAATATTTGGAACAACTGGATGGTTTGGGATTTGGAATGTCTCCACTGTTAATGGCGCATACCGTTCACGACAATACATGGACCTTTGTGGAGAATGCAAATTATTATCCCGACAGCATTCGTGTTCCCTGCTTTATGATTGGCGGCTGGTACGACCATACTATTGAATTTATGCTGCCTTTCTTTGCAGCCATCCGCACCAACTCACCTTTAAATGTAAGAGACCAGCACCGGCTATTGATGGGACCATGGGTGCATGGAGGCCATGGAACAGCGCAGGTAGGAAGTGCCTTGCAGGGGCAGCTTTCGTATCCTAATGCGGTGGACTGGGACGATTCGCTGGCGCTTCGCTTTTTTGATTATCAGTTACGAAACCTGGCTAACAACTGGGATACTTCGCCATTTGTAACCTATTACCAGATGGGCGAAAATGCCTGGCAGAACAGTACGGCTTATCCTCCTGCAGGGCCTGTAAATACTGATTTTTATTTTTACCTTGGCGGAATGATGAACAATACCCTTCCAATTTTAAACGGAGATAGTGTCGGGCTTTTTTACAACCCGCTCGACCCCTCCCCTACTATTGGCGGCCCTACCCTGCGGTCAGATTTGCAACAGGGGCCTTACGACCAGGTGGACTCTGTAGAAAGCAGGAATGATATTTTAATTTTTACCACCAATACGCTTACTCAAAATGCAGTGATGAAAGGCAGTGCCACGGTACACATGAAAGTAGCTTCCAACAAAACGGATACTGATTTTGATGTTCGCCTGACAGATGTTTATCCTGACGGACGCTCCATGCTGGTGAATGACGGAGTGATGCGGATGCGATTCAGAAACGGGAACACGGCTGCCGACACTTCCTTGTTGACTCCCGATTTAATTTACGATTGCAGTTTTTCGCTTCCTGCAACTTCCCTTACTTTCCTTGCAGGACATAAAATAAGGGTGGATGTTACTTCTTCCAATTATCCCCGCTTTAACAGGAATATGAATACAGGAGGACCCATGTATCCCGGAAACAGCCTTGATTCATTGGTAAACCCAGTTACTGCAATCAATACAGTCTATGTTAATCATACCAATTACTCCTACATTACCCTTCCGCTGGTTGGTTTTAGCATGGGTGTAAATGAGCTTGGTTTTAAAAACAATCCGGTTAAAATTTATCCTAATCCGGCAACAAACCAGTTAACAGTGTATAGTGAACAGGTAACAGTAAAAGAAATAACCATAGAAAATGTGTTGGGAGAGACTCTTTACAGGTCAACACTTGCTGCTTCGACAGGCTCAGCAACCCAAGCATCAACAATTGACATCAGCCAATTACCAAAGGGAATTTATTTTATTAAAGTAATAGAAAACGGAAATACATTTACAAGTAAATTTGTTAAACAATAAAAAGAATTGGTACGCAGATGACGCTGATTTTCATGATTTAAAAAGATAAAAAAAATCTTATTTTATCCGGACAATCTGCGTTATCTGTGTTCCATTTTAATCAAAAACCAACTCATAACTCATAATTCATAACTTATAATTCCCAAAAAGTGCTTCCCGACTCAAAACTATTATTACAACTGGTAGAAATGCAAATGCCTTTCGGAAAATACAAAGGCCGCCTGCTTTGCGACTTGCCTGTTTCTTATCTGGAATGGTTTAACCGCAAAGGTTTCCCCGAAGGTAAATTAGGAATGCTGCTTCAAACCATTTATGAAATAAAACTGAACGGGCTGGAACATTTGCTTGTTCCTTTAAAAAAGAAATAATTTCAGATTACAGATTTCAAATTTGAAATCCTACATCTTTATCCCCATCACCAATATGTCGTCTATCTGCTCAACATCTTTGCGGTAATCAGTAATAAAAGTATCC
Source organism: Bacteroidota bacterium (assembly GCA_947479085.1). GTDB lineage: Bacteria > Bacteroidota > Bacteroidia > 2-12-FULL-35-15 > 2-12-FULL-35-15 > 2-12-FULL-35-15. The sequence continues at coordinate 397 of CANJYB010000013.1, read as the reverse complement.
AATGCTATTCCCTGCTGCTGCATTGGTTTATCTTTTAAGGATAGCAGCAGTTCCTTGAATTTCCTTTTAGTCAGTTTTTTGCCCCCGCTCTCTCCGCCAAACTGGTCAGCAAAGCCATCTGTAAACAAATAAATGGAATCCTCTTTGTTTAATTCTATTTGATAAGAAATAAACGAATCCATTTTTTCTCCTTTGCCCACTGGCATTTTATTGGCTTCTAATTCCACCAGTTCGCCATTGCTTATGCGAATACGTTTTAACATCCGCTTGCCTATTTTTTGCAGTATAATTTGCTTTTACTAGAACAGATACCTGAAACTTAGTTACAGCGCTTTCACCAAAATCACTTCGCTGTACACTATTTCTCTTTCGGTGCCCATGCCAAAAGATACAAACT
>CANJYB010000012.1 GCA_947479085.1 Bacteroidota bacterium | reverse complement strand
TACCCGCAAAGCGGATGTAATGAAAGGTGGACTAACCAGTGTAAAGAAGTATTATTTCCGGGTTGGTAATGGAGGAGATGTGGAAACGGAAGTTTTCAGTGTTGTGTTCTCCATTGTGGTTCAGTAAACCGAGTGAGTGTTGAATAAAAACAACCCCGAAGCAGTTGGGTGCTTCGGGGTTGTTTTTTTTATGTGTATGGTAGTGCGAGTTTAAATAGCCTATGTTAATCACTTAATAATTATTCTTTGTAAGAAGAGAGAAGGGTGTAATGAAAAGGCCCCGTTTGTGGAAGGACGGGGCTTTTTTTATTGTTTTATTTTCACGGCATCACCACCGGCCCTAACAACACCAACCAAATAACATACCCTGCCACACCTCCCACTAAACCTGCAACAATAAAGGTTTTTCGTTGAACCTTCGGAATAAATTTAAAAATAACAATACTTGCAATGATTATACTTACAATGGCAGTTGCGCCTATGATGGTACCAATGGGTAGGTGGAAATGATTGGCAATATGTATTTCATCCATCGATTCCCTGAATTCTCCTTTTATTAAATAATTTCCGATCCACGTCACCATGTTAAAAATCTGGCGAAGCCAAAACAAGGAAGAGAAAACCAGGAGCCATTGCCAAAACCTGAGACGATTGGCAGAACGAAAGGATTTACCAAAAAAAAGAATTAAAATAAAACCCAATGTACCTGTCAGCATGGTTTGCAATGGGCCCCAAACTATCATCCAAAAACCCGCTTTGTATCTTTCTTTGCTTATTTTTAAAAATCTTTCTTTTCCCGGGAAGTCTTTTTTTGCATTTATTTCCGTTTCATAATTCAAATAGGTAGAAGTCATAAATGAATTCTTACTAGTGTCCTTATCTTCCCAATGAGTAAAAGCATATCGGATGTGAGCATTGTATCCAAAATACTTTGCAGCAAAATAATGCCCGCCTTCATGGCTCAGCGTTCCTATTATTGTAAAAACAATAAAACAGGGAATAAGGTATAGTAATAATCTTTTATCCATTCTGGTTTATAAAGATACGGGTTATTTCCCATCAACAACAAAGCATAAAAAAACGACCCTTCAACTTAATGAAAGGTCGTTTTTCTGATGAGAAATGTAAACCTCCAAAGGGGCCTTAGAGCCCCTTCGCAGGGAATGTGTTATTTATTTATTACCAGTTTCTGAACGGTTTTATTTCCGTCAGCAGTAATGCTTAATAAATAAGTACCTGCAGAAATACTGCTGATGTTTAATTCCTGTTTTTGTCCCTGTGTTGGTTTTTCGAACGACCAGTTACCAACCACACGGCCTGTAACGTCTGTCAGTTGAATCAATGCAGCAGTAGTTACATTGTTATTGAAAGTAACAGACACCTGCCCGGAAGCCGGGTTAGGATAAACCTGTATACCATTATCATTAGCTACTGAATTGATACCTACACTACCAATAGTAGCCACCACCGGAACTCTGGAGCTGGTACAAACAGTTGGAGAAGGCATTACCACCCAGTCGTAAAAATAATAGAAGAACGTAGCACCCTGTGTAGAACCGGTAATATTGATTACATTATTAATAGTATAAGGATAGCTCACACCGCTATTGCTTCTGCGCAACCAAGGAGTTACCACACCAAAACGGGTCATGTTATACGAAGCTTTAGTAGTAAGCTGATAACCGCTACCAGCAGGTATCACAAAATTTAATGGAACAATGGTAGTATCGGCAGGCAGGTTCACCACCATAGAATCGATTACTACACCAAGGTTATTCAATAAATCTATTTCGCGTGTTCCTGCCGAATCGGTAATAATTTTTACAGATTGTAAAGTACAAGGAGTAATCACATCAAAAATGTCCGCACTGTTAAAGGTGGTTCCGCTGTAGTTAGATGCACCGGTATGGTAAATTTGTCCGGTATGCCCCTGAACACCTGCATGAGAGGTAGCTTCCTGCACATAATAAGTAGTAGTAGTGCCAATTACAGGAGTAGTGTACGAAGTACCAGTTCCTAACATCGTTCCCCCTGTTGCCAGGTCGTACCATGAAAGCGAACCACCATTACCGGTAGCATTAAGCGTTAATGCAGCAGGAACGGATGAACTTGCACCTGTACCGGTTGGTACCGGAGCAGTTAATACATTTACTAAAGAAGGAGTAGAACTGAAGCTTCCGCAAACCCCAACTATGCTTACAGAATAACTTCCCGACTCAGGAGGTGTAATACTTTGTGAAGTAGAAGTAAATCCGTTTGGTCCTGACCATGCATAAGAAGTTGCAGGGGTGCTGGACAAAGTTACGGTACCGGCACACGAAGTAGCCGAACCGGAAGAAGTTACCACTGGTGTTTCATTTGGATTTAAAGTAATACTAACGTTAGGCGAAATGGCAGTACAACCTGCAGCATTGGTAACGGTTACATTATACGAACCGATGGCACCGGTAGTTAACGATTGATTAACAGAACCATCAGACCAAAGGTAAGAAGTAAAGCCCGGTACAGCATTTAAAGTAGTGGTTTGTCCGGTACATAATACAGCTTGTCCTGTAATGGTATTACCAGTGATGGAACATTGTCCCTCAATAACGGTTACAAACTGATCAGCTGCCAGGTTAGTAAAATGATTGGTAAACTGGTGACTAGGCCAGTCGATACGGGCAGAGTCAACAGTAGTGTTGCTTCCTATACCAAAATGCAACTGCATGGAATAAGCATTACCATAACTTTCGCCAGCGCGTACTTCGCGTTCCTGTTTTCCCCAGGGACCATAAATAGTAACCTTAGCACCAATGGCATCAGGATTACTCACTGTTCCGGTTAATGCAAAAGTAATAAAGTGATTTCCATTGTTTACAGAGTTTAAATACAATACATCATCTGTACCGGTTGGTGAATTATATACGTTACCATAAGAAGCAAACACATCTAATCTTCCATCGTGGTTAAGGTCTCCTGCACCAAAAGAAAGGAAGTTGTTAGGTCCTGCAAAAACTCCCGGAGTTTGTGTATAAGTGCCATCGTGGTTATTGCGATACATTACCCAGCTCGGACCGGTTACCAAAATGTCTAACCATCCGTCATTATCAAAATCTTCCACCATCGATTCGATAGCATCAAAGTTTACAGTAAATCCTGAACCAGCTGTAACATCAGTAAACATACCTGCACCGTTGTTCTCCAATATCTGGCTTGCTTCCCCGTGATTAGTCATCACCACATCCATATCTCCGTCATTATCCATGTCACCAAAACTGGTTGTCCAGGTTTGTTTAAAATCGGTTACTTCAAACCCATGTGCCTGTGCAGCTTCCGTGTACACATTGCTTCCATTGTTTACAAACAAACGATCTCTTCTGCGTTGGTCAACATTGCTATTAGTGCTTTGGCGGCAATGACAAATGTATAAATCCAAATCTCCGTCATTATCAAAATCAGTCCAGACACTACCATAGTTACCCGAATCGTAAGGGTCGCTCCCGTATACCAATCCCGGATTGATATTGGTAGTAATCAATGACTGAGTAGCTGTTAATGTACCTGCATTGTTCTGGTAAATTTTTGCATAATCATTATCATCGTTTACTTCCAGGTCCACCCATCCGTCATTATTAAAGTCACCGAACAATACGTTCTGAACAAAATAATTTCCTGTCAATTGTGTCATGGTAGCAGTCACCACACCTCCGCTGTAAAATAATTTTACGAGCTCAGCATATCCGCTTCCGGTTACCACATCTTTCCATCCGTTATGGTCCACATCAGCAGCAGCCATTCCCCAAACAGTTCCACCCGGCACTGTTCCAAGGTTGGTATGCGAAAAGGTACCATCCGTTTTTTGTAATTCAAGAATTAAAACATGCGACTGGTCCATTTTTAAAATGTCGTCCAGACCATCATTGTTTACGTCAACCACAGTTACCGAACATCCGCTATGCGAAGCGATGGGCAACAATGAATTGGAATTGGTAAATGCAAACTGTGCTTTGGCGGAATAAGCTCCGAACAAACAACAGGAAGCAATTACAAGAGATTGCAAGGTTGTAGTTTTTTTCATTTGATTAGATTAGATTTAACTTATTTTTATTTACTTATTACTTTAATTATTCGTTTTGAGATGGTAAAGTGACTGATTAATTTATGATTTTACAACTTTTTTATAAAGTATTTTATTATTCATAAATATACGGATGTAATACACCCCTGATGCAAAAGGCAAATCCATTCTTATTTCCGTTTGAAATGCAGAATTAATCATCTTGCTCACCACTTTACCCTGAGCATTGACCACTTCAATGGCATTAATCATTTCACCGTATTCGGAAGAAATAAATACATGGCCATCCATTGAAATGGTAGGGAATACTTTTACATCATTATTATAGAACGAATTTATGCCTACCGGGAAATTTACATTCATAAGGCTGTCCGAAGCAATCAGCACCGGAGTCTGGTCAGCAGTTTGGAACATGGCCTTGAACCTGTTAATAGGCGCACTGTTAATCAGGAACATTTCATCCACCCATTTTGGCGGTACGGACTGATAATAAACTCTGGTATTTACATGCAATGCACCCACCGCTCCCCACAAAGGAACATGGAAATGAATGTAATCCACCCCGCTGCCTTCCACTCCACTCACTTTATTAAAATCATCATCATTAAGTGCATCATTCGAAATTAATGTAGTATCGTACATCGGAGCTGTGGTAGTAAATCCTAAAGGTGGAATTCGGTTATCTTTTAATAAAATAGAACCTCTTTCGAGTACTGAAGTAAAGTTACCATTCACATCTCCCATCACCTCTTCATAAATCTGCGAAACCCCCGATTGGTTTATCATATTATGGTGTGGCTCGTAAGCAGGCGTTTCACCTACCACACGGAATTGTGAATTGTATATCCCTGATTGAAACACCGTATCATTATTAGCATCAAGCACCACAAACTGAACCACCGCCCTGCGCGAAGGATAACCGGAAGGAAACTTATGCCCGGCTTTGTTCTCAATTCTTACTTTAAAAAAGGCAGTATCAGCATGAGTGCTATCCAACGAAGTATGAAGGTTAATTGATTTTGTTTTCAGCATTGCCTTGGTAGCAACTATGGTAGAATCGAACTTATCTGTAGGAACAGTAATGCCTAAAGTATCCCTGTGGTCTCTGAGCATGGTCAGCATAAAACTATTAGCTCCTGCAAACACGTGCTGGTTAAACGGAGTGCGGGGTGTTAAACCCAGGAAACCATTAGCAATGGTAATGGCATCCTGCACCTGTGGCATGTGGCAGGTCTGACATTTTACATTATTGCCGGGATAACTGGAGTTTTCGAATTCATGATAGGTGGCCTGTTCCACAAAAAATCCTCCGGTAAAGTTTCCTGTTAAATCTACTGACTGTGTTATTAAAGTATGACATGGAGAACATACTTTGGCATTGTCCATGTGAGGACTGAAAACAGGAGTAAAACCTTCATACAACTGCATAGGACCAACCGAAGGAGCAGTAAAAGGACCATATTCGAAATGAACAGTGGTGTCGTAAGGTATCTGACCGGAAAAGGTAAAACCAACTGAAGGAGAAATAGTGTGACAGCCTGCACATGATACCCCGTCAATACCTAAGGAGTCACCATCAATCTGGTTGACACTATAATATTGGTTACCATGAAACAGAGAGGAATATCGCCCCATAGGTGCATGACAGTCGATACATTTATTTTGTAATTCACCTGCATGCGCAGGGTTAGTTATTATTTCGTGAGAAACTTTTGCTCTCCAGAAAGGGTCGCGTGCAGAGTTGGCCATCATGCTACTTTCCCAGCGTTCCACCAGGTTTACATCCGCTCCCGATTCATCAATATTTGAAACATGTGCGGAATCATATCCATGACATCCTCTGCAACTGGAGGAAGGAAGAAAGTACTCACCCGGCCCGATGGGTGCCCTGTTCCCAACACTTTTAAATTGAATAATTTCTGCATCCGAATGAAATCGTTTTACAGATGGTTTGGAGAAGGCTGAATTCAGGTAGTTAAAACCGATTGCTGATAAAACAACAATACAAATGATGGTAATTTTTTTAAGACTCATAAGCAAAGAAGACGATTTACGGACAGCAAATGTATAAAAATAGAGTTACAATAAAAATGATTATCGACAAACTCTTAATCATTGTTGCTAAGGAAACAAAACTCCATCACATTCCACACAATTAGTATATGGGATATTGGATTTGTACTTAGTGTTTATCTCTTTAATAAATTCATTTGCAATCAAAGCGTATCCCTTTTGGTTGGGATGATAACCATCGAGGCTGAAAAAACCTCCTGTAACAAACTCGGCATTAAAATCCGCACCGTTCCATTTAACGCCTGCCTGCACCGATTTAAAATATTGGTTCATATCTACCAACGCCAGATTATACTGGGCCGCTTTTTGTCTTATCACGGCATTGTAAGAACTAATAGCATTATCTATTTCAAACACTTCCGAACTGTCAAGCACATAACGGTCGTTCATTAAACTGATAAGCAAACCATATTTATTACATTTCATTGAATCGATGGGAACAGAAAGGGTAATGTATTCCCCGCTATGCAGATTACGGGCCCCACCTGGTGCATTGGCATCAAAAATTACAAACCCGTTGCTCCCGGAATGAAAATGAATGGTAGGTGTGCCTACATACGTATCGTTTAGGGAGTCTGCCTGCACTTGGGTCATAACAGCCGCATTCCAGGCAACCAATGTATAATAAGGAAAGGTTCTGAAATCAGGAATAGTAGCAATTACTCCCTTTGCTCCGTTAGCTGTTAAACCTCCCAGTATGGTATCCAGTCTTGAACTGAACAAAGCGGAAGAAGGAATAGGAGCAGAAGTTCCTCCGCTGGAGGCATAATTATAAATATCTTCCATGCCCAGCCATGCAGTTATAAATGATGCGTCTTGTGCTTTTGCATCTAAATACAAAGTAGACATTCCCGGATTGGATGCAATGCGATTATAATAAGGATTGGTGTTACCGGAAGCAAAACTGTTTCCGAATGAAGGATTAAAATAATCGGCAGTATTTGCAAAAGGAACGGCCAGGTTCTGAATACTGTTTCCAGCTACACCAACCAGGTAAGGCGATGCAGCACTTAATGAAATATGGTGATTATTGGGATTCAATGCAGTTACCCCATGGCAATCAGTTTTGTAACCAAGAGTAAATGGAGAGAGAAACGGGCTTTCCCAAGGTTTGGTATTTACACCAAGGCCATTATTATCGGGCATCAATGCCTGGTTAAAACTGCTTCCTCCAACTAATTTAAACTGGGCTGCCATTAAAGCAGGAATAGAAAGACGTTGTCCTTTTTCATACAATGCCCCATCCTGGTATCCTGCCAGGTAATCCCCTCCTATTGCAATGGTCTTTGTAAAATTGGCTTCTCCTGAACTCGGGTCGGGCACTTTTAAATCCGGGGTACAGGAAGGAAGTACTAAGTATAAAGTACAAAGTACAATGAAGAATGAATACAGATTAATTAGCTTGTTATGGTATTTCATTTTATAAACTTATGCCATTGATGCCGCTACGTTTATGGCTTCTACTCCTTTTACTTCGGGGGCCATCCGTTTTATCGACTCCTCTATCCCGGCCTTCATGGTCATCATGCTCATAGAACAGGATTTGCAGGCGCCTAAGAGTTCCAGCTTTACGATTTTATCTTTTGTAATTTCCACCAACGATACATTACCACCATCTGCTTCCAAATAAGGGCGGATTTGCGCTAATGCTTCCTCTACTTTTTTTGTTAATTCCTGCATTTTACTTTTAATTACAATTTCTTTTTATTTAAGCGTTACTTACCCCTGTCAGGGTTTGAAACCCTGACAGCGGTTTTGAATATTAAATCTAACTATTCACTAACTCCACTTTCCTGGAATTCACAATACTTACCTGCTGAGCCACATTGCTTGCCATTTCCATAAATGCTTTTGCCTGTGGGGTGTTGTCCTGCATCACTGCCGGGCGACCTGCATCACCTGCTTCGCAAATACTTTGTACCAATGGTATTTCCCCTAAAAGAGGAACCCCAAGTTTTTCTGCCAATGTTTTTGCTCCGTCCTTTCCAAAGATATAATATTTGTTGTCCGGTAATTCTGCAGGAGTAAAATAAGCCATGTTTTCCACGATACCTAAAACAGGAACATTTATCTGTGGCAACTGAAACATGCCTACTCCTTTTTGCGCATCAGCTAATGCTACCTGCTGAGGTGTACTTACTATCAACACCCCATTTAAAGGAATAGCACCTACCAATGATAAATGAATATCACCTGTTCCGGGAGGTAAATCGATAATCATATAATCCAGTTCGCCCCAATCTGCATCTGAAAACATTTGCGTTAACGCTTTCGAAGCCATGGGTCCTCTCCATACAATGGCCTGAGAAGTATCCGCAAAAAAACCAATGGATAATAATTTTACACCATAACTTTCAACCGGGATGATTTTATTCACCCCATTAATTGGTCGTATCATTGGTTTTTCGTGCACCACATCAAACATAATGGTTTGAGATGGTCCGTAAATATCCGCATCCACCAATCCAACAGATGCGCCCTGTTTGGCTAATGCCACTGCAAGGTTAGATGCTATGGTTGATTTACCTACTCCTCCTTTTCCGGAAGCTACTGCGATAATATTTCTTACTCCGGGTAATAAAGGTGCTCCGTTTTTGCTTGCCGTTACGTTGGCTGTCATTTTCACATCCACTATTGCTTCCTTATCCACAAAATGCAAAACTGCATTTACGCAGGCTTTGTGAATCATCTCTTTCATCGGACATGCAGGAGTAGTAAGCACAACAGTGAAGTTCACTTTTTTTCCACTCACCTCCAGATCCTTGATCATACCCAGTGTTACCAGGTCTTTATGCAAATCCGGATCATCTACATTTTTTAATGCTTCTAATACTTGTTCTTTTGTAATGCTCATCTTGTTTTATTGAGTCGTAAAGGTAGAAAAAAATGTCAATCGAAAACAGGTGATTTCTACAATACCCCTGTCAGGGTTTAGAACCCTGACAGGGGTGAAAAAACTACTTTTTAACAGTATCCGCTAAAAAGTTTTTTGTGGAATCAGCCCACTTTAAAACTAAATCTTTTTGCTCTGCACTCAGTTTGGCATAACCATGTATTAAGGTATAAGAACTTAATGGCATTTCATCTTCTTCCAGTTGTTCTCTTATTTCCTTCATCTTTCTAATTTTACGCTTTAATTTATAGGTATTGAATTCAGAGAAATTAATTTCGCGCTTCCCTTCGTTCACATGATTGGCAAGCCACCAACCAACGGGTTGCACATTGGTGTACCAAGGATAAACTGTATGATTCGAATGACAGTCGTAACAGGAAGTTTGCAAAATGGTTTTTACATTTGCAGGAGCGGCTATACTGTTTTCTCCCTCAGCAATGCCTTCGTTCCTCGTTGGCCTAAAGAATTGGATAACTATAAAAGCAACAAGAAGGATAACAAGGAACTTTTTTATTTTACTCATGCTATTTTTCTATAAATCTCTAGTTGATTTTGTATCCTCCGTTTTTTTCTTTTCTAAATCCTGCCTGATACGATAAGCAATTCCTACATTAAAAATCATGTATTGTTCTGTTCGGGTATAAACAGGATCTGCATAGTTTGGTTCCCATGTACTATAATTATAATCCAAATATTGAAGTGGATTTTTGCCAAGTGAATATCCAACCTCCCCATAAAGAAGTATTCCTTTATAAACAAAACAATCAACAAATAATTTTAATTGCATCTCATCGTACCTGACATAAGTATTTGCCTTTTTTTCTGTTCTGTTAATTTGTGGAATACTAAGGTCAGCCAACTGAAAAGAACGGGTTAATGATTTAAAATTAATCCCGGTATATAAACGGTTTTTAATGATGTTGAATTCTGCCCTGTAATTTGTCGGAAGTATACCATATAAATAAATTCGTTTATTTATTTTCCAATCAACACCAACCAATGGCATAAAGAAATTTCCAAATGCCTCACGATTATAATAGAGTCCCGCTTTAATTTTCACTTTGTCATTTGGTAAATAATTTTCAAGAAATATTCCTCCAAGTTGCGCATATTTCATTAAATCATTGTCTTTAAAATCTCCTGCCAGCTTAGGAATTACCATGGCTACTGTTTTCCATTTTTTGTTTTTAGAAACAAACTGAAAACCTAACGGCATGGAAACAGCTTGTAATTGTTTAGTATAGGAATATGCAGGATAAGACGATGGAAGAACAGGAGAATTATAAGCAGGAACATCGATTGTTGAATTAATCATTTCACTATTAACGCGAATAAGTAATGTGTTTCCATTTTTAAATTCTTTTGGAAGAAACAGATTAAGGAAAAAGTTATCTGTATGGTTTCGCCACTTAGGCGGTAAAGCCGTGTAGTGATAGTGATTATTATCGATTAAATAATCCGCATTAAAAGTTTGGAAGCTAAAATTAACAACATCCACAAAAGGTTGTGCATGTGTTTTCACAGAAATAAAAATTACTAAACAGATGAGTAGAAGAAAATTCTTTTTCATATCACAAAGAAAAAGAAAATTTGCGAGAAAAAGGGCAAGCTTATTGGTTTTCTTTTTTAGATAAATCTTTTAAGCAAAAAAGAATAAAGGTGGAAATGACCGGCAGCAACAAACCAAATACAAACCATATCTTCGGGTTTCGGCCCATTCGGTTAGCCATGCGGGAAGTAATGAGGGGTATGCTTAATAAAAACATAATTCCCATACTTACAAATAATGCCGCTCCCATGCTTATTCTTTATTACCTATTCTTCCTAAATGTGTATTCTGAAAACTGTCGAAGTATTTTAAACCGTAACCAAATACTCTATCCATATTGGAGTGAGCAAATAAAATGATTCCTGTCAACTGAATAACAGGACTTATAAAATAAATTCCGGCTGCATACACCAGCAAAGCTAAAGCTTTATGATGAACAAAGTTATAACAAATTGCACCTGCTTTTGTACTTATTAAATATCCTATCATACTCAAATCAGGTAACAGGATAAGTGCAGGGAACCACCACCATGCAAAGTTAAGTTGGTTAAACAAATAAATGGAAAAAAGAAACATGGCCGCTTCTTCCAGTTTAATTATACTTTTCATTTATGCATTTTATTAAAAAAGGCGTTCTGATGGTTATCAGAACGCCTTTTGTTTTTTATCTGTCTAAGTTTCCGTAATCGAGTTTCTTACCCTGGATACGAAGAATAACTCTGCATACCAATATAAAGAACGGTATGTACATCATAACACTGGACAAACCAAAGTGTAGTAATATTACTTCCGATTTACGTTTTAATCGCTCAGCAATTAAATACATGGCTGGCACCAATAATAAGGTTAATAAAGTTGCAAAACTTAATCCGAATATCATTGTCCATGACAAAGGACCCCAGAACACCACATTATCTCCACCAAAATAAATATGCGGATTACCTGTGGTTAATAAGGTTTCAAAGTCAATGTTCAAACCAACCGCCAAAGGAATTAATCCAAGTATGGCTGCAGTAGCTGTTAATACTACCGGTGTCATCCTTGTTCTTCCAGCTTCCACAGTGGCATCCCATAAACTCATACCTTCATGCCTTGATATTTCGGCAAACTCCACCAGCAATATACCATTCCGGACCACAATACCTGCCAATGCAACGATACCGATACCGGTCATTACAATACTCATGTCCATTTTAAAAATAGCAGTACCAAGCAATACCCCAATGATACTGAAGAATATCTCGGTAAGAATAATAAACGGCTTACCTACAGAGTTGAACTGCATTACCAGGATAATAAGAATAAGAACTAAGGATATCATCATTGCTCTTCCAAGGAAAGCCCCTGTTTCAGCCTGCTCTTCTTTAGAACCCGTCATTGCAATTTCCACGTTACCAATCTTTTTATATCCTTTCAATGATTTTTCAACAGCTGCTGCTACTTCGTTTTCATTGTAACCCGCTGAGGCATTTGAAGCCAATGTAATCACACGTTTCTGCATTTTACGTTTAATACCATCATAGGTATTACTGTATTGAATATCGCAGAAAGCTGCCAATGGCACACTTCTTAACACTCCGCCCATGTTCATGTCGCGGAAAGTAATTCTTAAATTCCGCAACGCTTCGATATTATTTCGTTGGTCTACCTGGTAACGAATCTGGATAGGGTACTCATCGTTCTCATCTCTGAACTTAGACGGCTGGTCAATACCATATACTGCGTTACGAATTTCCAAAGCTATTTGCGCAGTGGATATTCCTTCGCGATTAGCACGTTCCCTGTCAATATTAAAAACAATTTCAGGTTTGTTACTTTCAAAATCCGATTTCAGGTTATCCACTCCCGGTATCTGCTGATCATTCAGGTATTGTTTTAAACGTATGGAATTACTTACCAATTCGTCAAACTTATCTCCACGGATTTCAATATTGATAGGTTTGGCAACTGGTGGCCCGGCTTGTTCCTTGGCAACCGTTATATCCGCTCCCGGAATGTTCCATTTTAACTTTTGAAGTTTAGTAAGGTAATCCATTGTGGATTTGCCATCCCTGTATTCAAACTCCACAAACGAAATAGCAATCTTCCCCCTGTTAGGATAATCGCTCTGATCCTGATCCTGAGGGTCGGTTGTTTGTTTGGTTACATTGGTGATAATTGATTTCACTAATTTATTGGAATCTCCCAATACCGAATTTACTTTCTGTTCCACCTGCATCATTACTCTGTTTGTTTTGGCAGGGTCTGTTCCTGTAGGAAGTTTTACATACACATATACAAAGTTAGGGTCTCCCTGCGGGAAGAAAACTACTTTAGGGCTTCTGATTGCGAAAAATATAAACGAGAATATAAACAATCCAAATGTAGCAAGAAGTGCGGTCCATGGGCGTTTAAGGAATCTGATTAAGAAACGCGCATAACGCTCCCTGATAGCGGGCCATGTTCTATTTTGAAATCTCTCAATCACTTTGTATAACCAAAAGCGATGCAACAACATAAAAACTGCAAAGAATAAAACCAGGTTACCAAATGCCGGATGTCCCATCAAATGACCAAGGACAGCAGCAACCACATATAATATCAATCTCATAAACCCGAGACGGTTTATTTTTCCGTAATTCTTTTTTTCCTCATCATGTGTTTTCATAAAACTAACCGCAAACACAGGGTTAATAATATACGCTACAATAAGAGAAGCGAGCAGAGTAGTGATTAAAGTTATCGGTAAAAAGAACATGAACTTACCAATGATGCCACCCCAGAAAGCCAATGGAATAAAAGGTGCAAGTGTTGTCAGCGTTCCGCTTAATACGGGCAGAAACACTTCTCCGGCAGCCATTTTAGCAGCTACTTTAATGTCCCGCTTACCATTATCAAAGAGTCGATGGGTATTTTCAATCACCACAATGGCATCATCCACTACTATACCTAATGCAAGAAGGAAGGCAAATAATACAATCATGTTTAAGGAAAAGCCATACATCGGGAAAACCATAAAGGCAAGAAACATGGACAATGGAACAGATGCCGCAACAAATATCGCATTGGTTACACCCATAAAGAACATCAAAATAAAGGTGACAAGTATAAACCCGATGATGATGGTATTAATCAAATCGTGAAGGGTGCTTCTTGTTTTTTCGCTCTGATCTCCAGTTACGGTTACCTTTAAATTAGAAGGCAGTTCTTTCGAATCCTGCATCTGTTTAATGGTCTCATTTATTTTATCACTTGCTTCAATCAGGTTTTCACCGGAACGTTTTACTACGTTTAAAGTGATAACGTTTTTTCCTTCAAGTCTCGCATAACTTTCCTGCTCCTTGGTTCCGTCTTTTACTTCCGCTAAATCCTTTAGGTAAAGTTTGGCACCAGTAGGCGAGTTAATCACCAGGTTTTTTATTTCTTCAACCGATTTAAACTCTGCCTTTACAGTAAGATTCCTTTTTGTTTCATCCATTGGAACCAATCCACCTGATACATTCAAATTCTCCGAACGCATGGTATTTTTAATATCTCCAAGGGTTAGTGATGCAGCCTGTAATTTATACATGTCGACATTCACCTGTATTTCTCTTTCCAAATTCCCAACCATGATTACTTTGGAAATTTGCTTCATGGATTCAATCTTATCTTTCAGGTTATCTCCATATTTCTTAAGTTTATTCAAATCAATGTCTCCCGCAAGATTTACATACATGATAGGCAAATCAGAAAAAGCTACTTCGAGCACATTGGGTTGTGCTGTTAAGTCCTTTGGTAAATCAGTAGACGCTTTATCAACAGCATCCTTTACTTTTTGCTTTGCCACTGCAACATTTACATCCGTATTAAATTCGACCATGATTACAGAAACATCCTGCAATGATGTGGAGTTTAATTTTTTTACACCGGAAATAGATTTTAATTGTTTCTCTATCGGTTTTGTAACCAGGTTTTCAATATTGGTTGGTGCATTTCCGGCATACACTGTATTTACATATATAGTAGGAACTACAATGTCCGGAAAACTTTCTTTCGGTAAACTATTATAAGAAGTTACACCGAGAAAGCACAATATAAAGGTGGCTACAAATATGGTAACCTTATTATCAATCGCCCAACTGGAGGGCTTAAATTCTTTGAAATTCATATTTTATATTTTTAAGTATTATTAGGTATGGCTATTACCATTATTTTTTATACGCTATGATACTTCCTTCGTTCACCACATCATAACCTGCAGTTATCAGCAATTCGTTTTCCTTTAAACCGGATTTAATTTCTGCCAATCCGTTATATACTTTACCTAATTCTACCAAATGTTTTTTAACCGATGTACCTTCTGCCACATAAACAAATGAAGCATTGTTTTCATCTTTTTGTACCGTTTTAACAGGAACAATAATTTCAGGCGCAGCCGATTCGTAATCTTTGATATTCAACCGTGCAATCATGTTCGGATGGTATTCCTGTTTGTCGTCCAGCAATACTTCTACTGAAAATGAACGGGTGTTATTATTTATAGCTCTTGAAACAAAATTTACTTTTGTAACAATGGAATCGTTGGTATCAGGGAAATGAATAACCACTTCGCTTCCTTTTTTAATCTTTGATGCATAACTTTCTGCAATGTCTGCTTTTACTTTCAGGTTCGAAAAATTAATGACACGTACTGAAGGCATGCCCGGAGAAACCATTTGACCTAATTTAATATCAACAGCATCAATGGTTCCGTTGATAGGAGAAATGATTTTAGACATGCGCACTTGTTCCTGCAAGGCAGCCATCTTTTTTTCCATACTTTCTTTGTTAGTTTTTGCCTGCAAGTATTGCACTTCGGTTCCTATTTTCTGGTCCCATAGTTTTTTGGTTTTATCATAAATCTGGTTCACCAGGTCGGTGTTGGTTTGCAAATCTGAAATCTGTTGAGAAATAGCACGTCCATCTGTTTCGGCAAGTACATCTCCTTTTCTTACTTCGTCTCCAACTTTCACATTTATCTTGGTTATGGTTCCTGGCATTTCGGAACTGATGCTTACGTTTTCATCTGCTTCCACATGACCTA
Organism: Bacteroidota bacterium; assembly: GCA_947479085.1. Lineage (GTDB taxonomy): Bacteria > Bacteroidota > Bacteroidia > 2-12-FULL-35-15 > 2-12-FULL-35-15 > 2-12-FULL-35-15. The sequence goes on along the minus strand of CANJYB010000012.1, from coordinate 106,603 downwards.
CCACATCCACATAGTTTTTAAACGCTGCCGATTTTAATTCCATAACCGAAACAGCAATTCCACTTTGCGTAGAATCTGTTTTGTTTATTTCTGCTTCCAGGGTTGCTATTTTCGATTTAATTTCTGCTTCCTGTTTTTTCAAAGCATCTAATTCCGCAGCATTATCTTTAGGTTGTGAACATGCCGCCATTATTGATAGTATACTAACTGCTAATATTATTTTTTTCATCTTTATTTTGGTTTGTTATGGTTTTGAGAGTTGTTTTTTTTATTTATTGAAAGTTATTTTAAATTTCCGTTTGCTTTGTCAAAATCTATTTTAGCGATGATGGCATCATACAGCGCATTGTAATAATTGGTTTGTGCTTCCTTTAAAGCAGTTTCTGCAGTAACTAGTTCCAGGTTAGTGCCCACACCTTGTTCATATTTTATTTTTGTAACTCGCACTACATCTTCTGCCAGCTTAATATTTTTCTTTTGATTGTCGAGTGTGGATGAAGCATTGGTAAGTGTTACAGTTGAGGAAGCAAGATCCAGATCAATTGCTCTTTTAATATTATTCATGTTATTATCTGCCTTCTGCATAGAAAGCTTTGCTTGCTGAATTTTCTGATGACGTTGTAATCCTGTAAATATTGGCATCTTGACTGTACCACCAATCAAAGCAGTTGGAAACCAAGGCTTCTTAGTATCAAAAATATCAAATTCATTTCTTTGTGCGTTACCGCTCAAACTACCATAAGCAAAGGCAATAGGAAGGTAAGCGTATCGCTGTCGTTTTAAATCAATCTTAGCCAATTTGTATTGTGTTTCCATTAGGCCGAACTCTATCCGTTTCGAATAATCAAATTTATCAGGCTGTACTACCTGACCCACATCAAATTTAACATCGTCCAGTTTATCTGTTAGTGCAAGGTCGGCATTGATGTCCATTCCCATCTGATATTTCAGTAAGTAAGTACCTACATTTAACAACCTGTTTATTTTTTCCTGCTCTACTAATAAATTATTATAAGTAACAGTTAATCTATCGAAATCCAGTTTTTCCACAAAACCAGTTTCCATCAATGCTTTTGTATCATCAAGTGTTTTCTTAACTCTCGCAATATTGGCATCCATCAATTTGGAACGTTCGGTACCAACAAGGACCATATAATAAGCTTTACTAACCATAGCAGCCGCTTCTATTTTGGTGCGCTGGATAGAACGGGTTGATAATTCAATAAAAATCTTTGAACCCTTTAAACCAAGAAAATAATCGGAATTAAAAAGTAACTGACTTGCATCAAGGCCTGCTGTTGCTTGATATTGCGTTCCAAATTTGACAGGAACACCATCTCCGCCTGGTGCCGGATATCTTGGAGTTAATCCGAAAGCGTTCTGATTAATACCATATACTGCACCAGTGATAAAATCAGGCAAAACAGTTGTAGGGATTTCCAAAAAATCCTTTACATCAAAGCTCGAATTGATTTGCGGCAAACCTGTACCTAATATTTCTTTCACTTTGCGGTGTGCAATTTCTTCATCTATAATTGCATTCTTTATGTCATTTTGATTTTGCATGGCAAAATCCACTGCTTGCTTTACGGAAAAAGAATAGCTCTTCTTGTCCTGCCCATAGGTATTGAACAAGGCCATCCCTAATCCGATTAGTATTATTGCTTTTTTCATCTTGTTGTTTGTTGTATTGATATTGAGTTGATTTGGTTTATTGATATTTAGTTACTTATTTTTTATTCTTCTTCTATTACCTGCTTGTATTTGTTTATCATTTTATGTCCTTTCAAGGTACATATTCCATGAAGAAAATGGTCAAGCATGCATACCTGCACATCCACTAATTTAAACTTGTCAGGCGGAAATATGTCGGGGTTCATTCCCATCACTATTTGTTCAATACGCATAATACTAAGTACTTTTGAATTCACATCCTCTCGCACGAGGCCTTCTTTAATGCCACGTTTTATTGCACCTTCAACCATGCCTTCCATACAGTCTTCCTTAAAATGCATAAACTGTTTCCATGCTGTAGGATGATACTTTTGCAAGTCGTAAAATATATTGGGGTTTACTTTTCCAAACATCGCACCCATGTGTTTCATCAGGTTAAATACTTCCTCTATTACGTTGGCCGATTTTTTAGTAATATCATCCAACTCCGATTTATCCTTTTGCAGGCTTTCTTTCAGAAGGCAATCAACCACTTCGTTTTTATCAGCAAAAAAAAGATAGATTGTTTTTTTAGACATGGCGAGGTGTTTTGCAATGTCGTCCATTGTAATGCTTTTTATACCATATTTAAAAAACAGCTCTTCCGCTCCTTTTAAAATTCGTTCTCTTGTATCAGGTTCCATTTTGTTCTTAAAAATCGGGTGCAAAACTATGGAAACATTTTTAATTCCCAACGTTTCCTTAACGTTTATTTTGAAAAAGATTTCCAACCAATTGATTTTCAATTAAAAAAAGGAAACATTTTTTTTACAAAAAGTTTCCTTTTAATGTTTTTGAGGTATTTTACTTAAAAATGTTTCAAAATTTGAATTAAAAATATCAATTCCATTTTGGGTAAGATGAATTATTTTTATCAAAAAAAATGTACTCGATTGCAAACACTTTTTTAAGGTTAAATAAAAAACTATATATTTGCTTGCCTTAAGCAAAAAATTAATCTTAAAACAAATGCCACAAAATCCTTATACTACTGAACAGTCAGTTAAAACACCTTATATTAATTTTGATTCCGTAAGCGGAAATTTTGAATTAAGAGGTAAATCCATTCCTGAAAACTCTGTTATCTTTTATAAACCGATGATGGAATGGCTGGAAACCTATATTCTAAACCCGGCTTCTAAAACCAGTTTAAATATTCAATTAGACTATTTTAATACCAGTTCTTCCAAATGTATTGTCGACCTGTTTAAAAAATTAGAATTTATTATTAAGAATGCCAAAGGAGAAGCAACAATCAATTGGCTATATAATGAAGAAGATGAAGATATGCAGGAAGCTGGTGAAGATTACCAATCCATAATAAAAATTCCATTTAATTTAGTTTCATTTAAAAAATAATAAAAAAACATGATAAAAAAAGTCATCACTATGTCTATGGCAGTATTATTAATTGCCTGCAATAACGAAACTTCTAATACAAACAATGCAGGTGAAACAAAATCTGACACTGCAAAAAAAGAAGTTGCTTCAGAACCTACCAATGATTTCGCTGATTTTAAATTTCACACTCTGGTAGTTAATATTCCTTCACCTTTTGAAATTATTACACTTTTACCAAAATCAAATATTGCTTTCAATAAAGGGTTAATTAATTCAACTGATAACGAATCAAAATATGTTACCTCAACAAAAAAAGGGTTAAACTATGGTTCATATATAGTTGATTTGGTTTATTTATCATCCAACGAACAGTTTTCTCAGGTAAAAACTTACTTTAAAACCACCAGAAATTTAGCCCAAAGCCTTGGCTGCGCAGATAGTTTTGATAAAATAGCAGGAAGCAGGTTGGAAAAAAATATAGATAAAAAAGATACAATCAATATGGTAATAGACCAGATTTATACTGAAATGGATGGTTATTTGCGTACAAACGATAGACTGCTTTCTGCAAGTCAGATATTAGTTGGAAGTTGGGTGGAAAGCCAATATATTACTGTTAGTTTGATTAAAGGAGAAACTAAAAACAAGGACAATGAAATTTTATTTCAAAAAGTTTCGGAACAGGGTAATACAATTGATAAACTTATAGAACTGTTAAAAGAATTTGAAAAAGAAAAAGATTTTTTACCTGTTATCAATGAATTAAAAGAATTATCAAAAATTTATAAAGACGTGAAAATTGGCAATGACATTGACAAATCAACGCTTTCAAAAATTTCTGATAAATTAGGTTCAATTCGAAGTAAAATAGTTAATTAGAATTATTAGTTATTAAAAGAAGCTTTGAAGTATATTTCCTTCAAAGCTTTTTTATTTCAATAAAAGTTAAATGAGCGAGAAAATTCTTCAGGCATTAATGAGATTGTTTGCCATTATTGGCAAAGCGGATGAGAATTCGGTTAATGCAAGAAGCGTGGTTGAATCTTATTTAAGACAATTACTAAATAAAGAACAGGTAACAGAGTTCCTTCAAATATATGATGAATACCTTAAAACGCTGGATGATGGGGCTGAAGGCGAAAAGAAAAGAAGAAGATTGGCGGTTAGTTCCGTAAAAATAATTGTTATTTGCAATCAGATAAATGAAGAGCTTACACAGAAACAGAAATTTATTGTTTTACTTAATCTGATAGAGTTTGTAAATTCGGATGGAAATATCTCAGAACAGGAAATGGAATTTGTTTCTACCGTTTCCTCCTCATTTAATATTCCTGATGAAGAATTTATACAATGTTTGCAATTAGCCGCAAAAAACGAAATTTATCAAATAGAAGACTCCCGTAATTTTCTCGCTATAAGGAATAAGAAAAATGAAGCTAATTTATACGCCAAACATTTTCAATCTGATTCACTTTCCGGTGAGTTGGTAGTATTAAATATTACCAGTGTTGGCGTTTACCTGCTTCGCTATTATGGCAATTCCGAATTGTTTCTCAACTCTCAAAGTATAACTTCTTCCAAAATTTATATTTTATCTCCGGGTTCCTCTATTCGCAATAGCAAAATTCAACCAATATATTATAGCGATGTTGTAAGTTGTTTCTTAAAAAACGATTCAGAGAATAAAATAGTTTTTGAAGTAAGAAATCTCGAATACAAATTTAAAAACGGGAAAACCGGATTACATCCGTTAAGCTTTAGCGAAGACTCCGGAAAACTTATTGGAATTATGGGAGGAAGTGGAGCCGGAAAATCTACTTTATTGAATATTCTTAATGGGAATAACCAACCATCAAATGGTGAGGTATTAATAAATGGTATTAGTCTTCATAAAAATAAAAAACAACTTGAAGGAGTTATAGGTTTTATTCCGCAGGATGATTTATTGATAGAGGAGCTTACTGTTTACCAGAACTTATTCTATAATTCTAAATTGTGTTTTGCCGGATTAAAAGATGAAGAAATTCATATCTTGGTTACCAACATGCTCAATGACTTGGGTTTAATAGAAACAAAAGATCTGAAAGTAGGTAACACCCTTGATATTACAATTAGTGGTGGGCAAAGAAAAAGGTTAAATATTGCACTTGAATTAATTCGCGAGCCATCCGTACTTTTTGTGGATGAGCCCACTTCCGGACTTTCTTCAAGGGATTCAGAAAACATAATGGATTTACTGAAAGAATTAGCTTTGAAGGGAAAACTTGTATTTGTTGTTATCCATCAACCATCTTCAGATATATTTAAAATGTTTGACAAATTGCTTTTGCTCGATAAAGGTGGTTATCCTATTTATAATGGCAATCCTGTGGAATCTTTAATTTATTTTAAAACCATAATTAATCAGGTAAATGCGAAAGAAAGTGAATGCATAACTTGTGGAAATGTGAATCCTGAATCGATATTCAACATTATTGAATCGAAAGTTCTGGACGAAAATGGAAACCAGACGAGAAACAGAAGAATTTCGCCGATTGAATGGAATGAATTTTATAATTCAAAATTAGTTGAACATATTGCTCTTTCGAAAGAAGAAAAAAACAATACCGTAAAAAACACATTCAAAAAACCTAACCTTTTTAATCAATTCAAAGTATTTACAATTCGCGATGTACTTGCGAAATTAGCCAATACCCAATACCTTGCCATTAATCTTATTGAGGCTCCCTTGCTTGCATTTATTCTAGCATCCTTAATAAAATATTACAAAGGAAGCCATCATTATCTGTTTTCGGAAAATAAAAACCTGCCTGCCTATTTGTTTATGTGCGTCTTAGTAGCATTGTTTATAGGCTTAACAGTTAGTGCTGAAGAAATAATAAGAGACCGGAAAATTCTTAAAAGGGAATCTTTTCTGAATCTTAGTAAAGGAAGCTACCTGTTTTCTAAAATTTTAATTCTATTCTTTATTTCTGCTGTTCAAACTACAACATTTGTTTTAATTGGAAATTATATTTTGGAAATTAAAGGAATGTATTTCGATTATTGGCTGGTTTTATTTACCACTTCCTGTTTTGCAAATATGCTGGGACTTAATATATCTTCGGCCTTTAACTCAGCGGTTACCATCTATATTGTTATCCCTTTCCTGATAATACCTCAAATACTATTAAGTGGTGTAATCGTAAAATTCGAAGAGTTAAATCCTAAAATATCGAGCCCCTCTGTAGTTCCTTTATGGGGCGAAATAATGCCTTCCAGATGGGCGTTTGAAGCATTAGCGGTTAATCAGTTTAAGAATAATAATTATGAGAAAGAGATTTACCGGTTCGAAAAAGAAATCAGTGTTTCAGGTTTCTATAAGGTTTATTGGTTTTCAAAAATGAATGAGTTGGCAGATGACATTAAAAACAACTCTTCAGATGCCTCCTATAAATTAGAGGTTATAAAACATGAACTAAATAATCAGGCAGCAGCCATTTCAGATAAAAGCCTTACCCTATTTAATAATCTAACAAAGGAAAACCTGAATGAAAATAATTTAATGGAATTAAAAGGTACTGTTACAAAAATTAAAAAATACTATTCCGACAAATATGACAATGCTGTTAAAAGTAAGGACGAATGGATGGCAAGGTTTCAACAAAATGAACAGAGCAAAACCGACTACCAAAGTTTATTAAATACTAATTACAATAAAAAACTCGAGGAGTTAGTTAAAAACATCGGGTCCGATTTGGAGCCTGTAGTGGAGGGCGATGGAAAATTAATTGCAACCACAGATCCTATCTTCAGGGATGGAACAAATGATCATTTTATCCGATCCCACTTTTTTGCACCTTCTAAAAATGTGTTTGGAACATCCTACGCTACCTATTCGGTTAACATTCTTGTTCTTTGGGGAATGTCATTACTTTTATTTATCGCCTTGTATTTTGATCTCCTGCGAAAACTACTTAAAAACCTTACTGCTATTTCAAACAAATTAAAATCTACCTTCAAAAAGTAAAATTCTCTTTCATTTCGGTTTATTATTTACTATTATTGTACTGAAATTAATTTAATGTCGTACAATACAAATACAACCGTTTTCCTTTCTTTATGCAGTGAAGTCCAAATGCCACTGCGTATGGAGCTTTCATCTGTACTTCAGAGGGCCGGAATGACCGTGATACCTGCAGCAATTGCCAATGATTCCGATATCGCTAATTACCTTAACACCGCAAACTGTTCTATTCATATTCTATTTCCACAATATGAACCATTAACCAGCGAGGGAATTTCATTTGCAAAACACCAGCTAAATGAAGCGAAAAACCAAACTTTAATAAATCCGGATTTCAAAATAATTGTTTGGCTTCCACCTTCAACTGACATAATAAATATAGATCAGCTTCAATTAAATTTAATTAATGAAATAAGAAATTCCATTTCCAAAAACATGATCTTCAGCAATGCCGGCTCCGCCATTCAACTTGTGGACGACATTCGTTCATTGATGGAATCGAAGGAAGAAATAATGTTCGATGTAAAAACTACTGATATCTTCCTTGTTTCAAATCAACTGGACGAAAGTGAAGCGAATGAGATAATAGATATGTTAAGCGATATTGTTCCTGTTGAAAAACTAAATATTATTCAGGATAGCGATACGGATTATTCAGAATTATGCAAACAACAAATATCAAAGAGCAAACTGGCTGTAATTTACTTTAAAGAAACAGCAGACTGGGCTTTACCTTTTGCACAGCAGGTTTGGAAAAAAATTGGTGGCGCTACTTCGCACACACCTATTTTATTAATTGGAGACGAAGACCCGGATACGAATCTTAACAAAAAATTCAAAGCTCCGAAAGTTATCTCATTGATAATTGCAGGGGAATTAATTCCATTGGAGATAAAAGTGCAATACGATAAAGTGATTGAATTAAAATAGATGGAAGAAAAAATTTGTCCATACCCTGGTCTCCGGCCATTCACTGATGATGAAGCCATTTTCTTCAGAGGAAGAGAAAGGAATATAGATACCATTGTTGAACTTTTTGAAAAGAAAAAGTTCATGATGCTGACAGGTGCTTCAGGTGATGGAAAATCTTCACTTGTATATGCTGGTGTGGTTCCACAGGCAAGAGCCGGACTTTTTAAAGCTAAATATAATAACTGGGCAATAGCAGACTTTCGCCCTGAAAGAGCACCCCTTGATAATTTTACTACATCACTTAATAAACACTTTAAATTCGATTCAGATGAAACCCTAAAAAAAGAGCTCAGTTATGGGTTCTCTTCTTTAATAAACATTTATAAAAACTCACCTCTTTATTTAAATACCGAAAGTAATGAGTGGAGAGAAGCAGACGATGCAAAAAAGAAACAGATTAAACGTAAAGCTTCCAATCTTTTAATAATTGCTGACCAGTTCGAAGAATTTTTTACTAATACCGAAAATTATAACAACGGAATTGCTTCGGTAGAATCTCAGACAGTTATTAATCTTTTACTTGAAACGGCCAAAACTGCACTTGCAGAAGATTTACCCATTTATATAATATGTACCATGCGTTCCGATTATATCGGGCAATGTGCTGCATTTCGTGGATTACCTGAATATATAGGGTTTTCGCAGTTTTTTGTGCCCCGTTTAAAAAGAAATGAAATACAACAGGTAATTGAAGAACCAGCACAACTTAACGGAGATAAAATAAGTAACCGACTATCTCAACGATTATTAAATGACATTACCGAAGGGTACGACCAACTTCCCATTCTTCAACATGCATTAAACCAGATTTGGAAAATAGCTGATAAAGGCAATGAAGAAATGGATTTGATCCATTATGCAAAGGTTGGTGGGCTGCATGTAAACCAGCTCCCGGAGGAAGAACAAAAACAATTCAATCTCTGGATTACTAAAAAGTTTTTAAAAGATAGTTCGAATAAAATAAATTCGGATGAAGTGAAGGATGAAAAAAGCAAAACTTCCTTACTTCTTCAACTTCTTCCTGATTTTCAGAAAAAGTTCTTTACCAATCCTTCTTTGGAAAATGTTTTAAATGCACATGCTGATGAGTTATTTGAAACTGCTTTTGACAAATGTGTAAAAAAGCATCCTGAAATAGAACAGAAGATTAACAAGGAAACTTCGCAGCAAATAATTAAAACTACTTTTCAATGCCTGACCAAAATAGATGAAGCCCGGGCAGTAAGAAACAGAATGACTTTGCAGGAGATCAATGATATTATTCATAATCCTGAAATAGATGTGGATGTAGTTGGAAAAGTGTTGGATATTTTCCGCGAACAAGGGAATACTTTTATTAAACCTTTTATTACGGAAGAAAAGGAAACACTTAAAACGCATAACGAAACTGTCCTTGATATTACCCACGAGAGTTTAATCCGTAATTGGGACATTCTTAAAATCTGGGCAAAGGAAGAGTACGACAACTGGCTGAATTTTGAGGACTTTAATAAACAACTACAGCGGTGGATTAACAGTGGAAAGCAAAAAGGATATTTGTTACCTATTGGGCCATTTACTTTTTTTGACAATTGGTACAAAACCTGCAAACCTAATAAATACTGGCTGGCAAGGTATGATGAAAGCGATGACACCTTCAATGAAAAACTGAATAAAGCGGAAGAAACCTTAAAAAATGCTGAAGAGTTTATTAAACGAAGTGGGAGAAAATTAATTTTCTCACGTACTGTTTTAAAGTATGGTGCCAAAAGACTTTTAGTAGTGTTAGGTCTTGTAGCTCTCGTTTGTTCATGCAGCTATTATTATTTTGATTTCAGAGAAAAGCAAAATGATACTGTTTTGACTCAACTTGAAAAAGAAGGTCTTGAAATGCTTACCACCAAGAAGCTATCTGATGTAAGTAAAGCAGAGTTTCTGATCATTTATGACAGACTGCATCCAAAAACCTTCAGACAATTATTAGATAGTTTGCATAACGACAATACCGCTTTTGATATTGCCAGAGAAATGTTTGGTAAAGTTCAGAATTTTGAAGAGCACGAAAAAGAAAATGCTGATTACAATCCCCTGATTAACCCATTATTAAATTACATGTCGGAGAAAGTGGACAGCATATATAGCAAACAAATAAGCCAATTTCATTCAACAAAAAAGTTCCGGCTCGAAAGAATTAATTCAATGCTTGGCATGTTGGCTTTTGTAAGAAGTTATGATAACCAAAAGGGCAGCCGTTCACTTAAAGCCAGTGTTGAAAAACTTTATAAAATACACGAACTTTTACTTAACAATCCGGTTGATTCAGTTAAAATTGATGTTGAAGAATTTAATAGTAGCATCCAACTATTACTTGCCTTAGCACCGCAAACAAAATTTGACTTTTACATAAACAAGCTTTCTCCCTTAGAAAATAATATTGAGTCGAAAAAGAGATTTAATACACTTTATGAAAACATGGAGAATAATGAAACAGATGAATGGAATAAGCCGGCAAGTTTAGGGGGCTACCAATTGCTGACCTGTTTATATGCCACACAGCCATTAGCTGCTGACAACAGCAAGTTTTTAAACTGTCTTGATTCGTTATATAAATACAACCCAACATATTCTAAATATGTTTTTCAGAATTTCTATGAAATAATTGCAACGCTTAATAAATACAAAAACTTTCCATTTGCTGGTTGTGAGGATATGATTCAGAATTATGTTGCAAAATACAATTTGGACTATCAAAAGACTATAGAAGAAATAGCAGGAATAAATTTTTATAAACACATTGAGTATTGGCAGGCAAAAGAAAACATATCTTTTTTAAATTATTATGAACGATTTTTTTGCACTTCTGAGCAACGTAATAAAATTTGGGGGTTCTATGAAAAATCGCTTGATGAGTATTATTCTAAAGGCTTAAAAATTAAATATACCAACGGAAAATCGCAACAAACGACCACAATAAATGCTAAGTTTACCAATGATGAATTTAATTATAATATGGCAATGTATTATAAAATGCGGGGCTGTTATGTGCAGGAAATGGAGAACAATTCATCCCGTGCACATACATATTTTTATAAGGCATTTGAATATTTCGATGTGATATCGAAAGAATTTTTGGACACCAGAATTAATTACAATACCTACGAAAACTTATCAAGAAGGTTTGTTTTTCTTTATCCTAAAATGCTTAATTCAAATGCTATATTAACTATTCAACATAAAGACAATAGTTTCTCTATGACAAATACAATGGATCCGTATAGTTTTAATCCTGCTGATTCCAAATCTTTAGAATTTTTCAATATTATTAGCAGCAAGAATTTTTACAAATATTATAACAACAAAGAGGGGATACTTTTACTAAATAAATTCTTAAATTACAGTTTAATTAACAATAAACAAAAGAAAACAGAGTATTATAAATGCCTGAGTGTGCTTGACATTCTGTTGCAAACTGTTCCTGACTTGAAAACCGAAAAAGAAACTAATAAAGTGTTGCTGGCAAATAAAGCCTTTGACGAAAATGATACATTAGAAGCTAAAAAAATAATTTCCAAATTAGATTTTAAAACCGAGGACCTTAGAGGTTACAATAAGCTTGCTCAGAATCTGGCAAAAAATAATTATTTAAAAGAATCTTTTCAGGTAATCAATTCTATTACAGATATAGAACGAAAAAGGAATTTATTAGTTGAAATTGCTTATGCCCTGCAGGAAAAAGGACCCGTTGAAAATAGTTTTTTATACCTCGATTCTTTATTTAAAAATAATGATTTGGACGGAAAGCCCCAATTTGACAATAAACTTATCAAGGTACTAGGAATGATTGGTAGTAAACCAATGTTTGAACTTGCAGTAGAATTAACCAAAGACATTTCCGAAGATAAAAAGCCTGAAGCATTAACTAACTTAATTGAAGGAATTACTTATAATGGCTACTATTATAAAGCCCTTACTTATATACCGGATTATATGTCAACAGAAAATGAATTTCATTTGCATAACATAATTTTGCAGGCTGAAGCAAGAGCCAGAAGTAAAGAAAAAGCTAAAAGAACAGGCATAAATTCGGGTTGGGAAAGTTTTGATGGGAAAGAAGATTGATTCTGCAAACAGTTTAATAAAGTAAAATAAATGAAGGCAATTAATAATCTTATTTATTTGGTATATAGTATTTCGGTGCTGGGGCTTTTTGCTGCCATAGCTCAAAACGACTATGGAGTAATATTAATAAATTTCTGCAACGGAATTCTTTCATTGCTGCTGTTCATGAAATTTTCAATGCTGATGAAAGAGCTTTTTCGGGATAAAAAAACAACAACAATTGTACCTGGCTTCCTTTTATTAATTACAGTGCTATTTGTTATGAGTGCAAATGGAATAATTCCTGTTTCCGATAGCACGCTGGATATTCTCCTGATGATTTTTGCCATTCTTTCACTTGGGTTTATCATATATAGTAATGTTATCAACAGAAAACAAATAGAACCCCGTAAAGAAACTCAGGCAATAGAACTATTGGGAATGCTTCTGTTTTTGACAGGGTATTTCTTCAAAATGAGTTTTCGGATAAGGGCTTCAGGACCATTATTAGTAATAGGCGCTGGCATTCTTGTTTTAATTTACATTCCATTTGCCTTCAGGTTGCTGCTTAATTATTTCCGTAAAGGTAAAATGGCTGCATTTCTTGGGTTTGTTTTTTATTTGGCTATTTCAGCAGCTACCCTCACTTTTGTTTTTAAAACAATGCATTGGCCAGGAGGCAGTGCTTTGTGTTATTTGTTTTTAATTTCATTAGTATTTATTATTGTTCCTCTTCTTTTAAATAGAAAAATTTATTTCGACACAGAAAAAAAAGAATTCCACCAGCTACTTTTTATTAATAAACGAATTACATCATTTGTGTTTTTATACTTCGCTGTTTTTAATATGATACTTTTCTTGCAATTTCTCGGAATCAATTTTAATGTCTACAGTTATTCCAATCCACCCAAATATCAACAGATGAGAGACCTTCCTGATTCGGAAGAGAAAGATTTGAAGATGGGCGCCTATTGGGATAATTATGATAATTTCAGGAATAAAAGAATAGAAGCATTAAACAAAAATCAATAAATGAAAACTATCTACTTACTTTTCTTCCTTTTTCTTTTACTTACCGGGTGCCACTCTGATAAAGGTAATTCAGATTATAACATTGTGGTTTCAGCAGATAAAATGAATGTTTTATATAACGGAGTAATGAATCCCATATCTGTTGCTGTTGCTGGTGTTTCATCCAATAATGTTGAATTAAAAACTGATGATGGAGAACTCACAACGGATAATAATTTTAATTACGTTCTTAGCTTTCCAAAACAAGTAACCAAGGCCGAGATAGAAATACTGGCTACTATTGAAGGAAAAAAAGTAAGTGCCGGCAAATATTATTTCAGAGTAAAAAATGCTCCTTCTGCTCCCGTTTCGTTTGCAGGGAAGACAGGTGAAGATATTATATCCAAAGCCGAACTACAGCAAACAGATTCTATTTATGCAGTTACCAGCGATTTTGTTTTCGACCTCAAGTTTAAAATTGTTTCTTTCAATATGTCAGTGCTTTTGAAAGGTACATTCAATGAGGCCGCCTGTTTTGACGGAGCCTTTTTAAACCAACGACAAAAGGAGTTGCTGGGCAAAGTATCGGCAGGAGACAAAATTTTAATAGAAGAAGTGCAAGCCATAGGGCCTGACGGAGAAAAAAGAAAACTTCCTGGGGTAGTATTAACCGTAATATAAAATCATAAAATGAAAAAACTCTTTTTATTTATTACTGTACTATTGGTATTTGTTTCATCCTGTGGCAAAAAGGAAAATCAGGGAGAGTTGATAGCCGTGATTTCTCCTGATAAAATGAATATACTTTATATAGGTGTTGATAATCCTATTTCCATAGCCGTTCCGGATGTGGACGCTAAAGATTTGGATGTAAAGATTTCGGAAGGAGAAATAACAGGCAAAGATGGCAAATACATTGTAAAACTGGGAGATGCCACAAACACCGCAACCATAGAAGTATATGTAAATAAGGATGGAAACAAGGTATACATAGGTGAGTATAATTTCCGTGTTAAGCCGGTTCCCCCACCTAAAACAAATTTTGGCGGAGTTACCGGAGATGGGACCATTAGTTTTAGTGACCTTTTAAAGGTCGATAGCATTTTTGCTGATTTGCGCGATTTTGATTTTAATCTAAAATTCCAAATTGTTTCCTTCAACCTATCAGTGGAAATAGATGGTATGACCGAAAGCATCGAAACCCATAAATTAATGCCTGCTACTTTATTTATTGATATGCCTTCGGAAGGCAATAAGTTAACTGCTGAACAAAAAGAATTATTGAAAAAAGTTAAACCCGGCAAAAGAATATTAATTGAAGATGTAAAAGCTATTGTTCCTGACGGAAGTACTAGAAAAATATCCGGCTGTGTAATTAAAGTTCAATAATTCCATTTTATGTACTCCTTCTCCACACTGATTATTTTTTCTTTTTTACTTATCATTGCTTTTATTGTTTCTGTGCTTCTCTATCTTAATAATAATTCTCTGAAAGTAAACTTCAAAAAACTATCTGAAGAAAACAATTCTCTGAAAACCAAAACGGAAACATTTTCGCAACTTGAAACTGAAAAACAAAAGTTTGAAGAAAAGAATAAAAAACTATGGGCCATGAGTGAGGCTGTGTATAAGGAAAAAGCAAAGGTTGACGAAGCCAATGAAAAACTTGTACTTGAAAAAGAAAAACTGGGAGAGGAGAAAAAAAAGGTGGATGAAAAAATTAAAAAACTATGGAACCAGAGTACTGCTATACATAAAGAAAAAGAACGGATAAACGAAATAAAAATAGAAATAGAACGAAAGCATACCGAAATAATTGATAGTGTTAATTATGCCAAACGTATACAGGATGCTATACTTCCGGATATGAACGAAATTAAAACACATCTTCCTGATTCATTCATTTTGTTTAAACCACGCGATATTGTGAGTGGAGATTTTTATTGGTTTTCGCATAAGGAAGGGAAAAGTATTATTGCAGCTGTCGATTGCACCGGCCATGGTGTACCGGGTGCATTCATGAGCATGATTGGCAATACTGTATTAAACCAGATAGTAAATGAAAAAGATGTGACAGAACCTTCGCAGATACTGAACCTGCTGAACGAAGAAATAAATGCATCACTTAAACAAAACCAGGTGGATTCTGAATCGAGAGATGGGATGGACATTGCTATCTGCTGTTTCGACAGAACCAAGATGGAGCTGCATTATGCAGGGGCTAACCGGCCTTTATATTATTTAAGTAATTTGGAGCTGACAGAAATAAAACCAAATAAATGCGCTATCGGAGGGTTAGATTATGATGTACCAAAAATATTTACCACTCAAACATTTGCGCTTACCAAGGGCGATACCATCTATATTTCTACAGATGGATATGCTGACCAGTTTAGTCCGGATGATAAAAAACTAATGACCAAACGGTTTAAGGAAATGATACTTTCTATAAATACTAAATCGATGGAAGAGCAAAGGAATTACCTGGATACCTTTATCGAAAACTGGAAAGGAACGATGGAACAAACAGATGATATACTCGTGATAGGAGTTAGAATATAAGATGAGAAGATTTTAAATCATGAAACAAAAGAGATGAAAAAAATTCTACTTGCGTTATTCATTATCTGTCATTTCATTTCTTTCGGGCAGCTATCCTCTATGGGGAAAAATCTGAATGTCGATTCACTTTATACACTTCTAAAAACAGACAAAGAAGATACCACCAAGGTATTTCATCTTTATTCTATTGCCCGCGAAATAATAGGTAAAAACCTCGACTCCTGCATAAAGCTTTGTGAAGAGGCTTTACGACTTTCCGAGCAATTACATTGGGACAAAGGCACAGCTTACAGTGATGTTATAATTGGCCGCGCTTTGGGCTCTCAGGGTGCCTACTCCCGTGCACTTGAATTTTATAACGATGCTGTTACAATAGGCGAACGAATTAAAAACAAAAAAATTGTTTCTTTTGCATACACCAATATCGGCAGTCTTTATTATGAGGAAAAGGAGTATACTAAATGCCTCGAGTATCTTTCCAAATCTCTGGAAATTGACAAAGAAATAAATAATACCTGGGGAATAGCAAGGAACGTGGGCGTTATAGGCATTGCCTATGTGGATTTAAAAGAGTATGACAAAGCATTAGACTATTACAATCAGGCATTGGAAATGACAAAAAAAATAGGAAACAGAAATGGGACGGCTGTGTGGCTTGGTAATATTGGTAATCTTTACAAAGAAAAAAAGGACTATAAGGCCGCTCTTTTTTATAATTTACAATCCATGCAACTTTTTGATGAATTAGGTAATAAATGGTCTGTTGCCGAAACATATATGGCCATCGGTTCCATTTATACTGCCACAAAAAAATATAAAGAGAGTTTCAATTATCTTTATCGGGCACTTGCTGTTGCTAATAGTTTAAATGCTTTTACAGTCTCCGAATCGTGTTACCCTGAATTAAGTAAACTCTATGAAACCTCCGATATTCCTTTACAGGATACTATTGGCGGAAAATTACTGTCAATGGAACAAATGCAAAAAAGAGCATTGGTTTTTTATAAGCGCTACATCATAGCTCGTGATTCCATCTTCGGGCAGCAACAACAAAAGAAACTTTTGAATTTAGAATTTGAGAAAAAGGAATTGGAAGCAAAAGCCGAACAGGATAAAAAAGATACACTTGCAAAAGCCGAAAGTAAAAAACAAAAACTTATTTTATTGTTTGTAGCCGGTTGTTTGCTGTTTGTTATTTTATTTGCCAGTTTTGTGTTTCGTTCATTGCGTATCCGTAATAAACAAAACAAAATTATCGCTGAACAAAAAACCAAAGTGGAAACGCATCAGAAAGAAATTCTGGACAGTATTACGTATGCACAGCGAATTCAAAAATCAATACTTCCTCCTTTGCCCGAAATTACAAAGGCTTTGCCTCTATCGTTTATTTTATTCAAACCAAAAGATATTGTGAGTGGCGACTTTTACTGGTTTGCCGAAACTGAACATAAAATACTGATAGCAGCTGCCGACTGCACCGGCCAAGGTGTTCCGGGTGCATTTATGAGTACCATTGGTTCGGAAAAGCTGAATGAGGCTGTTACTTCCATAACTGATGTTTCCGACATTCTTCATTGGGTAAACATCCGGATGAAAAAAGTATTGCGGCAGTCGGACAACGAAGATAGTACCCGCGATGGAATGGACATAGCGCTTATTGCTTTTAACAAAGAAATGACAACTATGGAATATGCAGGCGCTAACCGCCCTATGTGGATAATAAGAAAAAACAGCAACGAAATAGAAGAAACAAAAGCCAACAAGGTGGCTATTGGAGGGTTTACAGGGGACGAACAATTATTTACAAAACATATCATTGAACTTACTAAAGGAGATACCATCTATATTTTTACGGATGGATATGCTGACCAGTTTAGTCCGGATGATAAAAAACTAATGACTAAACGGTTTAAAGAGATGATTCTCTCCATCAACAATAAACCGATGGAAGAGCAAAGGAATTATCTGGATACTTTTACTGAAAACTGGAAAGGAACGATGGAACAAACGGATGATATCCTGATAATAGGAATCAGGGTTTAAATAAAATACAAATGAAAAAATTAATTCTTCTTTTTCTTTTTCTGAACCTCTTTCAGGCGAGCGGATTTGCTCAGGATAAAAAGATAAAAAAACTATTGCAGGAAATAAACTCAGGACAGGCTGATACCCTTAGCTTAAAAGCGTATAAAAAAATTCTTGACGCTTGCGAGCTTGAGGACAACCCTAAATATGCGGCAATGGGTGTCAGCTATGTGGATAGCCTTATCGGAATTACTATTGACAGGAAACAAAAAAACAATTTTCTGAAATACAAGGCTACTTATCTTGCTTATTTTTCTTATTACTATACCGGCAAAAAAAATCCGAATTACACTAAAGCAATTGACAATGAAATTCGAATACTAAAAGTAAAAAATGAAATGGGTGACCGAAAAGCCACCGCAAAACTTTTTAACACTGTCGGTAATTATTATTTTAATTCCGACAATTTTAATGAGGCTATCCGTTGTCATGAGAGGGCTATTCAGCTTCAGACAAACACCAAAGACTATGAGGAAATGTCTGACTCCTATTTCCAGTTGGGCAGTACTTATTACCGTGCTGGCAATGCACCCGAAGGTTATTTTAATTACTACCTCGCCCTGAAAATAAAAAACAAGCTTGCCGAAAAGAAAACCACAAGTAAAATTTCAACCTTCGAATCGCGATTCGAAAATTTTGTGGAAGACAAACTTTCCTCTACTTCCTTTACAGCAGGTATTATTGGTCTTATTGCCGGTTTCCTTCTTTCTCTTGGTATTCTTCATCTGTTCCTTTTTCTTTTTCACACGGCCGGAAAATCCAATTTATTTTATGGCCTTTATGCGTTATGTTCGGCTTTAGCTGTTTTAATTTTATTGTATAATTTCTGTTATCCGGCTGCTGAGATAACTTCTTTCAATTCTTCCTTTACCCACGAATTGCTGGGTTCGCTGGCTTACCTGTTTCTTGTTTTCTTTTTGTATTCTTTATTTTATCCCAAGCCTCTGAAACTAATTTATGTTCTTATTCTTCTGTTGGTTGCTTATCTTGGCTGTTATAAATGGAGTCCAGGAACAGCATCTGTCGCTATTTTTCTTTTCAGAATCATTGTATTAATAGAAATGATACGAGTGGTGATAGTGGCACGCAAAAAGAAAAAAGAAGGCGCCAGCCTGTTTAGTTTCTGGATGTGGGCATCACTTTTCCTTTTCATCACCATTTTTATTACCATTGCAGTTATTGTGGAACAGGTAGTGGTATCAAGCACTTTGAGCATATCCATCGGATGGATTTATTTTCTTGCCATCATTTTCTGTCTTACTTATCTTAACTTTTCTATTGTTATGTCAGTGTTTCTTGCCCGACAGGTTGCAAAAACAAATAAAGGACTTGAAAAGCAAATAGTGGAGAACAAAGAACTTTCAGAAAAAATGCTTCAGCAGGAAATTGAAAAGAAAAAAATTCTGGAAACTCAGAACGAGCAGTTGGAAACAATGGTACACCAGCGGACTTCAGAACTTTTGAAGCAAAAGGAAATAGTGGAAGAAAAACAACAGGAAATACTTGACAGCATCAGTTATGCACAAAGAATACAAAACGCATTACTTCCTTCTTTTGAAGAAATCAGGCAGGTATTTCCTCAGTCATTTGTTTTTTTTAAACCCAAAGATATCGTGAGTGGAGATTTTTATTGGTTTGCCGAAACAGAACATAAAATACTGATAGCAGCTGCCGACTGCACCGGCCATGGCGTTCCGGGGGCATTTATGAGTACAATAGGTTCGGAAAAGCTGAATGAAGCAGCCAATTCCATGACCGATGTTTCCGACATTCTTCACTGGGTAAACATCCGGATGAAAAAAGTATTGCACCAGTCGGACAACGAAGACAGTACCCGCGATGGGATGGACATTGCGCTTATTGCTTTTAACAAAGAAATGACTACTATGGAATATGCCGGTGCTAACCGCCCTGTGTGGATTATCAGAAAAGACAGCAACGAAATAGAAGAAACAAAAGCCGAAAAAGTTTCTATAGGAGGGCTTACCGAGGATGAACAATTATTTACAAAACATATTCTACAGCTCGCGAAAGGCGACACCATTTATATTTCCACGGATGGATATGCGGACCAGTTTAGCCCGGAGGATAAAAAATTAATGACCAAACGGTTCAAAGAAATGCTTCTTTCCATCAACAATAAACCGATGGAAGAGCAAAGGAATTACCTGGATACGTTTATCGAAAACTGGAAAGGAACAATGGAACAAACGGATGATATATTAGTAATTGGTATAAAAATTTAAAAAAGAATAATTATGAAAAAGAAAATTTTAATTCATGCAGCCCTTGCTACCTTGGTTATTACATCCTGCTCTACTCCAAAAGAAAAAAAAGATTTTTCGTTTGATGTGATGGAAGCTAAAGTGGTAGCCCCTGCTACTTACATTATTCAGGGCAACCGATTCAGTGAAGATATTTTTTTAAGTGCGCATAGTTCAAGTGTGCCGTTTGAAATTAAACTGGACAGCACCGGCAATCCCAATCAGACAATAACTTATAAAAACGGAGTATGCACTTACGAAGCCATAGCTGATAGCCTGGGAGTTCAAAGGGTAAGCGGAAGTTTACTTCTGAAATCGCCTGACGGAAAAGCCATCAGTTACCCTTTCAGTTCAGAGTATGTAGTGGCTAAAATGCAGGCACAGATTGTACCGCTGGATTTTGTGTTGTATCGTGGAAAAGAAAACAGACTGAACATTAGTGTTCCCAGCATTTCGCCAAACGATTTGGGAGTAATCGTTTCAAACGGCACGGTGTCGGGCGATAAAGGGATATATACTGTTGTTCCCGGAAAGGAAAATAAATGTATGATTACCATCACCATGGATTCGAAAGAAGGGCCTAAAAAAGTGGATGCCCAGGAATACAATGTGGTGGATAAATAAACTACATACACCTAACCCCATAGGTGTCAGGTTAAGGATTGATTTCGAAATTTCGAATACTGAACATTGAATTTCGAAGTATCCGTTAACATTCAAAATTCGATATTCGACATTTTTTTTCTTAACTTAATGACACACCCCTAACCCCTATCAAGAGGGGAATTCAGCCTTTATTAATGTTTTCACAAACGAACGAAGCCATCCACCTATTCCGTCATTGCGAGTCCTGATCCTTCGCAGGACGAACCCCCTGTAAGGGTTTTAAACCCTGACAGGGGTAATAAGTAACTAAACCTTTAATTATTCAGTAAGCATAGTTATCTTATGAAGCTTTTCTTCCTTACCTATGCGTGAATCTGAAAAATTAAAATTGTTGCTATGTAAGAGAATTTTTAGTTCTGAAAAATTTATCTTTGTAAGAAAAACAAAAACACATGAGAATAAGTTCGGTTGAAAGGCTGAAAAAAAGCATTGCCAAAATCAGCTATTTAAAAAAGAGGTTTAAAGAAACGAATACGGAAGTAAAAAAAGTTTCTCGTATGCTTGCTCCTTTTTTAAGCCGGTTTGGTGTGCGGTACCAGGAAGTTCCCGAAGGGAAAAAGCCGATAGTGAAGGTGGAATTTACACTTTATGGTGCTTTTTTCAGAGGGATAGATTGGTTGTACATGGAGGATGAGGAATTAAAGTTAATGTCTAAGGTATTTGCACTTTCAGCAATAATGATATATCCATCCCTGCAGCTTTCAGAAAGTTTTCCTGAAACAATTGAAAAGATAGAGACTAAATCTAAAAAAATTAAAACTCAGCTTTTGGAAAAAAAAGTGAAAGCAAATGCTGCTTTGAAAGATATTGAGAAACTGGAAAAATCGTTGGCCAAACTTCAGGCGGAACTCAATGAATCGAAATCGCAAATGGGACTTATCAGAATTAATACCAAAGGTCATATAAAGAACTTTGAAAAAGTAAAACATAAAATACCGTATCTTAATTAATAGTAGAAAGGCATAATATCAAAAAGAAAAAACTCTTTACATTTTCTGTAAAGAGTTTTTTTTTGTTTTAATGAAACCTCAGTTTGCTTTCCCTTCGCGTTCTTTGCGTCTTTGCGTGTCCCCTTTTTTAAAACGAATAACTCAAGCCCAACATAGCGCTAAAGCGTTGGGTAGGGTAATTACTATATCGGTAATAACGCACGTTTGCAATATTATTGATGTTGATAAAGAAACCCAGTTTTTTGTTGTAACGGTATTCCCCTCCAATATTGGCATCAAACATTCCTTTCAGCTGGGTAGCCACTGGTTGTTCTTTCGGGGTATCCATGTTTTCGTAAGTTTTGGTGTATTGGTTATCAAGGTAAAATAAATCAGCCTTGATAATTATTTTATCGGAAATATTATAGTTACCGGTAAATGTAATTTTTACCTGCGGCAGGTACCATGCACGGAGTTCTGTTTTCATTTTATAGTTGTAATAATCACCGCTTAAGTTGAAACGTATTTTTTCGCGCAACTGATAAGCTACTTCACCACGCACGTTTAATAATTCGGCATCATCATAAATTACATCAAAGCGATTGGCCAGTAAATCCTTGGTATCGTTTACATACATCATCAGGTTGCCAATGCTACTGTAGGATGCACGGGCATTGTAATCTATTTTGGAAGAAATGGCCCCTTTGATACCACCGAACAAATCGTATTTGGTATTGGTGTTTTTCATGGTTAAGTGAGACAACACAAAAGGGTTTTCATCAGTGATGGCCTTCATGCTGTTTTTATGCAATCCACCGGAAGCCCCGATATAAGGGATAATGACATTGTCGAACACATTGTAACTCAAATCTATTTTTGGATAAAAATAAAATTTGGTTTCATCCAGGTTGTCCATCACAGCGGTAACACCCACTGCTGCTTTGTAACGGTTACCTGTGGCATAGATGTTGGGATTCAGGGTAATGATGGTATTATTGGCAGTGTCTTTAGAAGTTTTATCATTGTAAAAATCAACAGCCGCATTTACTTTATATACTTCCTTGTGAATGGTTGTTTGAACGAATCCGGTAGCTTTAATATTGTTTTCAGATGCTTTGTACAGGTCGGCCAGGTTATAATAACTTAGTTTTATATCATGGTTAAACTTTTCGGCCTTGGTGTAATGGCTCATCAGCTGCGCATTTGCAGCAAAATAATTGAAACGCTGTGCAGTGGCATCTTTGTCCAGTTCATGCAGGGAGGCATCATAACCATAAAAATGAACCACATTGCGGGCATAATCAAAATTACCGGATAGGGTATGTTCTTTCAGGAACTTTTTGCCCGTCAGGCTTATTTCATTGTCGCTGAATCCTGCGAAACCATAATCTTTAGCGGTGTAAGAAGAAGACATGTGTTTCATCCGTATTCCATAAGCATTGTCCTTGGAGCGCAAACTATTGTACCATACTTCGCCATAAGGAGTGGTGTAATTTCCGAAACCGATTTTTACCAATGCATTGTAAAGCTTGGTGAGTGGTTCGCCCACCATCTGTGCAGGAGTGATGGGAGAAACATTAAAACCGGTAACTATTTTTTTTGAATTGATATTGTATCCTTTAACAGGGAGCTTTTTGGTGGAATCGTTCACCACCGGATTTTCATTTATTTTATTGGCATCGGCTACTGTCGGGCGAAAGTTTCCTGTTCCGATAATGATGTAATTACCCAATGTATCCTGTGCAAACAGGGACATGGTTTGAACAGAAATAAATAAAATAAGGATAAAAAATTTAAAGAGATACTTTTTCATTCTTTTGTAAATAAATATTTAAGTGTTACCCCTGTTAGTCCCGCACATGCGGGACTGACAGGAATATTCGGTACTACAACTTATTCTTCTTTTTTTAATTCGGTACTATCCTTTTTCATAGAAGGGTCCACAAACAAATTATTTTGCTGAGGCGAACTTCCTTCGAACTGAATGTTTAAAGGTTGTTCCTTCACTTCTTTTGCTTTTTTAATGGCAGCTTCATGAGCCAGTATTTTATCCAGCTTGTCCTGCCCTATTTTCACAAGGTCTTTGTTATCCGATTCGCTGATGACTCCTTTTAATGTTTCCTTCGCCTGGAAATTATCTTTTACAGCCAGATAATTATCAGCTAACAGAATCATTGCTTTGTCTGTCCAGTAAGGGAAATCACCTTCCCCATTTACGAGTTCGAAAATTGTTTTCTGAGATTTTTTATAATCTTTTTTCAGGAATTGAATATTGGCCACATTGTATTTGGCTTCCGTACCTATTTCGTTTTTTGCATTTTCCACCACATACTGGTATTCCTGCAAGGCTTCATCGTATTTGGTAAAGTCTTCCGGCTTGGTAGTATCTACGTAACGTTGCTGTGCAGCAATTTCAAATGCAGAAGAGGCAATAACATAATGTGCTTCGTTGGTAAGTTCCTTAGCCGGTTTTTCATTGGTCAACACATTTCTTGCACTTATTTTTGCTTCCGGATAATTCTTCATCTGGAAATTGCAACGCATCAAACCAATCTTTGCAGCGGTATTGTTCTTAGGGTTTTCAGCCACCTGTTCCAGTTGTTTGTAATAATCCAAAGCTGTTTTATAATCCTGTTTGCGGTAAACAATATCGGCAGCACGACTCAATGATTGTTCCGTGAATTCACTTTTTGGTTTACCTATTACATAAGTATAACCTACAAGAGAAGCATCAGATTTGCCTGCAGAATACTCACACTCGGCTTTGTAGAAATTAGCCTGCAGAATAAAAATTCCATTCGGGAATTTGGCAATGTATTTTTCGAAATCAACTATTACCTTGTCGTATTCTTTTTCCAGCAAATGAGTTTTCCCGATGTTATATGCTATAGAATCGAGGGCTGCCTGCGGTATGGCAGCACCTATTGATTTTAAATAATTATCCAATACGTCCACATTTCCTTTTGCTGTGTAAATCTTTTTTACAATTTCAATAGCAGCATCTGCATCCGGAGATTTGCGGTCGCGCTTAATCAAACGGTCGAAATAGGTTAGTGCATTATCATCATCCAGTTTGAAATAATAAATCAATCCAATTTTACTTAAGCAACTATTTTCATATTTGCTGTTCGGATAATCTTCGAGGAACTTTTTGAAACTGCTCAATGCGAGTTCTGTTTGATTGTCTATGTAATACGACTGTGCCAGTTCATACCTTGCCTGTAGATTATAGGTGGAAGAAGTGGATGCGTAAGTTTGAATAAAAAGTTTCAAGTCAGCTATCTTCTCCGGATATTTTTTCATTACACCTTCCGCCATTGCTTTTTGAAACAAAGCATAATCGGGGTTCATTAATTTCATGCGGAACGACTGGTCGTAATAATCAGCAGCATTGGTAAAATCGCGGGTCATAAAGTATCCGTCACCAATGCGGTTATAAGCATCATTTATTTTTTTTGCATCGGCAGCCGGTTTAAAGGTTACAAATTTCCGGAACCATAAATTACTGTTTTCCCAATCGTTCAGCTTATAATAAGAATAGCCAATGTTGTAGTTGGCATCACTAATTTCCGATTTGCCAATTGCACCCGGTTCATCTATATAATCAGAATAGGTTTCAATTGCTTTAGGATATTGCTTTAAACGATAATACGATTCCGCTTTCCAGTAAATAGCACTGGCCGTTACTTCCTTGTCAAAAGTGTATTTCTGAGATTTGTCAAATGACTTGATGGCTTCTGCAAACTCGAGGTTATTGAATAAATCAACACCGCGGTAATACGCCACCTTTTGATACGCCTGTTTTAATTCAGGTGTCAGCGTTTTAATTTTTTCAATTGCTTCGAGTGCCTCTTTGTAACTCTTTGTAGTAATAAATACATTTACCAAATAGGTGTAGGCTTCATCTACATGAGGAGCATTCGGGAAATCCTTAATGTATTTCTGAAATGCACGGATGGCTTCATTGTAAGGATTGAAAGCTGTTTCGTAACATAACTTGGCGTAATTATACAATGCATCTTCCTGTATGGTTTTATCAAACTCCCCTTTAGATGCCTTGCCAAAAGCCGTAATGGCATTTTGTTTTTTATCCATTTTCAGGTAACAATCGCCCATGTGGTAAGACGCATTCTGAGATAAGGAATCATCGTCTCCCTCCGTTACCTTTATGAAATAATCAATGGCGCTGGCACAATCATTTGTTTTATAATAAGCGTATCCCATCTGGTAATTGTCCTGCCGTTGCAGGCCGTTGGCCGATTTTTCGTATTGCTTTAAATACGGAATCGCTTCCTTGTATTGATTGGTGCGGTAATACGATTCGCCAAGAATACGGGCAATTTCCGGAGCACGTTTGGTATTTACTGAATCAAGCAGATGAGGAGCATAACTTATTACTTTTTCGTATTGTTTCTGTAAGTAGTAAATCTGGGCAATGTAATAAGGAACAACTGAACCGAACGTTTCGTTTTTCTGAAGATGAATAAAATCTCTTAAAGCAATTTCATAATTCTTTTCGTTATAGGCTATGTGAGCCGCATAATACTTGGCAGCAGATGCGTATTTATTCTCCACATCCTTTATCTCATTAAAATCTTTTTTAGCCTCTGTAAATTTTTCTCCTTGGAAATAACTGTAACCACGTTTGAAATAAAACTCTGCTAATTCTTCTGTAGTTAAATCATAAATGTCTACTTTTTCGAACCAGTTCAATACATCCTTGTATTTCTTTTTTCGGTAATTGTATTTCCCGAGATAGAAGTAAGCCGACTTTACTTTTGGACTTTCCGGGTGGTCGATTACAAATTGTTTTAAATATAATTCCCCATCTTTATTAAATAATTCGGAAGCACAGATGGCGTTGTAATATTCGGCATCGATACGAACCAGGTTGTGAGGGTCGGAATGAGAGGCAACAATGTTGGTAAAGCTTTTTTGTGCAGCACCATATTTTTCTTTCTGAAAAAGTTCAATTGCTTTTTCGAACTCAGCATCCGGATGTGTGTAGATATTTGTTTTTTGAGCAACAACACATACGGAAATAAAAACCCCAACTATTAAACCTATTATTTTACTATTGTTCATTCAGTATTTACAAGTATTAATTGCGTAAAATTAGTAAGGATAAAAGCATTAAGTTTTGATGTTTGATTAAGTTATTAACGTGAGGTTGTTAAAAGTATTGTGGTGAAATAAAAATTCGTTACACGGGAATGAAGTAATTTTCGGAGGTTTTAAAGGATATAAAATGGCACTTGATACAATCATTAGTTTAAATAATGTTTCGATTTTTCAAAAACATAACCTGGTACTAACCAACGTTACCCTGAATATTGACAAAGGAGAGTTTGTTTATTTGCTTGGAAAAACCGGGAGCGGCAAGAGCAGTTTGCTGAAAACACTTTATGCAGACCTTGATTTGAAGGACGGAGCAGCAACAGTGGCAGGGTATGATTTGAAAACAATAAAACGAAAAGAGATACCTTTTTTGAGAAGAAAGCTTGGAATTGTTTTCCAGGATTTTCAATTATTAACCGACAGAACGGTGAACGATAATTTATTGTTTGTGCTAAAAGCAACCGGCTGGAAAGGAAAGAATGAAATGCAAAAAAGAATTAACGATGTACTTGATAAAGTGCATCTGACAACCAAAGGATTTAAAATGCCACACGAACTTTCGGGAGGAGAACAACAGCGAATAGCCATTGCAAGAGCTTTGTTAAATGACCCTGAACTGATACTGGCCGATGAGCCAACAGGAAATCTTGACCCGGAAACTTCGGAAGGGATAATAAATATTTTGCTGGAGATAAGTAAAAGCGGGCGGGCAGTGCTTATTGCCACGCATGATATCATGATGTTTGAAAAATTCCCTTCGCGAACCATTAAATGCGAAAGTGGTAAACTGACTGAAGCTTCTTAATTTATTTAAAAGGGTACCTGTTAATTGTCCAGCCCTACACCTTCACAAATTCATTTAACAAAAAAACTCCTTAGTGTTTATCAGTAAGGAGTTTTTTGCTTTATTATTGTAAATAAAACTTGCTGAATTAATTTAACACCAAGTATAACTGCGCGATTAAGGTGGTTTTCTTTGAAGTTCCACCTGTTTTCTTTGGTGTTCCAGTGGGTTTCTCTGATGTTCCAACGATTTTATTGGAAGTTCGGATGGTTTTCTTTAAAGTTCGGGTGGTTTTCTTAGAAGTTCCAACGGTTTTCTCGGAAGTTCACACGGTTTTCTTGGAAGTTCCAACGATTTTCTTTGAAGTTCGAGTGGTTTTCCCGGAAGTTCGAACGATGTTCTTGACCTGTTTTACGGGATTTTACGCAGTTTTTCTTTGAAAAAGGAGAATGAGGCAATGTTTTGTGAAGTACTTAAGGTGGCGGAATGCTAATAAATTTAGGACGTTCGTGGGTTTTACCCGGTTTTTATTGGAAAAAAGTGAGTAAGGATAGGCTTTTCGAGGCACTTAAAGTGGTGAATGCCACTAGACAATCGGGATACAGGGGAAACAAGCTATCTGAGGGGGTTTTTACCACCCCGTATGAAGGGCGGGACAGGAATAGGGACTGCGGGCATTGGAAGGGTGAAGTGCTATGTATGATGGGAACGCGGATTATTAAGATTGGTTAGGATAAAACCCGTTGGATGTTTCCTACGGGTTAAAAAATGATTTTGATTTGAGGTATGATGATTTGCTAAAGCAAATTAAGATTGAAGTGGGGAAAAAATATTAAGCAATGGTAAGTGAAACTGACCCAATTAGCATGAACCTAAGCACAGCCGCACAATTCAACGCTTCAGCTTAGCTCCTACGTTGTTAAATACGCTTATAACTTAGGGCTTACGGGGGGGAGGTTAATAAATGGGGGCGGGACGCCACCGAATAATAGTCACGAGTGGGACACTCGCGACTGCGGTTTTAGCTTTTGTGTTTTGTTTAATTATCTCACAAAAATTATTATTTTTGCATCGCAGTTGTAGCTCAGCAAGGTAGAGCACTCGATTTAAAACCGAGGGGTCGCAGGTTCAATTCCTGCCTTCTAATGCATCCATACAAGGGCTTCATTAGAGGGCAGGATATTTAAATTTAAGTAAAATGCCAAATCCGAATACATACGAATTTTATCAGGCTTATGTTACAAATGTTCGTGATTTTCTGCTGGCAGAAACAGAAATAAGAAGGATAATTAATAGGTCTTCTAAAACTGGAAAATCTACTACAGTTAAAGTACAAACAAAAGTTTATGCTTTACTTTATTCAACATTTTCTGAAGCTAATTTTATGAAAATGATATTAACTCCCCACGGTTTTGATCAAAATTATTACGAGGAAATTTTGAGACAGGAAAGTATACAAGAAAAATGGCTTAAGTGTTTAGAACTTGCATTCATTAAGTTTAAAACACATTCTAAAGGCTCGGAGGTACCTAATAAAATATTAGGATTGCGAAAAATAATTGAAAAATATGTAGTTGATCCAAGTATTTTAAGAAATAAACTAGCACATGGACAATTAAGTATTGCACTAAATAGCAAAAATACTAATCTGAACCCTCAAGCTACTAATCAAATTCAAAATTTGGATTTTATAACAGTCTATAAATGGTTTCAAATAAATCAAATGCTATGTTGTATAATAGAAGATTTAATCGAATCACCTGAAAAAGCTCATTACAACCAATACTATACAAAATTTCAAGAACTTGAAGGTTTCATTTCTAGAAGTAAAGATTGGACTCTTGAATCAAAAATGCAAACAAAAAGCATGAAAAGAAAGGTACCACATCTAACTGTTAAATAGGTTAATTTGGTATTCTTAGTTAAATATTTTTTTAATTATTGCTTATTTTATATTTGGAAGTTCTGTTGTTAAATGCCGGTCTAGTACCTTCCAATATATCAACTATCGCTTTATTTATTTCTTGATTTTCAATCCCACCTGTTATCCTACTTACTTTGTTTTTATTTTCCTTATCAATATCCATCCTGATTACTTGTTCTGCATCGCAAACTACCGCTAAGTTTGGGTTATGAGTTACTATTATGATTTGTCTCCTTTCTTTCGCCTTTTTAATAAAATGTACTAAAATAGAATAAACGCTTTGGTTATCTAAGTTTTCTTCAGGCTGATCAATTATTATAGGAATATCTTGTTTATCCAATAATAAATAAAAAATTAAAAGTAATGCCCCTCGCTCGCCTGGAGAAAGTTCATTCAATTTTTTCTTTCCAAGTTTTAGTTGGTATGTTGGTTCATAATAGTCCATATTAAAGAGGAAATCGTAAAAATTCTGTGCGGTGAATCCTCCTTTTAACTGAGGCTGAAGGTCTTTTTCAATTTTTTGTTCATTAATATTATCAAATTTAAGATATTGAATAATCTTATCAACCCATTCAGCAACGCCTTTCGGATTATTAAAGTCCACAACTTCTGTAATCTTACTGAGTAATTGCCTGCTTTCAGAAGCTCCTCGAAAATTACCCGCAGCTCCATTACTTATATAATTAAAAAATTTCTCAGGAAAATTATCTAGCTCCAATGAAACATCAATGTTTACATTATAATCTATTAGTTCACTATTGTTCTCTGAAATAAATTCAGAAACAGGCTTATACAATTCCTTATAAACTTCTGCGATTAAAACTTTTGTTTCGATTACTTGTTTTAGTAATTCTATTCTTGCTTTATTGGCATCTTTTAATTCATTTCCAATTTTAGTGTCTAAATAAGTTTTTAAATTCTTAAAATAAGATAATGTCCCATCTTTAGCATCTGTAACAATAATTTCAACTTTCTGTTTTTCCCATTCTTGTTGAGCCGTCAAATACTTTTGATATTCTTTATTTTCTCCTTCTAATTCATCTTGCAATTTTTTTATTTGTACTTCAGAATTAGTAATTAGATTATTAGGATTTGATGGATTATCATTTTCAAATAATTTTTCTATTTCTTTTATTCTATTACTTTTTGCAAGTATTAATTCATTTATGGGAGTAATTTCAATAGAATATTTAACCAAATCTTGTAATTTAATATCATATTTATTTAATATAGTTTCATTTTGATTAATTGCAAGTTTTATATATTCTGCTAAAGCATTGAGTTTTTGAACCGATTGAGTCAGTTCATTCATTTCTACAGTCAATCTTACTCGTTCGCTGTTTGCCTTTTCTTTTATATCTTGTTGGTTCTTTATTATATCCCGAAATGAAGTAATTTGGGTTGTTACTTCTAAGGTTCTTTGTTGATTCTTTTCGTCTTGTTTAGGGGCTTCTTTTTTAGGTGGTTCATTTTCAATATGAACTTTTAATTCATTTTCTTTGGTTTGCAACGATTCATCAATTGAGCGTCTAAATTGAGCAGAGTTTTTTCTTTCCAGTTCAATAATATCCGTATTTTTAGAAGATATATTGCTTTTAATTTTAGAAATTTCATCTTCTAATGTTTGCTTTTTTTCAATGAGAACTTCTTTTAAACTTCCTTTACCAAGCTTTTGGTATGATTCGAGTCTTGAGAATATTACTTTTTCCAATTCTTCTTCAAAAACCTTTTTGTCAACTGATGTACATAACTTTTCTAAAAAGCTCTGAGGAATATATTTGACTTTCTCTGGTGAATCTTTGTCAGGTAGCGAATCTAATATTTTAGAATCAGGGTCACCTCCTTCCCAATAAATTTTCCCCTCATATTCTCTTGCTAAATTAGGTCTTGGACTTCTAAATTTATTTTTATTAAGAAAGGAGAAGTCTTCCTCTTCAATGTGTGCATTACCACACAAGCCTAAAATATCTGATAATGCGCTTTTTCCTTTTCCTTTATTACCGATTATTGCAACTAATTCGGAATTGAAATCCACTCTGAAATTATCAAACCAGAAATCTGTAATGGAACTATTTTGAACCTTTGAAATTTCAATTGCCTTAATATATTTTGTAGGGTTTTTATTTACACGTTCAATAATTGGTGGCAGCTCTCCAATAAAAACCCTGCTTGGTTCAGTTATTATTTGTTTTAAACCCTCAAAAGTTGGTTCCGCTTTAATCCATTGAAAATTTCCTAATTTATCACATCTCCCAAAATCTTTCAATGCCCTACCATCGCTAGCAATAGTGCAAATTGGAGTTGCAGTAAATAATTTGGGGTTCTTGATAATATATTCTTTAGTTTTTGAAATACTTTCATTTGAATTTGCCTGCAAAATTATCCCCTTTTTAAAATTAAATATTTCTGAAAGGTTTGTTCTGTCAGTTTTTCCGCGTTCTTGAAACAGTCCATTATCTGAATTACAATGAGGGAAAACATAAATACCATTTTGGTTGCATATTTCTTCCAAAACATCAAAAATTCCTTTGTTTGAAATTGTTAAAACTTCCTTTGTTTTATGAGAGTCAATTCCTATTTTAGATAAAAATGTTTTTAATCCCTCCGAAAATGTTTCTTTTTCATAAGGAGGTTTTCCAAAATAAACTAACACATGAACTCCAGCCACATTAATTTCAATGCCACATATCACTTTACAGGTTGATTTTCTACTGTATTCATAAAATGCATCAATAAGTAATTCATCGTAATAATTATGATCAGTAATTCCAATTAATTTTAAGTTAGGATTAAAAACTTCCAAAAAAGAAAACAAAGTTCTCACATAATTATTTGCACGTTCCTTTTTAGGAATAGATGTATTGTTAAAATACTCTTTTGAATCAAATATCAAAGCATTTTCTTCCCCACCGACCTTGCTAATAAAGCTATCCCATTTTGCCCTTTCTGATGTTTTAAGTTCTTTGTAATATTCCTTTAATGACTGGTATCTGTCATCAATTATAGTTTGAATTTGTAAATCACAAATCATCCATTCAGAACCTTTGTTAATTTCCATTTGTTTAGTTATTACATTAATGTGTTTCCAAAAGTAATATAAATTAAATTGAAAGGAAAAATAAATGTGGATTTCGATAGTTCGATAAACTCACTACAGGCTGAGCTCAATTACCGATACTTCGACAGGCTGAGTAACCGGAGGGGATAAAATTTTTATTTTATGATTACAACTTTTCCAAAGTTTGAAACTTTGGAAAAGTAAAAAGGTTAGGGGTTTTCTATCTCAATAAAAAAAAATTAAATTTTTGTAACCCATCCTTTTTTTCTACGTATAACCTGTGCATAAACTCTTAATTTAAAATTGCATGGTGAATAATTACTCAATAGAAAGCCTATCAAATGGCTTATTTATGGTGAAGGATTTAATTCTTTACAACTTTAATGTGAGTAATTATGAAGACCCCGAAAAAAAGTCGTGCAAAACTACGTTCTGCAACGGAACCGTTGTTTCCCCAATTTGAGAAAAGTAAAAAAGAAAATGCCCGTGATGCTGTTTTAGTCAGCCGTTTTAAAAATGGTGATGACTCTGCTTTTGATGAGCTGGCAACCCATTACCGGGAAAGGCTGGTGGCTTTTAACCTGAAAAGACTGGGTAACCTGGCTGATGCAGAGGATGCTGCCCAGGAGCAATTGCTTACTATTTATACCCGCATTAATAACGGGGAGTATGAGGAGCAAGGCAAGTTTGGAGGCTGGGTATTGAGTATTGCTTTCCGTTATTTAACCCATTTAACTCCCCAAAAGAAACGAATTGAATATGTGGAAGAATTGCCTGATGTTAAGTCTGAACAGGAGACAACAGGGGAATTTCCACCTGAATTTTCTGAAATACTGAAGCAGTTAATGAAAGAACTTCCTGAAAAAGCAAAAAAAATAATTCGCCTTCGGTTCTTTAAAAAAAAATCCTTTGTGGACATTGGAACATCAATTAATACGGGGTCTGACACCGTTTCAGGGTATAAGTCACAAATCTTAAAAAAGCTGAATAAAGCTTTTTTAAAAAAAATAATTGAAAAAAACACTACGGGATTTTGCGACTTTCTGTATATAGATAATAAAGGGAGACTTAAACTAAAAAACCCCTGATAAAAAAAGTATTCCCGAAAGAAAATCGGGACTTCGTTAAAAAACTTAGTAATTAATTAGTATAAACCAATAAATAAAAAAAATGAAAACTGTTTTAAATAATCTGTTCTCAATGATTCGTACAGTTGCAGATTTCTGTACCGCCAACACTGCTTCTACATCGGGCATCACTGCCTTTGCAGGAGTACTAACTACTGTTAAAAACAAAATGATCCTTATTGATTCGCTGGATGCTATTGTTAAATCTACTACTACTGGTGTGACCTTAGACACCAACCAACTACGTGCTGCCATGACATCTATGGCTTTGCGCGCCTCAAATGCCGTTATTGCATTTGCTTCTCCTGCACATAACAATACACTGATAGCACAGGTGAATTACAGCCCTACTGAATTGAAACACATGGCAAAAGATGAGGTGGATGATGTGTGTGATGCTATACATACAGCTATGCATACCAACATTCTGAGCCTTGCTGCTTATGGGATTACACCAGCTGACGATACTGACCTTGCCACTGCTATTTCGCTTTACCGTTTGTCCATGTCGGACCCGCGCCAGGTTATCATTTCTAAAAAAGATGCCGGAGTGCAGATTAAAACATTAATCAAAGAAACTACTTCTGAACTTTTTAAACAACAGATGGACAGAATGGTGAACACACTTATCGGTTCGGACGATAATTTTGTAAGCCAGTATTATTCTGCCCGCGAAGTTCTTAACCTTGGTCATACGTTCACTAAATTTCGCGGTACTGCCAAGGATGTGGATGGAAATGCTTTGCAGGGAGCAACTGCAAAACTTACGAGCCTGACAGATGCGACATTAATTTACACCAGTGTTTCGAATAACTTAGGTTTTTTCACTAACGTGGTTGTGAAACCGGGGGATTATATAGTACAATACGACTGCCCGGGCAAGGTGTCGCAGGTGGTAAATCCTCTTCACTTTTCGCCAGGTTCAGAAACTATTCATCATATAGTTTTTGTGGCTGCCTGATTCGCAAAAGCCTCACCACTGCCTGTCGAGTGGCAGGTCCTGGTCCTCATTACACGGAGGAGCAGGACCGGTGAGGTTCAATAAGACTTTTCGGATTCAGCGGACCTAATAGTAGCCTAAGATGATGAATGGTTTTGAAAAAAAAGTCCCCCGAAAACCGGGGGACTTTTTTTTCATACTTGCCAAAGGCAATCAAAATCATTTTTTATCAGTTAATTCTGCGTCATCAACGTTCCCATCATACTCCCTTCTTCAAATTCAAAAACCCTCCATCCGCACTTTCATTTTTAATTCTAATTCCCTACTTCTTTACCAAACGTATTGCTTTGCGGATTTGCAGGTAACTGAACTCGGATAAGTTATGTTCGATGGAACCGGAGTTGGTATCTATCTTAATATGTTCAATTACTTTTTTCTTGTGTTTTTCATATTGTTCCTTGGTAAGAAGAACATTGTATCGGAGTTTTTCCAATTGTTCTTTATTCAGAATATAAGAAACCTGTATTCCGGGAGAATTGCTACCAGCAAGAGCCACCGCTCCGCAACCTTTGCAGCTTTGGGTGGTTTTGAAATTTGTTAAGGTTACGGTTTCTGCGTTGGATAAAGTAAATACCAGCTCCTGGCCGGATTTAATATCAAGGGGTTTATAGTCGGTTAAAATAATCCGAATGTCAAAAAAGTAAGAGGAGTCGATTTGTGAAATTCTGAAATAGGAATTGAATTCTCCGCCAAGCGTAAATTTTTCCCATGAAGTATGTTTCATAAGGAGATTGGTCATAGGGTCAATTTTGTTTTCTTCCAGTTTTTGAGCGAAAATGAAAACAGGAAAAATGAATGGTATTAAAAGTAAAAAGTATTTTTTCATAAAAACAGAATAATGAAATGCAATAATACGCAACTTTAAGATTTGTTGGAGAGGTTTTATTTGAAATAATTTAATAAACATTATGGTTTTAATTTAGCAATACACCTCAATTTATAAGTTATCAAAAAATATTTATCTTTGACCAAACCAAAACTATAAAACTATGCATTTAAATTTTCCAATGATTTTAGTAGCGGCATTAGTGCCGATGATAATGGGGTTCATCTGGTATAACCCGAAAGTATTAGGTACAGCCTGGATGAAGGCAGCCGAAGTGAGCGAAGAAAAAATGAAGGGAGCTAATATGGCGGTCATTTTTATTCTTGCTTTTGTATTCAGTTTTTTACTTGCATTTGAAATGCAATTTGTGGTGATTCACCAGTTTCATGTTTACTCCATGTTGAATCATTACATCGACCCACATAGTGCAAATTACAGTGAAGATGTGGTTAATTATTTAAAAGAGATGATGGATAAATACGGGAATGAGTTCCGTACTTTTAAACATGGGGCATTGCATGGAACCATTGCAGGATTTTTACTGGTGCTCCCGATAATAGGTACCAATGCCTTGTTTGAAAGAAAAGGATTTAAATACATTGCTATCAATGTTGGATTCTGGATTATCAATCTTGCAATAATGGGAGGAATTATCTGCGCTTTTCCTTAGAAGTTATTTTTTTATGAAATAAAAACGTCCCGCATTTTGCGGGACGTTTTTGTTAAGGGTAGTTCTAAAAATTAAGTTTCTCGCAAAGACGCAAAGCTCGCTAAGAAAAACATTCTTGTTGCTTAACACTTTGCGTTCTTTGCGTCTTTGCGAGAAACTTTTAATCTCAATTTTTAAGACTGACTTTTAGTTTAAACTTGCCAACTGTTCTTCAATTGCCTTTATTTTTGCTTCCGCATCCGCCTGTTTTTTCTTTTCATTTGCAAGTAGTTCCGGCTTAGCATTAGCAAGAAATTTTTCGTTGGATAATTTTATCTGAACCGATTTAAGGAAACCTTTGTTATAATCCAGGTCTTTTGCCAAACGTTCCTTTTCTGCATTAATATCGATGTTCTGAGAAAGAGGAATAAAATATTCTGCATGTTTTAATACAAAAGAAAAAGCTCCTTCTACCTTTTGATTTACATATTCAAAGCTACTTAAATTACAAAGTTTAATAATAATAGAATCGTAGGTTTTAATTTC
Source organism: Bacteroidota bacterium (assembly GCA_947479085.1). Taxonomy (GTDB): domain Bacteria; phylum Bacteroidota; class Bacteroidia; order 2-12-FULL-35-15; family 2-12-FULL-35-15; genus 2-12-FULL-35-15. Next base: position 69,945 of record CANJYB010000012.1, on the reverse strand, counting down.
TTCTCCCTGATTTACTTTTTCGAATAGTTGTAATTTTTCTTTAGGAGAAATGTTTTTCTGTTTACGAATGTTTCGGATATTCGTAATCACTTCCATTACTACTTCAAAATGTTTTACAATATCTGAATTGGAACTTTTTGCAGCAGGCCACTCCGCCACAATAATACAATCTGTTTCTTTGCGTTGTCCAATCAAGTGCCATATTTCTTCGGTAATAAAAGGCATCCATGGATGTAACACTTTTAATAATTTTTCGAAGAAGTTAATAGTAGCATCAAATGTTGCTTTATCAATTGGAAGAGATTTGCCATCAATAAATTCAGGTTTAATCATTTCCAGGTACCATGCACAGAAATCGTCCCATACCAATTTATAAGTAGTCATAAGGACTTCGCTCATCCTGTATTTAGAATACAAATCGTTGATGATTTCCAATTGCTCATTGAATTTTGCTTCAAACCATTCCACAGCAACTTTGTTGCTATTCCCCTCTTGAGAGGGGTTAGGGGTGTGTTCTACTTCCCAGCCATTGATCAACCGGAATGCATTCCATATTTTATTTGAAAAATTTCTTCCCTGCTCACATAAACTTTCATCAAATGGTAAATCGTTCCCGGCAGGAGAGCATAATAACATACCAACACGAACACCATCTGCTCCGTATTTTTCAATTAATTCGATAGGGTCGGGTGAGTTACCAAGCGACTTGCTCATTTTCCTTCCCTGTTTGTCGCGAACGATACCTGTTAAATATACATTATTAAATGGCTTCTTGCCACGGTATTCGTAACCGGAAATAATCATACGGGCTACCCAGAAAAATAAAATTTCGGGGGCAGTAACCAAATCATTGGTTGGATAATAATAGTTTATGTCTGCACCATCCGGGTTTTTGAAACCATCGAATACACTGATGGGCCAAAGCCAGGAGGAAAACCAGGTATCCAAAACATCTTCGTCCTGTTTTAGCTGTTGGACATCGGATGTTGGGTATTTGATTTTGTATAACTCCAAAGCTTCGTTATGAGTTTTTGCAACTACAGTATTCCCTTTGTTATCATACCATGCAGGAATCTGCTGTCCCCACCATAACTGGCGGGAGATGCACCAATCATGAACGTTTTCCATCCAATGTTTGTAGGTGTTAACAAACTTTTCGGGAATCAGTTTTATTTCTCCGTTCAATACATTTTCAAGTGCAGGTTTCGAAATGGTATCCATTTTTAAAAACCATTGCATGGAAAGTTTGGGTTCTATAACAGCATCGGTTCGTTCGCTATACCCCACTTTGTTTTTAATGTCTTCCACCTTTACCAACTGTCCCATTTCTTCTAAATCCTTTGCAATTTTTTTACGAACCGCAAATCTATCTTCACCAATGTAAAAACCAGCGGCTTCGCTCATTTTTCCATTAGCGGCAATGGTATCAATTACCTCCAGGTTATGTTTTACACCTAAATTGTAGTCATTAATATCATGAGCCGGAGTCACCTTGAGGGCGCCCGTTCCGAAAGTAAGATCAATGTAAGTATCAAAAATAACAGGCACGGAACGATTCACCATAGGGATAATTACCCGTTTGCCTTTTAAATTTTTATAACGTTCATCATCGGGGTGAACACAAACAGCAGTATCTCCCAAAATAGTTTCAGGACGTGTGGTAGCAATGGTTATCCATTCATCTTCCACACTCCCCTCTTGAGAGGGGTTAGGGGTGTGTTCAATTTTATATTTTACATAATAAAGCTTTGAATTTACTTCCTTATGAATTACTTCCTCATCAGAAACAGCTGTGAGCCCTTGCGGGTCCCAATTTACCATTCTTACCCCGCGGTAAATCTGACCTTTATTATATAAGTCGATAAAAACATCAATAACGGCCTCACTCAAATCGTCTTCCATGGTAAAGCGGGTACGGTCCCAGTCGCAGGAAGCGCCAAGTTTTTCGAGTTGTTTAAGAATGATTCCACCGTATTTATTTTTCCATTCCCAGGCATGTTTCAAAAAGTCTTCCCTGGATAAATCGGCTTTATTAATGCCTTTTTCCTTTAATAATGCAACCACCTTTGCTTCGGTGGCAATAGAAGCATGGTCCGTGCCGGGAACCCAACAGGCATTTTTGCCCTGCATTCTCGCCTTCCGAATGAGAACATCCTGGATGGTATTGTTAAGCATGTGCCCCATGTGAAGCACGCCAGTAACGTTTGGTGGAGGAATTACAATGGTATACGGTTCACGTTCATCGGGCGTGGATTTAAAGAATTTATGCTTTAGCCAATGGGCGTACCATTTGTCTTCTGTAAGTTTTGGGTCGTAAGTTTTTGGAATTTCCATATATATTTACTTTCTTTGCGTTTCGAAATAAGGTGGCAAAACTACAAAAAATAAATTTTCCAGTGTTTTTTGATTTTGGCACGGTTTTGGCAAATAATTCAACAATAAAATATAACCTAGAAAAACAAGTAGATTATACATTATGAAAAAAGTAATTTTTACACTAAGTTCAATAGTTCTGTTAACGGTGTTTGCAAATGCACAGGAAACGGGAAAGGCAGATGCCAAAGCAACTCCAGCATCAACGAGTTTAGCTGAAATGACATTTGAAACCGATGTTCACGATTTCGGGACAATAGATTATGCAGGTAACGGGACCTACGAGTTCAAATTCAAAAATACCGGTAAGGAGCCTTTGATTATATCGAATGCAAAAGGTTCATGCGGATGTACCGTACCAACCTATCCAAAAGATATACCTATTAAACCAGGTGAGTCGAACGTAGTAAAAGTGACCTACGATACTAAACGTGCAGGAAATTTCACCAAAACGGTTACAATAAACTCAAACGCTAAAACTCCTGAAAAAGTGATAACAATAAAAGGAGTAGTTCAGCCGGCACCAATAGAAGAGAGTTTCCCGACTAACGGAAAAAAGGATGACGGAGCAACACCATTTGAGAAACACTAAATAATAAATACCAACAATCAACAACAATAATAATAAACAAAAACAATTAACTAAAAAACAATTAACAAAATGAAAAAAACAATTTTTACAATCGGATTAATGATGTGTATTGCAATAGGTGCAAATGCGCAGGAAACAACAACACCAAACCCGGTAAACCCTAATGCTCCAAAGTTTAAGTTTGTGACTGAAGAGATTGATTATGGTACAATTGAGCACAATGCTGATGGGAACCGTGAATTCAAATTTACTAACGTAGGAAAAGAGCCATTGATTATTACCAATGCAGCAGGTTCTTGCGGATGTACAGTGCCAACAGCTCCAAAAGAGCCAATTAAGCCAGGTGAATCAGCAGTAATTAAAGTTCACTATGCAACAGACAGAGTAGGTCATTTTGATAAAACAGTTACACTTACATCAAATGCTGATACCCCTTCAAAAGTTTTAAAAATTACAGGAACAGTTAAACCTGATCCAACTCCAGAAGGCGGTGCAACACCAGTAGCTCCAACTGAACAAAAACACTAATTAGTTTTTTAGTATCTCTTCAAATCCTTCTTTGATTCATTTCAAAGAGGGATTTGTTGTTTTATGGCCTTTTTGTTCCATTAATAATTTTTAAAAACAAACCTCTATTTAGTGCTAAATATTACCTTTGCACACTTTTAAAAAATAAAACAATGCCATCAGTATCAATCAAAGGAAATACAATGCCTGCTTCACCAATCCGTAAATTGGTACCGTATGCAGAAACCGCTAAAAAAGCAGGAAAGAAAATATACCATCTTAACATAGGTCAGCCTGATATCGAGACCCCTTCCACATTGCTGGATGCTATAAAAAATGCAGATATTAAAATACTTGAATATTCTCATTCGGCAGGAATTGAATCGTACAGAAAAAAACTGGCAGGTTATTACAACGGATTTAAAATAAATGTTGACTGGACAGATATCATAATTACTACAGGTGGGTCGGAAGCAATCGAGATAGCAATGATGACTTGTTTTAATGCAGGTGATGAGATTATTATACCTGAACCATTTTACGCTAATTATAATGGGTTTTCATGTGCAGCAGATGTAACCGTTAAACCGGTAAAGTCGACTATTGAAAATGGTTTTGCGTTACCGCCTATTTCGGAATTTGAAAAACTTATTACCCCAAAAACAAAAGGGATTATGATATGTAACCCCGGAAACCCTACCGGATATTTATATTCGCGCCAGGAATTGGAATTACTTAAAGAGCTTGTTTTGAAGTATGATTTGTTTCTATTGAGTGATGAAGTGTACAGAGAGTTTTGTTATGATGGAAGAGAGTATGTATCTGTTATGCACCTGGAAGGAATTGACCAAAATATAGTTTTATTGGACTCTATTTCTAAACGTTACAGTGCTTGCGGGGCAAGGATAGGAGCTATGATTTCGAAAAATAAAGAAGTGATGGCAGCAGCTTTGAAATTTGCACAGGCCCGTTTAAGCCCACCAACTTTCGGACAAATAGGAGCAGAGGCAGCATTAAATACTCCGAAAGAATATTTTGACCGTGTACAAAAAGAATATGTAGAACGAAGGGACCTGGTTATTGAATCGTTGAACAAAATGGATGGGGTTTTCTGCCCAAAACCAAGCGGAGCTTTTTATTGCATTGCCCGTTTGCCAATTGATAATTCAGATAAATTTTGTCAATGGTTATTGGAATCTTTTGAGCACAATGGCGAAACGGTGATGCTTGCTCCGGCAACCGGATTTTATTCTACTCCAGGGTCTGGTATTAATGAAGTGCGATTGGCTTACGTACTTAATAAGGAAGATTTGGCAAAAGCAATGACTTGTCTTGAAAACGCCTTGAAGGTTTATCCGGGCAGGGTAATCTGATTTTAATATCCCTTTTCCTTTTGTAAAATCAAAACTGTTTTTTAGTAAATGATTTAATCATTCAATTAGTTTTATTGCTGTTTTATTGTTTTTATGACCCGCATTTTTTTAGCGTTTGCTTTTCTTTTTTCCTTTCCAATTATTCTGTTTTCAAAAGGAGTTAAAACTTTTCCTAAAGACAGCCTTTATTCATCAAATAAAAATTATGAATTTAAACTGAAAACAAATTCAGCAAAAGCTGGTCAGGAAGAGTTGGCTTCCTTAATTGATTCCTTGCTTGATTTAGATGTTATTCCAATGGCATTGGTTAATGAAATAAGAATAAGCAGTTTCCAACTTAGTGAAAATGTACTATTACAATCAGAAAGAGATCATGCGATTCGTTTTCCGTCTTCCGTCTTCTATTCCTGCTGGGAAACAAATAATTTGTTTCCTGAAAAGGACCTGTTGAAAATGAAAGGCGATACATCCATTATTTTAAAATTAAACGAACAGGATGGGGAGTATTTTCATCCTTTTAACGGGGTTGTTACCTCTGACTTTGGGTGGAGAGATAGTGCGCATCATAATGGAATAGATATCCGGTTAAAAAAAGGAGACAAGGTATCAGCGGCTTTTGATGGAATGGTGCGTGTTGCCAGAAATTACGGGGGATTTGGAAATGTGGTTATCATCCGACATTACAATGGTCTTGAAACAGTTTACGCTCATTTTTCAAAAATAAAAGTGAAACCCGGCCAGGTGGTTCTTGCAGGCCAGGTTATTGGTTTAGGTGGGAGTACAGGAGTTTCCACAGGTCCTCATTTACATTTTGAAGTAAGGTTTAAAGGAGTCCCGATAAATCCCAAGTATTTAATTTCGTTTACTAAACAACAATTATTGGGAGAAGAACTGGTAATAAAGAAAACCAAATGGGGATTAACTGCATTTCCCAAAAATGAAAAAACGTATGTTATTGAAAGAGGGGATACCTGGTTTGGAATTGCAAAGCATTTTGGTACCTCTTCAAAAGCAATAAAGGAAATGAATGGCTATACAAAAGGATGGGTAATGTTGAAAGTAGGGCAAAAAATTAAGGTAGCTCAGTAAAAAATATTCAGTAATTAATTCCAGTGAAGGAAAGAAGGAGAAGGTAACTAATCAAAGAAAGGTTTACCCTTTTTTACAAAATCAGTAATTACATTATCATAACATAAATAATAATTTCCTTTTACCAGATTAGAAATATTGAGGTTTCGACCATAACCCCGTTTTAAAACTCTACCATAGGCATCATATACTTCGTAAAGTGTTTCACCTGAAAAAAGTATACCCTTGGTATCTTTGCCCATAATATAAGTAGGTTCCGGAACGCTTGAAATGAAACTAACGGTACTGGATTTCTTTGAAATATCGCCATACCCCACTTGGCGGACACGAAATTTATTTTCCCCGGAATGAAGCAATAATTTAAATGAATAACTGTTTTTATCAATATTCCCTTTACCGGTAACCTCACCTATTTCAATCCATTTATGCCAACGGTATTGTTCTACAATGTAAGGCAGAGAACCCATTTCATTTTTAGTGGACCAATTAAAAATTCCATTTTTATCAATATTAATATCCACCACTTCGAAAGTGGCGCGAGGCTGCAGTACTTCAGGATTAATAACCCTGGGGCTGCAATCATCTTTGTGTTTTATTTTAACAATAACAGGAGTTCCCGGTTTAATCTGGAATTGAGAAAAATCTATTTCAAATGAACTTGAATTAACTTCATCAGTGGATACTTCGCCATTAATGGAAACTTCATAGGTACAGAATCCTACGCCATTTTCCATGGGTCCGTTTAAAACATATAAATTTTTACTTTGATATTTCCCTTCGAGTACAAGCGTACCCGCAGAAACAAGAGCAGGAGATAGAAAAACAAGAAGAGCAAAGAGGAGAAAATGTTTCATGATATTTTAACCTGATAATTTATATACAAAAATACGACTTTTTGCAATACAATGGATTAAACGTAAGATTTATGGAAAAAAAAGATGTTTGAGCTTTACCACCGCAAATAATGCAAAAAATATAAAAAGGGAGAATAAAAGAATTTTATAACTTCCTTTAAAAAGTGATTTGTTGTCTTTCTTGTCTTTTCGGAATGCCCATATAATGGCTATTACAAAGGCAATAAAAAATACAAGTGCAAAAATGATTTGTCCTTTTGAAAACATACTGTTATTTAAAGTTTAAGAGATTAATAAAGATGTAAAATTACAATAAAAAAGCCCTGCTTTAGTGCAGGACTTTTTTTATTGCAAAGGTGAGGGTGCTCTTCTCTCCAACACTCAAATTTACTTTCCTACCCAAATACATAGCCATGTTTTTATCTATATGTCCTCCAGGGAAATTAAAACAAACAGGGTAAGTATATTCTTTCACTGCATCCATTATTATTTCTTCTGCAGTTTTACCAAATGGAATGGTATTGTCTTTCATATCTGTCATTCCTCCTATCACCAAACCCGAAAGGTGTTCCAATTTCCCAGAACGTTTCAGGTTCACCACCATCCGGTCTACATGATATAAATACTCATCCAGATCTTCAATAAATAAAATTTTTCCTTTTGTATCCACATCTGAAACACTGCCCGACAAAGCATACAATAAAGACAGGTTACCACCAATTAATTCCCCAACCGCATTTCCATTTCTGTTCAATTCATGAAGTTCCATTTGATAATTCATTCCTTCTCCGAACAACGCTTTCTTTAAACTTTCCGTTGCCTCCTTATTCTTTGCAAAATTGATAGGCATAGTAGCATGTAAAGTTTCTATACCAAAATTATGAATATGCGAATGAAGAACAGTAATATCACTATACCCAATTATCCATTTCGGGTGTTTTTTAAAGGTAGTAAAATCAAGTCTGTCAACAATGCGCACAGTACCATAGCCACCCCTGGCACTAATCACTGCTTTTATAGTTGCATCGTCCATCATGCTTTGCAGGTCTTCTGCCCGTTCTGCATCCGTTCCTGCAAATTGATTGTTGGTATTAAATAAGTTTTTGCCCAACACCACTTCCAGTCCCCAACTATTTAAAATATCCAATGCAGGTAGAAGTTCTTCCTGCGATATTAACCTGGCGCAAGCCACTATACCGATTTTGTCGCCTTGTTTTAAATAAGATGGAGTTATCATTTAGTTTTGTATAAATAAGTATTATTATCTTTGACAAAATTATGAAATATAAAAGACATACCGTTACCGCAGCATTACCTTATGCCAATGGACCTGTCCACATAGGCCACCTGGCGGGTTGTTACCTGCCTGCTGATATTTACGTTCGTTACCTTCGCTCAAGCGGGGAAGATGTAAAATTTATTTGTGGTTCTGACGAACATGGCGTACCCATTACCATTAAAGCAAAAAAAGAAGGAATCACACCTCAACAGGTGGTGGACAAATACCATAAAATAATGGGTGATGCTTTCAAAGAGTTTGGAATTTCGTTTGATATTTATTCCCGGACTTCTTCTAAAACACATCATGAAACAGCTTCCGGGTTTTTCAAAACCCTTTATGATAAAGGTGTTTTCGAAGAAGAAATTACGGAGCAATATTTTGATGAAAAAGCCAACCAGTTTTTAGCAGACAGGTATATTATTGGCACTTGTCCCAAATGTGGAAACGAAAACGCTTATGGTGACCAGTGCGAAAACTGCGGCAGCACACTTAATGCCACTGATTTAATAAATCCCCGTTCCACTCTTTCCGGTGAGAAACCTATATTAAAAAGCACAAGGAACTGGTTCCTTCCGTTGGATAAAATGCAACCAGAGATTGAAGCATATATCGATTCTCACAAAGACTGGAAAACGAATGTTTTCGGACAATGCAAGAGTTGGTTAAATGCAGGCCTGCAACCCCGCGCCATGACACGAGATTTGGATTGGGGTGTAAAAGTACCAGTGGGTGGTGCAGAAGGAAAAGTATTATACGTTTGGTTTGATGCACCCATTGGTTATATCTCTGCAACAAAAGAACTTTTTCAAAATCCAACATCTAATATCCAACATCCAAAATCTTCTGACTGGGAACTTTACTGGAAAGACAAGGAAACCAAGCTGGTTCACTTCATCGGGAAAGACAATATTGTTTTTCATTGCATCATTTTCCCTGCTATGCTAATGGCAGAAGGTTCTTACATTGTTCCTGAAAATGTTCCTGCCAATGAATTCCTTAACCTTGAAGGAGATAAAATTTCTACTTCACGTAACTGGGCTGTCTGGCTTCATGAGTATTTACTCGAGTTTAAAGACAAGCAGGATGTATTGCGTTATACACTTTGCGCAAATGCCCCTGAAACCAAGGACAATGATTTTACCTGGAAAGATTTCCAGGCCAAAAACAATAATGAACTGGTTGCTATACTTGGTAATTTCGTTAACCGCACCCTTGTTCTTACCCATAAATATTACGAAGGCAATGTGCCGGTGGCTGAGGAATACAACAAAGCCGATATTTTATTGCTCGAAGAAATGAGTAAATACCCAGCAAAGATTGCTGCAAGTATTGAGAACTATCGTTTTCGCGAAGCATTGGCAGAACTAATGAACCTGGCACGTATGGGAAATAAATACCTTGCCGAAAACGAGCCGTGGATATTAATTAAAACAGATCCCAAACGGGTACAAACCATTATGAATATCTCCCTGCAGATATGTGCCAACCTTACCATTGTAATGGAACCGTTTTTACCTTTTACTTCAAAAAAGCTGGCAACAATGCTAAACTTAAACGAAGGGTTGAAATGGAAAGATGCCACCCGCACCGATTTGCTATTGGCCGGTCATAAAATAAATACGGCAAGTCTTTTATTCGAAAAAGTAGAAGATGAACAGATGGTTTACCAGGTAACTAAATTATCAAATTCTAAAATGGAAAATGAAGCAAGTAAGTCAAAAGAATTGAGTCAAAATTCGGAAGAAGAAAAACCTAAAGTGGCAGAAGGCAAACCCGAAATCACCTTTAATGAATTTGCCAAAATGGACATACGCGTTGGAACAATCCTGGAAGCAGAACGCGTTCCTAAAACCGATAAACTTCTGAAATTAAAAATAGATACAGGTATCGACATTCGTACTGTTGTTTCTGGCATTGCTCAATATTATAAACCCGAAGACATCATCGGGCAACAGGTAAGTATCCTTGTAAACCTTGCTCCGCGCATGCTGAAGAATATCGAAAGCCGTGGAATGATTTTATGTTCTGAAAATGAAAAAGGTGAATTAAGTTTTGTTTCACCTGTAAAACCAGGAACAAACAATGGTTCGATAATAAAATAAAAACTAAGTACTTCATTGTTCGTCTCCCTCTCCTTTCTTCAGGGAGAGGGAAAACGACTGAATTCTAACATTAAATAATCAATGAAAAAACACACCCTTATCCTCGCATCACTTGTATTATTCATACAGGTTGCCGTTGCTCAAACCAAATTGCTTACCATGGAGGAAGCAATCATCAAACAAAAAACTACCCTTGCTCCTGCTCGGTTAAAACAATTGATGTGGGTGAAAGGAACTGATAAATATTCTTTCGTGGATAAAAAAGAAAACGAAGACGTATTGATTATTGGGAATGCTGAAAACAATAAACAGGAAACGGTTGCAACATTAAAAGAATTGAATGATGCGTTGGTAAAAGCTGGTTTAAAACCGTTGGAAGCATTTCCAGCTATGCAATGGAACAATGCAGACCAATTTACTTTTGAAACAGAAAAAACATTGATAGGCTATGTATATAAAGCAAAATTAATCAGTAGAGAAGCAAACAGGGATTTTGGAGCAGATGCTGAACATGTTGATGTGGCAAAGGTTTCCAACTATGTGGCTTATACAATAAAAAACAATTTATATGTTTATGATTTCAAAAATAAAATTCCGGTTACCAATGATGCAGACTCAAACATTGTAAACGGACAATCCGTACACCGCGATGAGTTTGGTATTTCAAAAGGAACCTACTGGTCGCCAAAGGGCGATATGCTTGCGTTTTACAGAATGGACCAGCGCATGGTTACCGATTATCCCATCATCGACTGGACAGTTCGTCCTGCAAAAGTGCACGAAATAAAATACCCCATGGCCGGAGATAAAAGTCATGAAGTAACAGTCGGAGTTTATAATATGACTAAACACACCACCGTGTTTTTAAAAACAGGCGAGCCCAAAGAACAATATCTAACCAACATTGCCTGGAGTCCCGATGAGCAACATATTTTTATCCAGGTATTAAATCGCGACCAGAATGAAATGAAACTTAATTCCTACAGCGCAACTACAGGGGATTTTGAGAGAACTTTTTATACACAGAAAAATGATAAATACGTCCATCCTATGCACCCCATTGTTTTTCTTCCAAATAAAAATGATGAATTTGTTTTACAATCCGAACAGGATTCTTTCGACCAGAAAGTGGGATACAATCATTTAACCTATTTCAAATTTGAAGCAGTGCCCGTTCATTACAAAGACCTTTTAATTCAAAATAAAACCAACGGAGATGGAAAGTGGGCCATTACTGATTTTGCCGGGTTTGACGACAAAGGTGAAAACTTGTATTTCAGTTCAACAGCCGAAAGTGGCATTACCCGCAACTTTTACAGTATGAACATGAAAGATTATAAAATCACCCGCCTTACGCAGGGCGATGGCACACACACAGTAATGCTCAGCGACAATAAAAAATATTTTATAGATAATTTTCAATCCACCACAGTTCCCCGCGAAATTTCCATTTACGACACAAAAGGAAAAAAGCTGCAAACATTAAAACAAGCCGAAAACCCTTTAAAAGACTATAAGCTCGGCCAGCTCTCCCTTTTCAAATTAAAATCCGATTCGGGCGATGATTTATTTTGCCGTATGTTCAAACCTGTTGATTTTGATTCTACCAAAAAATATCCTGTAATAGTGTATTTATATAACGGACCTGGAGTTCAGTTGATAAACAACACATGGAATGGCGGAGGCGATATGTGGCTGCAATATATGGCAGAAAGAGGTTATGTTGTTTTTACGTTAGATGGCAGAGGAAGTGCCAACCGCGGCCTCGCATTCGAACAAGCCACTTTCCGCCAACTCGGCACAGTCGAAATGGAAGACCAGATGGTTGGCATCAATTATTTACAATCCCGCCCCTGGGTCGATTCCAAACGCATGGGCATCATGGGCTGGAGCTTTGGTGGATTTATGACCACCAGCATCATGACCCGTTATCCTGCTATTTTTAAGGTTGCCGTTGCCGGAGGACCAGTTATCGATTGGAGCTATTATGAAGTAATGTACACCGAACGATACATGGACACTCCTCAAACTAACCCTGATGGATACAAGCAAGCAAACGTTATGAACCATATCGATAATCTCAAGGGTAAACTATTGGTAATTCATGGTGCACAGGATAATGTAGTGGTTTGGCAAAACTCTATGATGTTTATCAAAGCATGTGTGGATAAAGGCAAGCAGGTCGATTATTACGTATATCCCGGCCACGAACACAATGTCCTCGGCAAAGACCGTGTCCACCTCTTCAATAAAATTTCAGATTACTTTATGCAGAATTTATAGGGAAGTTAATTTTCTCTGTCTACAGTTGATAACCGATGCATTTCGTTTATTTCTATAGTAATAAAATCAAATTCTTCGGTTACTTTTCCTGTTAGTAAATAACAACCCGGTCCGATAAATGGATATTGTTTTAGAGAAGGAGGAAAATGCACGGTGTCTATCCATCTGCCCTCTGTATCTGTAAAAGTACCGAAACACATGCGTTCTCCCTTAGAAGTAGATGTGTTTTTATAAGTTACCAGGTAGCCCACAATGGTTACTGTTTTTCCAATATGGTTTTTCAATTCTTTTGCTGTCAATGTTTCAGGCAAATCATCTTTCAGAATATCAAATGGCGAACAAAGAGGAAAACCCAATAATTCTATTTCGTCAAAAGCGTCATCATGGATATTGCTTATAAGCTTTGGTAATTGCCAGTTTTGTGGCTGCACATCAAACAATTCGTTTACAACTTCCACCTTTTTCAGAGGATTAATCAGCGAATATATCTCCCACAACAATTCCTTTTTATTTTTATTGGTAAATGCAAACGCACCCACACGAATTAATAGACGGGTTTGATCAAGAGATATGGGAACACGTTTAATAAAATTTTGTATCCCCGCAAAAGGTCCATTCTGATTACGTTCACGAACTATATTTACAACAGTTTGTTCCTCCAGTCCACTAATCATATTTAAACCCAAATAAATAGTTGTGTTTTTAATAACACATAGTACATCGCTGTTATTTACACAAGGAGGGAGAATAATACCATTGTGCATACGAGCTTCATGAAGATATAATTCCTTACGGTAAAATCCTCCGCCATTATTTAAGGTTGCAACCATATATTCCAAAGGGTAATACGCTTTCAGGTACAAAGCCTGGTAACTCTCCACGGCATAACTTGCAGAATGCCCTTTGGAGAATGCAAAGTTGGCAAAGCTTTCTATCTGTGTCCATGTGTCAAGGATCACTTTTTCATTATGATTTTTCTTCCTGCAATTGGAGAAAAACTTTTCTCTTACCAAATTAAACTCATTACGTTGTTTGAATTTCCACGACATTCCTCTTCGCAAATAATCAGCCTCTGTTAATGTTAAGCCTGCAAAAAAATGCGCCACTTTAATTACATCTTCCTGGTACACCATCACCCCGTATGTTTCTTCCAGCAAGTCATATAGCTCAGGCAAATCTTCTCTCGCTTTTTTACGCCTGCTTTCATCACGATACCGTAATATATATTCACGCATCATCCCGCTCTTTGCCACACCCGGCCGTATAATAGAACTTGCAGCCACCAGTCTGAGGTAATCATCTGCATTCAGCTTAGCCAATAACATACGCATGGCAGGAGACTCCACATAAAAACAACCTATCGTTTTTCCTTCCCGCAACAATACTTTTACCTTTTCATCACTTGTAAATTTCTCAATGTCGTGTATATCTATCTCTACATTCCTGTTTTCTTTAATAATCTGTATGGCATCTTTTATCTTCCCTAAGCCGCGCTGGCTGAGAATATCAAATTTTGCAAGACCGATATCTTCTGCTTCCAGCATACTGAATTGCGCGGTAGGATAACCTTTGGGAGGCATATTGGTAGCACAATAACTGCTGATGGGTTGTTCTGAAATCAAGATACCGCTGGAATGAACACTTAAATGACTCGGAAAACCGTGAATTAATTTACTGTATCGTAACACTAATTTCCCAAACTCATCCACATCAGGAAACTTTGCAGGTGATTGTAATTTATCTATTTCTTCAGGAGGCAATCCAAATACTTTTCCCAGTTCACGAATCACCGCGTCTTGCTGAAATGTATTATAAGCGCCCACCAATGCTGTATGAGTATGTCTGAAGGTATCAAATATATACCGGGTAATATCATCCCTGTCGGTCCACGAAAAATCCATATCAAAATCAGGCGGATTGGTGCGTGCAGGATTTATAAAACGTTCGAAATACAAATCAAGTTTGATAGGGTCCACATCAGTAATACGAAGCAGATAAGCCACCATGCTATTTGCCCCGCTGCCCCTGCCTACCCAGTAATAATTTTTACGTTGTGCATATTGTATAATATCCCAATTAATAAGAAAATAGGACGAGAAGTTCATTTGTTCAATTATCTGCAATTCCTTTTCTACCCGTTGAAGCACTTCTGCTGATGGTTTTTTGTAACGATACTTTAAACCAACTTCACATTCATGCCTTAGTTTTGCTAAATCGTTTGCAACACTATCGGTGTAATGCTTTTTATTTTTGTTTGATAGCTTTCCAAATGCAATATCTATTTTACAACTGTTCAGTATTGCCTCTGTATTGCCAATGATGCCGGGATATCCGGCATAAGCAGCAAGCATTTCGTTTCGGGAAAGCATCACTTCTTCCATGGTTCCCTGTTCCTCTGCCGGCAGTTTGCTTAACAATGTATTTTTATCAATAGCTCTGAGTAACCTGTGTGCGTTGAATTGCCGCTTGCCAGCAAAACTGACCGGCTGCAATGCCACCAACTTATTAAGATATTTTCTGACCGGCAGGAAAGCCATATTTGCAATTTCTTTTGCCGATATTCCTATAAATTCATTTTCTCTCAATAACCAACCTGTGTAATTAGCAAAGGGATAAATAATATACGCATTATTAAAAGCAGGAGCCTGGGTACTAAAGGGAAGATTATTATGCAAATGATAAGAAAGGTGTTCGTTCAGTTCCCTGAATCCTTCATTATTAATGGCGATACCAACGTATTGTTGTTTTGCATTGTTTCGGAAATCAATACCAAGTATGGGTTTTATACCCTGTTCTATTGCCGAACGAACCGCATAAATACATGCAGAAGTATTATTAATATCAGAGAGAACAAAAGAAGAATATCCTTTTTGCTTTACTTCATCTAATAATTCTTCTACCGTAAAAGTTCCGTAACAAAAACTGTAATAGGTATGGCAATTGAGTAACATGGGTATTTTAAGAAAAAAATTAAAGTACTATACAAATTTCAAGAATGGCTAATGAAAATCTCTTTCATAAACGCCTCACCCCTTCATCCCCTCTCCAAAGGAGAGGGGGCAGCACTAAACCAAGCTCAAAAAAATCACAATGCACCTCACCCCCAGCCCCTCTCCTTTTGAGAGGGGCTGGGGTGAGGCCTCTATATAAATTTGTATAGTACTTTAGAAAAAAACATTCTTTTTATGTCAGATTATCATTCCTTTTAAGTCAAAATGGCATTTCCGAAAAAGGAAACCCGTCCCCAAACCTTTGGGGGAGCATTTCCGAAAAAGGAAATCCTTCCCTATTTACCTCCCCGCACCTCCCATTTTCCTTTCCTTCCCCGTTCGCCCTTAATTCCGAATTCCACCATCCCCTTACCCCTTAAAAGGATTAAAGTTCCTCAGTTTCAAATCTATACTCGAAGCTCGTTTCACTATATTCTCTCCATACCTCGCCTTCATTTTATCCATCGCCCCGTACAGCTGCAGTTGTTCTGCATTATCCTCAAACAGGTTATACTGGTAACTCCCCATCACCAGCCCGCTGAACCTCACCCCAATCAGTCGTATCAGCATCCGTTTTTGGTACAGCTTATCAAACAGCCCCTTCACCCGTTCCATCAGCACATGGTCCAGGCTCGTATAAGGCACATGCGCCTGCACCGTGTACGTATTAAAATCCGAATACCGTATCTTCACCGTCACACAGCTCGTCAGCATCCCCTCACTCCTTATCTGAAAAGCCAGTTTCTCCGTCATCCCCACCAGCAGGCTCTTCAGCCCCTTTACATCTATCGTGTCCTGGTCAAAAGTCTGCTCCGTACTCACACTCTTCCGCTCATTATATTGCTCTACAGGGCTGTTATCTATCCCGTTCGCCTTCTTCCATATCACCCTTCCGTTCACCCCCAGCACCTGCTCCATCAGCTCCACAGGCATCTCCTGCAGCGTCTGTATCTTCGCCACACCCATATCCCGCAGTAGCTGAAACGTTTTATCACCCACCATCGGAATCTTCTTAATACTCAGCGGAGCCAAAAAACCACGCTCTGTACCCAGCGGAATCTCCTTCTCCCCGTTAGGTTTCGCCTCACCCGTACCCACCTTAGCCACCGTTTTATTAGTGCTCAGCGCAAACGAAATCGGCAAACCCGTTTCCTTCATTATCCGTTGCCTCACCTCACCCGCCAGCTTATACGAACCAAAAAAAGTATCCATACCCGTCAGGTCAATATAAAACTCATCTATTGAAGTCTTCTCATACAGCGGCACCTTTTCATGAATAATAGAAGTCACCACCTGCGAATACTTACTGTACTGCTCACTGTCCCCCCTCACAATAATAGCATCCGGGCACAGCTGCCTCGCCATCCGCATCGGCATAGCCGAATGAACACCAAACTTCCGCGCTTCATAGCTGCACGAAGCCACCACACCACGGTCGCTCGTACCACCCACCAGCACAGGCATCCCTATCAGCTTTGGATTCGTTAACCGTTCCACCGAAACAAAAAACGTATCCAGATCAATATGCATTATCGAACGCTCACTCATTACTCATCTTATTTTAAAAAACCATCATGTACCAGGAGCGTTCCAATTATTTAATAACCATGGCTGTGTTTATTCTATGTATTGAAAACAGGCCCCTGATACAGATAGTATTATTTATAAATCCCGTAGGGATAATATATCGGTAGAAAAATATCCGCCACAAAAAAACCTATGTGTTGTTCTATGTTTCTATGTGCCTATGTGGTAAAAACCCACACCATCATTCATCACTGACATACAACAAAAAAATCTTCCCTTCCGTTTGCAAATATACTAACATATTTAGTATATTTGTGCCAAATTATTTAGCAATGTCAAAAATAGCAGCAAACATTAGGGTTCTCAGAAACTTAAAAAAGTTATCACAGGACGCATTAGCAGACCAACTCGAAATCAATCGTTCCCGTTTAGGTTCTTACGAAGAAGGAAGAGCCGAACCACCCTACGATTTACTCGTAACCATTGCCGATTATTTCAATGTATCCATCGATGCCCTTGTTCGCGGAGACCTTTCCCGCACACCCCCTTCAGCATTAATGAAGATAGGCAAAAACCGCATCCTCTTTCCCATCCAGGTAGATGCAGATAACAATGACATCATAGAAGTAATACCTGTAAAAGCCATGGCAGGCTACCTTACCGGCTATGCCGACCCTACCTATATGGAAGAAATGCCCCGCATGAACCTCCCGTTTAAAATAGTAGGCAAGCACAGAGCTTTTACTATTAAAGGAGATTCCATGCCACCTTTAAAAGACGGAAGCATAGTAGTAGGCAAGTATGTCGAATCCCTCAGCGAAATAAATGACGGACAAACCTATATAGTACTCACCAAAGAAGACGGAGTGGTGTACAAACGCCTTTATCGCGAAAAGAAAAAATCAGGAGACACCTTTGAATTTCATTCCGACAACAAAACCTATTCACCTTACTCCCTTCATGCCCGAAACATTCTGGAAGTATGGAGTTTTGTATGTTGTCTCAACATTGGTGAGTTCAAACCCCAGGATTTAAACATAGATAACATGATTCGTTTTCTTCAGTCGCAGCGCGTAGAAATGGGCAAATAAAACAGGATGCTGCACACTATGCTATCCACAATTATATATTCGTTATTCGTTAAAATTCGTTATTCGTTGAGCTAAATGTTTGCAATAATTGACATAGAAACCTGCGGAGGCAAGTTCGAATACCGCAGAGGACACGTAATAGAAATCTGCATCTTAATTCACGATGGATTATCAGTGATAGAAAAATTCTCTACACTCATCAATCCCCAATGTTACATAAGCCCCACATTCGTTCGCATTTCAGGTATCACTAATGAAATGGTAGAAGGCGCACCCACTTTTGCACAGGTCGCCAAAAAAATCTGGGACATGACCGAAGGAAAAATATTTGTAGCCCACAATGTAGGTTTCGATTATGGTTTTATAAAAGAAGAATTTGCATCCATGGGTGCCAAATACAAACGCGATACACTCTGCACTGTTCGGCTAAGCAGGAAATTAATTCCCGGAAAAAAATCATACAGTCTTGGTAACCTCTGCGAATCATTAGGAATAGATAACGAAGCCAGGCACCGTGCCGAAGGCGATGCAGTAGCCACAGCCAAACTGTTTGATATACTCATGCAGGTAAAAAGTGCTCACCCCGTTTATAAAAACAAAGGGATGGACGAACTCATGGTAAGACGGATTGATAACATTAAAAAATATATCCTCAACAAACTTCCCGAAGAATGTGGCGTGTATTACTTCCTCGACCAGGACCAGAACATTATTTACATTGGCAAAAGTACCAATGCCTATAACCGCGCCATGAGCCATTTTAATTCCAAAGAACAAAAGGGAAGAAAAATGCTGAACGAATTATACAATGTAGATTTTGTGCCCACTGGCAGCGAACTAATAGCATTGCTTCTGGAGTCCGAAGAAATAAAAAAACATAAACCTAAATTCAACAAGCGAAAAAAAGCAGACTCGTTTACACATAGCATCGATTGGTTTAAAGACGATAAAGGAATTATTAATTTTAAATTAACCGAATACGAAAATGCCGAAAATGCACTCATGTCATTCACCGGTTATTTTTCAGCAAGAGAAAAACTCGAAAGCTGGATTGATGAACATACTCTTTGTTTGCGCTATTCCGGATTAACGGATGATACGTCAGTTTGTTTTAATCACCAGTTAAAAAAATGCAACGGCATCTGTGCAGAGCAGGAAGAAATAGAAATTTATAATAAACGTGCAAAAGCAATTTTAGATGAATACATTTTTACTCACCCAAACTTTGTAATCATCGACAAGGGAAAATCACAAACCCAGCAATCTGTCATCCTTATTGAAAAAGGCCACTATGCCGGATACGGATACATCGATACCACCGAACAAATCAGTTCCCCTGAAGAATTTAAAACATTGGTTAAGCGTACCAATTATTATCCCGATGCTGATGATTTGGTGAAAGGGTGGATGAAAGGAAACAAATCGAAAGTAATAGTTATTTAAAGCAGCGAATCAATTCCACAAAACAAAAAACCTCCACTGAACATATCAGAGGAGGTTTTTTTGAGGTCCCGTGCGGTTTTCTTGATATTTTACCATTTCCGACCAAATTTTACCAAATTTTACTCGCTACTTTAACTTTAGTTAAGGCTTCCGAAAACAAAACAGATAATTTCAGAAAAATATGGTTAAATAGAACCGACCCCCCAACCGACCCCTCCCTATATTTTACTATAATTCCCCCCAATCTTTTCTTTTCCATTTTTATCAAAATGCACCCACCGCGATTTTATATGCTATATGTATATGAGGGTTGCCACTTCGGTAGCTATTTAACGGTAATAAAAAGACAAAATGAAAATTAATTTCAATCTAAAAAATCCCAAAAGCAATGAGGTAACATTGATAAATCTTGTTGTAAGATGGGACAAGAAAAAATTAAAGTACTCTACAAAAGAATTTATTCAACCAAAATTTTTTGAAGTAGATAAAGGGAAAAGAAATTTCCAAAGAGCAAAAGAAACAAGAGGGTTTCCAGAATATCCTGAATTTAATGCAAGGCTGAATTGGATTGAATCTTCCGCAAAAAATGCTTTCAGAAAATTTCAAAACGATAATAATAGAGAGCCAAATGTTGAGGAATTAAAACAACTGCTTGATATTGTATTAAGAAATGCTCAAACCAAACAAAAAATGGATTTGTTTAGTTTTATAAAGCAATATATTTTAGAGGCGGAAAGTAGATTTAATTTAGAAACAGGGAAAGCCCTTGCGAAAGGAACTATTGGTATCTATAAAAACACTCTTTTAACGCTAAAAGAATATTCCATAAAAAAACAGAAACGAATAGGTTTTGATACAATTGATTTAGATTTTTATACCGAATATATGGAATACCTTACGAAAGAAAAAAACCTCGCAAATAATAGCATAGGTAGGCATATAAAAACTATAAAATCATTTTTAAATGATGCTGCTGAAAGAGATATTCATAAAAACCTTTCTTTCAAGAGTAAAAAATTTAAAGTGTTAACCGAAAAGATTGATAGCATATACCTTAATACTAGTGAACTTGATGAACTTTTTAAATTGGATTTATCTAATAAACCAAGCCTTGAACACGTAAGAGATTTGTTCCTTGTGGGTTGTTGGACTGGCTTACGTTTTAGCGATTTTTCAAGAATTGAGCCTAAACACATAAATGGAGATTTTATAGAAATCACCACTAAAAAAACAGAAGAATCTGTAGTCATTCCAATTCACCCAACTGTAAAATTGATAATGGGAAAATACAAAGATAAATTTCCAAATTCTTTGCCTCCTTCAATTTCAAATGCAAAAACAAACAAGCACTTAAAAGAAATAGGTAGTAAGTTAGAATGCCTAAATGTAATGGTAACAACCAAAATTACAAAAGGAGGACAATTATTAATATCCAATAATAAGAAGTATGAATTAATGGTTACTCATACAGCCAGAAGAAGTTTTGCAACTAATCATTATAAGTCAGGATTATCCTCAATTACGATAATGAAAATCACAGGACACCGCACCGAAAAGGCTTTCCTGACCTACATAAAAGTTACTCCTAATGAAAATGCAAAGTTACTTCAACAACATTGGATAAAAATGGAAAACACAGAAAAACAAATTGCAGAAACAGTTCAAATTTAAAATTATGGAAGAGAAAGAACGACTAGAAATCATATCTCTTAAATTAGAGATTAAAAAGAAAAAGATTAATCTTATAGAGATTAAAAAAGACCATTTAAGGAGCGACAAAAAAATGTTTATTGACCAGATAAGCAGTTTAAGAGATTTAATGACAGAAAGAGTTATAGACGAGGACAAGACTATCTTCGGTTCTGAACCAAAATACAAGCCTGTTTTTAACGATAGTGAAATTACAAAACTGAAAAAGAAGGTCTGGGATTTATTAGAAAAATTTTGAAAATGATTATTGAAGTGCATCCTCAATTTAGAAATGAGAAAATTTATTCATCTGAAAAGGCATACAATGTTTTCCTAAAGGCTTTTGAAACTATGGATGAAATTGACAAAGAAAAAGAACATTTTTTTGTACTTGGGTTAACAAGAAATCGACACATTAAATATCTTGATTTAGCATCAGTAGGGATATTGTCAGGAACACTTGTACATGCAAGAGAAGTATTCAGAAGAGCAATAGCACACGCATCAGATTCAATTGTAATCGCCCACAATCACCCATCAGGAAATATGACTGCAAGTTCGGCAGATGATAAAATAACCGCCTCAATAAAAGAAGCAGGCAAAATAATTGGGATTGAAGTAATAGACCATATTATTTTTTGCCAAAAGGAATACTATAGTTACGCAGATAATGGAAAGTTTTAACTGTCCCTTTCTCTGATTGCCTTTTCCATCTCTTTGTCTAATTCCGCAAGTTGTGCACTTTTAGAACTTCTTCTTTTTAGGTTTTTGTTTAAAAAAGAAAAGGCTGTATTTTCATCTCTTATTTTTATAGGTTTAATTACTTTTGGCTTATCGTTTGGTGTAAGAATTAATTCGATTTTGCTGTTTGAACTTGACCACTTTTCCAATTGTTTTGTTCTATAAGCAGAATTATCAGTAATGAGAAATATTTTTTTATTATTACTATCAATTAATAATTCTAAGAATTTTTGTATTTTCTCGTTATTAATTATTCCGCGAACTACTACAAATTGCTGATGCCCTTTGCTTGTAATTGCTGAAAGTGTTTTTAGTGAATGAAGGCGTGATGCAGTTTTAAACCGATTGTCTTTTTCTATTTGTTTGTTTAGCATTCCTGTTTCATCACCAAAATAAATTACTGCTTTTTCTTTTTTAGCATCCTTAATAATATGTGGAAGATATTCTTCATAATACCAATTTTTAAAGTTCTTCGATTTCTCCTCAACAACCATATTTATAGGTTTTTGCAACAAATATCCCCAAGCTTTTAAGTACCTACTTACTTGCCAACGAGACAAGTTAACTTTATACTTATTAAGAATTAACTCTTGAACAATTGAAACACTCCAAAGGATTAATTTGAGGTCTAATTCCTTTGATATTTCAGGTTTCATATCTTTCTTTACCCCTTCAATGTCTTTTTTTGATAGTTTCCATCCTTCTTTAATTCCACACTTCTTTGAAATAATTTCTTTATCAATTTCTTCTTCTTTTTTATCTTTAAAACGAAGCCAAATTTTATCCACCGCACTCTTTGAAAGCCCAAATTCCAAAGCAGCCCTTTCGTGTGTACCCTCTTTGAGTTTAAGAAAAATTACAACTTTTTTGCGTTTTTCCTCTTGACTTTTTTTATCTCCACGTTTTATTTTTTTCATTCAAAATAATACTCAATTACTATGCCAAAAATTGCACTAAATGATGCTCTGTAAAATAATTTTTAACAAGAAGACAAAACTTCAATGTGTTGAAAACAGCAGGGTTTAGGCAATGTGAATACATTTGACACGAGGGTAATAAAGGGAGATATGAACAAGACAATCATATACACTTATTCGCCAGAAGATTTAGAGAAAATAATTCGGGACTGTATAAAATCTGAATTAGCAAACTTCACACCACAAATTCCTACACAATCAAAAAAATTTATATGCAGGAAAAAAACTGCTTCTATTTTAGGGATTAGCCTTGTTACGTTAGGGGATTATTGTAAAAGAGGCATAATACCTTCGTATCGAATCGGATCAAAAGTCCTTTTTATTGAAAGTGAGATTATAGAATCAGTTACTCTCGTAAAATCCGTCAAAAATAAGAAAGGAGGGATTGAGTTATGATTTTTAAAATAGCTTTTAGCCTACTTTCTATTACCAAGAAAATATCGAATCAATATTGTCGAGGTTCACCATCAAATTGAAAATCTTAAAAGAAAAACAATCAATAAAATTTATAACAATTAATTCAAAAAAAATGTCAATTACAAAATTTTCAAATTACAATGAAGTCGAAGGATTCCCAATAGAGGTTTTTCCTCCTTCAATTATTAAATTCGTTAAGTATGCAGCCATTTCACTCAACTGCAATGTAGAGTTTCTTTGTGTTCCAATTCTAATTGCTAGTTCAGTTGCAATTGGTAACAAAGTAAAAGTACAACCAAAGAAAAGTTGGACGGAAGGTGCGTTGTTATATGCAATTGTGGTAGGAGAGCCAGGAAGTAAAAAATCTCCTGCTATTAAAATGGCATTAGCACCTATTTTCGATTTACAAAAATCATTCTTAAATAGTGAAGAGTTTAGGATTATTTACACTACTGATTCAACTATTGAATCGGTAGCAGAATTGATGTCCCTTTATCCTCACGGTCTTTTGCTTTATAAAGATGAGGCAGTAGGTTGGTGGAAAGGTTTCAATCAGTACAAATCTTCAGGAGGCAATGAAATGGAATACTATCTCCAAATTTTTAGCCAAACAACATTGGTGATAACTAGAAAAGGGAAGCCTCCAATTCAAATCAACAATCCCTTTGTATCAGTTATAGGTGGAATTCAGGTAGATTTATTAGAATCTTTATCCGAAATGAGAGACAATGGTTTTTTAGACAGGATACTGTTTTCTTATCCCCGTAAAATTAAAATAAAGTACACTACCGAAGAGATAGATGAGGAAATTACAAATGAGTACAATAGAATAATTACCCATATCTACAATTCGCAACAAGCAAGTGAAGAAAAGGTGCTTTTGTTTTCGACAGAAGCTCAATTGCTGTGGAACGAGTGGAATACGGAATTTTCGGAAAAACGGAATGACGATTCTTTACCTTATTATTTTCTAAATGCCTTATCAAAACTTGAAGCATACACGGCTCGTTTTGCATTAAATTTAGAGTATTTGAGATGTGCAGATGCTAGTATAGAGGTGCAAAGTATTTCTGTTGAGAGTTTACAAGGAGCAATAAAATTAACCAATTACTTTATATCAAATGTTCAAAAGGTTCGTGATTCATTCGCTTCATCGCTTGTTGAAAAAAAGATAGACAAAATGGTATCTTGGTTGAGAAAACAGAAGAATGGGTGTGCAAAAGCACGTACGGTTTACACTAATCGTGTTGCAGGTCTAAAATCTGCTAATGAAGTATATGACATCTTTTGTGAAATGAAGGCAAAGGGAATTGGTCAAATTCGTATGCACGAAGATGTTGCTGGCGGAAATCAGAAAACACACATTTTTACTCTTAATCCAGATTATTTAAATAACAATCAAAATCAAAAGAGCCATGAGTAAATTTAATTATTACGTAGTATGGGTAGGTCGCACATTAGGCGTATTTAACACTGATAAAGAGAGAAAAAAGTCTACTGACGGATACAGCAATGCGAAACACAAAGGTTTCAAAACAAGAGAGGAAGCTGAAAGAGCTTTTAATATGGGCTACGAAAAGTATCAAGAATGGATGCGAAATGGGGGTGATAACATCGATTTAGAATCTCTTTTTTGGTAAAGATTACAAAGACACACACCTGCGTTGTTGAGCAAATCAATTTCGCAGGTTGTTGTGTTTTGAATCATTAACTAATTCGCTCTTTCAAAAAAAAGCTAAACACTTTACTCAATTAGAAAACTTTTTTTATCAGATACAGCAGTCAGCAAATTCAGTAAACCTGCTCTCTTCCCCGAACTATAAAGCTTTGGTCAACCTTGAATCAGTCAGCAAATTACACAGCCACTGTGCGCTGTATTATGTGCTGAATGTTCTTAATCGTTTCTGACAAGCCGTTTTTAAGAAGGAGAAGCCAAGACGCTGAATTGCCGTGTGCAGTGTAACAAAAGGTAACTTTTAAAAAAGCGGAAATCAGCATTCAGCGAATTCAGCAACTTTGTTTTCGTCCTTAAATTTCAAAAATTTGGTCAAATCTTAATCAATCAGCAATTAACCCTTTCTTTATTTGCTGTGCAGATTGCCGAACGCTTTAAATCTGTTCTGATAAACAGTTTTCAAGGAGCAGAAGGTAAAATGCCGAATTGCTGTGTGCTGTTTGGCAAAAGGGAACCTTTTTCAAATCAGCATTCAGCATCTCCAGCAAACTGACTTTAAAAATGTTTTTCAAAGTTCTCATCAAATTTCAATTGGTCAGCAATTAACACAGCGTTGTTTGCTGAGTGTTCACAATCGTTTCGGACAAACAGATTTCAAGAAGTAGAAGTAAAGAAGCTGAACTGCGGAGTGTTATAAGAAACTATAGCTTTTTTATTTAAAAATCAAAATAAGTATTTTAAAATTGGGGAAGGAAAGTTTCAATTTAGAATTATTTTTGGTTTTTAAAGACAATATTTGTTTTGTTGAAAAAAAGCAACCTTTTTTGAATTAGATATACAAATTAATAGTATGTTTGACAAATATTGTCAAAGTGTAATTATTCAAAATGGAAAGTTTAGGTGAAACAATTAAAAGGTTAAGAGGACAAAAGGAACTTCCTTTACGGACTGTTGCTGCTTTCCTTGATATTGACCAAGCAATTCTTAGTAAGGTTGAAAGAGGACAACGAAAGCCAAACCGAGAGCAAGTCATAAAACTTGCAAAGTATTTCAAAGTTAAAGAAGATGATTTATTAGTTGCTTGGCTTTCTGATAAGGTAGTATACGAACTGGAAGACGAAGATTTAGCTTTGAAAGCAATGCAATTAGCGGAAGAAAAGATTCAATACAACAAAAAGAAAAACAAATAAAATGTTTCAGTCCGAACTTGATATTTATACTCACAGTGTTTCTGATACTAATGTTGAAAATAATGGATTCAGACCTATCCAATATCTTGGAAGTAAACTCCGACTGGTAAAAGAAATTTCTGAAATTGTTGAATCTAACAAAACATCCAATCTCGTTTGTGATTTGTTTTCTGGCTCAGGTGTGGTATCTCATTTTTTAGCGAACAAGAATGCAGTAATCTCTTTAGATATTCAATACTACTCTACAGTAATTTCATCAGCACTCATAAACGGAAGAAAATTTTCAAAAGAAGAAATTACATCATTCATTAAAGAGGCAACTGATAATGCAATTTTTTCTGACCTTCAATTTATGTACGAGCCATTAACAAGTTTGGAAGAATCACTATTGAAATCAAAACTTGCTTCGGATGATGATAAACTAAAGTTTGCTTCATTCGTTGAAAACTGTTCAGTTTACAGTTATTTAAAATCAAACAATCTTTTTCCCGACACAGAAAATATTGTTCTGACCGCCTTAAAGAAATTTGAAGAACGATTTAAAGCGGCAACCGAACTTTCAAGAAAAACTTCTTACTGCTCACTTTATTACGGTGGCGTTTATTTTTCATTCAGACAATCAATAATGATTGATGCGTTACTGTTTAAAATAAACGAACTGAAATCAATTGACAAACCCAAATATTCAATCCTCCTTGCTTCGCTACTCAGCACACTAAGTGAAATTGTTGCAACTGTTGGAAAACAGTTTGCACAACCAATGAAACTTACAGACAAAAACAATAAGCCCAAAAAATTACTTGCGTCAAGGTCAGTAAGAGACAGGAACTATGATGTTGTAACTATTTTCACAAAATGGTTGAATGAATATTCAAGTAACTGTTTTCAGCAGCCAACGAACAAGTCAATTACTTCTGACTACAAATATTTTTTAGACAATTGCAAAGAGAATATCGGTTGCTTTTACGCAGACCCACCATACACGATTGACCATTACAGTAGGTTCTATCATATCCTTGAGTCAATTGCATTGTATGATTACCCAGAACTTGCAACAATGAATAAATCCAATGTAGGTAATGTAATTATGAAAGGACTTTACAGAGTTGATAGACACCAATCTTTATTCTGCGTACCATCACAAGTAAAAGGAGCATTCACAGATTTATTTGAAGGTGCTTCAAAATTTAATTGCCCTTTGCTTCTGTCCTATTCTCCATTTGAGGAAAACACAACACACAGACCACGACTACTTTCAATTGACGAAATAATTTCACTTGCAAACAAATATTATGAAAGTGTTGAGGTGATTGAAATAAAACAACATCAACACAGAAAATTAAACCAAGCAAAAAATAATACTGAGGCGTTAAAGCATGGAGAAGTAATGATTCTTTGTAAACAAACAAAAAACTGACAATGGAAAAATACTTGGGAAACAAAAGAGTTCTCTTAAAATGTATTCATGATTTTGTGAAAATAAATTGTGCAGACAGCAAATCCATTTGCGACATTTTTGCAGGAACTACGAACACAGGAAGATTCTTTAACAACAAAGGGTTTAAAGTATTCTCAAACGACATCAACCGCTTTTCATTTATTATCGGCAAATGCTACTTTGGTTTTGAAACCTATCCCACATTTTCAAATTTAAAATTGCCAACTCAAGCAATTTTACAAGAGGAAAGCAAAATCTATTTTAATAAATTACTTAGAAAGGACAACGGACTTATTCTAAGCAATTTCAATCTTGAAAATTTTCTTTCAGAAAATTCCAACGCATTGAATGTTATCAATTACTTAAACAACATTCAAGATTACAGACAACCACAAAACGAGTTTATCAAAGAGCATTACACAATCTTTGGTTCTAAATCCTATTTCAAAAGTGTTCGTGGCACAGAAGGAAAAAGAAATTACTTTTCCGAAAACAACGCAAAGAAACTTGACTTGGTTATGGAGCAAATAAGAGAATGGTATCAAGAGAATTTGATTAACGATGATGAAGTTTGTTTACTTCTAACATCTGTTATTGAAGAAGTAGTTTTGGTTGCAAATGTGAACGGAACCTTTCACGACTTCAATAGGGATAAATTGTGGCCAAACTCACTTCAAAAACTTACTTTAAAGCTTCCACTTTATGAATTAGGCAATGATTCTAAAATTTATTGCAACGATGCTTTAGTAATTAGTAAAGAAATTCCAGAGCATGACATTCTCTACATTGACCCACCATATAACTTTCGCCAGTATTCCGCTTACTATCATTTCATAAATTTTATCAGTGCTTTCCCATTCCTTGAAAACTTTGATGATTACCTAGGCAAAATTGAATTTGTTCGTGGTCAAAATATGCTTGATGATTTCACAAGTGATTTCTGCTTTCAAGAAAAATTTATTTCTGCAATAAAGAAACTCATCACGAACAGCCACTCAAAGTATGTTATCATGAGTTATTACGGTGGTAGAAACCATTGGAATCATTGGTCAAAAGATGAAGTAGCAACAGATATTGGTTTTCAAAAAATATCTTGTCTGTTTCAAGATTTGGAAATTTTCAAAACACACAAAGCAGAACCTCTATTCCAAAAAAGACAGAATTATCAAAGCAGAGTTGGAGAAAAAAAGGAACACATTGACGAGTATTTATTTTTTGGCGAAAGACAAAAAATAGAAAATGGAATAACCATTTCGAATGGAATAAAAAACGGAAACAACTTTTTATCTATTCCGAATAAAAATTTCGGACTGCAATTCTTTTCCAATCCAATTGCCGAAGAACTTAATTTGGTGGCAGCAGGTTTGTAAAATTTATTTGCTCTGGTGAAGTTCGTATGTAATTGCGAAAAACATTTACAGGATTCAATCCCAATATTTTTATCTCAGGAAAATCTGACAAGGCAATACCGCCATGTTCAACAACAACTTTTCCAAAGTATTCATCTGCTTTCTCAATTTGTAGTTTTTCCGTTTGCAGCAGCAACGGAACTAAAAAAATATTCTCAATTGTATCGTATTCCTTTTGTGGGACAAATGATTTTTGATAGAACAGTTGCTTAACAATATCTTTCCACCCTGGCTTTGACCTTTGTAAGACATAATATTTTGCATCCAAGATGTAAAATGAATTTTCTCTCTCAATTAAAATATCAGGTTCTTGTCCAGCATTACTACTAGTACCATTTTGTAAATGATAAATCGGTTGACCAATTTGTGAGATAAATTTTTCATACTCATCAGTCATTGCAACTTTCAATGCATCTTCCCAAACCATGTAGTAATAACTTGTACCAAACAAGCTAAAAGTTTTCACTGACCTGTAACCATCTTCAACAAAAAACTCTCTTAACAACAATAAAATTTCTTTCAACTCATCCTTGTAAGTTCTTCTTAGTTCAGAGTTCAAAATGCTAATCCAGTTTACAGCATCTCTTCTCAATTCGATTTCCGACAAGTATTCTAAGTTTTCAGATTTCAGAGTAGCAGATAAGTTTCCGCTGTATTCAAAGAAGTGATACTTCTTTGCCAGATAACTGAGAATTGATAAGTGGAGTATAGTAATCTTACTTTCTTCAAAAGAAAAATCTTTTGAAATAGGGCTTACATAAACGGGAGTTCCATCAGAATAAATTGGTTGTCGTTTGCTAATTGTTTGTTGCCAATTTACACCTGCAAAAGATTTTCTTTCTTGATACTTGTTTTTCTTTTTTCGGAACAAACCATTTTTGAAATAGCTTTCTTTTAGGGTGAGAAGTAAATCAAATTCAGTTCTGGTTTGCAAATACCTTATTGCCAAATAAAAATTTTCTTCTGTCCGAATTGCTTTTGAGCTGTCAATTCTTTTCTTGTAAGCAAGCAAACTCTTTTCAACCAATTGAACAATTTGCTTTACAGTTTTTTCATCGGAATTGTTTTCAATAGAAAAACATTTCGGCAATGAGTAAAATAAATTTTTTCTGAGTTTAATTGTTCCGACAAATGTGTTTCTAAACAAATTGCTTTCTACTTGCAGAAAAATTCTGCAATTGAGAAGTTCATCAAATTCAGAGTCGGTAATTGAAAGTTTTCTGCACCATTCTTTTAAAATGAATGATTCACCTTCTGAAATAATATGAAGTTCCTCTTTCAACATCAGACAATATCAAAAGTGAAAATTTTGCCTACGCCATTTTTCCAAGCAGTTTTTAAATCAGCAAACGAATCGTAACTCATCAATTCTTTATGCTGAAATCTGGCGACATCATCCCACAAATACAGAAACAGTTTATTCAAAACTTTTTCTGGACTACTGATTTCTTCTTTTGTCAAGAAGTAAGGACCGATTAGTTTATCTTCTGGAATGTTTAAATCAGTCAGCAGTTTTTTGTTGATTTGGTTTCTGAAAGATTCCCATTGCACATTTGCGTTATTGTATTTCAACACATCAGTTCCGTAAGCACATGCTTCGTTGTATCCTTTGTATTCAAATTCCCATCTTCTTCTAAATGCAGAATCAATTGGAAAAACACCTTGGTCTGCACTGTTCATTGTTCCCCAGATAAACAAGTTCCCAGGAAGTTTAATGTGGTTCTTTGATTTCGTAAGTATTGGCTGCATGAAGTCAAACCCATTTAAGAATTCTATCAAATCAGCATTTGGCAAAATTGAATACTTGCTTTCATTTCCATTTGTGTTATCTCTGTCTAACAACTGAAAAAAGTCGCCAAAAATTACCCCGACATTTCCTCTGTTGATTTCATCAATCACAAGAACAATATTCCAGTTCGGATTTTTAATTGCGAACAAGTATGATTCAATCAAGTGTCCGAAAACAAACGAGTAATTAATTACAGGTTTACCCAACTCAAATTTTACTCCTGCTGAATTTACAATGTCATCATTCTTTTCATATAGCGGAGTTGGTTTGTATGTTCCAACAAAATCATAGTAGGTTGTTTCTTGATGGAAGGTTGTTTTCACCAGATAACTATTCGGCAAAGCATTCGCTTCGGTTTCCACAAATAAACTTTTGCCAGACCCTGGACAGCCAGAAATAATTCTATGTCTTGGTTTAGCTGAAACAGTTGGAGCAGCTTTTGTTGCAAGCTCAAAATTTCTATTTGCGGTATTATTCATATTGCTAATTTTTTTTCTCTGGTTAATGTTTTCAAAATCTTTATTTAAGAACGGCATTGTATCTCCATACTTGGTTACACAAAATTCGTATGCTTTTAAGAATGCTTCAATTCTATATCGGCAGTCAAATTGAATTGTTTTTTTTGCTCTTGGTCTACAATAGTCATAAACCATTTTATCAATTATTCCTCTTGGTGCAGTAGCAGGAAATGTTGCAGATTCAGAATAGTCAAGCCACAACCGATAGTAAGCAGTTTGATTAGCAGCGTTTAAACGGAAATATCTTTTTGCTTCATCACCAGTTGAATCAATGGACTGCAAAAAATATAATTTGTCAAGGTCTGACAGCACGGTTGCTCTTTGACTTGTAGGGATATTATTGTAAATTTCTTGTGCGTTGTAAAGTATTTCATTGAATGTAGCATTACATAACCCTTTTACATTTCCTTTTATTAGTTCATCAATTAAACTATCAATGATTAACTTTTCAATCTCTAAAGTGTGGCGCTTATTTGCAGGTAAAGAAATGTTGGCAGCAGTCAAACTGTTTGCAGTTAAATACCCGATTGCTATTTGACCAATTGAAGACAAGGTGTAAACTCCAGCAGTGTTTACAAGCAATCCCATATTCTTCATTGTATTTCTATATCTGACAGATGATGTATCACTTCCCTGCAATTGTCCTGCATTGACTTTAATTATGCAATCAACTAACTGCTTAATATTTTTTAATTCAGAGGAGTAAAACGAAAATGTATTGACATTCAAATTCCCATGACTATTCGTTGGAGGATTCGGTTCCAAGAACTGAATGAAAGATTCTCTATGCGGTTGTGTAATTGGCCAAGCCATTTTTTATTTTTTCGTTTTAAAATATTCAATAGGTCTTTTGTATAACTCAGCGAGTTTTACAAGAACAACAAATTCAACTTTTCGCTGACCATTTTCAATTTTTGAAATTTCGCTTTGACTCACAATGCCAGTATCAGCAACTTGCTTTTGTGTTAAATTTGCTTGCTCACGAGCCTGAACAAGCAATACACATAATGTTTTTCTATCTTGTGTATAAGAAACTTTTGCCATAAAAATTCATATTCCAACAGGCAATGTTACGGACATTTACTCAGTATGCCGTTTTGGAATAAAATGGTTGTTTAATAAAGTTTCATAAATTAATTGAAAAGAATACTATTGATGAATTAAAATCGGGTAGGAATAAAATATTTTAGAGAACTAGCAAATTTTTGGGTAATAAGAGGTAGAATAATATTATTAACTTTTTCACCTTCTTAAATCTGGTCTTTCTATTTTGTTATTATATACTTGACAAAATGGAATAGTTTTCTTTTTCTCAAATAATTCAGGTCTTTCTCATTTGCGAATGCTTCCTTTTCAAAAGAAATCATTTCGTAATCTTTAAAAATATTTTCAATCAAGTACCAGATATAAAAAGGGATAATTAAAAGTTCTAATTGCTGTCTTAAATGGATTTTTTCGTGATTCAATAACACCTTATTCATTTTCGTTCTTGATGGAATAAAAATGAAAGGATAAATTGCAATTGCTCTAATTTTGCTCCGAAAAACAAATTCAAATATTTTTATTATAAAATCACTTACTACTACCATCTGATCTTCTCTTCAATACTCTTATCCCCTCCTCTAAAATATTATTCCAACCACTCCAAAAAAATAATTCTACGTTGTTTATTTGATTTGAAGAACATAATTTTCTGCTGTTTCATATTTGTTTAAAGAAATACCCCTTTTAATATTCATTAGAATATACTTGTAGTAGGCTCTGACACTTCGTCATATTATGTGAAGACGGACTAACTTTTGAAAAGCCCCCTATTAAAATATTATTATAAATATACCTTCATATATCCAGATGCAACCAGAGTTCAATTTTGCAGTTCAAAATGCAGTAGGTATCAGCAATCAACCTAATATATTCTTTTGTGCGCTCTTTTGCATCAACCGACCCCCGAATCGACCCCTGCAAAAACAAAACCCTCACAAACGTATCGTTTGTAAGGGTTTTCAACTTTTGGTTGAGGTCCCGTGCGGATTTGAACCGCAGTAGGAGCTTTTGCAGAGCTCAGCCTAACCGCTCGGCCACAGGACCTTTTGTTTTTAAGAGGTGCAAAGGTAAAAAATATTTTGAAACAAACACTTATTCTTCTATTTCAATACATACACTTCCCACCACACCATTTATAGGGGGATTCAGTTTAGTAACTTTTACAGTTGCCTTTTTTATTCCTTTCAATTCTTTTTTAATTTTATCAATGATGCGTTGCCCAACTTGCTCAATCAGTTTGGAGCGAACAGCCATTTCGGATTTCACTATATCACATACGGCTACATAATCTACCGTTTTACTTAAATCATCTGTTTTTGCTGCTTCTGTAAAGTCGGTTTCAATAGTTACATCTACAATATAATTACCGCCAAGCCTTCCCTCTTCCTCCATGCATCCATGGTAAGCATACACCTTAATTCCTTCAACTATTACTTTATTCATCTTATTTGATAGAGTTAATTGCGGTTTCAAGTCTCTTTACTATTTCTTCTTTCCCGATCAACACCAGCATATCATGTATTGCCGGCCCGCCAGCAACACCACTTGTTAAAACCCTTAATAATTGCAGATCTACTTTGGCAGCAACTTTAGCCTCGGTGTCTACTATTGCCTGGTGAACGGTGGTAGCATCCCAAGTGGTTAATGAATTAAACTCTTCCATTAATTTACTGAAAATCATTTTCGAGTTTTCATTCCATTTTTTGGAGATCACCTTTTCATCATAACTTTCGGGTGCAATAAAAAAGTATTTCCCTGCTTCCCAAAACTCGTTTACGAAATGAGACTTTTCTTTTACTAATCCGCATACACCTTCTAAGTATTGAGTATTAAGTAATGAGTATTGAGACTCTTCCAGCTTCTCCTTTAATATAGGTTTAAATAATTCCGCTAATTCCTCATTACTTTTTTTCCTTAAATATTGCTGATTGAACCACTTTGTTTTTTCTGGGTCAAACTTTGCACCTGATTTATTTACTCTTTCAAATGAGAATGCTTCTATCAATTCTTCTTTTGAAAATATTTCCTGTGGCGTTCCCGGGTTCCAGCCC
Source organism: Bacteroidota bacterium (assembly GCA_947479085.1). Taxonomy (GTDB): domain Bacteria; phylum Bacteroidota; class Bacteroidia; order 2-12-FULL-35-15; family 2-12-FULL-35-15; genus 2-12-FULL-35-15. The sequence goes on along the minus strand of CANJYB010000012.1, from coordinate 35,501 downwards.
AGCATACCTAACATATTTACAAATGCTTCAGGAAAAAAACCTGTTTCGCGATAACCTACATACGTTTCTTTTGAATTTTCATCATACCAGTTAAGTGGAAACATGGGTATCCCAGATTTATCCCGTTTTGAAAGCTTTCCGTTTCCATCTGGTTTTAATATTAATGGAAGATGAGCTAACAATGGCATTTTGTCTTCCAAACCTAAATACCGATAAATCAACACATGCGATGGTGCTGATGGCAACCATTCCTCCCCTCTTACCGCATGGGAGATTTCCATTTCAATATCGTCTACGATATGCGCCAAATGGTAGGTTGGCATGCCATCACTTTTCAATAATACTTTATCATCCACCTGCGTAGAATTAACAACCACCCATCCTCTAATAATATCATGAAAACGAATTTCCTCATTACGGGGAACTTTCAGTCTTACCACATAAGGTGTTCCTGCATCCATTAGTTTTTTCGCCTCATCTTCCGACAGGGTTAATGAGTTGCGCATATTTTGACGGCTTACTGAATTGTATTGCGGAGCAACCACTTTAGCGGCTTCCAATCGTTTGCGCATAGCATCCAGTTCTTCTGATGTATCAAATGCATAATAGGCATGTCCGCCATCAATCAGTTGCTGTGCGTACTTTGCATATATACCTAATTCTTTTCTCTCGCTTTGGCGGTAAGGTGCATGAGGACCATCTCCAAAACCTACACCTTCATTAGGTTCAATGCCGCACCATTTTAAAGATTCAATAATGTATTCTTCAGCACCTTTTACATACCTGGTTTGATCAGTGTCTTCAATCCGCAAAATAAAATCACCGTTGTGCTTTTTTGCAAATAAATAACTGAATAATGCTGTGCGCACTCCTCCCATGTGTAACCCACCTGTAGGGCTTGGTGCAAAGCGTAATCGTACTCTTCTGTTTTCCATTTTTTATTTTATAGGGATGCAAAGGTAAATTAATTTACCAATGTACCAATGTGTTAATGTACAGATGCAGGAGCAACTCTGCTAGGTATAAATCGGTAAATCACAGCATTGGTAAATCGATACATCGGTAAATCCACACATTAATTTTAATACATTTGTCCCTTAATTTTCAAATTAACATGCAATTACTTTCTCCGCAAAACTTTAAAGATTATGAACTGATAGACGTTGGTGGTTTTGAAAAACTCGAACGTTTTGGACAATATATTACCATTCGCCCGGAACCTCAGGCGGTATGGGACAAAACACTTCCCAATGCGGAATGGGAAAAAAGAGCACATATTAAGTTTATTTCAAAGTCCAGTTCTTCCGGAGAATGGAAAAAACTGAAAGCAATGCCTGATAGATGGAATGTTAATTATCAAATTGCATCCGCCCAGGCGGACAAATCTCAAACTCCAAATTCTACCATCTCTTTCCGCCTTGCCTTAACATCTTTTAAACATGTGGGCATTTTTCCGGAGCAGGCCAGTAACTGGGATTATATTTTTGATTCCGTTAAAGAAATGAAAACACCTGTTCCTCGTGTACTCAATCTTTTTGCCTATACTGGAGGTGCTTCGCTGGCTGCCAAGGCTGCCGGAGCTGATGTTACCCATGTGGATTCGATAAAACAGGTGGTAAGCTGGAGCAAGGAAAATATGGAATTGAGCAAGCTGGAGAATATCCGCTGGGTGGTGGAAGATGCGCTTAAGTTTGTGAAACGTGAAGAGAAACGAGGGAACAAATACAATGGAATTATCCTGGACCCTCCGGCTTTTGGGCATGGCCCAAATGGCGAAAAGTGGAAACTGGAGGATAATATCAACGAAATGATGAAGGGAGTTCTTAACCTGCTGGACGAAAACGAACATTTTTTAATTCTGAATGCCTATTCGTTGGGTTTTTCTTCTTTAATAATAGAAAATCTTTTAAAGAAAAAAGCCAAAGAAAATTTGAATGTAGGCGAATTGTTTCTTCAGGCAACCGAAGGGCCTAAACTTCCGCTGGGAGTTTTTGGTAGGTTCAGGAATTATTAATTGTAGCTATTTTATTTCTTTCAATAGTTATTTTTTAAAAAGAATGATGCCGGCAAACAAATTTGTTTGTCATTTACAAAGTATTTTAAACAATTTAGAGTAACCTTTCATTTACTGGCAACTTGTCATTATTTACACAAAAAGTATCATTAGTTGTGACAAACTGGCTCCTTTACGAGTAACGGACGACCCTTTTTCAGTAACGGACGATCCTTTTTGAGTAACGGACAACCCTTTTTGAGTAACTGACGACCCTTTTTGAGTAACTGACGACCCTCTGCGAGTAACTAACAATCCTTTTTGAGTAACGGACAAAACTTTTCGACCAACTAATAAACCGGAACGAATAACGGACAAAACTTTTTGAATCGCTAAGCATCCTTTTTTAGTAAAGAAGAGAACTTTTTTACCTGCGAAGTAAAATTCAGGAGTTTTTTGGCAAGCTTTGCAAAGAAATGTACATTTATAACAACCCGAATCATGCACAATAGTTTTTTCAATCCCTGTCGACCAAATATATTTTACCTGATTTAAAGCCATATTTTGCCAAATTAATAAAAGCACCCGCCTTTAAACCACTTTATTTACAATAGAAGCCCCTTTTATTTAGAATTATTCTTAATTTCGCGGTCTCAAAATGTCAGATTCAAAAATTATAGCATCCGAAATCCTCCCTATTCAAAAAATAAGAGCCGATTTTCCCATTCTTTCGCGAAAAATAAATGGAAAAACGTTGATTTATTTTGATAACGGAGCTACTTCGCAAAAACCTCAGGTGGTGATTGATGCCATTGATACTTATTATAAAAATCAGAACGCAAATATTCATCGCGGGGTGCATACCCTAAGCCAGAAAATTACAATGGCTTATGAAAATGCAAGAACCACCATTCAAAAACACCTGAATGCTGAACACGCTCACGAAATTATTTTTACAAAAGGAACCACCGACTCGATAAATCTGGTGGCAAGTTCTTTTGGCAAAAAATTTATTTCTTCCGGAGATGAAATAATTATTTCGGCAATGGAACATCATTCCAACATTTTGCCATGGCAACAATTGTGTGAAGAAAAAGGAGCAATATTAAAAGTGGTTCCTATAAATGATGAAGGAGAACTGGTGATGGAGGAGTACAAAAAACTACTGAACGAAAAAACCAGGATGGTTGCCATTACGCATATTTCAAATGTACTGGGAACCATTAATCCTGTTAAAGAAATAATTGAATTGGCTCACGCAAAAAATATTCCGGTGCTTGTGGATGGCGCACAGGCAGTGCCGCATACCCTGGCAAATATGCAGGAGTTGGACTGTGACTTTTATTGTTTCAGCGCGCATAAATTATTTGGCCCTACGGGAGTTGGCATTTTGTATGGAAAAGAAAAATGGTTAAACGCAATTCCACCTTACCAGGTAGGAGGAGGAACTATTAAAACAGTTTCATTTGATAAAACCGAATATGCAGATTTACCATTAAAATTTGAAGCCGGAACTCCGCACATTGAAGGAGGAATAGGGTTAGCAGCTGCCATTAATTATGTAAACGAAATTGGATTGGATAACATTGCTGCTTATGAACATGAATTGTTAGCATACGCAACCGAAGCATTAATTAAAATAGAAGGATTAAAAATTATTGGAACCGCCAAAAACAAAGCATCTGTAATTTCGTTTATAGTAGAGGGTTTGCATCCATTTGATATTGGAACTATTTTAGATCAATTAGGAATAGCAGTTCGAACAGGCCATCATTGCACACAACCATTGATGCAGTGCTACAACATCCAGGGAACAGTTCGTGCTTCGTTTGCATTTTATAATACCAAAGCAGAGATTGATGAGTTTTTAAAAGGGTTGGAAAGGGCGATAAAAATGTTGAAGTAAAATGACCATAGAAGAAACAGAACAGGAAATAACAGAGGAGTTTGAACTTTTTGACGATTGGATGGGTAAGTATGAACACCTTATAGATATGGGGAAATCGTTGGCCATGATTGATGAAAAATACAAAACCGATGACAAAATAATTAAAGGTTGCCAAAGCAGGGTTTGGATGCATTCGGAATGGAAAGACGGTAAAATAATTTATACAGCCGATAGCGATGCCATAATAACAAAAGGAATGGTTGCCCTGATGATTCGAGTGTTATCCAATCATACACCCGATGAAATAATAAATGCCAAACTGGAATTTGTAGAAAAAATTGGATTAACACAACACCTCTCTCCTACCCGAAGCAACGGTTTGGTGAGTATGATAAAACAAATGAAATTAGATGCTTTGGCTTATAAAGTCCAAAGTTGAAAAGTCAAAAGTCAAAAGTTGTGTTACTTAAAATGAAATCGCATGGCTAAGATAAATAGTTTTGAGGATATAAAAGCCTGGCAAAAGGCAAGAGAACTGAATAAAGAAATTTATAAAGTCTCAAATAGTGGCTCATTTAGCAAAGATTTCGGTTTTAAAGATCAAATAAGAAGAGCAAGTGTTTCTATTTTGTCGAATATTGCCGAAGGGTTTGAAAGAGATGGAAGTAAAGAATTCAAGCAATTTCTTTCGATTGCAAAAGGCTCGGCAGGGGAGGTAAGGGCACAATTGTATGTTTGTTTGGATTTAGAATACATTACAAAAGAAGAATTTGAAAAATTAAATAGCCTTGTAATTGAAACAAGTAAAATGATTAGTGGTTTTATAAATTATTTAAAAGAATCTGAATTAAAAGGGTCGAAATTTTAAACTTTGTATTTTAAGTACTACAACTTTGAACTTTTCGGTAACACAACTTTGGACTTTGGACTTTGGACTTTTAAACTTTAAACTAAAATATGCCTGCAATAATAAATACCTATAATACCGAGCTGACACAACGGGTAATTGATACCATCAAAACCTGCTATGACCCGGAAATTCCGGTTGATATCTGGGAATTAGGATTGATTTATGAAATTAATCTTGATACCGAAAACAACCTGAATGTAAAGATGACATTGACTTCTCCTTCCTGTCCGGTTGCTGAAACATTGCCCCCTGAAGTGGAACAGAAACTAAGAGACATTGAAGGGATTCGTTCTGCAAAAATTGATTTGACATTTGAACCGCCTTGGGAAAAAGAAATGATGAGTGAAGTAGCTCAGTTGGAATTAGGATTTATGTAAAATGGAAAATGAAATAATAAATAAAGTATCGGAAAGCGGATTGATTACCATTGACCTTGAGGAATATTATCCGGAAGGAGAAAGGGTTCTTTTAGATATTAAAGAAAATCTGTTTCAAGGATTGATATTAAGAGAAAAAGATTTTCGTGAGTTTATAAAAAATGAAGACTGGAGTAAATATAAAGATAAGTACGTTGGGCTTATCTGTTCTGCGGATGCAATAGTTCCAACCTGGGCCTATATGCTATTGGCAACACAACTGGAACCTCTTGCAAAAAAGGTAGTTTTCGGAAACCTGGAAATACTGGAAACTGTTTTATACAACGATATTCTTGCCAAAATAAAACCTGAAGACTATACAGATGCAAGGGTTGTAATTAAAGGCTGCGGAAATTTACCTGTTCCAAAAGCTGCTTATGTTCAAATCACAAGTCTTTTGAGACCTGTGGCAAAAAGCATCATGTACGGAGAACCGTGTTCAACGGTTCCTTTATACAAAAAAAGCAAAAATTAGCTTTTTTCACCCTTTAATAGAAAGCGGATTACTTTCTTACCTTGGTATGGTTGCGATGATTGAAATAAGGGTCGTGCGAAGAATGTTTAATATGCTGCATACGTTTTGCTCTTTCCTGATCGGCAGCAATTTTTCTTTTTTTCGCTAAACTGGTACTGAACCAGGCAATAGCAATTACAAGAGCGAAACCTACACTCATGTAAACATAATTCATTTTTTCCTCAAAAGTCATCTGATCCTTAGCGGCATCCAGATTTTTGTTCAGGTTACCAAGGCTTGGACCATCCTGAGCCATACCATTGTAAGCAAACAGAATCATTGACGAAATCACTAAAGCACAAGACCTTACAATTCTGTTTCGTCCATTTTCGATAGAAGTTCTAACTGAATTTTTCATAGTTTTCAATTTATATATCATATTTTAATTATGAGAGTATGTTTTCAACAATTTGCCTACAAAGGTAGAAAAATTTGTGATTAACACATTGCTCTCTACTAGTAAGACGCAAATAAGTTACAAAAGGTTGCATGTTAATAAAAATAAATTTTTGGGACAGAAATTTGGAGGATAGAAGAACTTAATGTAAATTTGCACCCATAAATGGAAAAAGAAGCAGAGAGGGGACAAGAGTCCCCTCTTTCTTTTCCCCTAAGAATGATATGATTACGGCAGAAAAGGTAAGACAGATTGCAGATAGCAAATTAGCGGAAGGCACTAATTATATTGTAGATATAACAGTAAAACCGGGCAATAAAATTATTGTATTGCTCGATAACGATAAGGCCATTACCATTGCTGATTGCATTGAAATGAGCAGACATATTGAGTCGGGGTTTGACAGGGAAGTGGAAGATTTCGAATTAAGTGTGATGTCAGCCGGTCTTACAGAACCATTTAAAATAACCCGTCAGTACCAAAAAAACACCGGACGGCAAATAGATGTGGTGACTAAAGAAGGCATGAAATTATCCGGGAAACTGGTATCTGTATCGGATGATGGAATTGTTTTAGAAACCAGAACAAAGGAAAAGAAAGATAAAAACAAAGGAAAAGAATTAGTAGTTAGTAATATCAACATAAATTTTAATCAAATAAAACAAGCAAAACGCGTAATATCATTTTAAAAAGAAAACAAAATGGAAACCATTAATTTAATTGAATCGTTCTCGGAGTTTAAAGAAGTAAAAAACATTGACCGTGCAACGCTTATGAGCATCATTGTGGATGTATTTAAAAGTATGCTATTAAAAAAATACGGGTCGGATGACAATTTCGATATTATTGTTAACCCTGACCGTGGTGATTTGGAAATTTATCACAACAGAACCATTGTGGATGACGAATTTGCTGAGGATAGTTTTGATTTTGACCCTGCCAAACACATTAGTTTGACAGATGCTCATAAAATAGAAGCAGACTTTGAACTTGGAGAGGAGATTACCACTCCGGTTAAATTAGATGATTTTGGAAGACGCGCTGTATTGGCAGTTCGTCAGAATTTGGTTTCCAAAGTATTGGAATTGGAGAAAGACAGTCTTTATAAAAAATATAAAGAAAAAGTTGGCGAAATAATGATTGGGGAAGTTTACCAGATATGGAAAAAAGAATTACTTATTCTGGATGATGAAGGAAATGAGTTGATGCTGCCAAAAACAGAGCAAATTCCTTCTGACTTTTTCAAAAAAGGAGATACTATAAAAGCTGTGGTTCAACGTGTGGAGATGAAAAACAATACTCCTATTATTGTTCTTTCCCGTACTTCGGCCATTTTCCTTGAGCGTTTGTTCGAACTGGAAGTTCCTGAAGTATTTGACGGATTGATTACCATTAAGAAAATAGTTCGTGAACCGGGCGAAAGAGCTAAAGTAGCTGTAGAATCTTATGATGACAGAATTGACCCTGTTGGAGCTTGTGTAGGTATGAAAGGTTCCCGTATTCATGGTATTGTTCGTGAATTACGTAACGAAAATATTGACGTAATTAATTTTACCAGCAACCCAGGTTTGTTTATTACAAGAGCATTGAGCCCTGCAAAGATTACTTCTGTTAAAATAGACGAAGAAACAAAACATGCTGAAGTATTCTTAAAACCTGATCAGGTTTCATTAGCTATCGGAAAAGGCGGACATAATATTAAATTAGCGGGAAAATTAACCGGATATGAAATAGATGTGTATCGCGATTCGGACATTGATTCGGAAGATGTGGATTTAGAAGAATTTGCAGATGAAATAGAAGGATGGATTTTAGATTCTTTGAAAAACATAGGTTGCGATACAGCAAAGAGTGTATTGGAACTGTCTAATGAAGAATTAGTGAAACGTACCGATTTAGAAGAAGAAACAGTAAACGAAGTAAAACAAATTTTACAATCAGAATTTGAATAAATAGGCAATAGGCAATAGGCAAGGGGCAATAGGCAATATTCACTTAAACAATATTACCTATCCACTATTAACTATTCGCTATTAACTATTAACTAAAATAAATATATGTCAGAATTTACTGAACAACGATTAAGCAAATTAGCAAAAGAATATAGTATTGGTGTGCACGCCATTACCGAGTTCCTGAAAGGGAAAGGTCATGCTGTGGAAGCAAATCCGAATGCAAAAATTTCTGCTGATCTTGTTGCAATGGTTGCAAAAGAATTTCAGTCGGAAAAGGCAAAAGGGGAAGAGGCTGCAAAGGTTACTGCGAGCCACCTGGATGTAAAGAAGGAAAGCATTACGCTTGCCGAAAATGCAAAAAGACCAGAACCAAAACACCAGGAGGAAAAAGAGGAATTGATTATTAAAAATGTTCCTACCCCTACTGCTGCTGAAAAAGAAAAAACCAACGAGAAAACAATAAAAAAAGCAGCTGCTCCTGCGGCTCCTGTTGTTCCTGCTGCTCCTGTGGCCGCAGAAGAACCGGAAGTAATAAAAGCAGAAGCGAAATCGGATGTTGGAGTTAAGGTGATTGATAAAATTAATCTGGATGAAATTAATTCGAAAACCAGACCTGATAAAAAATCTAAAAAAGAATTAAAAGATCAGCAGGAAGAAAAAACTCCTAAAAAAGGAACTAAGGCCGCTAAGGAAAAAGAAGCTGCCGAAGAAGAAGCTGCTAAAGAAGAAGTAGCAAAAGGCAAAGCAAAAAAAGAAGCTGAAGAAAAAGAAACCAAGAAAAAGAAAACCGCAAAAGAGGAACCACCCGTGGTAACCCCTCCTGCACCGGAAGTTGTTCCGGAAGCTCCTCCTGTAATTGAACATCACGAAACTAAAGTAACAAAACTGGAAGGCCCTAAGATAATGGGTAAAATAGTTTTACCTCCAAAGGAAACTTCTAAAAAACCGATTGCTTCTTCTCACGGTGCGAACAGCGACAAGAAAAAACGCAAACGTATTAAGAAGAATTTTGGTGGCGGAACATTGGGAGATACATGGGATGGAAAAGGAAAACCTGCTGACGGAACTGCTAAACCAGGTGTTCCGGGAACCGGCAAACCGGGCGAAACTAAACCGGCACCTAATACCGGCCCGAGAAAACAATACAATCATCCGCAACCACCGCCAAGAGGTAAATTTACCAAAGGCCCTAAAGTGGAGCTTACTCCGGATGAAATTCAACAACAGGTAAAAGAAACACTTGCAAGATTAAGTGGTGCAGGAAAATCGAAAGCATCTAAACACCGTAAATCGAAACGTGAAGCTGTTAGTGAGCGTATCCAGGAAGCAGCAGATTTACAGGAATCGGAAAAAAAGATAATTAAAGTTACTGAATTCGTTTCGGCTAACCAGTTGGCTCAGATGATGAGTGTGCCGGTTAACGAAATTATTTCTACTTGTATGAGTTTGGGAATGTTTGTTTCCATTAATCAACGTTTGGATGCGGAAACACTTTCTATTGTGGCTGAAGAGTTTGGTTACCAGCTGGAGTTTGTGAGTGTGGAAGTGCAGGAAGCGATAAGAGAGGAAGAAGACAAACCGGAAGATATGATTGACCGTTCGCCAATAGTAACGGTGATGGGTCACGTGGATCATGGTAAAACATCCTTGCTGGATTATATCCGTAAGGCGAATGTGATAGCCGGTGAGGCAGGGGGAATAACCCAGCACATTGGTGCATATAACGTAACGTTGGAAAATGGTAAAACCATTACTTTCCTGGATACTCCGGGTCACGAGGCGTTTACCGCTATGCGTGCACGTGGTGCGCAGGTGACGGATGTGGCCATTATAGTGGTGGCGGCTGACGACAGTGTAATGCCTCAAACGGTGGAAGCAATTAATCACGCGCAGGCTGCGGGTGTGCCTATTGTTATTGCCATAAATAAAATAGATAAACCGGGTGCAAATCCTGATAATATACGTCAGGCTTTGTCGCAAATGAATATATTGGTGGAAGAATGGGGTGGTAAGTTTCAGTGCCAGGAGATTTCTGCTAAAAAAGGACAAGGTGTGGAAGCACTGTTGGATAAGGTTTTGCTGGAAGCAGAAATGCTTTCGCTGAAAGCTAACCCGAGTAAAAATGCAAAAGGTACGGTGATAGAGTCGGAATTGGATAAAGGAAGAGGATATGTGAGTACCATATTGGTAGAGGCAGGAACGCTGCGTGTGGGAGATATTGTGTTGGCAGGCTGCTTTAGCGGAAAAGTGAAAGCGATGCATAACGAACGCGGATCGGCTGTAAAAAATGCCGGCCCTTCAATGCCGGTAGAATTGCTTGGTTTGAGCGGTGCGCCACAGGCCGGTGATAAATTCCATGTGATGGATGATGAACGCGAAGCCCGCGAGATAGCTGCAAAACGTTTGCAATTGCAACGTGAGCAAGGTATCCGTACGCATAAACATATTACGCTTGATGAGATTGGAAGACGACTGGCTATTGGTGACTTTAAGGAATTAAACGTGATTGTGAAAGGTGACGTGGATGGTTCGGTGGAAGCCTTGGCAGATTCGTTGCAAAAACTTTCGACTGAAAAAGTACAGGTGAAGATTATTCATAAATCGGTTGGAGCTATTTCCGAATCGGATGTATTGTTAGCTTCGGCAAGTAATGCTATTATTATTGGTTTCCAGGTTCGTCCTTCGGCTACGGCACGTAAGGTGGCCGAAACGGAACAGATTGATATTCGTTTGTATTCTATTATTTACGATGCTATTAACGAAATAAAAGCGGCCATGGAAGGTATGTTGGCGGCTGAATTTGTAGAGAAAATAGTTTGTAACATTGAAATACGCGAGGTGTTTACCATTACCAAAGTGGGAACCATTGCAGGTTGTATGGTGCTTGACGGTAAGGTAACGCGTAATACTAAAATACGTGTTATCCGTGATGGTATAGTGGTGCATAGCGGTGAGCTTGGTTCATTGAAACGTTTTAAAGATGATGTGAAAGAGGTGAATAAAGGTTTTGAGTGCGGACTGAACATTAATGGCTTTAATGATATTAAACAAGGTGATATTATTGAAGGTTATGAAATGGTGGAAGTGAAAGCGAAACTGTAATTGGTCGATTAGTCATTGGTCATTAGTTAATTGGTATAAAAAAAGGGGTAACGAAAGTTGCTCCTTTTTTTTGTGGAAATTTGTTTTTTTGATGGAAAATTATTTACTTTGAACCACCAAAATGAAAATAAACATGCGCTCAACATCACTTCATTCTATTACAAAACCTCTGAAAACCGCATTTCCCTATATATATATATATATATATATATATTACTTTTTTAGCTGATAGATTTTCTTCCTTATATATATTAAAGTCCGGTATCGAAAATAGTCGTTGCCGGATTTTTTGTTTATTGCCTTTTACGATTTTATTTACTTCCATGCGCCATTTATGGAGGTCAATACGTGGCGTATGGAGTTCCATACGTGAGCCATTGAGCTCCATACGTGACGCATTGAGTTCCATACGCCAGCCATTTAGCTCAATATGTGACATATTGAGCTCCATACGTGAGCCATTGAGCTCCATACGTGACGTATGGAGCTCAATACGTGGCGTATGGAGCTCCATAAATGGCTCAAAAGCTTGCTTTTATTTCATAAGATATTAAATATCAATATATTAACCAAAATAAGTCGGAATTTCGTAAAAACACCACTAATTATAAACAATTAAAACAAAAAAAAACATGAAAAAAATCATCTTCTCAATGGACAAGGAAGGGAAATTCTCTTCTGTAAACACGTTAAACCGCCCGGAATTTATGGACCCAAAGTACATGATTCTGACATTAATCACTCACGATATTGTGAAACAAAACAACAGCGAGTTTGCCGACCAGCTGGACCAGTTTTCGAATGCGCTGAACGGGGCTACTGCACCTACCGCCCTGGCCAACAAGTATGGCTACACGGCACCGGAGTTGCTCAAAATTAAAAACGATGCGGCTTATTTCCGGTTTTGGTTTACCAAACAGGGTGCAGGCGATACTTATAAATTAGCATGGACCGCCAAAGGAAAGGAAATACGCAAAGGAGACGGCAGCTCGGCATCGGCATTTCCCGAAGGAGCCGATGTGTCGGGAGCGCCTACAGCGGTATTGCCGGGAGTGGAGGGCCGCTTCAGGGAAATGGCTAAAAAAGCTAAAAGCCAAACCAGTATTTATAATGTGAATGACGGCATTGCCATGGGTATTGAAACCTCTTCAAGCCAGTTTAACCCGGCAGATGGCAAGCCCGTTTTGAAAATAAGTGTGTCGGACGGTGGACATCCTATTATAGAATATGTAAAAAGCAAATACCAAGGTATAAATATATATGTGGACAGGGGTGATGATGCAGGCTTCAAATTTATGGTTACCTGCAACGACCCAAGTTGTACGGACTTAGCCCCGCTTCCGGCAGTGGGCAAAAGTGCTTTGTGGACCTACAGGGCACTGTATTTATACGCAGGAAGAGAAACAGGTACAGTAAGCCTGGATACTCCGATTTCTGTTACTGGAATACATTAGAAAAAAACAGAGTTAACAATCCCGCTCCGCTATCTGAGCTTCGGACATTGAGCTTGTCGAAATGCTAAAGATAAAAGGGCGGGATTTTTTTTATAAATAACAAAAAAGAAATTGCATATTTACAAATTATTAAAAAGAAAAAACAGATGAAAAAACAAATACTTATGTTATTAGTTGGCATTTGCGGAATTGTAAATGCACAAAATGTTAGTTTGAATTGGGCAAAAAGTATAGGGTCCTCAAATTCTGATAAAGGCTACTCTATAGCTGTTGACGCTTCAGGAAATGTGTACACGGCTGGAATTTTTAAAGGCACAGTCGACTTTGACCCTGGCAGTGGCACCACAAATCTTACCTCTGCTGGTAATGATGATGCTTTTATTTCTAAACTAGATGCTTCCGGAAATTTTATTTGGGCGAAATCTTTTGGTGGTACAGGTGTTGATTTAGCAAATTCTATTTTTATTGACGCGATTGGCAATTTATATGTAACAGGTGCTTTTCAGGGCACAGTCGATTTTGACCCGGGTAGTAGTACTAATAATCTTACATCTATTGGATCTCCCGATGCTTTTATAATTAAACTAAGTGGTTCTGGAAATTTTATCTGGGCTAAACAATTCGGTGGAACAATTAGAGCTACCGGTAATTCAATCAAAGTTGATGCAACAGGCAGCGTTTATACGACAGGTTTTTTTGAAGGCACAGTTGACTTTGACCCTGGCAGCGGCACCACTAATTTTACCTCTATTAATATTGGTGATGCTTTTATTTCCAAGCTTGATGGTTCTGGAAATTTTATCTGGGCTAAACAATTGGGAGGAACGAGTGGTACACAACCTAGTTCTATTTTTGTTGATGCTACAGGCAATGTATAAACAACAGGCTCGTTTGGTGGCACAACCGACTTTGATCCGGGTTCCGGGACTTATAATTTTATGGTCGCTGGTTGGGGTGGAGATACTTACATTTCTAAGCTTGACATCTCAGGTAATTTCGTTTGGGCTAAACAAATGGTTGGCAGTGCTTACGCGGGAGGATCATCAATTACTGTCGATGCCTCTGGAAATATTTACACAACCGGTACGTATATTGGAGGGGTAGATTTTGACCCAGGTCCAGGAATTTATAATCTGTCATCCGGGGGGAGCACAGCTTTTATTTCCAAACTTGACGTTTCTGGAAATTTTCTTTGGGCAAAACATTTCATTGAACAAACTGGATTTAGTTCTAACTCAGGTGGCAATTCCATTGCTCTTGATGTGTCCAATAATATTTACATCACGGGAACTTTTCAAGATACTGTTGACTTTGATCCGGGAACTGGCGTTAATAATTTAATATCCACCGGAATGACTTCCATTTATGTAAGCAAATTGGATGCTTCTGGTAATTTTATATGGGCACAAAGAATGGGAGGATATCAACTAGGAGCCGGTGGTGAAGGAGATCAAGGTAATTCAATTGCTGTTTATGGACCCGACTATATATATACTACAGGTAACTTTCAGTCTACAAGTGATTTTGATCCAAGTGCAGGTGTTTATAACCTTACTTCAGCCGGAGCAGAAGATATTTTTATTGCTAAACTTTGTCAAAATACCCCTCCGCAACCAACCATTACTGCCAGTGGAGCTACCACTTTTTGTCAGGGTGATAATGTAATATTAACTTCAAGCGCAGCGAATAATAACTTATGGAGTAATGGGGCAACAACACAAAGTATAACAGTTAACACTTCAGGAAATTATTCGGTATCCGTTTCAAATACGAATGGCTGTTCTGCAACCTCAATAAGTGAGAGTATTACTGTTCTTCCAGTTCCACAATTCACCTATTCAACAAGTGGAATGGTTGCTTCATTTTCCATATTTGGCACAGGTTGCACATCCTTTCTTTGGGATTTTGGTAATGGAAATACATCTACAATAAATCCCAATCCCATAGTTACTTATGCAACTCCCGGAACATACACTCCTTGTTTGCAATGTACAGGAAATACCTGCGTATCTTGTTTAACAATAACTGTTCCTAGTACAAGTAGTGGTGGTGTTGGTATTATAGAAACTCCATTTAGCAATTATGTAACTATTTCCCCCAATCCCTTTACTTCCCAAACCACCATTACTTTTAGTGATGCTTCGACAAGCTCAGCAACCTATATTATAAAAATAATGGATGTGGCAGGAAGGGAAATACAGAATGCAGCATTAAAAATGCAGAATGGAAGAAGTGTAACTATTGATATGAGTGGGTATGCAAAGGGGGTTTATTTTGTGCAAATAACAGATGGTTCGGCAGGCTCACCAACCGGTGTGGTGAACAGGAAGATAGTTTTGCAATAGCAGAAACCTTCAAGGTTTTAAAAACCTTGAAGGTTTATCTAAGAACCTTTATAAAAAAAACTCCTTGCGGAAATGCAGGGAGTTTTTTATTTTTTACGTTTAAATTTTTTCTTAGGATTTTGTCTGGTGTCCCAAAATGTGAGTAGTTCTATGTGGTTGGGTTTTACTCTGTATAAAAGCAAATTGTGTTTGGTAATTAATGCTTCGTGTACATTATTCTTATTCGATTTCCGAAACATTAGTGGGTTTTCGGAAATAAAGGAAATAATTTTGTTTGAGATGGTTATAAAATTACCAACTTCTTTGTCTGTCCAGTTTTCTTCTAAATAAGTAATAACCTTTTGATAAGTAGCTTGGGCTTCGGTTGTCCACCTTATTTCTTTAGCCATTTTTTATACTTTTTCATTACTTCATCGTGAGACTTGTATTCTCCATTATCGGCTTGTTTAATGCCCCTTAATGCAGATTGTTTTACCTCATCGGGTAGTTCGTCCCACAAATCTGTTTGGTAGCTGTTTAAAACTGCTTTGAGATGTTTTAAAATAATTTCGCTATCAAGTCCCAATATGGTTTGGGCTAATTTTATTTTTTCTACTTGTAAATTCATGATTTTTAAAATTTCGAACAAAGATAATAAAACTTATAATAAGGTAATATCCCTTTAGCCTTGGTATGAAACGAGTGTGATTGAGAATTTGAAAGAAAGGTTTCTCCCTTTTGAAAAGGTGGAACCTTTATAGTAAAAAAACTCCTTGCAGAAATGTGAGGAGTTTTTTTTGCTAAATAATTACAGCAATAAAAATTAATTTACATTTACATTAAATTTAAAATATTTACACATGAAAAAACTTATACTACTATTTTTTATTGCATTATCAATAAATGCAACAGCACAATGGGTGCAGCAAACAAGCGGCACTGCCAATACTTTTTATTCCATTTATTTTTCCAATGCCAATAATGGTTATGCTACCGGGTTTGACTCGGTGATGGGTAATGTAATGGTAAGAACCGTGAACGGGGGATTGAACTGGACCGGGGTAACCATACCGACTACTGAAGATATGTTTGGAGTAACGTTTCCAACCGTATTTACCGGATATGCAGCGGGAGGTAATGGTACTATTCTGAAAACCACCAACGGTGGCTCCACATGGGCTGTGCAAGCGAATACCAATACTACTCATACGCTGCATGGGGTTTGTTTTACAGATAGTATGACGGTTTTTTCGACAGGTTCTTCGGGTACTATTATTCGCACTGTGAATGGAGGTACAAGCTGGATGGCTCAGAATGTGACTTCTAACAGTATGTATGGTATTCATTTTCCATCGGCAGCTGTAGGTTATGCAGTGGGTGATATGGGTTCGATTTTTAAAACCGTGGACGGGGGGAACTCCTGGATGGGGCAAACAAGTGGTACTACGCTTAAATTAAAATCGGTTCATTTTGTTTCTATAGATACGGGTTATGTGGTGGGGTATACGGGTACTATTTTGAAAACCACAAACGGTGGTACTACCTGGACTACACTGAACAGTGGAATTAACAATATGCTATTTAGTGTTCAGTTTACTTCGTCCAGCACAGGCTATGCAGTGGGTACGGACCAGACTATTCTGAAAACCATCAATGGTGGAACTTCCTGGACCATTCAATCTCCCGGAAATTCTAATGTTAGTACATTGCGTTCGGTATTTTTTCTGAATGCCAATGAGGGGTATGTGGCTGGCCGAGATGGTACTATACTAAAGACTTTTAATGCAGGTGGAACATTATCGGTGGGTGCAACGGACAATGAATCGGCAGGTATGATAACTGTTTATCCTAATCCGGCAAGTAATGTATTAAATATAGTAAGCAACCTGAATAAGGTTAAAAACATAAGGGTTACTGATGTTTTGGGAAATGAAGTAAAACGATTTGACACCGGTACCGGAAGTATGGAAGCAGTTATGAATATAAGCGAACTTGCAACCGGAATGTATATGGTGCAAATAAGTACTGAGGGAAATACGCAAGTGATAAGAAAAAAAGTATTGGTGGAGTAAGATAAAGCAGGAAAGATTTATAAATAAAAAACTCCTTATAGAAAAACTATAAGGAGTTTTTTATTTATAAGAATGCTCTTAGGTAATTAAACTTTCAATTATAATAAACGGATAACTGCATCAGGGAATAAGCCAAGTGCTATGATTGCAAAAGCAACTACGATTAAAAGAAGTTTGTGGTTCATGTCTACCTGTATTTCTTCTTCACTTGCTTTTTCTTTGAAATACATAGCGATGATAATGCGGAAATAATAATACACCCCGATTAAGGAAGCAAGGATAGCAATTAACACCAACCCTACGTTTCCGGCCATGAATGCGGAAGTGAAAATAAAATATTTTGCAAAGAAACCAGCCGTAGGTGGAATACCAGCCAATGATAATAATGCAATAGTCATTACTCCTGCAAGTAAAGGATTGGTTTTGGCCAAGCCATTAAAAGAGTGAATGCCATCATCTCCTTTGGCATTTGCAACAATGGAGATAATACAGAAAGTGGCTATGGAACCTATAGAATAAGCAAGTGTATAAAACAATATGGAGGAGCTTGAATAGCCGTTTGCGGCAAGCAAAGCCAATAACATGTATCCTGCATGTGCTACTGATGAGTAGGCAAGCATTCTTTTGGTAGTGGTTTGAAATACTGCGGTGATGTTACCGGTTAATAAGGTTAAGGCAGTCATTATCCATAACACATGCGCCCATGTTGCTTCCACGCGGTGAAAGGTATCATCAAACAATCGAAGGAAGGCGGCCATGGCAGCAGTTTTAACAATGGTTGCCATAAATGCGGTAATCATGGTAGGTGCGCCTTGATAAACATCCGGTGCCCAGAAATGGAAAGGAGCAGCAGAAACTTTAAATGACATTCCGACCAACATTAATAATACACCCACATAAAAAATGGAAGGGACTGTTCCGGGAACGGAAACTGCATTTTTTATTTCCTCGAGATTAAATGACCCGGTTGACCCGTAAACAAGTGTGATACCAAATAAGAGGAAGCCGGTGGCAAATGCACCCATAATTAAATATTTAAAAGCGGCTTCGTTGCTTTGTATATCTCCTTTTTTACTTCCTGCAAGAATATACATTGGAATGGAAAGTATTTCGATGCCCAGGAAAAGCATGGTCATGTTGGTATAAGAAACCATCAACACGGCTCCTACCAATGCAAAAAGAACTAAGGAATAATGATCGGTCTGATTGGTTTCGTCTTTGAAAAAACCTTCCGCCATCAGAAACCAAAGAAATGCGACTACAATAATTAGAGAAGTGAAAGCCACTGCATAATTATCGAACTGCATCATTTTGAAATACGTAACATTGGTATTCCACTCGCCAATATTAAGAACAAATGCGACAGTTAACCCCAACAATACAAGAGGATATAACAGCTTTTTAAAACTGAAAATTTCAGCTAATAAAGAAATGACACCTAATGAAGAAAGTAATATTAATGCTTTCATAATTTATAATCTGTTTCAAACTGTTGGTGATAACACCAACAATGGCTCCTAATTTTTTAAATCTATTTATTTACCCATTGCTAATCTAACCCCTTCCACCAACTTCACTACTGATGGTTCTGCTATATCTAATAATGGTTTTGGATATACACCAAAACCAATGATGGCTGCGCAAAGAATCAGTAATACCCCTTTTTCACTTCCAGTTAATGGAGGGAAAGAAGTTGTTATAGAATTTGTTTCTCCAAGCATTACTGATTGGTAACTACGTAACATATACACAGCACCTAATATTACTGATAGTCCTGCAAAAGCTGCAGCCCATGCATTGAACTGGTAAACGCCATTGAGCAATAAAAACTCTCCGATGAAACCATTTGTTAACGGCAATGCAACACTTCCCAATAACACAATTAAAAACAAAACTGCAAATTGAGGATTCAGATTTCTTATTCCGCCTAAGGATGCAATGTCTCTTGTGTTAAATCGTTTCTGAATGATATCAGCAATAAAGAATAAGCCAACCACATTTACACCGTGGCTTAGCATTTGAATCATCGCTCCCTGCACACCCTGAACATTTGCAGAAAGAATACCTGCAGATATTAATCCAACGTGAGCTATTGAAGAATAAGCTATTAATCGTTTAAAGTCTTTTTGAACAATAGCAATACAAGATGCATACACAATCCCAATTACGGAAAGTCCGATAGCAACATTTGCCCAATCCTGAACACCCAAAGGAACAACAGGCAACAACCATCGAATAACACCATAAGTTCCCATCTTTAGCATAATACCGGAAAGCATCATTGTTCCCGGTGTTGGGGCAACAGTGTATGTATCCGGTTGCCATGTATGAAAAGGGAAGATTGGCATTTTGATGGCAAAGGCCATAAACATTGCCCAGAAAACAAATCCCTGGTGTGCCATGTCTAAACTTTGTCCGGCTAAGTATAATGCCTGGATATTAAAAGTGTGGGTTCCTGAGGTATGCAGGTAAAGGTATATTAAACCTCCGAGCATTAATAAACTTCCAGATAATGTGTAAACAAAAAATTTGAATGTAATTCTTGCCCTGTTTTCTCCTCCCCATAATAAACAAATGAAGTAGATAGGTATCAAGGCTAATTCCCAGAAGATGTAAAATAAGAATCCATCAAGAGATACAAACACCCCAACCAATGCGAATTGCATGGCCAGTAATAATGAATAGAAATAAGAAGGATTGCTGTATTCTCTGTTAAATGAGGTAAGAATAATTATTGGCACTAAGAAAGTGGTTAGCAAAACCATCAATAAAGAAATACCATCCATTCCCACATGAAAAGTTATTCCAAGCGAATTTATCCAATTATAACTTACTTCAAATTGAGTTGTATTCCCTTGCTGGTATTGTGTAAGTGCAAACACCACAATTGCAAATTCAATTATTGCCGCACCAAGTGCCATGTTTCTCACTTGTTGCCCTTTTACAAACAATAACAGCAATGCTGCAACTAATGGAAAAAATATTAATAATAATGTAATCATAAATGTTTTAAAATTCTAAACTCAACTATTCAATTGTTGGATATGTAAATTTAATATTTGCTAAAGTATCCGCGTACACAAAATAAGTACAATCCCAATCGCCATCACAAATACATAAAAACCAATATTACCTGTTTGCGCATAACGGAGTATTCCGCTAAACCAAGTAACCACTCTCCCCACTCCATTCACAAGACCATCCACAACCTGGTTATCCACCACCTTATGCAAAGCATCTGAAAAGAAATTTAATGGTTTGGTAATTACGTTTTCATAAATTTCATCTACCCAATATTTTTTATAAACCATTAAATGAACTGGTTTTAGTTCTTCATTTTCGGCTGCTGGTAATGTTTTGTTTTTGACATAAACAGTATAAGCATAATACAAGGAAGCCGCCATAACAATTACAGCAATCCCCATAAGTATATATTCTGTATCGTGAGAAAGACTATGAACCATGCGGAACGAAGAATCTTCAAATACGGGTTTCAGGAATTCTTCAAGGAAATGTTTTCCACCCAATACTTCAGGGATGCCAACAAAACCTCCAATTACAGAAAGGATAGCAAGTATAACCAATGGTATAGTCATTGACTTTGGAGATTCATGCAAATGATGGTGTTGCTCTTTTGTTCCTCTGAAATCTCCTTTAAACGTAAGGAAGTATAAACGGAACATATAAAAAGTAGTCATGGCAGCACCTAACACACCAAGGAACCACAATAGTTTATTGTTCTCAAACGCATTGGCAAGTATTTCATCTTTGGAAAAGAAACCCGAAAAAGGAGGACAGCCTGCAATTGCAAGTGTTCCTAATAAAAAAGTAATGTGAGTGATTGGTAAATGTTTTTTCAATCCTCCCATCTTACGTATATCCTGTTCTCCGCTCATAGCGTGAATAACACTTCCTGCTCCAAGGAATAATAATGCTTTGAAAAAAGCATGTGTCATTACATGGAATACGGCTCCAGTATATGCACCAACCCCCAATGCAAGGAACATATATCCCAATTGAGAAACGGTTGAATAAGCCAATACTTTCTTAATATCATTTTGTGCCAAGCCAATTGTTGCAGCAAATAATGCAGTACAAATTCCAATAATTGCAACAGTTTCCATTGCTATTGGAGAAAGTGTATATAAAATGTTGGAACGGGCGACCATATAAATACCTGCGGTAACCATCGTTGCAGCATGGATTAATGCAGATACAGGCGTTGGTCCGGCCATCGCATCAGGCAACCATGTGTATAAAGGAAGCTGTGCGCTTTTTCCCATCGCACCAATAAATAACAATAAAGTAATGGAAGTTAAAACCGGATTTCCTGAAGCCATATTTTTGGCTTGTTCAAACACATCATGGTATCCGATACTTCCAAAAGTTACAAAGATTAATATTATTCCCAACAGAAAACCTAAATCCCCGATACGGTTCATCACAAATGCTTTTTTGGCGGCATTATTATACGCTGTGTTCTTGAACCAGAATCCAATCAATAAATAAGAACATAATCCTACGCCTTCCCAACCAACAAACATGATTAAATAGTTAGAGCCTAATACCAGCAATAACATAAAGAAAATAAACAGATTTAAATACGCAAAGAAACGAGAGAAACCTTCATCGTGACTCATGTAACCGGTAGAATAAACATGTATTAAAAAACCAATACCGGTAATTATTAATAAGAATAAAGAAGATAAAGGGTCAATCAAAAAAGAGAAAGGAATGGATAATTTCCCTGCAGTAATCCAACTGAACAGGTCAATAGTTACAGACTTTTCTGCTTGTCCGGTGAGTTGAAAAAATATTCCTAATGAAATGGCGAATGCTGCCAAAACAGAACCACAACCAATAATACCAACAATTCCTTTTGATAATGACTTCCCGAATAATCCAATAATCAGAAATCCGATTAAAGGAAGCAAAGGCACTAATCCAACTAAGTTTATCATATACTTTAAATTACCACTTTAATTTATTCAACGTATTTATATCGGATGATTTGGTATTTCGATATACCATCATCAATATTGCCAACCCTACTGCTACTTCGGCCGCAGCAACAGCCATAATAAAAAACACAAATACCTGTCCTTTACTATCCGATAAAAAACTTGAAAAGGCTACCAATAAAAGGTTAACTGCATTAAGCATTAATTCGATAGACATAAATATAATTATGGCGTTACGTCTGAAAAGCACACCCAATACACCTATAGTGAATAATACTGT
Source organism: Bacteroidota bacterium (assembly GCA_947479085.1). Taxonomy (GTDB): domain Bacteria; phylum Bacteroidota; class Bacteroidia; order 2-12-FULL-35-15; family 2-12-FULL-35-15; genus 2-12-FULL-35-15. The sequence continues at coordinate 13,235 of CANJYB010000012.1, read as the reverse complement.
GCTTAATAATAAATACCACTCTAACGGAATTACCTGTATTGCGCTGTTCATTTTAAAATTATTTAATACTTTTCTTACCTAACATTACTGCTCCAACCATGGCTGCCAAAAGCAATATGGATGACACTTCAAATGGTAATAAGAAATCGCGAAACAGTGTTGTTCCCAGATTTTCAATAAGACCAATATTAGGGTTAAATGCATTTATTGATTGAATAGTTGACGCTCCTTTTAAAGACCCAACCAAAACTACCAATAACGAACCCGAAGCAACCGCTGCAGAAGCCTTTAACCAGATGCTTTTATGCGGTTCAGTTTCTTTGTTCAAATTAAGAAGCATGATTACAAAAAGGAAGAGTACCATAATGGCACCTGCATAAACAATAACGTGTACAGCAGCTAAAAACTGCGCATTTAATAAAACGTAGTGACCTGCAATAGTAAAAAAAGTCAATACAAGATACAATACACTATGCACCGGATTCTTTGAAAGCACCACCATAGAGCCAAACATAATGGCCAGGAACGATAGCAGGTAAAATAAATAAGTTGTAATCATATTTTAATTATTCGCAGTTAAAACTAATGACTGCTATTCTTTACTTTCTTTTGTTTATCGTAAGTTTGATTATGCGCAAATTCCACATGGTGCTTAAATTCTTTCACTTGTGGCGTTTGACGTTTTACTAAACTTATAGGATTCTCTTTCGATTCCACCAAAATATTTTTTCCGTAAACAAACTCTTTACGGGTATATAAGCTATCCACTTTTCTGTCGGTTAGAAAAATTGCCTCTTTAGGACATGCATCTTCACAATCACCACAAAAAATACAACGTAACATATTTATTTCGTAAGTAGCTGCATACTTTTCTTCGCGATATAAACCTTCTTCCCCTGGCTTACGCTCAGCCGAAGTCATAGTAATCGCTTCAGCAGGACAGGCAACTGCACATAGTCCGCAAGCTGTGCAACGTTCCGCACCTATTTCATCACGCTTCAAAACATGCTGTCCGCGATACACACCGCTGAAAGGACGAATCTGTTCAGGATATTTAATGGTCGGTTTACGTCTGAAAAAATGTTTGAATGTTATTATCATTCCACTGAAAATAGCAGGCAGATATAACTTTTCAATAAAAGTCATTTCTTTCTTGGCAACTACTTTTGACCTGTTTGTTAGTGCTTGCATTCTACTTTTTACTTAATAAAAAAATGATATATCTCCATTCTCATCATCCAGCCTCCTGTAACAACAAGGTTTAAAATAGACAACGGAATTAATACTTTCCAACCCAAATTCATTAATTGGTCATATCGGAAACGAGGCAATGTCCAACGAACCCACATGAACACAAATATAAAAAATGATATTTTTGTAAATAAAAATACGAAACCTAAAACAGCTAACCAATTTGGATCATGCACAAAACGTGCAATGAAAGGCATGTTATAACCTCCGAAGTAAAATGTAGAAATCACCGCAGACGAAATAAACATATTAATGTATTCGGCAAATAAAAAGAAACCAAGTTTCATGGAGCTGTACTCAGTATGATAACCACCCACCAACTCTGTTTCACATTCAGGTAAATCAAATGGTGCACGATTAGTTTCCGCAAATGCACAAATAATAAATATTAAAAACCCTAATGGTTGTATAAATACATTCCAATGTGCTCCCGGTTGGTCAGCGGCAATTTGCCCTAAACTTAAAGTACCTGTAGTCATTACTAATGCAATAATGGATAAGCCCATTGCTACTTCGTAACTAATCATTTGCGATGAGGCACGAATAGCTCCAAGCAAAGAAAATTTATTGTTTGATGCCCAACCACCAATCATAATTCCATAAACTCCTAACGAAATAACTCCAAATAAATAAAGTATCCCGATGTTCAAATCAGTTATTTGTAAAGGATATTCTGTTCCGCCAATATTCATGGATGGCCCCCAAGGAATTACCACACCTGTCATACAGGCGGTAAGCATACAAACTCCAGGACCAATAATAAACAACATCCGGTTAGATACACTCGGTATCATTTCCTCCTTCATGAACATTTTCACCGCATCAGCTAATGGTTGAAGAATACCAAACGGACCGGCCCTATCAGGACCAATACGATCTTGTAAAAAGGCGGCAATCTTTCGCTCTGCATAAGTACTGTATGTTGCAACTAATAAAGTAATTGCAAAAATTATCAGTACTAAAATTACTTTATAAATAAGAAAGCTTAATGTCATATTCTATTAGCTGCTGTATATTTCACCACATCATTCTTAATGGGTGTAACCGTTCTCAAATAAGTATAAATTGCTTCCAAATCAGCATCCGTCATTTTACCATACATCGTCCATGGCATAATGGAATTAAAATCCCCCGGCTTCAAATTAGTGTTCAAAGTTGTTGAGTCAGAACGTGAATGAAACAAACTGATAAATTTATCCTTACTCCACGAACCAATACCAGTTTCAATATCAGGAGTAATATTTCCCGAACAAACTTTCGAACCATCAGGAAAAGGAAACTCTCTTCCTCCGCCAAATTCAGTTCCTGCAACCAATTGTCCTTTATCAAATTTTGTATGACACTCAATACATGCTGTTGCATTTACCAAATATTTCCCGGTTGCCAAAACGTCTGTTTCAGGCGGTCGTTTTTGAAAGTTTGCTTTTTTAGGAATTGTATTAATAATAAAATTCATTGGAAAATCAGATACACATTCTGCTGTTTTATTTTCAATTGGTTTCAACGTTCTGATATAAGCTATAATACATTTAATATCTTCCTCATCCATCTGTCCGTAATACCTGTATGGCATTACAGGAAACATTGCCCTTCCATCTTTTGTCACACCCGTGGTAATCACTCTGAATAATTCACCATCTGTCCAGTTTGAAATGTTTGCAGGAGTAATGTTTTTTGATGTATACGACCCCGGAAAACCAAATTTCTGATCAAACAACTCACCTCCTTTGCCGTAGGTCCCTTCTTTAGGAGGTCCCGAAAACTTGCTCCAGTCGCGCGATGAATGACAATCAATACAAACTGTAACATGGTTAGCTAAATATTCTCCTCTTGCAATACGTTCAGGAGTAGCTTCCACTTTCATATCTGGTGCATCACCTACATTTGGCAAAGCTATCTTAATATAACTTAATCCTCCTACAATTACTAAAACAATAATTATTAATAACCATTTGAGTATTTTTTTTATTTTCATTGAATCGACTTTAGGATTTCCCGTTTAATTGTTTTTGTTGCTTACCAATATCCAATTTCAACTGCGCTAGACTCTCATAATGATTTGCCGAAATCACAGAATGACGGTCTATATGCCTTGGCCCTTCTATAACCCAATCCTTAATATCTTTTTTCTCAAATCTGCATTCATTACAAATCCACTCTTCTGCCTCTCCCCATTTATCCTTGCGGCTCGTAACACGCAATACTTCATTATCTTTTAACCATAAAGCCACCTTGCCCGAACATTTGGTGCAATTACGGTGTGCATCCATCGGTTTGGTAAACCATACACGACTTTTAAATCTAAATGTTCTATCAGTCAATGCTCCAACCGGACAAACATCAATCACATTTCCGGAAAAATCATTATCAATTGCTTTCTCTATGTAAGTGCTTATTTCGGAAGCATCACCACGGAAAAGCATCCCCTGGTAACGATGATTGGTAATCTGGTCAGCCACCTTAATACAACGGAAACACATAATGCAACGCGTCATGTGCAATTTTATATAGGGGCCAATATCAATTAAATTAAATGTTCTTCTCTTAAAATCATAACGTGTTTTTGCCAACCCGTGCTCGTAACCTAAATCCTGCAAATGACATTCTCCCGCCTGGTCACAGATAGGACAATCCAATGGATGATTAATAAGTAAAAATTCCACCACACCTTTTCTTGCTTCGAGTAATTCAGGAGAAGTAATATTCTGAACCTCCATTCCGTCCATTACATTAGTTCTGCAACTTGCCACAGGCTTAGGCATTGGTCTCGGGTCCTTCTCCGAGCCTTTCGAAACCTTTACAATACAAGTCCTGCAATAACCACCGCTGGTTTTCAATTTTGAATAATAGCACATGGTAGGAGGAGCAATATTTTCTCCATTGCCTTCCCCTTTATCCATAATCATCCTTGCTGCCTGCAAAATGGTTGTCCCATCAGGTACTTCTATCGTATGTCCGTCTATCGTTACTTTTGGCATTTTATTTCCTTTTTCAAGTTACTTTTACGCTCCCTGCAATATATTCAAATTATATAATAGGCATTGCATCCTTTATCTTCTCCGGATGATTAATATATGCCTCAAATTCCTTCCTAAAATGTCTTATTGCACTTGCCACCGGCCAGGCAGCGGCATCCCCAAGCGGGCAAATAGTATTACCTTCTATCTTGCGCTGAATATCCCAAAGCAAATCAATATCGCTTGGTTTACCATGTCCTTCAATAATCCGGTGGAGAATTTTCTCCATCCACCCCGTACCTTCACGGCAAGGAGAACATTGTCCGCAACTTTCGTGATGATAAAAGCGTGCAAACGTATAAAGATTTTTTACAATACTTGTAGTTTCGTCATAAACAATAAAACCACCCGAACCTAACATGGTTCCTGAGATAAAACCTCCTTCACTTAAACTCTCGTAAGTCATCAGGCGAGGTTCACCCTTATCTGTTTTTAATATTAATTCTGCAGGTAATACAGGCACCGATGAACCCCCAGCAACCACAGCTTTTAATTTTCTTCCGTTAATAATTCCACCACAATATTCATCCGAGTAAATAAATTCTTCAACCGGAATACCCAATTCAATCTCGTAAGTCCCTGGTTTATTAATGTGCCCTGAAGCCGAAATTAGTTTCGTTCCTGTACTTCTTCCAATACCGATTTTTGCATATTCGTCCCCACCCATATTAATGATTGGACAAACAGCTGCAATTGTCTCCACATTATTTACCACAGTAGGGCAACCATACAATCCTGCAATGGCAGGGAATGGTGGCTTAATACGTGGGTTACCGCGTTTTCCTTCCAATGATTCAAGTAATGCAGTTTCTTCACCGCAGATATAAGCACCTGCTCCAACCTGTACGTAACAATCGTGTGAGAAATCGGTTCCTAATATATTTTTCCCTAAAAGTCCTGCCGCATAAGCTTCTTCAATTGCTGTTTCCAGAATACGTGCAACATAAAAATACTCTCCTCTTATATAGATGTAAGATGTTTTAGCACCCAAAGCATAACTCGAAGTAATCATTCCTTCAATTAAGGCATGAGGAATTTTTTCCATTAAATACCTGTCCTTAAAAGTTCCCGGTTCTGATTCGTCTGCATTACAAACAAGGTAACGCTCCACTCCCGGAGGTTTTGCAAGAAAACTCCATTTCATTCCTGTCGGAAACCCTGCACCTCCTCTTCCTCTCAATCCCGATTTTTTAACCTCTTCCACCACTGCTTCAGGAGTCATTGTTTTCAATGCCTTTTCAACTGAAGCATATCCGCCATTCTGGCGATATACTTCCAGTGTATGAATATTCGGAACCTTGTCGTTATGAATTAATAATTTTCTTCCCATTGATATTATAACGTATTCTTATAATCTAAATCAGTATAACTTCTTTGTTTTCCAGCTGTGCGATAGTCTTCAATCAGCTTATCAACCTTATCCAGTGTTAAATTTTCGTGATAAGAAGCTCCGCATTGCAACATTGGTGCTGTACCACAGCTTCCTAAACATTCCACCATTTTAATGGTAAACATTCCATCCTTTGTAGTTTCGCCAGCTTTTATTCCTAATTTTTTTTCTAAATGTTTTACCACATCTTCTGCTCCACGAACCCAGCATGAAGAGGTTCTGCAAATATCAAGCACACATTTTCCAACAGGCTGTAAATTAAACATCGAATAAAACGATGCCACTTCATACACCTCTATTGATTGTATTTTAAGAATGGAAGCCACATAATCCATCACTTCAGGGCTTAGCCAGCCGCCAAATTCAGCTTGTGCAATATGCAAAATCGGGATAATAGCCGACTTATGCTTGCCTTCCGGATAACGCTTCATCATCTTGTGACACAATGCAAGCGTTTCTTCGTTAAATTTTATCTCTTTTGACATTTTATTCTAAACTCTTTTATGCATCTAATTCCCCCGCAATCACATTCATGCTGCTCATAGTAAGAATAGCATCACTCAACATTCCTCCTTTAATCATATCCGTATATGCCTGGTAATAAATAAAGCATGGTCTGCGAATGTGCATTCTGTATGGAGTACGTCCTCCGTCACTGATTAAATAAAAACCTAATTCTCCATTTCCACCTTCAACAGCTTGATAAACTTCTCCCACAGGAACATCCGATTCGCCCATTACAATTTTGAAATGGTAAATCAAAGCTTCCATATTGTTATACACTTCTTCTTTTGGAGGAAGATAAAATTCAGGGACATCAGCGTGAAAAACCCCTGCAGGTTCCTTTTTTACTTTTTCAATTGCTTGTTTTACTATTTTTAAACTCTCCCACATTTCCTGCTCACGAACCATAAATCTATCATAAGTATCGCCATTGGTTCCAACAGGAATAGTGAAATCAAACTCTTCGTAAGAACAATATGGATTCATAACACGCACATCGTAATCAACACCTGCAGCACGAAGGTTGGGTCCTGTAAAACCATAAGCCAGTGCTTTTTCGGCAGTAATAGGGCCACAATCAATTACTCTATCCATAAAGATACGGTTACGCATCAGCAGGTTTTCAAATTCTTTTAAAGCAGGTTCAAATTTCTTTATAAAGATGTCAATCAACTCCCATGCGCGCGGTGTGAAATCTCTTTCCAATCCTCCAATGCGACCAATGTTAGTAGTTAAACGAGCGCCACATAACTCTTCAAAAATATCGTAAATATTTTCTCGTAATTGGAAAATATAAAGGAAACCAGTCATTGCACCGGTATCAACCCCTACAACACTATTGCAAATGATATGGTCTGAGATACGGGCAAGTTCCATTATAATAACGCGTAAATATTGTACACGTTTTGGAATCTCAATCTTCAATAACTTTTCTACTGTTAAATGCCAACCCATATTATTGATTGGTGATGAACAGTAGTTCAATCTATCTGTTAAAATTGTAATTTGATAATAAGGTCTATGCTCTGCTATCTTTTCGAATGCACGATGAATGTAACCAACAGTAGATTCTCCTTCAATAACAATTTCTCCATCCATCTTTAACACATTCTGGAAAATACCATGTGTTGCAGGGTGTGTAGGACCAAGGTTAAGAGTGGTATACTCTTTCTCTTCAATATCGGTAATATGTTTATCCTTGCTCATTTTTATCGTCCAAACATTTTATCATCCTTATCATCTCTTGTTCCATCTTCCAGAGGAAATTCCTTTCTCATCGGAAAAGCAACCATATCGTCTACATTCAGTATTCGTTTTAAATTAGGATGTCCAGTAAATTGTATTCCAAAAAAATCATATTCCTGTCTTTCCATCCAGTTAGCTGTAGGAAACAAAGTAGTAACTGTTGGAACTTTAGGTTCGTTAACACTTACAAATGTTTTTAACCGGATTCTTAAATTCTTTTGCATGTTATGCAATTGGTACATTACACCTATTTCCTTTCCTGCATGATTAGGGTAATGCAAACCACACAAAGTGGTCAGAAATGTATATCCCATCTCATCGTCTTCTTTCAAAAACTTTAATACATCATAAATAACATTGATATTAACTGTAAACACAGGAAAATCGTATTGTTGTTCGGAAGAAATGATTCCTTCTCCGAATTTGGTTTTTAATTTTTCTCCTACCGTATCTAAAAGTGTGGTTGTCATATCTTATTCTATCCCGTATTTTGCCAACATTGCTTTATATTCAGGAGTATCTCTTCTTCTTATTGATTCTGATTCTACCAATTTCTGTATTTGCATAATGCCATCCAATACTTGTTCGGGTCTTGGGGGACAGCCCGGGATATAAACATCTACCGGGATGATTCTGTCTATCCCTTGTAATACGCTATACGTATCAAATACACCTCCGCTGGAAGCACATGCACCCATTGACAATACCCAACGAGGTTCTGCCATTTGTTCGTAAACCTGACGTAATACAGGTCCCATCTTTTTAGCGATGGTTCCCATTACCATTAATAAGTCTGCCTGACGTGGTGAGAAACTTAAACGTTCTGAACCAAAACGAGCTAAGTCGTAGGTTGAAGCCATTGTTGCCATGAACTCGATACCGCAACAAGAAGTAGCGAAAGGAAGGGGCCATAATGAGTTTGCTCTTGCCATTCCCACTACTTTATCTACCCGGGTAGCAAAAAAACCTGGCCCTTCAATTCCCGGAGGAGCGATAACAGTTTCTATTTTAGATTTTTCGATTACTCCCATTTTAATGCTCCTTTCTTTAATATATAATAAAACCCAACCAACAGAAAGCCAACAAAAGTCAGCATTTCCATAAAGCCGGTTAATCCAAGTTCTTTAAAATTAACTGCCCAAGGATACATAAATATCACCTCCACATCAAAAAGTACAAATAAGATGGCGACAAGAAAATATTTAATGGAAAAAGGGATACGGGCATTCCCTTGCGATTCGATACCACATTCGAAGGTATCTGTTTTGATTTTTGATTTACGTTTTGGACCTAAAAGATGGGTTACCCATAGTGTGGTAACCACGAAACCTCCTGCTACAATGAACATTAATGCTATCGGAAGGAAGTCAACTGGGGTACTTGGTGCATGCATAAAACCTGTTTTGTTTTTTCAGAGTTCAATTTTAGGTATTTCTTTTTAAATAGAAGTCATTTCGTTGAACTTTTTTTTAAATAACCCGTTTTAAATTTAATTCTTTTGGCTGAGAAATGATTAATGGAACTGTTTCAACAGTTACTGAACTGGTATCTAGACCAAATGCCTTTTCTTCTGACAAACTGTAATGTTTCATAAAGAAATAAATGTCTAGCACTATTCTTTCTATTAATGGCAATTCGTTTTCATAAGACAAAAACTTCTCTATTACAATAAAACGGAAATCACCGATTACATTGTTTTTGTTCAACGATTTATAACGGCTGGTAATATCCACTTCTTTGTTTCGTACCATATCTTCCACCACCTTACGGAACATTAAATTAATTCTTGGTGCTACCCTGAAACCTAAACGGAAGTCGATACGGATAACATCATCGTGAATAAACTCACTAACTTTATATTCCATCCTGTAAGGTTCATCTATAACATCCACATGCACAAACCAATAAATATCAGCCCGCTTAGGTTGTTTCTGCATAATGGAATAAATAACCTTCGACTCTATTTCTTCACGGTTATCAGCACTGGTAAGGTAAACAAGGTGGGTGGCATATTTAGGCACAGATAAATCCCGGCTTAAATCCTCCAGAACAGGAAGGTAATCTGCCAGCTTTACAAACTCTACATAGCGGTTTCGTATTTTTCTTGCATAATACCAAACCAACATAACGGTAATAAGCAGGGAGGCTATCATCAATGTTATCCATCCGCCATGAGAAAATTTATGCAGATTTGCAATCAGGAAAGAGCTTTCTATTATTAAGTACATAATAAAGATAGTGACAATAAATATCTTATTAAAGCGTTTAATTATCATATAATAAGTAAGCAGGGTAGTAGTCATTAACATGGTTAGTACAATAGCCAGTCCGTAAGCTGCCTGCATACCAGATGATTCCTGGAAATAAATGGTGATGGCAATACAGCCTGATAATAATAACCAGTTTACACTAGGGATGTACAATTGTCCTTTTAAATCGGAAGGATACTTTACTTTTACTTTGGGCCAGAAGTTTAACCGCATGGCCTCGTTGATTAATGTAAACGAACCGCTTATTAATGCCTGACTGGCTACAATGGTAGCCATGGTTGCTATCGCTATTCCCATTGGAACAAACCACTGTGGCATGATGGCATAAAAAGGGTTTTGTTTTCCAAGCAAAGTTCCACTTTGGGAAATAAGCCATGCTCCCTGACCGAAATAGTTAAGCAATAACGCTATTTTTACAAATATCCATGAGGTACGGATATTGGCCCTGCCACAATGTCCAAGGTCAGAATACAATGCTTCGGCACCCGTGGTACAAAGAAAAACCGCACCTAACACCAGAAATCCGGAAGGATGTAAAAACAATAATTTATAAGCGTAATAAGGATTTATTGAAGAAAGGACATTTACGTTGGTAGCAATTTGGGCTACCCCTAATACACTTAACAATATAAACCAAACCAACATAACAGGGCCAAAGAACTTCCCGATAAACTTGGTTCCGAATTGCTGGATAAAGAACATTCCAACCAATATTGCCAATACAATTGGAACTGTTTTGATTTCCGGGTTCAGGTCGCGCAAGCCTTCGATGGCTGATGCTACTGAAATGGGAGGAGTAATGATTCCATCGGCTAATAAAGCACTACCGCCAATGATGGCCGGAAACATCAGCCATTTAATTTTTGCCCTACGAACCAATGCGTACAATGAAAAGATACCACCTTCTCCTTTATTATCCGCCCGTAGGGTAAGAATTACATATTTAAGTGTGGTTTGTAAAGTAAGTGTCCAGAAAATACAGGAAAGCCCACCTTTGATGGTTTCCACATCTATAGGTTTATCGCCAACTATTGCGCTTAATACGTAAAGCGGAGAGGTCCCAATATCTCCAAAAATAATTCCTAATGTTACAAGAAGCCCTGCTGTGGAGAGTTTTTGAGAGTACCGATGATCTATGCTCATTGCTGATTTATAAAAAAGTGCGCAAAACTACAAAATATAAAAGTGCAAGGGATGGAAATAGGTGGAAATAATTTGTCAAACACTATTACAAAGAATTATCTCCAAAAGAAATACAAAATAAGCTATGTTCTTTCTGTTTTTGTTTTACGCAAACGATGCAATGGCTGCTTCGCGATTTTCGAATACTTGAAATTTATCGAGGAGTTTGGTAATGAACAGCAGGTTATTTATTTTTTCATTTACATTGCAGAGTGCCAGTTTGCCGCCTGCATTGTTTACCTGTGCAAGCACATTTATTAATACGGTGAGTCCGCTGCTGTTAATGTATCTCAGGTTATCCAGGTTCAGCAACAGGTTGGTAGTACCTTCGCTTAAGTCTTTTTCTATTTCTTTGAGCATTATTTTTTTCAGCATCTCTGTAGCTTTAGTTTCACCTCCATTTGCTGGGTGTCTTAATCTATGTGTAATATGGGGATAATATTTTGATAAAAAAGTGAAGGAGTCATTTCCTAACGTAATTATATGAGTTGGTTTAATGTTATTGATTTCTTCAGTTAAATGCTCTAGTTCTTTTTCTGCTTTTGAAAAAAATAAAGCCCTTGCATTTAAGTCGTTTTTACGGTTTTTATTAATGTCCGAAAATATTTGATAATCTTTTACTATGTCGCTGAACAATACAAAGTTTTCCTTATTATCGATTAACTCTTTGAATACCCTGAAATATCTATTCTGTGGCTTTCTTTTAACACTTGAAAACACGTTCCATCTGTCAACTCCAAAGGGACTAGCAAAAATTTTATTGCCTATTTTTTCCATGTTAAAATCAGGATTTGTGTCTCTTGGTTCTAGACCAAATACAATTATTCGATTTTTTGCAATGCGCATATCTCCGAACCACACTGGTACATCTAAACGATATTCGCCTTCGATTGCTATTATTTCATTATTATTTGAAGTAATATTTATTCCTTTTTTTATCCCATTTAAATATTCAATATTTTGGATGTATTCATTTTTGTCTTTTGTTGAGTTATATAAAGCAATATTATAGAATTCATCGAAGCCAAGAAGGTTTTTATAAAAATCAACAATTTTTTTCATAAATAAATTTAATATGTTGAAATCTGGGGTTTTAACCCCAGATTTTTGATTGAAATTTTGTATAGAAAGATTTCTTAACCATGATATTGTTCTGCACATTTCCAGCTACAAAATTGCTTATGATCATTTTTACCAAGGATACCAATTGAGCTATAGGTATGTATCGCTTTGCTTTTGTCATAGATTAGGATTTTTTTGCAATTTACACAAGGTATTTTGTTGGAAGCAAATGCATATGCTTTACCTTCCTCGCCAAATTTACCGTCTTTCATTTTTCTTGCCATAATATTTAATTTTTAGTTTCTCCTACTCATAAGGCTTTTCAGAGCACGCCCCGTTTTTTCAGTTGTTTCTGGTCTCAACTTTAGTTTTTAAATTTGACAAATATCTTCTAAGAACTGTCAAGCCATATTTTCGTTGGTTCTCTTGTCTGTGTCATTCCGTTGTGTCGTTTTTTAAACTTGCCCATAACGTTTTGCGGGTTTAAGAAGTTGGCGATTTCGGAGCACAAAACTGTCTGCCACCACAAAAGTTGATGCGAGGTAGAATGTTCAACTAACCACTGAACCCCCAATTTCTTAAACCCGCTGTTATGGGCTGGTTTTATTCTTTTATTACCTTAAATGTCTGTTTCAAATTCTCTCCCACACTGAACAAATAAATACCATCTGATAAATTATCCAATTCAATAACTGTATTCTCAGAAGTTATTTTTCCTGTTAAAACTAATTTACCTGTATTATCATAAATCACATAAGCTGAGCCTAAAAGCTTTATATCTGCTCTTACATTGATGATACTTTGAGTAGGATTAGGAAAAACAGAAAACATATTACTACTACTACTTTCATTAATTCCTAAAGGCCCACAACCTACTGAAGTTAGTAAACTTGCTCTGGGCGCAACAATGGCTGTAGCTCTAATTCTATCTTTCTGCCCTTGAGTAAATCTGTTGACTAAAGGGCAATAAGCCATATAATTATACCGGCTGTTATCCCACACACCAGCCGAAGTACATGGATTAGTTGTTCCGCAATCGCTTTGTTTATGAGGTGGCGTATCGCATACAAGATCTCCATTTATAAGACAATTAGTGTCTACCGGACAAGAAACATTACCACCATCACCATTGAAGGTATGATAAAGAAAAAAACCGTGACCAACCTCATGAGGTAATGTTCCACTGGTACTTGTCATAGAGGTGGAAACAATAACTAATCCATCATAAAGTCCCCCAACTGGATACGATGCATATCCAACAAATCCACCATTACAGATTTCGCTAACTACCCAAATATTATAATAGTCAGAAAC
>CANJYB010000011.1 GCA_947479085.1 Bacteroidota bacterium | reverse complement strand
GAAAAAAAGAGAATTCAGTTTTACGGAGAATACACTCTGTGCAACTCCTTTAACTCCGCGAACTCTGTGTTGAAAAAAAGAGAATTCAGTTTTACGGAGAATACACTCTGTGCAACTCCTTTAACTCCGTGAACTCTGTGTTGAAAAAAAGAGAATTGAGTTTTATAGAGAATACAATCTGTGAAACTCTTTTAACTCCGTGAACTCTGTGTTGAAAAAAAACACTCCACAAACGTCAGGTTTTAAATCTCTCTCCTCATTTCAATTAAACCCGTAAATTTGCCGGCAATTAAATTGCGGAGACGCTGTGAAACTCTTTTAAATCGGTGAACTCTGTGTTGAAAAAAACAAACTCAAAATGATTTTAGTTACAGGCGGTACAGGATTAGTGGGCACCCATTTATTATACGATTTATGCAAGTCGGGTAAAAAGGTGCGTGTCATCACCCGAAGCAACAGCAATACAGCCAATGTAAAAAAAGTATTTTCGTATTACACCACCAATGCCGATGAACTGCTTCAAAATATAGAATGGGTGGAAGCTGACCTGCTGGATGTGTATTCGCTGATGGACGCCATGGAAGGTGTTTCGGAAGTATATCATTGTGCGGCCATGGTTTCGTTCGAACCACGGTTGCAGGAAGAGATGATGAAAATAAATATAGAAGGCACTGCCAACATGGTGAATGCCGCCAGAGAAAAAAAGGTTAGAAAGTTTCTGCACGTCAGTTCCATTGCTACCATTGGCCGGGCCAAAAATTCGGAACTATGTACCGAAGCTATGTTCTGGAAATCTTCTCCTGACAATTCAGATTATTCTATCAGTAAATATGCTGCAGAGCGCGAAGTATGGCGGGCTGCAGAAGAAGGTTTAAATGTAGTGATTGTTAATCCTTCGGTAATTATAGGCGGTGGCAACTGGCAGCAAAGCAGTGCCAATATGTTCAGCAAAGGATACAGGGGAATACGATTTTACACCAATGGAGCCAACGGATTTGTGGATGTGCGGGATGTGGCAGCATTGATGATAAAGCTGATGGAAAGCGACATAAGCAACGAGCGGTTTATTTTAAATGCTGAAAATGTTTCGTTCCGCAATTATTTTAACTGGATGCACCAGGCTTTTAATAAAGCCCAACCTTCTATTAAAGCAGGAAAACTATTAAGTGCATTTGCCTGGAGGGCAGAAAAACTCCGCCACCTGCTTACCGGTGCAGTACCTTTAATTACCAGGGAAACCGCACAATCAGCGCATAGAAAAAGATTTTTTTCGAATGAAAAAATAAAAAAAGCATTTCCGAATTATCAATTTCGTGGGGTAAATGATTCGGTGAATGATACCTGTAAATTATATTTGAAGGAAAAGAAATAAACTACATACATTTTTTGAAAACCAGCATCCCATTTCAAGACCTCACCCCTTAATCCCCTCTCCTTGAAGAAAGGAGAGGGGGAGGGAGGTGACGAACTACATTAAAAAACAAATAGACATCTATTCACAAAGCACTTCAGGATAAGGCTCCCCTCCCCTTATTTCAAGGACGGCAAATAGCCAGTGGCTATTTGAGCGAGTCCGTGTGGAAGCAGGGTGAGGTCTAAAAAGCAAAATTTAAAAAGTAGTTTAGGAAAAGAAATAAGAAGTTGTTTTTGTTAAAAGAAAGAAACCCTACTACTTCTTCTTTTGCACTTCTGCTTGCATCCGGCTCAAATCGTTTAACACCAGCTGGTACACTTCGCTAAGCAAGGTGGGGTTATAAATGTAAAAACTAAAACTATCGTCAAATTGTTTTTTAGTAATGTTGTGTTTCTTCAGCACATCAATGTTCAATGCAAGGTTAGTCCTTGCAATATCAATACTTACATTTTTCGGGTCCACCCCGGTAATGTTCATGGAAGCTTCCATCAGTTGCATATCAGTCAGCACACCCGCCATTTTTTCTTCCGACAAAACGTTATCAGGAATAGTAATGATGGTATTGTCAGAACAAGCCACCAGTAAAAAACAGGCAACAATAAAAAAGAATTTCTTAACCATTTTTGTTTAATAATATT
This sequence comes from Bacteroidota bacterium, assembly GCA_947479085.1. Classification (GTDB taxonomy): domain Bacteria; phylum Bacteroidota; class Bacteroidia; order 2-12-FULL-35-15; family 2-12-FULL-35-15; genus 2-12-FULL-35-15. The sequence continues at coordinate 122,644 of CANJYB010000011.1, read as the reverse complement.
CACAAAGTTAGTATAAAAATTAAAGCTACTTTTGTGGGCAATGAACTCGTTCGAAAATAAAGTGGTTTGGATTACCGGAGCATCATCAGGCATTGGCGAAGCATTGGTGCAGGTATTTGCCCGCGAAGGTGCAAAACTGGTATTGTCAGCCCGCAGAATAGAGGAATTGAACAGGGTAAAAGAAAGTTTGAAAATTGCTGAAGAAAATATTTTTATTCTCCCGTTAGATTTAGCAAATACCTCAACCATTGACGAGTTAACACATCGCGTCATTTCGAAATTCGGAAGAATAGATATTCTTATTAATAATGGCGGAATGAGCCAGCGGTCGCTTACCAAAGACAGCCCGATAGAAATTGACAGAAAAATAATGGAAGTTAATTTTTTCGGAACGGTGGCACTTACCAAAAGTGTATTGCCGCACCTGCTGAAACAAAAAAGCGGGAACATTATTGTTATCAGCAGTATTGCCGGTAAGTTTGGTTTTTATTTCCGTTCTGCTTATTCCGCTTCCAAACATGCTTTGCATGGTTTTTTCGAATCGCTGCGCATGGAAATTTATAAAGACAATGTAAATGTTTTGATAGTGTGCCCAGGCAAAATTAAAACCAATATTTCGGTGAATGCAATTACCAGCGATGGCAGCAAGCATAACAAAATGGATGAAAGCACAGAACTGGGAACAAGTGCAGAAGAATGTGCCAGACAAATAATACAGGCAATAAAAAATAATAAAGAAGAAATATTTATAGGAGGAAAAGAACTCAGAAGTGTTTGGGTAAAAAGGTTCTTCCCCAATTTATTTTCTAAAATAATACGTAAACAAAAACCGGAATAATAATTAAGCACTACCCCTGTCAGGGTTCTAAACCCTGACAGGGGTAAAACTTGTTAACCCTGGCAGGGGAAACAGGTAGCAATAATCAACAAACAAACAATGACTAAAAAACCAACCATAGCAGGAATACAACAGGTAGGAATAGGAATTCCTAATGTTCATGAAGCATTTCAATGGTACCGCCAGCATTTCGGAATGGACATTCCTATTTTTGAAGAAGCGGCAGAAGCCAATTTAATGCTACCTTATACAGGCGGACAACCACATCAGCGTCATGCCATACTTGCCATCAACATGGCCGGTGGCGGAGGATTTGAAATATGGCAATACACCAGCCGTACTCCGGAACCTTCTGCTTTCGAAATTCAATTGGGCGACCTGGGATTCTATTGCACACGAATGAAATCGAAAGATGTAAAAGGTTCGTATGAATTTTTGAAATCGAAAAAAGTAAACATGGTGAGCGAGCTAACCAAGGATGCAGGAGGCAATGATACCTTCTTCCTTCGCGACCCATGGCATAATTTATTCCAGGTAGTAAAAGGCGATTCATGGTTTGGCGAAGGGAAACAGCTTACGGGAGGTCCTGCTGGCTGCATGATTGGAGTTACAGATATGGAACGTTCGATGAAATTCTATTCTGATATTTTAGGATACGATACGGTGGTGTATGATAAAGAAGGAGTGTTTGAAGATTTTAAAAACCTGCCATCCGGCACAAACAAAGTGCGCAGGGTATTGCTCAAACATAGCAAACCAAGAGTTGGAGCCTTTTCTCGATTGCTGGGTTCAAGCGAAATAGAATTGGTAAAAGTATACGACCGCTCACCACGAAAAATATTTGAATACCGTTTCTGGGGCGACCAGGGCTTTATTCATTTGTGTTTTGATATTACCAACCAACAGGCGATGAAGGAACTTTGTGCAGCAAAAGGACATCCGTTTACCGTAGATAGCGGAGAAAAGTTTGATATGGGCGAAGCCGCAGGACACTTTAGTTACATCGAAGACCCTGACGGAGCATTGATAGAATTTGTGGAAACAAAAAAGATTCCCATCATGAAAAAGTTAGGCTGGTACCTCGACCTCAGAAAGAGGGATGCATTGCAACCTTTACCTGATTGGATGTTAAAAGCATTAAGATTTAACAGGGTGAAAGATTAAGAATGCATAGAAATAACTTAATATTATTTTTGTTACATGTTTAAATTAGATAAAACACACCACTCATCTGGAAACATTTACTCACAAAAGAAAGAATCGTTTCATTATAAAGGATTGACCCAGGAAGAAATTGGGAAAATCTTTGCTTATCTTAATAGTGTATCATTTAATTATGATATTTCCAGTCCACCAAAAATGGATAAAACGGTATTCTCTTCTGGCAATTTAATGAAGAGATAATTAATATGAATCTCCCTCACCCCGAATTAGTTGATTTACTTAAGAAAGCTTATTCAGCAGAAAAAGCTGCTGCATTTGCCTACCAGGGACATGCGGGGGCAGTAAAAAACCCGGAAGAGAAAATAGCAATTCGGCAGATTGAAATAGATGAATGGAACCATTGCGAGGAAGTATTGCAAATTATGAATCAATATGCTATTCCTATTTCAAAATATTATGAATTCCGTTTTCATGTAATTGGCAAAATAATTTCAGGAAGTTGTTATGTTATTGGTTGGTTCATGCCTTTCTATTTTGCAGGCAGGTTGGAGAGTGGTAATGTTTGCGAGTATTTCCGAATGAAACATTTTTTCAATTCACTTGGAATAAAAGAACACGATAAAATACTTTATGAAATGGGAATAAAAGAAAAGGAGCATGAAGTATATTTTCTGGAACAAATAAAAGGGAATAAATTATTACCTTTTTTTGAGAAAATATTTATGTGGGGAAATAAAAAAGGCTTTAATAACATTGATCTTGATAAGAAATACCCGGTGGAGGAAAGTGATGTGTATTGTAAAAAATGAAACGAATAAAGACTAAAATAAAATTAACTTTGCAGATAAATAAAAACTAAAATGTCGGATACAAAAAACTTAGGCTTTGGAACCAAAGCCATACATGCAGGACAAGAGCCTGACCCAAGTACAGGAGCAATTATGACTCCCATTTACCAGACTTCCACTTATACCCAGGCATCTCCGGGAAATCATAAAGGTTATGCCTATGCAAGAGGGAAAAATCCTACACGTACAGCTTTGGAAAAGTGCCTTGCCGAACTGGAAGGAGCTAAACATTGCCTGTGTTTCAGCAGCGGAATGGGTGCTACAGATGCGGTGGCAAAACTATTACGTCCCGGTGACGAGGTAATTACCGGAGATGATTTATATGGTGGTACTTATAGAATGTTTACTAAAGTATTTGCCAACTTTGGTATTAAGTTTCATTTCATTGATATGAAAGATGTGAACAACATCAAAAAACACATCAATGGAAATACAAAAATGATCTGGCTGGAAACTCCTACCAATCCAACGATGCAGATTATTGACATTGAAGCATGCGCTAAACTGGCGAAAGAACATAAATTGATTTGTGCCGTAGATAATACGTTTGCTTCCCCTTATTTGCAAAACCCAATTGCATTGGGAGCGGATATAGTAATGCATTCGGTTACCAAATACCTTGGCGGACATAGCGATGTGATTATGGGAGCCCTTTGTACCAGCGATGACGAACTGTATACTCAACTGGCTTTTATTCATAATAGTTGCGGAGCGGTACCGGGCCCAATGGATAGTTTCCTTGTTTTAAGGGGAATTAAAACCCTGCACATTCGTATGGAACGTCATTGTTTCAACGGAAGAAAAGTAGCTGAGTTTTTAAAAACACATCCCAAGATTGATAAATTATATTGGCCCGGCTTTACTGACCATCCTAACCATGAAATAGCTAAAAAACAAATGCGCGACTTTGGTGGAATGATTTCGTTTTCGCTGAAAGGAAACAAACAGGAAGATGCCTTTAAAATTGCTTCAAGTATGAAAGTGTTTTCTTTGGCAGAGTCTTTAGGTGGTGTAGAATCATTGATTAATCACCCCGCAACTATGACCCATGCATCTATACCAAAAGAAGAACGGGATAAAGCAGGAGTGGTGGAATCCATGCTTCGCCTGAGTGTTGGGATTGAAGATATAGAAGATTTACTTGCTGATTTAAAACAGGCGCTAAATTAATTCCGGATTTCAAATTTCAGATTATTAAGTCCGCTTTCGTATTTGAAATTATTCTAAGTCAAAAGATGAACTACTATTATATAACAGGCACCAGTAGGGGAATTGGAAAAGCATTTGCAGAACATTTGCTGGAAAACCCTGCGAATTACGTTATCGGTTTGTCACGCCAATGCAGCCTTGAGCATCCCAATTACAAACATTATTATCTCGACCTCACGGATGTGAATGCCGTAACCGACTTTAAATTCGGGTTACATGCCCATGCTAAAAAAGTTTATCTGATAAATAATGCCGGGTCGTTAGGTTTTATAAAACCAATCGGTAAACTGGAAGCATCCACCATTATTAAAAATTATACTTTAAATTTAATCGCTCCCTCTATTCTTACCAATGCCTTTATTGAATGTTTTGATACCACCGATGCTGAAAAGGTAATTGTAAACATCAGTTCCGGTGCTGCCCGAACTCCAATAGATGGCTGGGCATTGTATTGTTCATCCAAAGCCGGGCTGGACATGTTCAGCAGGGTAGTGGATGCCGAACAAAAGATAAGGGCTGAAAACCCCTTGGAAAGTATTCATAAAGGATTCAGGATATTTTCGATAGCCCCTGGTGTGGTAGACACCAACATGCAGGAAGAGATAAGAAGTGCATCCAAAGAGGATTTTAGCCGATTGGAAGATTTCATTGGATACAATGAAAACAATCAATTAGCGAACCCAAAAGTCATTTCCGAAAAGTACTTCAAATTGCTGTCTAAAATAAATGCGATAAACGGAGTATCCATTTCCATTAAAGATTACGATTAATTTCTTACTTTCGCAATTCAAAAATTTAATAATGAAAAAAATGCTACGTATTAAAATTGCATTTGCATGCAGTTTACTTTCATTGTCACTAACAAATACAACATTATTTGCCCAGGACAACTATTTACATTGTGGAACCACCGAGGCCATGAAAAGATTATTTGAAGCAAACCCCGGTCTGGAGGAACAATATAATAAGGATGAAGAAATATATAAACAACAGGACAAAGAAGCGGCTGCAAGAGGTTACCAGGAAACAAACAGAGATGTTATGCTAACCGTTTATACAATTCCGGTTGTTTTTCATATCCTTCATCAGAACGGAACTGAAAATATTTCGGATGCACAGGTTTACGATGCAGTGAGAGTTTTAAATAATGATTATAGAAAGTTAAATGCTGATATTTCACAGGTTGTGCCTACATTCACATCCATAGCTGCCGATTGCGAGATTCAATTCCATTTGGCCCAGAAAGACCCGAATGGAAACTGCACCAATGGAATTGACAGGATTTTTACACCTCTGACTAACGCTGCTGACGATAATTCAAAATTAAATCAATGGCCACGTAATAAATATCTGAATATCTGGGTGGTTAAAACAATAGGAGATCCGGGAGTAGCCGGTTATGCATATTTACCAAGTAATCAAACACCTGCTGCCATTGATGGAATTATCATTTTATCCACTTACATAGGAAGTATCGGGACCGGAAATTCAGGAACGTCAAGAGCACTTACACATGAAATAGGCCATTATTTGAATCTCAAACATACCTGGGGAGGAACCAATAGCCCTGGAGTTGCCTGTGGTGTGAGTGATAATGTTTCTGACACTCCAGAAACAAAAGGTCATACTACCTGTGCTTTAAGTGATGCTACCTGCAACCCCCCTGCAATAGAAAACACACAAAATTTTATGGAATATTCCTATTGTTCCAATATGTTTACAGCTGGTCAGAAAACACGAATGCGTTCCGCTTTGACGAGCACTACTTCTCAAAGAAGCAGTTTATGGACAACCACAAATTTAGCAGCAACAGGAATAAGCACATCTTCTGTTTTATGCCTGGCAGACTTTGTTACAAACAGTAGTTCTTCAAATATTCTTTGTGCCGGAGACAGTTTAAAATATACTGACATCTCGTGGAATGGAAATCCAACTTCATGGAGCTGGACCTTTCCCGGAGGAACCCCTGCGACATCTACTGATTCAACCCCAACAATCACTTACAATACCCCGGGAATATATAATGCATCTTTAACTGTTTCTAATGCATCAGGATCGGTAAATGCTACAAAAACAGGTTATATAAGAGTAAATCCTTCTGTTGCTATGTATAATGCTAATTTTTATTCCGAAGGATATGAAACAGGCGGAGCTATTCCAAATGCCGATTGGCAGGTAAATAATATTTATCCCGGAGTAAATACATGGACACAAACAGGAATGGCTTCATCCACAGGGTCTAAATCGGTAATGATTACCAACACAGCTGCACAAAGTACTTATGTAGATGAGTTAATCAGCCCATCTATTGATATGACCCAGATTACCGGCTCTAATATCGGGATGTCTTTCAAAATGGCTTATGCACAGCGAACCAGTGCAAATAATGACCAACTTAAAGTATATGTTTCAACCAATTGTGGGAAAAACTGGACACTTAGAAAAGCTTTAATTGGTGCAGCTATGGCTTCGGGGGTAGCTCCTACCACTTCCAACTTTGTCCCTTCTGCAAGTCAATGGTCCACTCAAACAGTAACTCTCACCCAGGCTCAGTTTTCATCCTCTACCGATTTATTTGTAAAGTTTGAATTTACAAGTAATGGAGGCAATAATATATACATTGATGATATTAATATTAATGGAGCAACTGGTATCAGCGAATTAGAAAACACTTTAAATTTTGCTGTTTATCCAAATCCTGCAAACGAAAATACAGTGATTGATTTTTCATTGACTGCTAAACAAAACGTTACCATTAAAGTTTACGATGTTATTGGTCGCGAGGTAGTGGATGTTTATAAAGGGGAATTAAATGCAGGACAACATAAATATTCCGTTGCTGAAAACACTAAACTTTCTGGTGGAGTTTATTTTGTTAATCTGAGTGTTGGAGGACAGCAATTCAGCAGAAAGTTAATTGTGAAATAGTTTAACCCTTAAATTTTACAGAACCCTTCCGAATAATACCGGAAGGGTTTTTTTATTCTTTTTTTACTACTTTTGAAACAAAATGAAATAATCCTTTATGGCAACAAAAGCTAAAACCAAAGTTCAGCCTCCTGTACAATCTGTTCAACAAAACAATAAAACTCTTTTCATTATTATCTCCGCTATAGCTGTTTTAATAAGCATAATTTATTCCTATAAACTTAAATGGCTGGGAGATGATATATTTATTGCCTTACGTTATGTGCAGAATTTTATTGAGGGGAATGGGCTGGTTTATAATAAAGGAGAAAGGGTAGAAGGATTCACGGATTTTTTATGGATAATGCTTATTAGCTTTTTCACTTGGTTAAAACGCGACCCTTTGGTTACTGTGCAGGTAATGGGTATTTTATCTTCGGTTGGCACATTGATTCTTTGTTCGGCAATGGCTTTTAAAATTTCAAATAAAAACAAGAAACTCATCATTCCATTTGTAACCATTGCCCTTGCATTAAATTATGATTATAATACCTGGGCTACTTCCGGATTAGAAACATCTCTGTTTAGTTTTCTTTTGTGTTCGTCTTTTTACACTTTTTTCTTCTCTGAAATCAGAGAAACGAAAAGATACATACTCACCGGCTTGTTTTTATGTCTTGCCATGATGACACGCCCTGATACCCTATTGATAGTATTTTTAGCTAATCTTTTATGTGCCTGTAATCTTTTTTTTCAACGAAAAGAACTGGTTAAAATAATCAAGACATTGTTATTTTTCAATCTGGCTATCCTTGTTATTTATATCCCTTATTTTTTGTGGAGGTATAATTATTATGGATTTATTTTTCCGAACACATACTATGACAAGTTAGGTAACGAAAGTGCTTACAGCAAGGGATTTCAATACATCTGGCTGTATTTCAAACCACATTTTGTTTCCATCCTTGCATTTGTTTTGCCTTTGTTTATTATCCTTCCTTTGGTAAAAAACAAATTTAAAGATAACCTTCATGAGTTCTTAAATGACAGGTGGAATGCGGCATTTATACTAAGTGTTAAAATTGTTTATTTATATTTAATTTTCTTTGTTGCAAAGGTGGGAGGAGATTTTATGTATGCTCGTTTTATTATTCCTATTGCTCCATTTATCTATTTCATCATTTTTTATTCTGTTATTAAATTAGCAAAACCAAACAGGGTAAACATTATTCTGGGAGTGCTAATATTGGCAGGATTTATCGAAACTACTATCAGGATGGATTTATTTAAAGCCATAGATAAAAACGGAAAGGAAATTATTACCTGGAATGGTGATGTGTCAGACGAACGTTATGTTTACACCAGCTATTATCCTATGCAGGAAGAAATAAAAATGGGAAAAGCAATCCACAATTGTTTTGATGGAATAGAAACCAGAATGTTGATTAAAGGTGGACAGGCATGCATGGGTTATTTTGCTAATTTCAGTTATATCCAGGAATTTCATGGGCTTACGGACACATTGATTGCACATTCTAAAATAGAACACAGGGAACGAATAGGTCATGAAAAGCATGGAAGTATTGAATATTTTGAAAGCAAGAGCATCCATTTTGTATTTCCTATTCATGCACGACCTATTACAAAAGATACTTTCCGTTTTGCAAATATTAATTATTCTCCTTACCAGATAAGGACTGAAATAATTACTTATGACACCAAAATAATTGCACAACTGAAAGCAAAATTGGGAGACGACTTTCAATATACTGACTTTCCAATGTACCTAGACTATTATATACAAAGCCGTTTAGCTTCTGAACCCTACGATAAACTAAAAGCGGATTATGATAACTTTTATCTTTATTATTTTAAGAACAACAATGATAAAGAAAGGGAAAATAAGTTCACTATTGCTTTGAGTTCAAAAAAAGTATAATGCCTATTATAATAAATATTTGTTTTAAAACTCCTTGAAAAGAAAATATTTATTTGTCCTCCTTTCCTTTGCTGCCATGCTTATCAGTGGTTTCTTTTCCTATCGGTTAAGATGGCTGGGTGATGATATTTTTATCGGGCTTCGTTATGTAGAGAATTTCTGTAACGGTAACGGTATGGTTTTTAATATCGGGGAAAAGGTAGAAGGTTATACCGACTTTTTATGGTTGATGTTCCTTTCTGTTTTTGCCTGCTTAAAATTTAATGTTCCCTTAATTGCAGAAATAGCAGGTGTTTTCTTTTCCCTTGGAACATTGGTAATATTCTCTGTTATTGGTTATAAGGTTTCTTCTGAAAAAAAAAGAGTCCTCTTTCCTTTTATCACTTTTGCTCTTGCCACCAATTATGATTACAATACATGGGCAACAGGAGGATTGGAAGTTGCTTTTTTTTCTTTTCTGCTTTCTGTCTCCTTTTATATTTATTTTTTCTCCCGGTTGCTTCCTGCTTTCCGACTTTTATTTACTGGCTTATTTTTATGTCTTGCTGCATTAACCCGGCCGGATACATTATTAATAATAGCATCTGCCAATCTCCTTTTTGTTTTTGGAATGCTAAGCGGAAAGGAAAAATTACAAATCATTTTTAAAAGAGTATTTCAGTTTAATCTTGCATTTATTTTGATTTATATCCCTTACTTCATCTGGCGGTTCAATTATTATGGTTTCCTTTTCCCAAATACCTATTACGATAAACTGGCTGATGAAACATTTTTTTCAAAAGGATTCCATTATATCTATCTTTATTTTAAAGCGCATTTTACGTCCTTACTAATCTTTTTTATTCCTTGTTACCTTTTCATTCATTTATTGAAACGAAGAGAATTAAAACAATTCATTTTTAAAAAGGAGAACGCTGCATTTATTACATGCTTATTCCTTCTTTTTATTTACCTGGTATTTTTTGTTGCCAAAGTGGGCGGTGATTTTATGTATGCACGTTTCATCATTCCCTGTGTTCCGTTTATCTGTTTCAGTATATTTTATTTTATTTGTTCATTAAATACAAAGTATGTCAATGTTTTATTATTTTCCTTCCTGTTGTTATGTTTTACAGAAACCTATTTTCGATTAAGATTGTTTAATCAACTTAAGGAAGAAAGCGGAATAAATTCCTTAATAATAGATGATGTAGCGGATGAACGATATTGTTATACCACATGTGTGGATGTTGGGAGAGAAAGAAAAAGAGGTGAAGAGTTCAAAAAATATTTTAAAGACATAAAAGTAAGGGCATTGGTTGGCGGCACACAGGCCCGTTTTGCGTATTATGTCGACTTTTATTATTGCCAGGAATATTTCGGATTAACTGATACATTAATTGCACATTCCAAAGTAACGGAGCGAGGAAGAATAGGTCATGAAAAAGGAGCAACCATGGAACATTTGGAAAATAAAAATGTGCATTTTTCATTTGATTGTGGCAGGCTAAAATCAGATTTTTATCGTTTTGCAAAATTCTATTTGCCATCAGACTCTATGGATGCTGAAATAATTACTTATCATACTTCTATAATAAATGAAATAAGTAGCCGATTAGGAAATAAGTTCAAATATATCAGCTTCCCTGACTATCTTGACAAATACATTAATGATACATTACCTTTCATTAACTCTTACCAGAAGCTGAGTAAAACGTATTCTGATTTTTATTCCTATTATTTTAAAAACAATGATGATAAAAAAAGGGCAACCAGTTTTACATTAGCACTGGGTAAATTAAAAAAGGATTAACAGTTCTGACCCCATTATTACATGGGCTTTATTATTTAACCTTATTCTTATCAAAAAAATTCTAAATTTGCGCTTTAATCAACCAAGTAAGAAATGTTTTATTACAAAAAGTGGGCAATAGTTATTCCTTTGGCTAACGAAGAAGAGGATTTTGTACCTTTTATAGATATGCTGAATTTTGTTATTAACGAATTGCATCCAGGTAATGTATATTTTGTAATCGACAAAGCTTCCAAAGACAGAACCCTGGAACTTTGCCAGGAATTAAGCGCAAAAGATCCACGTTATGTTACTGTATGGTCGCCCGAAAACCGCAATGTAGTGGATGCATATGTAAAAGGATTACGGGTAGCTTACGAAGCTGGCCATGATTTAATTATTGAAATGGATGCAGGCCTTTCTCACGACCCGAGAGCTATCCCGATGTTTCTTCGAGTTCTAAATGAAGGAAACGAATGTGCTTTTGGCAGCAGGTTTATCAATGGAGGCTCTATGGGAGATTCTCCTTTTAAAAGAAGAATGTTATCTAAAACCGGAACTGTACTGGCCAATGTATTATTAGGAACTAAGTTGCGTGATATGACTTCGGGTTATCAAGGGTTTCACAGAGATGTGGTTGCAAAGATTATTCAGCATGAATTCAAATCCAAAGCACATTTTTATCAGACTGAATTAAGATACTTATTACGTAAACGAAGAAACTTTGAGGTGCCAATTCATTACCAGGCACCTTCTCCAAGAGTTTCCAAAAATGCTATTAAGAATGCCTACCAGACTTTATTTTATTATTTCTTTTTAAGATTGGGCGGAAAAAGGCCCACTTTATAAATTTCGGCTTATTTTTCTATTTACTATACAGCAATAAAACCAAATCAATTATGTCAAAATCATTAGTTATTACTTCCATAGCAAACGACAAACATCCAATTTTAAAACAGTTTGCAGAAGAATGCAGAAAACGTAATCTCAATTTCATTGTTATAGGGGATACCAAATCTCCTGCTGATTTTAATTTATCAGGTTGCGATTTCTGGAGCGTGGACCGTCAGCAAACATTACCTTTTGAGTTGGCAAAGATTACTCCGACCAAACACTATTCAAGAAAAAACTTAGGGTATTTATTAGCTATTAAAAACGGAACCACCGAAATGGTGGAAACTGATGATGACAATATTCCCCGTGAAGAATTTTGGGATGCAAAACAGCGCGAAGTAAAAAGTTTTGCATTTGAAAATACAGGTTGGGTAAATGTATATAATTACTTTACCAAACAATTTATCTGGCCCCGCGGCTATCCTTTAGAAGAACTTCAAAAGAAACAAACTGATATTACCACTTTAAAATTTGACGCTGTTAATTGCCCCATACAACAAGGTCTGGCAGATGAAAACCCGGATGTGGATGCTGTGTACCGTTTAACATATCCCTTACCTTTATCATTTGATATTAAAACCAAATTAGCTTTAGGAAAAAATGCCTGGAGCCCATTCAATTCACAAAATACGTATTGGTTCAAGGAAGCATTTGCATTGCTATACCTTCCATCCTATTGTAGTTTCCGGATGACAGACATCTGGCGCAGTTATGTGGCACAGCGTATTGCTTGGGAATGTGGCTGGAGTATATTGTATCATGAATCTACAGTATGGCAGGAACGTAATGAGCATAACCTGATGAAAGATTTTGAAGACGAAATCCCTGGTTATACAAACAATTTAAGAATTTGCAAAGAACTGGAAAGCCTTACCCTTAAATCCGGACAGGAAAACATTTGCGATAACTTGATTACCTGTTATCAAAAACTGATTGATATTAATGTAATAGGTAAAGATGAGATGACCCTTTTACAGGCATGGATAAAGGATATTAAAATATTGCTTTAATCCTTAATATTAGCGATGTCATGGTTCAAAGCCTTGATATAGGAATTACTTCATTAAAACTCTATGCGATATCCTCCATAAGGAAATAGCCCCAGTTGATATTCTTTTTGGATTGATTGAGAATCGGTATTGTATGATTCTCTGAGGATGTTCTGTTTACCAAAAATATTCTCAACAGTGATAAAAAATATGGAGGAGGTTTTTCTTCGATTGGTTTTGTAAGATAGTTTAACATCAAAACGCGAATAGTCAGTGTACTTTTCCGAAAATGCTTTGTCGTCCTCGTAAACGGCCTTGCCCAGGAGTTTAGATTTTTCAAGATCAATAGGAGTATAACGATTACCACCTGCTTGTGTGTACTTCAAATCCAACGAAAGGTATTTGTTTTTATTTTTTCCAAGCGCCAATTCGTATCCGGCAAGGCCGTTAAACACATAGCCTGCAGCGTAACTCGTGTTATGCGTTACATCGTTACTTCCTTTGTATTTCGAATTGTAAATAGAAGAAGTAAGCAGGAAATAAAAATGTTTGCTGAAAAACTTTTCTATTGTCAACTCCACTCCATAGTTCTCACCGGTGCCTTTGTTGGTCAATGAATCCACCAGCGGAATGCCTTCCAAAGCATTGCCAACATTAATCATCGAAAAACTGGTGCGCTCGTTAGCCTGTAGAGGAACATTATACACATACTGGTAATACGTTTCTATTTTTAAACGGTAGTTTTTTGCAAAATTATAATCATACCCAAGTATGGCATGATGGCTTTTGGTAAGGTTCAGGTTGCGGTTGCTCCGGTAATAGCTGTCGGTAGATGGTATATAGTTTTCGTAAAAATAATAAATGGTAGGTTGCATCATGCTGTGCATACCATAGCCGATGCTTATGTTCTGTTTTTTAGAAAGCTGGTAACGTATGCCAAAACGGGGTTCCAGGGCATACGTATTGTTCAGCAGCAGATTTTGATAATGCACTCCTGTGTTAATGGTCAGCTTTTCAGCTGGTCTCCATTGCCAGTGAATAAAAGATTGTACCAATCCCATGTTCGAATTTTTTACATTAAGGCTATAAATGTATTTATTGTAAATGGAAGAATAGGTGTAAGAATTTGCAGTAAAAAAAATCTGCTGGTAAGTAACCCCTGCCTTTATTAAATGACGCGCATTTATTTTATCTGTCAATGTATAATTGGCAATAAGGTTTCCATCCGATGAAACATTTTTTGCCTTTTCAAATTTCGATTTATCCACCGGAGAAAGTGTATCCACCGTACCGTCCAGGCTGGTTCCTGATACAGATAAATTGAGTTTGCCTGACACTTTAGTATTAAAAAAATAGAGATGAGAGATACCACCTGCACCCATTGAAGTTTTAAAAATTAAATCTTCGCCCTTCTTAATATAAGACCAGTCGCCTTCTTTCAGGTCGCTGTCTAGCAAGGATAACTGGCTTTGACCACCCAATCCCCATAAGGTAAACACACCTGCTTTTGGTGTCGGGATATTTACTTTGAAGCAAACATCTTGGTACTGTGGACTTGCCGACACACCAAATCTTATACCGAGTGCATTGAACAATGACAAGGTGGAATACCTGTAATTAATTAAATACGAACTCCCCTGCTTTTTTGATATTGGCCCTTCTGCACCCAGCTCCACTCCATTGATTCCGAGCTGACCCGTAAATTCGTTCTTTTCATTATTTCCGTTTCTTAATTTCAAATCAAATACGGCTGCGGTTTTATTTCCATATTCTGCAGGAAAAGCACCGGTCAGAAAATCACTGTTGCCTAGTATATTATTATTAAGCATACTGATGGGGCCACCCGTAGCGCCCTGTGCTGAGAAGTGATTAGGGTTGGGAATATCCACACCTTCCAGCCGCCACAAAACACCAAGAGGAGAATTACCCCTTACAATAATATCATTCCTTGCATCATTGCCCGAAGACACTCCGGCATAGTTGGCTACCATTTTACTTGGGTCGCCCCTGCTTCCGGCATATCTTCCTGTTTCTTCGGCCTGAAAATTCCGAGAACTCACCGTTACCAAATCATTGTTGGCTTTGGTTTTATCAGTTTCGGCAACTATTTCAACCGTTTCGGTGGTGGTTATCTTTTCGCGAAGTTCGATGGTTAACACCACTTCTTTTCCTGAAGTAACAATGATGTTATTCATCATGGCATCTTCAAAACCAATGGAAGTAATTTTAATTCCCTGCCTTCCCACTGGTACCTTTTCTAACCGGAAGTTTCCATCCACACCCGAAGCAGCGGCAATAAAGGTTTCCGAATTAAGAAGTATAATATTCGCGCCTATAATAGGAGATTTTGAATCCACATCTATTACTTTTCCACGAATGGTTTGGGTAAATGTTTGCGCCTGCGCAGAGAAATTGTTGAAGAGAAAAGCAACAACTGTGAAAACAACAGCAATACGAATATGTAAAAAGCGAAACAAAGCAGTGTTTTTTTAATTTGATGGGTTAAATACCATTTCAATATGTGGTATATTGTCTTCCAGGAATTCTTCTCCTTCGGCATTAAAACCTAAATCGGTATAAAACTGTTTGAGGTAACATTGCGCACCTATTCTTACTGGCACATTGCCATATATTTCCTTGATTTTTTCGAGGGAGTGTTTCATCAGTTGTTTTCCTGCTCCTGTTCTCCTGACTTTGGGGGAAGTTACCACCCTTCCGATGGACACTTCTTTGAACGAAACTCCTGGAGGAACGATGCGGGAATAAGCAATCAGTTCGTTGTTATCGTTTGTTCCCATCAGGTGCAGCGACTTTGTGTCTTTTCCATCGGCATCCTGGTAAACACAGTTTTGTTCTACCACAAATACCTCCGACCGCAGTTGCATGATGTTATACAATTGCAAAGAGTTTAATTCGGCAAAGGTTTTTATTTTCCAGACTATGTTCATTTTATAATTTTAACGAGGAATTTTTTCTCCATCCAATTATACATTATTATTGCCATGGTGCATCCAAAACTATTGGCAATGAAATCGAATATATCGGCACTGCGTTCGATAAAAAGGGTGCCCTGCATTATTTCCATTAATCCGCCATAGGCGACACAGATGATGAAAGCTATGGTTTTGGGAGATTGGTTTAATTGCTTAAATGTGGTTTGAAGTATAAATCCCCTCACCGTTAGTAGCATAAGAACAAAAAATATGGATGCATGAACAAATTTATCGAAGCTAAGGAGTTCGAGAAATGAAATATGCGGAATGTCCCTTCCGGGAATTCCGCATAAGATGAGAATGAGCAATGCCCAAAGCAATGCCCATTTGGTATGTTTTAAAAACATGTGACTAATGTCCTATGAGTGCTCTGTAATCGGAAACGCTAAGTAAATTATTAAGCTGTGATGCGTCTTTCATTTCGATTTTTATCATCCATCCTGCTCCGTAAGGGTCTTTGTTTACGGCTTCGGGGTTGGTGTCGAGTCCTTTGTTGACTTCTTTGATGGTTCCGGATACGGGCATAAAAAGGTCGGAAACGGTTTTAACTGCTTCTACTGTTCCGAATATTTCTTCATGTTCTATTTCTTCGCCAAGGGTGGTGATGTCGACATATACGATGTCGCCCAGTTCGCCCTGGGCAAAGTCTGTGATGCCTATGTATGCAATATTGCCTTCTGCACGAACCCATTCGTGGTCTTTGGTGTACTTTAAGTTTTCAGGGAAATTCATAATGATGGTTTTGTATTTATTTTGTTTTGCAAATTTATAGTAAATTATTTAATGGCAATGTAAAAAGTTGGGGAAGGAGTTATGAATTATGAGATATGAGTTATGAGGTGGGGGATTAGCCGATTTTGACAGGAAACTGATGTGGTTTTTGGAAAGCCTGGTCGAAGGGTTGAAAGCGTTTGGATGTTAATTTATAGTGTTAGGAAATGGATTAAAGATGTTTGCAGATTTTGAAACAACGATCATTTATTTCCTGACAACGTTCATTTATTTGTTGGCAACGTTCGTTTATTTCCTGACAACGTTCATTTATTTGTTGGCAACGTTCGTTTATTTCCTGACACTGTTCATTTATTTGTTGGCAACGTTCATTTATTTCCTGACAACGTTCGTTTATTTGTTGGCATCGTTCGTTTATTTCCTAGCAACGTTCATATATTTCCTGACAACGTTCATTTATTTTCTGACACTGTTCATTTATTTGTTGGCAACGTTCGTTTATTTGTTGCAATGTTTGAAATTTAGAGGTGGATTCTGAAATTGAGGGGTGGAGATTTGACTCCTATGGAGCCGAGGGGATTTGATATTTTTTGTTTAAGGGCTTACTTCAAGTTTAATAAAAGTGATACAGTAGCCATCTGCGCCTGACCCGCGTGAGTATCCTTTTTTTTGCTGGAAGGTTGGAAGGAGTGACACTTCGACTTCGCTCAGTGACCGGATTCGGAGGGAGGAGGTGATGAAAAAAAAGATACCGCGTGAGGGCAGGAAGACAGTGAACTATGAAATGGCAATGTGCCCGCCCAAATGAGCACTTCGGCTTCGCTCAGTGACCGGTAACCTTGAAACTGGGAAAAGTGGGTGTTCGGAGGGGTGCACTTCGGCTGGCTAAGTGATTGGTAACCTCCAAACTCGCAAATGAGCGAGTTCGGAGGGGTGGGGTAAACAGGTTCATTTTATATGGCATCCGGTTGTATGAATTGCAAATAACTGTACCTTTGACCCCCGTAAACAAAAATAAATAGCGTGTCCCCTCCTGATGTTCACTATTTATTTTCAAATGGTCTGATTCAAAATAATAAAGATGAGTTCAATAACAGAAATAAAAACAGATGTGGTAATACTGTTTGCCGGTGATTCGGGTGATGGTATTCAGCTGACGGGTTCGCAGTTTACCAGTTCGGCTGCATTGTATGGTAATGACATCAGTACGTTTCCTAATTTTCCGGCTGAGATACGTGCTCCGCAGGGCACTATTGCGGGTGTTTCGGGTTTTCAGCTGAGGTTTGGAAGTGTGGAGGTGTTTACGGCCGGTGATGCCTGTGATGTATTGGTGGTGATGAATGCGGCTGCGCTGAAAGCAAACATAAGGGAGCTGAAACCGGGGGGAATTATTATTGCAAACAGTGATGGGTTTGATGCGAAGAATTTGAAACTGGCGAAGTATGCGGATGGGGTAAACCCATTGCGGGACGGTTCGCTGGATGTATATAAGGTGCATGAAATAGATGTAACTAAAATTACGCGTGCTGCTTTGGATGGCTCAGGAATGGGAACAAAGGAGATGGACCGATCGAAAAACATGTTTGTGCTGGGGTATATCTACTGGATGTATAACAGGGAGATTGAAAATTCGATTGAGTTTCTGAATACGAAGTTTAAGAAAAATCCGGCACTGATAGAGGCTAATATAAAGGTATTGAAGGCGGGTTATCATTATGGCGACACGGTGGAAACGCCTATGCACCGGTTTGAGGTGAAGCCTGCACCGGTTGAAAAAGGAACGTACAGAAGCATAATGGGTAACCAGGCGGCTACTTACGGGCTGATAGCTGCTGCTGAAAAGTCGGGGCTTCAGTTGTTTTACGGTACTTACCCTATTACTCCTGCTTCTGACATATTGCATCATTTATCGAAACACAAGGAATTTGGTGTGAAAACTTTTCAGGCGGAAGATGAAATAGCTGCTATTACTTCGGCCATAGGGGCTTCTTTTGGCGGGTCATTGGGAGTGACGGCTTCTTCGGGACCGGGCATAGCATTGAAAGGGGAAGCAATAGGTTTGGCATTGATGCTGGAACTGCCGTTGGTGATTATTAATGTGCAACGTGGGGGACCAAGTACCGGATTACCAACCAAGACAGAGCAGGCCGACCTGATGCAGGCCATGTATGGACGAAACGGAGAAGCACCTGTTCCTATAGTGGCGGCATATTCTCCTTCAGACTGTTTTTACAGTTCGTTCGAGGCGTGTAAACTTGCATTGGAGTTTATGACTCCTGTTTTCTTTTTAAGTGATGGATATATTGCCAATGGTTCAGAGCCCTGGAAGTTCCCCGGTGCTGCGGATTTGCCCGAGATAAAAGTTTCGTTTGCAAAAAACGAATTGAAAGAAGGAGAACATTATCTGCCTTATAAGCGGGATGAAAAATTATCGCGCCCCTGGGCAATACCGGGAACAAAAGGATTGGAGCACCGTGTGGGAGGAATTGAAAAGGAAAACGAAACAGGAAATATTTCGTACGACCCGGAAAACCATCAGTACATGGTAAAGATACGCCAGGCCAAAGTGGATAAAATAGCAGATTACATTCCGCTGCAAACATTAGACAATGGGAAGGAAAAAGGAAAATTATTGATTCTGGGATGGGGTTCTACCTACGGTTCTATTAAAACTGCCGTAAACGAAGCCATTGCAGAAGGATATGATGTTTCGCATGCACATATTAAATACCTGAACCCCTTCCCGAAAAACCTTGGAGAGTTAATAAAAAACTACGAACAGGTGCTTATCCCGGAGATGAACAACGGACAACTGATAAAAATTATCAGGGACAAATATTTTGTAGATGCCAAAGGACTGAACAAAATACAGGGAATGCCTTTTACCGCATTGGAGATTAAAAACAAAGTGAAAGAAATGTTAAGCTAAACAGCAATGATAGATACATTAGAACCAAAGTTAACAGCCAAAGATTTTGTAACCGACCAGGAAGTACGCTGGTGCCCGGGTTGCGGAGATTATTCGATTCTGAAACAGGTGCAAACCGTAATGCCAGATTTGGGAATTCCAAAGGAACAGATTGTTTTTGTTTCCGGAATTGGCTGTTCTTCCCGTTTCCCTTATTATATGGAAACGTATGGAATGCACAGTATTCACGGACGTGCCACAGCGGTAGCCAGTGGCTTAAAAGCAGCACGACCTGACTTATCGGTTTGGATAGTTACCGGAGATGGTGATGCTTTGTCCATCGGGGGCAATCATTTGATTCACTTGTTAAGAAGAAATTTTGATGTGAATGTATTGATGTTCAACAATGAAATTTACGGATTAACAAAAGGACAATATTCTCCTGCCTCGCCATTAGGCACCGTTTCCAAATCAACTCCAATGGGCTCGGTAGACTTTCCGTTTAACCCTGCCGCGCTTTGTTTGGGTGCCAATGCCACATTTGTTGCCCGTTCCATGGACAGAGATCCTGTTCATTTGCGCGAAATACTGAAACGTGCCAATGCACATAAAGGAACTTCGATGGTGGAAATTTATCAAAACTGTAATGTATTTAACGATGGTGCTTTTGAAGTATTTACCGAAAAAGGTCCTAAAAAATTAAATACCATTATGGTCGAAAATGGCAAACCATTAATCTTTGGAGAAAGTGCCGATAAAGGAATTAAGCTGGATGGATTTAAACCGGTAGTCGTTAATCTTTCCGATGTTTCAGCTAACGACCTTTGGATACACGATGAAACAGACCAGGTAAAAGCCAATATGCTGGCCCGCTTCTTTAACAAACCTACGGATGAAAATGCCTTGCCTCGTCCATTTGGTGTGTTTTATACTGAAGAACGTTTTTGTTATGAAGATGCCCTTGCCGCCCAGATAACAGATGCCATTGCAACTAAAGGTAAAGGAAACCTTGATGCCCTTATCAGCGGAAAAAATACCTGGACAATTAAATAGTATATATCCTGCCTTTTAAAATAGTAAAGACACCTTCGGTAAATGGAGGTGTCTTTTTGTTTTCTTCTAAACTATTGTACAAATTTTTATAAACGCCTCACCCCTTCATCCCCTCTCCAAAGGAGAGGGGGTAGCACTAGACCAAGCTCAAAAAACCGCAAAGCACTTCACATCCCGCACGTTCGGGACTCCCCTCTCCTTTGGAGAGGGGCTGGGGTGAGGCGTTTATGAAAGAGATTTTCATTAACCATTCTTAAAATTTGCATAGTACTTTACTTCGAATCAGCATAAATGCAGGTTTCTTTAAACAAAAGAGCCGGGTAAATTACCCGGCTCCTTTTTGTTTTCAAATAAAATACAATCTTACCTCACCAATGTAACATTGCCTATGTAATCATGCTTTTCTTTATTGATGTCTTTTATATGTATAATATAAACATACACATCTTCCTGGCCAACAACCCGGTTTTCATTTACATCTCCATCCCAGTGCTTCTCTACATCATCAGTGAAGAATATTTTATTTCCCCATCGGTCGTAAATGGTCATTTCAAAAGTAAGCACATTGGTAGCCTTGCAAAAGAAATCATCATTTATTCCGTCATGGTTTGGCGAAAATGCATTTGGTATAAAGCAGGTAAACTCAGGAGTAATAGTCACACAGATGGTCATCGTATCATAGCACATTCCTGCATTTCCAGCAGTCAGTAACACACAATAACTGCCTACATGTGAATACGTATGCGAAGGATTTTGTTCATGGCTGCTATCTGTAGCAATATTATATAAATCACCGAAATCCCATACATAGGAATCTGCACCTGTTGAATAATTATTGAACTGAATAGTTGGTGTATATATACTTGCTGAGGAAACACATTCGAAATTAGCAACAGGGTATGAAGTTACATTTATCAAATTGGTATAAACACTGGTTGCAGTACATCCTGCAGCTGTTGTCACCTGAAGGGTAACTGTATAGCTGCCTGCCTGTGCATAACAATGAGTGTTTGGTGTTTGCGTGTTATCTGTTCCTCCATCACCAAAATCCCATGCCCATGTGGAAATATTTCCCGAAGTAACAGAAGAAGTATTGGTGTAAGTTACACAAACCGGTGTACATCCTGTTACCACATCAGGAGTCAAACCTGCAACCGGAATAGGATTAACAACTACTATAGCTGTACCGATAGAAGTTCCTGTACAATTAGCATCCGAAAGAGAAACAACAGAATAACTACCGGTAGCTGGATTAACAATTACAAAAGGAGAAGAATTCGCCACCACAGAAGTGGTTCCAGTACCATTCGAATAAGTAATATTCCATGGGCCGTTTCCGGTCAATGCAATACTTACAGGAGCAGGAGTACTTCCGAAACATACTGAACTACCTCCTGTTACAGTTGCAGTTGGAATAGGGTTTACCACCACAGTAGTACTATCCGTACCCGGGCAACCAAGCACGGTAACCGTTAAATGATATGTCCCCGCCATTGCTAAAGTGGATACAGCATTCACAGTAGGGTCTTCCAGCGCAGATACAAAACCATTCGGTCCTGTCCATGAATAAACACCACCTGCATAAGTATTGGCTGATAAGTCTAATTGAGAGCCTAAACATACAGGACCATTGTTAGCTACCACCGGCACCGGGTTAGGGTTAACAGTAACAACAAAATTCGAAGTAGGTCCAACACAGGAAGCTGTGGGAGGACTTGTTGGCGTAATCACATAAGTTACAGTTCCTGTTCCTCCGCTATTAGCAATCGCGTCCGTAATATTTCCTGTTCCGCTGGCCGAAAAACCAGTTATGGATGCAGAAGAAGCGCTTGCTGTCCATGTAAATATAGTTCCTGTAACAACCGAAGTAGGTGTGAAAGTAGCTGTAGATCCTGAACAAATAGTTTGAGTTAAAGTTGCATTGGTAACAGTTGGTGTTGGGTTAACCGTCACTACAAAGTTAACCGGTGTAACCGGACAGGCCAATCCGGGACCAACCGGGGTAATTGTATAAGTCACTGTTTCAGGTTGAGCTCCCGTATTACTTAACACTTCCGAAATATTTCCTGTTCCATTTGCTGAAAAGCCACTTAATGTTCCCGCTGATGCAGTGGTGGTCCAGTTAAAGGTAGTACCTGTTACGCTTGAAGTAGGAATCAAAGTAGCTGTTCCTCCTACACAGAAAGCCTGCGTTAAAGGATTGTTGGTTACGTCAGCAATAGGATCAACATTAACAACAAAGTTAACCGTGTTTCCAATACATCCATTTGCCGAAGGTCCTGTAGGTGTTATTATATAGGTTACCGTTCCGCCTGCTGCTCCGGTATTTGTAATTGTTTCATTAATATTACCTGAACCGCTTGCTGAAAATCCTGTAATTGTTCCCTGCGAAGCACTTGCTGTCCATGTAAAGGTGGTACCCACCACACTTGATGTAGGATTAAAAGTAGCACTTCCGCCTGAACAGAATGATTGAGTTAAAGTTACATTCGACACATCCGGAATCGGATCAACAGTTACCACATAACTCACATTTGTTCCCGGGCAGGCTAAGCCCGGACCGGTTGGTGTGATATCATAGGTCACAGTTTCTGACATGTTACCAGTATTGGTTAAAACTTCCGAAATATTTCCATTTCCTGCTGCTGTAAATCCGGTAACATTTGCAGATGAAGAAGTAGCTGTCCATGTAAAAGTAGTTGCCACAACATTGGAAACAATATTCAAGGAAGCGGTTCCGCCTGAGCAGAACGTTTGTGTTAATGGATTATTTGTAATCGTTGGAGTTGGATCAACAGTAACCACAAAATTAGACGCAGGTCCAGGACAGAATGAAGAACCCGGGCCTGTAGGTGTTATAACATAAGTTACTGTTCCCTGGGTGGTACCGGTATTATTAATTACCTCGTTAATATTTCCAGTTCCGCTGGCACTGAAACCGGTAATAGTTCCGGCCGATGCCGTGGCAGTCCAACTGAAAGTAGAACCAACTACATTAGAAGTTGGAACAAAAGTGGCGGTCCCTCCTGAACAGAAGTTTTGAGTTAAAACAAGGTTGGTAACTGTTGGTATCGGATCTACTGTAACCACAAAATTTGATGGTGTTCCGGGACATAATGTAGTAGCAGGTCCTGTTGGAGTTACTGTATAGGTAACTGTTTCAGGAACACTTCCTGAATTAGTTAATATATCCGAAATATTTCCATTCCCCGCAGCAGTAAATCCAATTACGTTTGCAGAAGAACCGGAAGCTGTAAAAGCATAGGTAGCACCTGTAACATTAGACGTTGGATTAAAAGTAGCAGTTCCGTTCGAACAAATGGTTTGTGTTAATGTTGCATTACTTATAGTTGGAATAGGATCAACAGTAACAACAAAGTTTACAGGAGTTCCCGGGCAAAATAAAGGTGCGGGTCCTGTAGGGGTCATAACATAAGTTACGGTTTCAGGTGTATTTCCTGAATTTGATACCGCTTCATTTATGTTTCCGTTTCCATTAGCACTGAATCCTGTTACATTTGCAGAAGAAGCTGTTGCTGTCCAGGTGAACGTTGTCAATGCCTGGTTGGAAACAGGTGTAAATGTAGCAGTTCCTGCAGAACAGAAATTTTGTGTTAATACAGGATTTGTAATAGTTGGCACAGGGTCTACTGAAACCACAAAATTTACAGGGGTTCCAACACATAAAGTTGTTGCAGGTCCGGTAGGTGTTATTACATAAGTAACCGTTTCCTGAGCAGTTCCTGAATTGGTAAGCACTTCATTTATATTTCCGGAACCATTTGCACTAAATCCACCAACATTTGCTGATGAACCGGAGGCTGTCCAGGTATAAGTAGTAGAAAGAACGTTGGAAGTCGGAGTAAAAGTAGCCGCTGTACTTGCACATATTTCCTGGGTCAAAGTAACATTTGTAACCGTAGGAATCGGGTCAACATTAACCAGGAAGTTGGCAGGTGTTCCCGGACAACCTAATCCCGGGCTTGAAGCAGTAATTACATAAGTTACTGTTCCCTGAGTATTTCCGGTATTGGTAAGTACTTCATTTATATTACCTGCTCCCACAGCAGTATTTCCGGTTGTTGTTCCTGCCGAAGAAGAAGAGGTCCATGCAAAAGTTGCTAAGGCCACATTCGAGGTGATTGGATTTAAAGTTCCGTTACTTCCCGAACAAATATCCTGTGTTAAAGGATTATTAGTTACTGATGGAGCAGGGTCAACTGTTACTACAAAATTAACCGGAGAACCCACACAGAAAGATGGAGCAGGGCCGGTAGGTGTTATAACATAAGTTACAGTGCCTTGTGCTGAACCGGCATTGGTTATCATTTCATTAATGGTTCCGTTACCGTTAGCACTAAATCCTGTTATTGTTCCTGCAGAAGAAGAAGCTGTCCAGGCAAATGTGCAACCTGCAACATCTGCTACCGGGGCAAAAAACGCCATATTTCCGGAACAGAAAGATTGGGTTAATACTGCATTTGTAATAGTAGGAATAGGATCAACCGTTACAACAAAACTCGAAGGTGTTCCCACACAAAAAGATGGTGCAGGACCTGTTGGTGTAACCACATATGTTACCGTTTCTGAGGTAGTTCCCGAATTGGTGATTGCTTCAGAAATATTTCCTGCTCCGGCAGCCGAAAAACCGGTTACCGTTCCTGCGGAAGAAGTGGCTGTCCATGTAAAAGTAGAACCCGCCACGGATGCCGTTGGATTAATTATAGCATTACTTCCCGAACAGATGGTTTGTGTTAAAACAGGATTGGTAATAGTTGGAACAGGGTCCTGTGTAATGGTCACCTGGCTCTGCGAAGGAGGACAAGGTGCGTTGGTAATTACCCATTCGAATACGTTTGGACCCATCGCCAATCCGGTTACTCCTGAATTATTTAGAGAAATGTTGGTAACTATTGCTCCTCCGGAAATGGATGTCCAGGTTCCCACTCCTACGGTTGGAACATTTCCTGCTAAGGTAGCCGTGCTTCCGCAAACATTTTGATTGGGTCCAGCCACTGACACCGATGGCGCAGGGTAAACATTAACAATCAAATTCACAGGTGTTCCCGGACAATTGGTTGGAGGGTCTCCAATTGGAGTGATTACATACACAACTGTTCCGGCAGCGGTACCGTTATTTATTAATACATCATTGATGTTTCCTGTTCCTGCGGCTGTAAAACCGGTAACCCCATTTGCAGATGAGGCGGTATAACTAAAGGTAGCAGTTCCTGTATTGGATGTAGGGGCATAAGTGGCTGATGAACCCGAACAAATAAATTGTTGAGGTGGCGGATTTGTTATGGTTGGTGGCGGATTAACAGTAACCACATAATTTGAGTTAGCCCCATGACATAGAGTTGGTGCTGTTCCTATTGGTGTAATTACATAAGTAACTGTACCTGCTGTGGTACCTGTATTTGTTAAAGTATAAGCAATGGGTCCGCTGCCCGATGCAGGAAATCCTGTAACACTGCCGGCCGGATTTGCTGTAGCTGTCCAGCTATAAGTGCCTCCCGCCACAGGAGCAATTAACGGAGTATAATTTACTAAAGTACCTGAACAAACAGATGATGCAGGAGGAAGATTACTTACGTTAGGTAAAGGATTTACCACCACAGAAACTGTTCCTACACAGTTGGAAGCACCTGCTGTAACGGTTACGGTATAAGTTCCGGCAGCTGCTAAAGTTGCAGCAGGAATACTTTGATTTTGTCCATTCACATTAAAGCCATTCGGTCCTGTCCAATGATATAAAGTTGCCCCGGCAACTGCGTTACAGGTTAAATTCAAAGCTGAACCGGCACAGATAGGACTGTTGCTTCCGGCTGTTGCTGTACAAACTGATGAACAGGAAATAGAACCTGCTGGATTGACGGGCCAATTTACAGTGACTCCAGTCTGGTTGGACCAATTAGTTGTTAATAATACATAGCTTTGTCCGGCTATGGCATTAAAAGTAAATGAATTGGATCCGGAAGTAGAAAAGTTACAACTGAGAATATTTGCAGCAGATAAGCCTGCACAACCAGCAGCAGGACTTGAAAATGGTCCCCATAAAACATAGTCTATATCTGGTCCGGGAGAATTAGCTCCCATAGTTATTGGTCCCGTTATTGTTGACTGAAACACATTCCAAAGTGGGTTTGGAGCACCTCCAAGACATCCATAAATTCCTCCTCCTCCAATAGATGGAATACCATTACACATAGTAAGTGTCGGATTGGTGGTGATACAATTAGGTGTTAAGCATGAATTTCCAGCATTGCAAGGTGGCGGTGGTGGTGGTGCAGCAGTCACACAGATATTAAAATTCCCTGTCTGTCCGGCAAAACCGTAATAACAAATCCAAACTGTGCTGCCCACGGTTAATGAAGGTGAGGATATATAAGGCATCAAACCGTTAAAATCGTCATTGC
Organism: Bacteroidota bacterium; assembly: GCA_947479085.1. Classification (GTDB taxonomy): domain Bacteria; phylum Bacteroidota; class Bacteroidia; order 2-12-FULL-35-15; family 2-12-FULL-35-15; genus 2-12-FULL-35-15. The sequence continues at coordinate 95,980 of CANJYB010000011.1, read as the reverse complement.
AAGCAACCTGACTCATCGTAGTGCAAGTTCCGGTATACAATGCCAAAGCCCCGTCCATAGATCCGGCAGTGGTAATATTTATACCACCGCTTGGAGGTACAACTACCGAATACCAAACATCCACCCCGCTATAAGCGGCACATGTGGGTGCCGGAATCCCTCCTCCGGTAGAATTATTTGACCCGATATTGGTGCCGGCAGTATATACACAGCCTGCATTTGCAGTAAGCGGTGTTGCGCTGCAAGGAGCATTATTTGCCGGTTGTGCAAAAGCAAAATTGGATATGCCTATGCAACAAACAAACATCAATAGCCGGAGCATTTGACTTGTTTTTATGTAGTAGATCTTTTTCATAATATTTTATAATGACGGGGTATTTATTTCTTCTTTTCTGTATATGTTATTTCCTGGTAATTAGCCACGTAAAGGTTATAAGGTACTATTTTACCTTTTAAGAGAGCTATTTCATTATTATCTCCTTGTTTTTTAGTGGTCACTACCAATGAATGTTTGTGTGGAAGGAACACGCAACTAAGCACTTCGGGCATAGCTAAGATGTCTTTTATTAACTTTGCTGAATCAGCAACTGATACTTTATTATCCGGGGTTGTAATGGTAAATTTACTGTTTATTCCTTCGTAAACCGGTTTTCCACTCATTTTGTTATTATCCATTATTGCCCTCATGGAAGTTTCATCTAAAATCTGAACATTATTCTGAGCAAATACGGACATACTTATAGAAGAACAGAAAATTACTAATGCTGAAAAAAGAATTCTTTTTGCTGATGTTGGGTTTTGTTTGTTCATTTTTATTGATATTTTTAATTTTTATTAATAATTTTTAATTTTTACAGGCAACCTTTTTTAAAATCTACGTCTTATATTAACATAGACTCCAAAAAGTTTCAAAAGGTTGCACGAACATTTAATATTTTTTTTTAGCCTGCTAATGTATAAAAAAAAAGCATAAACCATACAAAATCAGCCTCCTATTTTTAGTCTTACCACCATTTAATAGTTGAATTTTAATTTCAGTAGGACGGATTTTTGAAGTTTTTCTCCATTTCTACTTAACTTTTAAAAAAACGTAGGGTTAACAGGAATGAAAGTTTGTTAATAAAACGATTAATTTTCCGGTTTTTGAATCTTGAGGTTCACCTGGTCGATGCGGGTTTTACTGGCGGAAATAATGGTAAAAAGAAAAGAATCCACATAGATTTCTTCATTTACTTTTGGAATACTTTCGTGGTAATGCATTATCAAGCCACCTATGGTCTCAAAATTATCAAGAATCGGAAGGTGCAAATGATACTTATGATTGACATAATCGGTTTCCAAACGGGCGGAAAATATAAACTCGGTTTCGGAAATCTGCTTTTCAACCATTTCTTCTTTATCATGTTCATCTTCTATCTCCCCGAAAATTTCTTCCATCACATCTTCCATGGTCAGCATTCCGGAAGTTCCTCCAAATTCATCCACCACTATAGCTATACTTTTATGCTGCTGAATAAATACAGTTAACACTTCGCTCGCTGCCATCGATTCGGGGACTACAGAAACAGGCAGCAAAATACTCCTTATGTTTTCAGGTTTTTTAAACAACTCCTTTGAATACACATAACCAATAATATTATCTATCGTTTTTGAAAAAATTAAAATCTTTGAAAGTCGGGTTTGAACAAAGCGTTGTTTTAACTCTTCTATTCCTTTTTCCACATCCATGGCAATGATTTCTGTGCGCGGCACCATACATTCACGAGCTTTTACCGAAGAGAAATCCAAAGCATTTTTAAATATCTGTATTTCATGGTCTATTTCGGCTTTCTTTTCCACTGCTGATGTCCCTTCTCTTAAATAATTATCCAAGTCAATCATGGTAAAAGCGGCATTCTCTTTTTCTATTTTAACCCTGAACACTTTTTTCAGTATAAATTCGGAAAGACCAATGGTAATTAATACAATAGGATAAAGCAAACCAAAAACAATGGTAAGCGGGAACGCAAACAGCGTAAGTGTTTTGTTGGGGTTTATTCTGAAAATGTTTTTTGGCAAATATTCTGCTGTCACCAAAATAAACATGGTGGAAATAAAAGTAGAAATCAATAATATCAGCACTTTTGATGATATGAAGTTTTCAAAAAAAGGTTTCAGTTCCTCATCCATGTAAATACTGAAAATAACCAGAGCAATATTATTGCCCAATAACATAGTGCCTAAATAGCGTGAAGGATATTTGCTGAAATAAGAAAGTACTTTGGCGGCAGGGTTACCTTGTTTGCTTTCCAGCTCAATGCGTAATTTATTGGAAGTAATAAATGCTATTTCCAGCCCTGAAAAAAAAGCAGAAGCAATAAGGGTAATAAATATAATGACCGAACTCTCCAAGTGTTATTTTTTTTGTTCCTTTTCTTTCAGCTTCTGTGAAGCTTCAAATTTTATACGTTGTCTTCTTCGCACCGCATACATTAATCCGGAAGCGAAGGTAAGAACAATAAAATAAATGGCCCCCCGGGTATCCTGAGAGAAGATACTATATGCACATAACAAAATGGCGATGCATCCTATAAACAGCCATACTAATTCAAGAATTCTAAATGTTTTATTCATATTTGGTACGGATAACTAATTTTTTGCGAATTTACGAATCTTTGTTTACTAAGGATAATGGGAAACAGGAATTTATATTAGGTCAGGGCAATTCGTAAATTCGTGATTTTCTTCGTTATCCGTACTTACTTTTTCTCCTCCTCTTTTACCCCCATCACTTCTCCTTTCACGTTTTTTATGGTGTATTCCGAAAAGTCCTGGTTAGCGGTAAGCCCATCCCCCCATATTATTTCATCCTTGGTATTTATTTTCACAAATTCATTGGTATATATTTTCTGAGTTACCGCATTCCATATTAAATGTTCGGTATGCAGCGTATCTCCTTTCTGATTGATGACCACCACATTTCTTTTTGCTTCCATGTGTTCCACCCCGTTTCCATTATCAAAACCTATCCCATAGTCGGCAGTAAGTTTAGTTTGTTCGTTTCCTTTTTCATCATAAAAAACAATTTCCATCCCTTTTGGTAATTCCCGATACGCTTTTTTACCGGCATACTGGTTAAGCACAGCTGCAGTAAGTTTTGCTCTCACTCTTGCCGAATCGCTATAAAGTGTTTGTACATTTTTGTCAGAAATAATAGGAAGGTTTTTTTCGCTTTCGGCTGTAATGGTATTTACCACTGCAATATCGTTTTCGCAGGAAGATAAAAGAAAGAGACAAAAAGGAAGGACTATTAAAAACGAAAGTATAGTAGTTTTGAAACCCATCAGATTATTGTTTCATAAAGAGGCAAACAGTTCAGGAAAAAGAAAATCAACCTTACGTTCGTTTGGTCTTTACAAAACCTATTTTAGTGCGGTGGTAAAATTAATCATATTTTGGTTTCACAAACCACCTGTCGTTTATGGTAAACCCTATGGTGGCTTTAATAAAACTTTCTTTTATTAGTCCGTTATTGATAGTTCCTCTCTGACCTGCTTCCACTCCTATGTTTATCATGGAGAAGTTTTGTAATAAATAATTTCTTCCTACCGGGAAACCAAAACCAATGGTTACTGCTGTTTCGGTAAGTTGAGAACTCTTCAGTTCCAATGCCGTTTGTGCATATCTTCCTCCTAAGCGATAATTTACGCGTGACAGGTATTTACCTTGCCCTGCCTTAGGATTAGGAATCCATTGCATTCCGAGGGATACACGCATACTGTTTTTTAATCCGCCTGTTTGATTAAAAGCAGAGTAAGAACTCCAGTTTTGCATAGCAAAATCTGCTGCTACCGTCCAGCGTTCTCCTTTTTTAAATGCTGCCCCAACACCAAATGATAAAGGGAAGGTTACTTTTCCTTTTGAATCTTGTATATTTTCAATTGTGTCTCTTATTATTTCGTACCCACCGGAATTATAATAATAGTTATATGAAAGAGTATCTATCTTAGCATTCAAATTACTTTGCGCGGCAAAAGTAGCACCTACCATCCATTTCACATTTTCCTTCAAATCGCGTCCTCGTAGGGAATCAAGCACCTTTGCATACTGCACCCCGTAATCAAGGTATACATCCGAAAAACGGGTGGTGGTGGCGCTGCTGGTATTGTAGCTTCCGCTATTACTTGCAAAGATGTCTTTGCGCGAATGGTCTATCTGACCAAATAAATAAGAAGCATTGAAACCAATGGAAAATGCCTGCCATGATTTTTTGCTTTTTAATATTTGTTTTATCCTGTACTGGTCCGCCCGGTAAGCCGAATCGCTCTTGGGGGTATTGTCTGCATAGCTTTTTGAAGCCAGTCTCCTGTATTTTTCCGAACGCAAAAACATACGAGGCAACCCGTATAATGGCTTGAAGCCATTACCAAAATAAAGCTGGTTGACACCACCTTTTCCTTCATACAAATATTCTGCTTTTCCTACAAAATCAATAAGTTTTTCATCTGTTACTTTATATCCTACCGAACTGAATGGTACCAGACCCACACTGGCGCCCCACCATTTTTTAATAGGAAAAGCAAGCGATATGTATCCCAAAGCAGCACTGTTTAACGTTTGTTTGTCAGTGGTATTTTGCAGTTGCATCCGCGTGTAATTAATTCCAATATCGGCAGTGGTTAAACGAATGGAAGAATACGATGCAGGATTGGCGGTATTGATAAAAAACATTGGAATGGTATCATTCTGCAGAGCTATTCCGGTACCACCCATGGCAAACGACTGGCCATTGCTGCGGTTATTTACATTCCCTATGCCATAACGAGAATACGGTGAACTGGTTGCCGTTTGGGCTTTAACAGAACTATTTTGAAACAGGAAACCAATAATAAGGAGTAACGAAAGGGTGATGTTTCTTACTTTCAGGGTATGCTTTCTTTGCTCTTTATTCATTAATAACGGTATCTAAAATTTCGTTCAACCCCTTGAGGATTAAAAATTGGTCCGCAAAGATGCTGTTTTTTAATCGTTTCGCAAAGAAATTAAAGTCTCCCCCTGTTAATACTACTGTTAAATTATTATAAAGCGACCGATATTGGTCTATAACTCCATCCACTTCGGCTATTATCCCATACTGAATTCCCGACAATATACTTTCGTTGGTATTGGTTCCCACCAGTTGATTATAATTATCATCAGGCGAAACAAAAGGAAGCCGTGAGGTTTGAAAATGAACAGCGGTAAAACGCATTTGCAGCCCGGGCGAAATGCCTCCACCAATGAATTCGTTTTTATGGTTCACAAAATTGTACTTCACACAGGTACCCACATCTATCACCAGCAGATTGGTATCGCGGTATTTGGCATTGGCACCCACAGCCGCCAGCAGCCGGTCCGAACCAAGTGTGGCGGGGCTTTTGTATAAATTTTTGATGGGCAACGGAGTTTGAGAAGTAAACAAAACAGGCTTTACAAACGGCTGCAGATATCTCATCAGTTCTTCAGTTTCTGTCACCACGGTGGCCACCATGCAATGCGTAATTTTATGACCCTTAAATATAGCTTTCTTTTTCAATTCTTCCACCGTTTCGAAACTATAGGAATTAACCCGCGACTTTTGTTCAAAGATGGCGGCCTTGATGCGGGTATTTCCTATGTCGATAATCAGTTTCATTGCTTAATCTGTAAATTACAATTTGAGAATGCGTTTCCTGTTATGTTTTTAAAAGCTAACAAAAGTATTAAAAATAGAAATGGTTAATTAATTAATTTTCCTGTTACTGAAAATAAAAAAACTCCCTGCGTTTATTGCAGGGAGTTCTTTGTTTGGTGGTTTAATCTTTACTATTACTGTAATACTATTTTCCGGTTTACCACACGGCTGGATGAAGCATCCTGTATTCTTACAAAATAAATTCCTTTTGCATAGTTCGTCATATCCAGCACCACCTGTTTGCTGTTGGTGGTTTGTTGCTGTATGCATTCTCCAAGCAGGTTAATTACTTTTATTGTGTGCAGGGTTGCAGAGCTTGCCGAAGCATCGTCTTTAAAAGTAATAGTGGTTTGAGCAGTAAATGGGTTTGGGTAAATGTTTATCAAATTAGTATTCCCTGTTTCGTTTATGCCCACATTACCAAACCAGGTGCTGGCAGTAGGAGTTAACACTGGTGCATTGTAATCGAAATAAATACTTGCCCTGTTAGTAATATGGGTACCATTAGGTAGTCCTGAAATTGGTTTTATTTTATATTGTATCCATCCTATGGAAGCGGTATCATTAGTGGTGCTATCTATGAGGTTAATGTTTGGAAAGTTAAATGTAGCCACATGTCCGTTAAACGAAATTACATCTGCATGGCTATGGTTAATCTCTTTAAACGTGGACACATCAAGCAATGAAGATAAGGTATCTATCACTTTTATGTTTTATGCAGCAGCCGAACCGGTGTTCTGAAAATGGATGCTGTAGGTTAAATAATCATCATATAATGGAGCAACCGTTTCGGGATACACTTCTTTATTATTAGGGTCGTAAGAGTTATATACATTGTAACAAAAATTATAGGTGTTGTTTGATGGATTTGTATCTCCGCTTGTAGATGGCGTAACCACCACATTAATACAAACCTGGTCTCCGGTGGTGGCTGTGGTATCTGTATGTAAATTAATTCCAAAATAACTCCAGTTAAGAACATTACCAAAATCGGCAACTGTATACGTTAATGTATTACCTGCAATACTGCTGGGTGCGACTCCCCACCAGGAAGGACCTGTATAGGTAACCGGACCGGCATAAGTAATAGTTACTGTTCCTCCTACTCCGGTAGAGCAATCAAATCCATACCATTGACCCATATCTCCAGCGTATATGGATACATAATGTGTCATGCCGGGAAATACCTGGCCATGAGGCAATATATACTGACAGCCCACATCAAAACCTTGGCAAGCTACACCGAAATTTACATTTTGTGCTATTGATGAAAACATCATAGTAGTATCAATGCCTGGATAAGCGCATATGGCTGAATAGGGAAAACCTGCTGTATCTATTTTTACAGTGTAAGTTCCGCCAGGAACAATAAAACTATACATACCATTTGCATAAGAATTGGTTTGAGAAATATATGTTCCAACATTGTCATATAATTCCAAGTGAATATTTCCCATTCCATTATCTCCTGCATCATATAAACAATTAAAATTATTATCCTTATAAGTCCAACCTGTTATTTCCTCGTAGGTGGTGCAGCCGCCAGGGTTATTAATAGTATCACCGAATACGCATATAGGCATTGCTAACGCGGTAGAATTCATTGCAAGAACATGATTAGGAAGACATGTTGCCGGATTGTTTGAAATATCAATGTAATTCATATTGCCAGATGGAAAAAATGGAAAACATTGAATATTATTATCATTAACAACTAACTGATTAAGAAATGAAGGTAGCAATGGCAAAGAAGTTAATTGATTGAAACTGCAGTTTAAATCATATATGCCGCTCGGTAAAACAGGAAGAGTGGTTAAATTATTATACTGACAATGAAAAACTGAAAGAGCTGAAAGAGAAGCTAAAGAGGGAATAAAACTTATAGTATTCGAATCACAATAAATATCAGTTAAGGAATGGAAATATTGTATTCCGGTTAAATCTGAAATATTCAAGTTGGAAACCACCATTATTGAAAAGCCTCCGTTAGCTGCACAATTTGTATCCAATTGATTTCCTGTCATACAACCCGGAAAATTCGCCTGCAAATACGTTACAAAATTAGCATCAGGAATAGTTACCATTTGTGCTTTTATACTGAATTGTAACAAGGATACGAGGCAGATAAAAATTATTTTTTTCATGATGTATAAGTTTTAATTCTTTGTAAATATAGTTTTTTATTTTTTAATATGGTGCATTTCACCGCTGTCATCGTAAAGAAAGAAACATTGAGTTTTTTAGTTTGCAAGTATTAAAAATGACCTTATTATTAAACTACTGTACAATTTTTTAATGAGATTCCTCACTTCGTTCGGAATGACAAAATGATTATTAGTAAAGGGAGAGTAGGCGACTGCTTCGCAGCCGCCTACTCTCCCTTCTTCTTCCAAAAGCCCTGTCATTCCGAACGAAGTGAGGAATCTCATTTTGTATAGTAGCCTACTTTTTATTATCTACTGCAAACCTTACAAACTTATTATCCTCCTCCTCACAAAAATATTTTTTCAAAACCCCTATACCAAATCAAATCTTTTTCCTTATTTTTGAATCACGAAACTTTAAAACCACAAGCGCATGAAGAAACTTTACTACAAAAATTGCTTAACGCATTGCTTTCATGTTCCATTTAAAAACACCACCAATCATTTGATTACAGCTTTACTATAATTTTTCCGGTTAGCAGATTTTTTTATTGCTGTAAGGTTATTGCCTGTAAAACGAAGGGGCTTTACCAACGCTTTAAAAAATAAACGGTCTATTTTGTTTTTATTGTCAGTACAGGTTTATTACCTGATATAATTTGCTGTTTGCAAAAACGGCATGGGCAAGGAACATACGGAAAGCAAAATGGTAAAGGATGCTTCCTGAGTACACACTTCATCTGATTAATTATTTGCGCAAACAGCCGGGAGGCAATGCGCTTACCTGGGATCAACTGAATGAAATTGTTGATTGTTTTTCCAGCACCTTATATTTTGATACAGAGGTGTATTGTTCCAAACAAAAGCGACCCGCCACTGTTGGGCTGATGTATTCGGGTTTGTTTAAATGTGTGCCGGATACCGCCACCGGCACCGAAAAAGTGCACGACATTATTTGTTTCGGATACAATGATATACTGGCCGACTGGGACTATTTTATTGACAATACCTCCTCGGGTTACTCCTTTGTTTCGGTGGGAGCTACTGTGGTTATAGAAGTTTCAGAGACCAGGTTTAACAGCCTCTGCAATTCATATTCCTTTTTAAACAGTGTGATGAGAAGAATGATAAAGCAATCGTATTTGGCCAAAACAAGATTAATGAAAGAATGTGATGGATTGTCGAATAAAGAAATACAGAAGAAAATAGAAACGAACCTGCCCGTTATTACCGACCGGCTTACTTTTACACAGTTAGGAGAGTTTTTTAACAAGGATAAAAACGCTTTTAACAAAAAAAACAGACTTCCCTGAACGATTTTTCCCGGTTTTTACCGAAAATCGGTATTTTTTAACATTTCCCAAAAATCAGCCCTCTACTTTTACACCGGATTAGCAATAGTCCGGGTTCTTTGAGGTAAATAGTAAGGTGTAAAAAGCATGAATTTCCATGTTTTCCGTTAATGATGCAATCATAAACGTTCAAGAAGCAATCACAAACGTTCAAGATGACATCATTCAACTTAAATGAGTGGTGATTAAAGTTAAATGACCACTCATTTAACTTTAATGACATGATATCAAACCTTCAAGAAGCAAACTTAAACGTTCGTGAAGCAATCACGAACGTTCAAGAAGCAAACATTAAGGTTTAAGATTCGTTCTTGAACGTTTGAGTTTGCTTCTTGAACTGAAATGGAGGAAAAACGTACTATTTGAAATTAAACAGGCTTTTAAGAAACCGGTTACCAGGCTTAAAACAACCGGTGGACAAGTATAATAAGCAGAAATAGAAAGTTCCCGCACATGCGGGGTAGTGTAAATAAATAATTAATTAACCTTTAAATTTAAAAAAAATGAAGTATTCAACAAAACTGTTGCTGTATTATTTCTTTTTAAAAGAATTTGCAGCGTATGTGGCAGCTCATTTCGCAGAGCTTGGTGTTAGCGAAGATCAATCAAACGAGTTAAACGACCTGTGGACCGATTACCTGGCAAAAACCGAAGCCTACACCAGTCCGATAACTTATGGGCCTGCCTCCAATTCAAATATAAATGGGGCCTATAATATTTGTTTTCCTTTTACAGAAGGAATAAGGGGACAGATAAAATCGAATCCTTCGATAGCACTGGACGGAACGGACCGGCTGGCACTGGACATTCCGGTAGAAAAACCAAAAAGAGGGCATATTCCTATTCCTTCCATTTCTCCAAACATCAGCCTTATAAACAAAAAAGAGTTGATGATAGAGTTTTTTGCATTTAATCCGGAATTGCCTGCAAAAAAGGCCAAGCCAAAAGATGTGACGCAAATAGGAATTAAAATGGTAATAACAGATGCAGATGCCCCGGAGCCGAGGCCGGCAAGCTATGTAATGCAACTACCTGAAACAAAAACCATTTTTGAGAAATTTTTTACTTCCGACCAGGTAGGTAAAAAACTCTGGATGAAAGCTTTTTATCTAAACGCCCGTGGCGAAGCCGGCCCGGAGGGAGAGGTATTTAGTGTAGTGATTATTTAAATAAATAAAGGTTTCGGAAAACAATCCCGCTTTTGAAAAAGGGCGGGATTGTTTGTTTTTAGAAATATTGGATTACTTTTACGGGGGAATAAAAATGAAGATTATGAAAAAATATTTGGTGCTTCTTATGATTGTTCAACTTTTTGCAATAGCAGAACTTCAAAGTCAGAATTTATTACCAGTTGGAACAGGAATCCCAGCAGCAAGTGGGATTTATGGTGGGACTGTAACATATAACAATGAAATTTATGCGGCAAATTTTTACCATATTTATAAATGGAATAGCACAAGTTGGATAGATATAGGGATAACTGTTGATTACGCGATTGAATGCATGGAAGTTTATAATGGAGAGTTATATGTCGCAGGATGGTTTGAACATTTTAATGGTATCCCTGTTAACAGGATTATCAGATACAATGGTTCCACCTGGCAATCAGTAGGGACAGGCGTATTAGTTTGTTGTGGTGCTACCGGAGGTGTGGAAAAGATGACTGTTTATGATAATAAACTAATTGCTATTGGTGGTTTTATCCAGGCAGGAAGTGTAAGTGCAAAAGAAATAGCAAGTTGGGATGGAATGGTTTGGGATTCTCTTGGAAGTGGACTTTCAGGGGTGGCATCTGCTCCTGTTATGGTAGTATTTAATGGTGGTTTATTTGTTTTTTCACAGATAGATACTGCCGGTGGTATACCTGTGCATAATTTAGCCATGTGGGATGGAGGAAACTGGAATGCGGTTGGAAATGGATTTAATTATTGGGCTATGTCAGCAATAGTATTTAATAATAATATTTATGTTGGATTAAGAGTTTTACAAGGAAACCTTACTTCAATAATTGTAAAATGGGATGGAAACAATTGGACAAATGTTGAGCAAAATATAAGTTCGTCTTCTTGGAAAATGGTTCTGGCTTTAAAAGAATTTAATGGTTGCCTTTATGCTGCAGGCAGAATTGATACAATTAATGGAGTCAGTGTTGCTGATATTGCAAGATATGACGGAAGCAATTGGTATCCTGTTGGTAATGGAATCAGTGGTTATGGCAATTTTTTTACTGAATTAAACAATGAACTTTATTTAACAGGAGATTTTATTTATTCAGGACCAACTACTGTTAATTGGGTTGTAAAATTTGATACTCCTCCAATCTGTATTACTACAGTTGATGAAATTGACAATCAAGTTGAATGCCTCATTTCCCCCAACCCCTTCAGCTCTTCCGCCACCATCTCCTTTAACTATGCTTCGACAAGCTCAGCAACCAAACATACAGTAATTATAACCGACATCCTTGGCAAAGAAATAAAAACAATAAACTTTTCAGGAAAAGAATGTATGATAGAAAAAGGAGATATGGAAAGAGGGATTTATTTTGTACAGGTAATGGGTGATGGTTCGACAAGCTCACCAACCAATACCGTGAATAAAAAGATAGTGGTGCAGTAAGCAACCCTTCAAGGTTTTTAAAACCTTGAAGGGTTATTGCCTTGGCCCTTTATCACCTGTCCGAAAGGTTCCTCCTTTTAAAAAGGTGGAACCTTTATTAACAAAAAAGTTATCTTTGTAAAAAAATAAAAATGTTGTCCCCTGTTATCACTAACCATTTAAAACAAATAAAAACTTTATGTGAAGAACATCACGTAAAGGAACTGTATGTATTCGGGTCAGCTTCAAAAAATGAAATGAACGAAAAGAGTGATATAGATTTTGTAATAGATTTTCAGAACGTTGACCCGCATATTTTTGCTGAAAATTATTTCTCATTGTCCGAAAAATCAGAACTTTTATTAAAAAGAAAGGTAGATTTTGTAACAGAAAAATATTTGCAAAATAAATATTTTATTGAGGAGTTAAAACAAACTAAAGTAAAATTAATTTGAAAAGCAGAGTTATAAAATCATTAGAAGATATAATGATTTGTATTGATGAAATCGAATTGTTTTTTGAACCGGATGGTAAGCTATTCGACAATTTTAAATCAAACACCTTACTACCTATCAGGTAACAGGTACCGATGCAAACGGATGTACCGGAACGGATCTAGTTACCGTTACTGTTCTTCCAGTTTCTACTTACAGCCAGTTTCTTAGCATTTGTGCCGGGGCAACTGCTACTCTTTCCGCTACCGGTGCTGCTTCATATACCTGGAGCGCTGGAGCAACAGTTACAGGAGCGAATACGGCCACTGCCAATCCTTTAACAACCGCCACCTATACTGTTAACGGTACCACCGGAGGTTGCTCAGTCACTGCAATATCTACCGTTATTGTAAACCCTTTACCGGTTGTAACATTATCAGCATTTAATCCCGGCACGGTTTGTATCAATTGGGCCGCATTTACATTGCCACCCGGCTCTCCTTTGGGTGGATTATATAGTGGTTCGGGAGTGTCTGGCAATATGTTTACTCCGGTTACTGCAAGTACAGGTACGCATATAATTACCTACACTTATACTGATTCACTTACCACCTGTGCTGCTTCGTCCACTCAAAGTGTCATTGTTAATAGTTGTGCGGGAATAGATGAATATGGTTTTGAAAACAATACCACTATCTACGCAAATCCTGCAAATGAAATAGTGAATATTACTATCAGCAATGCTTCCTTTAAACAACTTACTATTTCAATAATTGATATTCAGGGAAGAGTGGTTTATAATTTTGAAGAAAAGAACATAAGCAGTGATTACCATAAACAAATCAATCTGGAAGGATTAGCAAAAGGTGTTTATTATCTTAAACTAACTAATGGAACAGATATCAATGTTCAGAAACTGGTGATTCAATAGAACTACTTTTTATACTTAAATGATGCCCACCTATAAACAGGTGGGCATTTTTTGTTTCCACAATTTCACACTAATTTCTTATCTTTGTGGTCTAATTTTAAATCCCTGAAACTATGTTACTGCAAAACAGAGTTAACAAAAAGGAGCTTAAAAAACGAATTCAGGAAGAAAACCTAAAACGTATAACCGTTTCGTTTTACCGCTACGTCATTATTGAAAATGCAAACGAACTAAGAGACCAGTTGTTTGCACAATGGCAATCCTTAAACATTCTTGGTCGTATTTATGTAGCCCGCGAAGGGATAAATGCGCAAATGTGCGTCCCGGAAGAAAACTGGGACCTCTTTATTGAACAGCTATACAGCGATGTCCGGTTTAAAGATGTTCCCCTTAAAATAGCGGTGGAAGATAACGGCAAATCATTTTACAAACTGACCATAAAAGTTCGTCCTAAAATAGTAGCTGACGGACTGGACGACAATGCTTTTGATGTTACCAATGTTGGGAATCACTTAACCGCAAAGGAATTTAACCTGGCTATGGAAAATCCCGACTCCATTATTGTGGACATGCGGAATCATTATGAAAGTGAGGTAGGGAAATTTTTAGGGGCCATTACTCCTGATGCCGATACATTCAGGGAAGAATTGCCAATAGTGATTGATGAACTAAAAGACAAGAAAGATAAAAAAATACTGATGTATTGCACAGGTGGTGTACGTTGCGAAAAAGCAAGTGCCTACCTGAAACACCATGGGTTTAAGGATGTAAACCAGTTGCATGGAGGGATTATTGATTACGTAAGACAAATAAAAGCAGAAGGCTTGCCAACCAAATTCATTGGTAAAAACTTTGTGTTTGATGAACGTGTTGGTGAGCGAATTACGGATGATATTATTTCAGAATGCCACCAGTGCGGAGCCAAATGCGATACACATGTAAATTGTGCCAATGACGATTGCCATTTATTGTTTATTCAATGCGAAAAATGTGCGAAAGAAATGGAAGGTTGCTGTACACCGGAATGTATGCACATTGCATCTTTGCCTGTGGAAGAACAAAGAGCTTTAAGAAAGGGCAGAAAAAAGGAAGATTGTCTATCCGTTTACAAAAGCCGGTTACGCCCGAATCTTAGGGAAGTGCTTGCAAAAAGGAATTTAGAAATGGAAACTTAATAGGTTCCTTTCTTGTGTTTTTAATAAATATAATTTACTTTTGCATTGAAAACAAATGTGCAATAGTAAAAACAGCACCATTTTGTATCTTTATTTTAGCTTTAAGAAACACCTATTAACTAACTTTAACACCTGCCCATACCTAAAATTCTATTATATTTGTTTCTTTTTTATTGGCAAAAACACAATAAAAATCAACTATTTGCGTTATAATAAAATGAAAAAACATTTTTTTATCCTGATTTCTATTCTTTTCTCTGCATTAGGGGGCTTTGCTCAGTTGCATGCCAAAAACAAGAAGAGTACAGACTTATGCGTTTTTTTGGGGGGCTCTTATTACATCGGGGACTTAAATCAAACTCAGCAGTTTTTATTCACAAAACCAGCCGGTGCCGTTATGTTTCGTTATAATCATGGTCCACGTATTGCCTATCGCGTATCCGTAATGATTGGAAGTATTGAAGGTCATGATTCTTATTCAAGTGATGCTGCTCAGAAACAAAGAAATCTGAGTTTTAAATCACAAATAAGTGAATTTTCAGCACAGGTTGAATTCAATTTTAATAATTACAGGATTGGTATTGAAAAAGAAAAATTCTCTCCGTATATTTTCCTTGGCCTGGGAGTTTTTGCGTTTAATCCCAAGGGACAGTTGCCCAATGGAGATTGGGTATCCCTTCAGCCTCTGCGCACTGAGGGCGAAGGGTTCGAAGGCGGATCTAAAAACAAACCCTACAAACTAATACAGGTATGTGTTCCTTTTGGAGTTGGTTTCAAAACAAATATAGCACGTAAAATGGGCTTAGGTGTGGAATGGGGAATGCGGAAAACGTTTACCGATTACCTGGATGATGTAAGTGGAAAATATTATAACCCAAACCTCCTGTCCGGTGAACATACCGCTTATTTATCGGACCCGAGCAAAGGCACGGATCCCAATTTTACTAATGTAGGCAAACAACGTGGAAATAAAACAAACAAGGATTGGTATTCATTTATTGGGATTGTTTTGTCCTTTAAATTAACCTCCATAAAAGAGAAGTGTCCAACAGTAGAATAAATTGTAACAATTTGATCGGGTAAATCGTCTTTCAAAGAAAGACGATTTTATTATATAATGAGTTTAAAAGAAAAAATTAATCCATCTAAGTTACCACAACACATTGCAATCATAATGGATGGCAATGGCAGATGGGCTAAGCAGAAGGGAGCAGAACGTATTTACGGACACGAAAACGGGGTAATCTCTGTTCGTGAAACTGTGGAAGCTGCTGCTGAAATTGGAATTAAATACCTTACTCTCTACGCATTTTCTACAGAAAACTGGAACCGTCCTCAGGAAGAAGTGATGGCCTTAATGCAATTGCTTGTTCATACCATAAATGCCGAAACGCCTACACTTAACAAGAACAATATCCGACTTATGGCAATTGGAAACCTTAAAAGTTTGCCTGGTGATTGTTATGCTGAATTGCAGGAAGCAATAGAAAAAACAAAAAATAATTCGCGAACTACATTGGTTCTGGCATTGAGTTATAGTTCCCGTTGGGAAATTACCAACGCAATAAAACAGATTGCAGAACAGGTTGAAAACAAAACCTTATCAGCAGCTGAAATAAATGAAAACACGATAACATCTCATCTTTGCACTGCTGATATTCCTGAGCCGGAATTAATGATTAGAACCAGTGGTGAACATCGAATCAGTAATTTTTTATTATGGCAACTTGCCTATGCAGAACTTTATTTTACAGAAACCCTATGGCCCGATTTCAGGAAGGAAAATCTATACCAGGCAATAGTTGATTATCAAAACCGTGAACGCAGATTTGGAAAAACCAGCGAGCAATTAATTTCATAACTTAAGATGTACAAAAAAATAGCAGCCCTTATTTGTTTTTCAATACTTGCGTTTTCGTTAAAAGCGCAATTAAATCTTGGAGGGCCTGATACTACTTCAATAGACCTTTCCTCCCCAAAAGAATACGAGATAGGAGGTATTACCATTTCAGGTGCCGGTCACATGGATCAAAATGTATTAATCCTTTTGTCAGGATTATCAGTAGGTGATAAAGTGCAGGTGCCCGGAGATAAATTTTCTTCTGCCATTGAAAACCTTTGGAAGCAAGGGCTTTTTGAAGACATAAAAATTACTGCTAAAAAAATTCAGGGAAAAAACATTTTCATAAACATTGATGTACTCGAACGTCCGCGATTGGCAAAATTTGCTTTAAAGGGTATGACTAAAAGTGAAGCAGATGATGTGCGAGAAAAAATTAAACTTATTAAAGGAAAAGTTGTAACAGACGGGTTGATTGCCTCTACTTCCTCCACGGTAAAAACCTTTTTTGTAAACAAAGGGTATATGAATACAAAAGTGGAAATTAAAAAGGAGAAAGATGAAAAGTTAGAAAATAGTGTGGTCCTCCTTATTAATGTTACAAAAGGAAATAAAATAAGAATTAAGGATATTAACATTTCAGGAAATGAAAATATTAAACTTTGGAAAATCCGCAGAAAGTTTAAGGAAACAAAACGCAGACGTTGGTGGAACCCTTTCAATTCAGGCAAACTGGATGATGATAATTATGAGAAAGACAAAAAAGCGGTAATTGCCAAATACAATGAAAAGGGGTATCGTGATGCAAAAATTGTTCATGATTCTGTTTACCAGATCAAAAAAACAAAATACAAGTTCAGGTTGAAAAAGAGTTTTAACGAATTCAGGATGGTGTATGATACCATTGACGCAACTAAACGAATAAGTATTGATATCGCAATAGAAGAAGGACATAAATACTATTTCAGAAATGTTACCTGGATAGGAAACAGTAAGTATTCTACCAAGGATTTGGTAAATGTATTTGGAATAAAAAAGGGGGATGTTTATGACCAGGCAAACCTAGAAGCAAAACTCTTCAGTAATCCAAACGGAAATGATATCAGTTCATTATACATGGACGAAGGATATTTGTTTTTCAATGTTACTCCGGTAGAAACTATGGTTTCCGGAGATTCGATTGACCTTGAAATGAGGATTTATGAAGGTAAGCAGGCCACAATTAACAAAGTAACCGTAATCGGGAATACAAAAACCAACGATCATGTTATATTACGTGAGATAAGAACTAAGCCGGGGCAGTTGTTCCGCAGGTCTGATATTATTCGTACACAACGTGAGTTGGCACAGTTAGGATATTTTGACCCTGAAAAAATAATACCAACTCCAATACCTAATCAGGCTAACGGAACAGTTGATATTGAATATTCCGTGGAAGAAAAACCCTCCGACCAGATTGAATTGTCAGGTGGTTATGGTGCAGGACGAATTGTTGGAACTCTTGGTGTTACATTTAATAATTTCTCAGGAAGAAACTTTTTCAAAAAAGATTCTTGGAGACCTTTGCCATCTGGAGATGGGCAAAAATTAAGTGTTCGTGCACAATCCAATGGTTTATATTTCCAATCCTATAATATTTCATTTACAGAGCCTTGGTTAGGTGGAAAGAAACCAAACTCCTTAAGTGTAACAGCTTACTATTCTGTTCAAACAAACGGACAAACAAAAAAAGTAACAAACGATTTTGGTGAAAAGGTTGACAATCCTTTAAGAGCCGCACTTAATATTTTTGGAGTTTCTGTTGGTTTGGGTAAACGTTTAAAATGGCCTGATGATTATTTCACTTTATATCAGGAAGTGGATTACCAATATTATACACTAAAAAACTTTAGCTCCATCTTTTCTTTTAGTAACGGGTATGCTAATAATATTTATTATAAAGCTGCGATACAAAGAAATTCAGTAGATAAACCAATTTTTGAAACAAGAGGATCACAACTTGCTTTAACAGGGCAATGGACTCCTCCGTATTCTTTATTTAATAATGTAGATTATTCAAGTCCGACTTTAACAGAACAAGACAGATTTAAATTTGTTGAATACCAGAAATATAAATTCACAGCTCACTTTTTCACCCCAATTACCAATAAGCGCGGACCTGATGGCAAAGAGGCACGCAATTTGATATTACGCACATCTCTTGGCTTTGGTTTCTTAACTTCTTACAATAGTAAAGTAGGACAATCGCCATTTGAAAGGTTTTATTTAGGAGGAAGTGGATTAACAGGATATGCTTTGGACGGAAGAGAGATTATTGCATTAAGAGGTTATGATGACCAATCACTATCTCCACAAACCGGTGCATCGTTTATTACTAAATATTCGGCTGAATTACGTTTCCCGATAACACTGAATCCACAGGCAACTATTTATATGCTTGGTTTTGCAGAAGCAGGGAATTCGTGGGCCAGCAGAAAAGAGTTTAATCCTTTTCAGGTTTATCGTTCTGCAGGAGTTGGAATCCGCGTGTTTTTGCCCATGTTTGGATTATTAGGATTTGATTACGGATGGAGATTGGATAATGTGCCAACCAATTTAGGAATGCAAAAAGGACAATTCCATTTTACAATTGGTGCATCAATTGGAGAGTTATAATAAATTGTTAAATTCGCACCGTATTTGACGGTTATATTAATATAAAAACAACCAA
The DNA here is from genome assembly GCA_947479085.1 of Bacteroidota bacterium. Classification (GTDB taxonomy): domain Bacteria; phylum Bacteroidota; class Bacteroidia; order 2-12-FULL-35-15; family 2-12-FULL-35-15; genus 2-12-FULL-35-15. The sequence continues at coordinate 77,104 of CANJYB010000011.1, read as the reverse complement.
AAATGAAAAAGATAATTTTAGCAACAGGTATTTTTATTGCATCTATTACCATTACATCGGCTCAAAAAATTGCTTATGTGGATACTGAATATATTTTAGGTAACATACCTGAGTATAAAGCCGCACAAGCCGAGTTAGATAAAACTTCGACAGGCTGGCAAAAAGAAGTAGAAGCTAAATATGCAGAGATAGATAAAATGTATAAGGCCTATCAGGCAGAACAAATATTGCTTACAGATGATATGAAAAAGAAACGTGAAGCAGATATAGTAGCAAAGGAAAAAGATGCAAAAGAGATACAAAAACAACGCTTTGGTGTGGATGGAGAATTGTTTAAAAAACGTCAGGAATTGGTAAAACCAATTCAGGACAAAGTGTACAATGCGGTTAAATCTATTGCTGAAAAAGGAGGTTATTCTATGATATTTGATAAATCGAGCGATTTAACCATGTTATATACCAGCCAAAAATTAGATAAGAGTGATGATGTACTCAATTTATTAGGTTATAAAGGTGGAAATGGAGGAAAGAATATTGAAAAATATGAAAAAGAAAAAGCAGCTAATCCGCCCTCTCCGAATCAGCAAAACAATACATCAGAACCTAAAAAACCTAAATAAATTTAATAATAAACCATAAATAATAATTAACAACTAAATAAAAAACATGAAGAAAATCGCAAAAATAGTATTAGTAAGTGTTGTAGTCGTAACTGGTTCATTTGTTGCTTCAGCGCAAAAAATTGCTCACATAAATTTAGATTCTTTAATCAGCATAATGCCGGAATCAAAAACTGCTCAGCAGGCCGTTCAGGATTATGCCAAACAACTTGAAGAACAAGTGACAATGATGCAAACGGAATTAAAAACCAAGTATGATGATTACCAGGCTAAAATGAAGGATATGCCGGAAGTGGTTCGTGCATCGAAAGAAAAAGAATTAAATGATTTGAATCAGCGCTTACAGGATTTTCAACAACAGGCACAAACCGATTACCAGAAAAAAAGCGCTGATCTTTCTAAACCAGTTTATGAAAAAGCAAAAAAAGCTGTTGATGCTGTTGCAAAAGAAAATAGTTTCAAATATGTGTTAGATACAAGTACTGGTCTTGTTATCTATAACGAACCTGCCGATGATATTATTGGATTGGTTATTAAAAAATTAGGGATTTCGCCTGGTGCAACCCCTGTTGTTCCGACAACACCCAAGGGAGGCGCTTCTCAACCAACTAAAAAATAATCTCTTTATTTAGTTTTTAAAGTCCTGTTTTGTTGAATCAAAACAGGACTTTTATTTTATATAAGTATATTTTATAACTTGCCACAAATAAATTACATGTCGGCTCAAACAAAAAGACCAATTGGTGTATTCGATTCAGGTTATGGGGGATTAACCGTTTTGAAGGAAATAGTTAAACAATTACCTAAGTACGACTATATTTACTTAGGTGATAATGCTCGAGCTCCCTATGGCTCCCGTTCTTTTCAAACCGTTTATGAATATACTTTGGAGTGTGTACAGCAATTATTTTCCATGGGTTGCGAATTGGTAATCTTAGCTTGCAATACTGCTTCAGCAAAAGCATTGCGGAATATTCAACAAAAGGATTTACCGCGCATTGCCCCTGACAAAAGAGTACTTGGGGTTATTCGCCCGACTTCGGAAGTGGTAGGGAAGTACAGTAAAACTGGTCATGTTGGAGTGTTGGGAACTGTCGGTACCATTGTTTCGAATTCATATCCCATAGAAATAGAAAAACTTTACCCAAGTATCAAAGTAGCACAAGAGGCCTGTCCAATGTGGGTACCATTGATAGAGAATAATGAAATAGAAACTATAGGTGCTGATTTTTTTATTCAGAAAAATCTGAATTCTCTTTTATCTAAAGATAAAAGCATTGATACAATTATCCTTGGTTGCACGCATTACCCCCTCCTCATAAATAAAATAAAAAAGTATTTACCTGAGAACATTACATTACTCTCCCAGGGGGAAATTATAGCAGAAAGTTTAGTTGATTATTTAAAAAGGCACCCGGAAATACAAGAAAAGTGTAGCAAAGGGAGTGTTATAAAATTTTTAACTACTGATTCTCCTGAGAATTTTGATAAAGCAGCTACCATATTTTACGGAAAGACGGTAAGGTCAGAGTATCTGGGATAGTAATTTTCTATTTTTCTTCTTTAAACCAACCACTGTACATTATGTAATTATCAGCAATACGGTTAATTTCTCCTTTGATTAGTTCTTGATTAATGTCCTTTACCTTTCTTGCCGGGACTCCCGCATAAATTACCCCTGACTCCACTTTTGTATTTTCAAGAACTACAGCACCTGCTGCAATGATAGTATTGCTGCCGATTTCGCAATTATCCATAACTATGGCACCCATCCCAATCAATACATCATCATGAATTGTGCATCCATGAACCAATGCATTATGCCCTATGGAAACATTATTCCCAATAACAGTTTTTGTTTTCTGATACGTACAATGAATAACTGCACCATCCTGAACATTAACCTTATTACCCATTCTAATAGAATTGACGTCCCCTCGGATAACCGCATTAAACCATACACTGCATTTATCTCCCATAATTACATCCCCAACAATGGTTGAATTTTCAGCAAGGTAGCAGTCATCACCAAACTTCGGAAGAATTCCATTTACCGGTTTTATTAGCGCCATATTATTTTTCGAAAATTAAAATGCCATTAGTCCTTCTATTCCATCCATCTCCTTGTACTTTTCGATAATAGAGTCAGCATTTAACATTACTTCCTTAATGGTTATACTGATATATTTTCCATTAAAAGATTGCTTTTGGGTTATGGTAGCTTCATCTGAAAACTTCGATTCTACTAATGCAATCTGTTTGTTTTCAGCTGGAATAATAAATTTAAACATATAAATCTTGGGCCAGTTTCCTTCTTTATTTAATGTTTCACGAAGCTTTTCAAATTGCTCATCTCTGTTCATATTGAAGCAGAATTAAAAATTATTTATAACAGAAATGAAAGTTATTATGGATTGGCAATTTCATCTGTGGTTGCCACATTACTAATATTACCTGCTCTGTCGCGAATTGTAATTTCATATTTAAAAAAGGAATGAAATGGAGCAGCTATAGGCGCTGTCATTTTTACTTTTATTTCACCTTCTAATGCTTTATATTGGCCTTGTGGTGTCACATCAGGAATTTTATAATAAGCCATTAATGTGTCGAAACCAGGATTGGCCCCATTCGCATCATAATAAACATAGTTTCCATCTGTATTCTTATACAAATACTTCATAACTATTGCTTTTGCGTCATCCCCACCTAAATCTCCATCCCCGTCTTTAAATTTTAAAATACAATCTGCTGCTGCCAATGTTAAAACTCCGCCCTGAACAGAATCATATTTTACAAACTCCTTGAATTCAAGCGAGGGTTCGGCCGGAAATATTTTTTCCTTTATACATCCGGTATATGTTATACCCGTAATTGTTAAAAATAAGGACAAATAAATAAATCGTTTCATTTTATTAAATTGGAATATAAAGGTAGTAATTATTTTTCTTTCAATTAAAGAATATTCAAGTATCTTTTTTATTAGGTTTGTAAAAACAAATTGAAACCCGACACAAACAATATATTTACCTTCTCTTCTCCTTCTGAATTTAATCAGTTGGCTATGCATATATTTAATTACCAAGCAAAAGAAAACAATGTATATAAACAATATATCAATGCTTTAAAAATAGATATTGGTAATGTTAAAGAGATAAAGGAAATCCCCTTTTTACCAATTGAATTTTTCAAAACACACATAATAAAAACAACCAATCTACAATCTCTGGTGTCCGAAGTATTTACCAGCAGTGGAACTACTGGAAGTATTCAAAGCAAGCATTACGTTACCGATGTTTCTGTTTATGAAAAAAGTTACCTGAAAGCATTTGAGTTGTTTTATGGAAACATAACCGACTATTGCATTTTAGCTTTGCTCCCCTCCTACCTTGAACGCGATGGTTCTTCCTTAATACATATGGTAGATGATTTAATTAAAAAAAACAATCATCCCGAAAGTGGATTTTATCTTAACAATTACGATGATTTAATCAACACAATTAACAAATTGGAACAACTAAAACAAAAGACCATTTTAATTGGTGTTACCTATGCTTTACTAGACTTAATTGAAAAACAAAACTTCAGTCTGAATTATACCATCATAATGGAAACCGGTGGTATGAAAGGTAAACGAAAGGAAATTGTAAGAGAAGAGTTGCATGCTATTCTTTGTAAAGGATTTGGGGTTAATGCTGTTCATAGTGAATTTGGAATGACAGAACTGCTGTCGCAGGCTTATTCGAAAGGGAAAGGGATTTTTTATTGTCCTCCATGGATGAAGATATTGATAAGAGACACCAACGACCCTTTTGCTTTTTTACCAGTTAATAAAACTGGCGGAATTAATGTTATTGATTTAGCAAATATTAATTCCTGTTCGTTTATTGCAACTCAGGATTTAGGAAAAGCGTTTCTGGATAATTCTTTTGAAGTATTGGGGAGATTTGATAACAGCGATATCCGCGGTTGTAATCTATTAGTGGGTTAATTACTGATTAAACACCTGCCCCCCTAAATGACTATAATCACATAATAGTTTTTCTTCCCTTTTTGAACAAGAATATATTTACTATTGATTAAATGCTCACGTGAAATTTTCATCTCCACACTTTCTGCTTTCGTTTTATTTACCGAAACTCCCCCTCCTTGTATCATTTTCCGAGCCTCGCCTTTGGAAGGAAATATTTTTGTCTTTTCTGTAACAAAATCTACGATATCTATTCCTGCTTCTATATCTGATTTTGCAATTTCATATTGTTCCACCCCTTCAAACACAGATAAAAAATCTTCTTCCGACAGTTTTTGTAAGCCTTCAGATGTCCCTTTTCCGAAAAGTATTTCCGAAGCTTCAACCGCAGCATTGTAATCGGCTTCTGAATGAACGCGTATTGTAATATCCTTTGCCAATGCTTTTTGCAACATCCTCATATGGGGTACTAATGCATGTTCTGCTTCCAGCTTTTCTATTTCTTCTCTCGTAAATAAAGTGAAAATTCGAATATACGTTTTAGAATCTTCGTCACTTGCGTTCAACCAAAACTGGTAAAATTTATATGGAGATGTTTTCGATTTATCCAACCAAATATTTCCACTTTCTGTTTTTCCGAATTTTGTTCCATCTGCCTTTTTAATCAACGGAGTAGTTAATGCAAATGCTTCCCCACCGCCCTTACGTCTTATTAATTCGGTACCCGTAACAATGTTTCCCCATTGGTCTGATCCTCCCATCTGAAGTTGTACTTTATTATTTTTCCATAAATAATAAAAGTCATACCCTTGAACCAATTGGTAGCTGAATTCTGTAAAACTCATCCCGTTTTCGAGCCTGTTTTTTACCGAATCTTTTGCCAGCATATAGTTTACTGTAATATGTTTTCCCACGTCCCGAATAAATTCAAGAAAACTAAATCCTTTGAACCAATCATAATTATTAACTATTTCAGCTGAGTTGGCCCCGCAATTAAAATCAAGAAATTTCTCCAGTTGCTTTTTCTGGCAGGCCACATTATGATTTAAAGCAGTTTCATACAGCAGGTTTCTTTCGGCAGATTTGCCGGAAGGATCACCCACCATGCCTGTTGCTCCACCAACCAAAGCAATAGGTTTATGCCCTGCTTTTTGAAAATGAAGCAACATCATTACCGGAACCATATTTCCTATTCCAAGAGAGTCTGCCGTAGGGTCAAACCCAATATAACCTGCAACCATTTCTTTTTTCAAAAGGTCTTCTGTACCAGGCATAATATCCTGTATCATGCCCCTCCATTTCAACTCTTCTACAAAATTTTTAATCATTTATTCGTAAATTTGAGGTGCAAATGTAGGAATCTTTTTGTTTATTAATCTCCTCTTATCAGATAGCCAAGGAACATACCTACCTCGCTTTATAAAATTTACCCCAATACAGTTTGAAAAATAGATATTATCCCCATTTTGTCCGAACAGAATAAAAACTCTAATAATCTTTTTAAGATTTCTAATTCCATACACCGTATATTTGCCAAACAAAATTGTTAAATAAAAATATAAAATGAGTAACGAGTTAAGCGAACAGGAACAATTAAGACGTAATAAACTGGTTGAAATAACCAAAATGGGGATAGACGCTTATCCTGCAGAATTGGTAGAAATAAATGCTACTGCTAAAAATATATTAGAAAACTTTACTGCTGAAAAAGCAGAAGAATATAAAAACATCAACATTGCCGGAAGGGTTATGAGTGTGCGCGATATGGGCAAGGCTTGTTTTGTGAGCCTGCAGGACGCAACCGGACGCATACAAGTTTATGTTCGCAGGGATGATATTTGTCCAGGAGAAGATAAAACGCTATTTGATTTACTATTTAAAAAGCATACGGATATTGGTGATATTATAGGTATTACCGGTTATGTATTCATCACCAAAATGGGTGAAACCACTATACATGCGTTAACTTATAAAATGCTGAGCAAATCCATTCGTCCGCTACCTGTAGTGAAAATAGACGATGCAGGAGTTGCTCATGACGAAGTTACTGACCCTGAGTTTCGTTACCGTCAGCGTTATGTGGACTTGATAATCAATCCTCATGTGAAAGAAACATTTATGAAACGCACCAAAATGGTAAATACCATTCGTGATTTTTATAATGCAAAAGGGTATTTGGAAGTAGATACTCCTGTATTGCAGGCAATACCGGGAGGAGCTACCGCACGACCTTTTACTACTCATCATAACACCCTTAATATTCCAATGTATTTGCGAATTGCAAATGAATTATATTTGAAGCGGTTAATTGTTGGAGGATTTGATGGGGTGTACGAATTCTCCCGCAACTTCCGTAACGAGGGAATGGATAGAACACATAACCCTGAGTTCACTGTCATGGAGCTGTATGTAGCCTACAAAGATTACAACTGGATGATGGATATTACGGAAGAGTTGATTGAAAAAATTGCAATTGATTTGAATGGAACGACCCAAGTGCAGATGGGGGATAAAATTATTGATTTCAAACGTCCTTTTAAAAGGGTAACCATGTTCGAATCGATAAAGGATTTTACAGGAATTGATATTAGCAATATGGATGAAAACGGTTTGCGTGATGTCTGTAAACAACTAAATATTCCTGTGGATAATACTATGGGTGTTGGAAAACTCATAGACGAAATATTTGGTGGGAAATGCGAAGGCAATTATATACAGCCAACATTTATTACTGATTATCCGGTTGAAATGAGTCCGCTTACTAAAAAGCACCGTAGCAAACCGGGACTAGTAGAGCGATTTGAATTGATGGTAAACGGGAAAGAACTTGCAAATGCTTATTCCGAATTAAACGACCCATTGGAACAACGTGAGCGGTTTGAAGAACAGGCAAAATTAATGGAACGAGGCGATGATGAAGCGATGTTTATTGATCAGGATTTCCTTCGTGCATTGGAATATGGCATGCCCCCAACCTCAGGAATAGGTATCGGTATCGATCGTCTTGCAATGATTATGACCAATTCACATTCTATCCAGGATGTGTTGTTTTTCCCTCAAATGCGACCGGAAGAAATTAAAAAAGCAGTAGTTGCATTAAATCCGGAAGAACAAAAAGTTCTCGATGAGGTTAAAAAACAAAACCAAGCATCTGTGGTTAGTGTGAGTGAAGCAACAGGTATTTCAAAGAATCAATTGCAAAAAATACTTACTTCACTGACAGAAAAAAACATGGTGAAGAGAGAAGGACCAATCTTTCAGGCGGTATAGTTGGATAAAACTTAAAAAAAATCAAATTGCTTACTACAGAAAAAGCAAAACAATCCCATTTCGTATATCTCGCTTTATTGCTTTTAATAGCAATTCTGGGTTACTGGCAAATTGCTTTTCTGAAACATTCGGTAACACATGATATGATCAACTGCTGGATTCCCTGGCGGTATTATATTTCACAGTGTTTTCAAAATCATATTTTTCCTTTCTGGAATCCTTATCAGCAGTTGGGTTATCCCATTCATGCCGATTTGCAGGGACCAGCCTGGTACATAGAGTCAATACTACTAAGTATGACAACCGGGCAAACCAATTACACCTTGCATTTCCTGTTTATCTTTTATGTATTCCTTGCCGGAATGGGAATGTATTTTCTTTCCTTGTGTTTTCACACCAAAAGAAATGTAGCTTTTTTGATTGGCGTGTGTTACATGCTGGGAGGCTTCTTTGCTGCCCATGTTCAGCATTTCTATGCAATCATAGGAGCTGCATGGCTGCCATTTATTATTCTGAATTACTATAAAATGCATACAGAGAAAAGTTATGTCCGTGCACTGTATGTTTCCATTTTTATGTTCTTTAACCTTACAGGTGGCAATCATACCTTCTCCATTATTCTTGTTTATTTGTTCCTTACCATTTTTGGATATTTTGTTTACCAGGCAATAAAAGAGAAAAACAAAAAACTTATTTTTACCTATATTAAAGTGAACTTATTGTTTGGTATCGCAACCGTATTAATGGCTTCAGTAGTATTAGTTGCATTTTATCAAACCGCTCCTTATGTGTCCCGTTTGAGCGGATTGACATATGAATACGTTTCAGAGTGTCCGTTATCACCTCAATCATTGCTTTCTCTTCTGGTTCCTTTTTCAACTGTTAACAGCGGTGAGTTTTATAACACCGACCCCTCTATGTCAAATATATATTTCGGAGTTATTATGCTGGTTTTTGTTTTACTTTCTTTGATAAATAAAAAATCTCCTTTCGAAAAAGTTCTATTAGGTTTTGCAATAGTCTGCTTGATTCTTTCGTTTGGTGCATATACTCCTTTACATAAATTAGTTTCTAATCTGCCTTTCCTTAACCTATTTAGGTTCCCAAGCTACTATAGTTTGTTTTCTGTTATTATATTTCTATTGTTGGGAGGAAAACAATTGGCAGTATTTATTGATGAAACTGAAATAAATCTTAAAAAAGTTTTAAGAATAACTTTATTAATCTTTTCTTTGTTATTACTATTAGTTGTTATTGCATTTATCAAAAATCACGGTGAATCATTTTTCTTTTTAAATAAATTTTCCACAATATTTGATTTTATAAGAGCTGCCACTTTAAAACAAAGTATACTAATTCAGGGATGTATCCAATTGTTTTTCATTGGCATTCTGCTTGTTACCTTAACTACTGGGATTAAAAAACATTGGTTGAAAATAACTTCTGTACTTATTATCCTTGATTTATTTGTTGCACTGCAAATGAACCTTCCATACTTAGGATTTTCGCAAACCTCACCTAAAGAACTTCACGATTATATTAAATCATTACCACAAGACTTTCCTATTCCTGCTAACAATAATATTATTGACAATACAACTGAAAAGGGGCAAAAGCATGGCCTTTATAAAAACACCAGTGTTTTCCATAAACAGATTTCTTTTGAAGGCTTTAACTCTTACACTTTCAAAAGCTATTACGAATTGGAGGAACGGCATACTAAACTGAAAAAGGCTATGCTATCAAATCCTTTAGTCTATTTTTCAAATGACATTTATCCTGAATCAGAAGTAAATAAATTAGATTCAACCAGATTAACTAACAAAACTATTGTACTTTCGAATGGTGATTATAATCTAATTTCAAAACGACTCCAGCCAAATAATAATGACTCGTTGATTGATTCTCTCTCTGTAACTTCTTTTAGTCCTAACTCAATTACTATAAAAGCTTCTGCCTCCAAGCCTCAATTATTAACACTCTTACAAAGCAATTACACCGGATGGGAAGCTTTGATAGATAATAATCCGGCACCAATTATTTTATCAAATTACCTAACCATGTCCATTCTTTTTCCTGCAGGAGAGCATTTGGTAACGTTTCACTTTAAAAATCCAATGATTGTTATAGCTGCAATTATTTCCTATTGTTCCTTTTTTGTTGTACTCATTATTCTTTCTTTCATTTGGATAAAAAAACATCGAAATTATTGGGCCCCCGCATTGATTTGGATTGTTTTAACGGGTTCTGTTCTTTATTATTTTCTATAATCCGAAAAAATATAGAGAATAAAAAATGTGTAATTTAACCACGAAAAATTATTAAGAAAATATTTTTAAAATGAATAAGCCATTACAAATAGGAGTTATAGGAGGAGGAAGCTGGGCTACAGCACTTGTAAAAATGTTATGCAACAATGCTCCGATTATCCATTGGTGGATAAGGCATGAGGCAACTGTAGAGCATATCAAAAAATTTAAACACAACCCGAATTACTTAACTTCTGTTCAGTTTGAGACAAATGTATTAGCATTAAATTCCAATTTAAAAGAAGTAATTTCGAAATCCGATGTGCTTATAATGGCCATCCCTTCTGCCTTTTTAAAAGATGCTCTTGCGGGTTTAACTCCTGAAGATTTTAAAAACAAGCAGGTTTTTTCAGCCATCAAAGGAATTGTTCCCGAACACAATTTAATTATCGGTGAGTTTTTTAATACTGAATTTAATATTCCAACGGAGAATATTGGTGTCATCACGGGTCCCTGCCATGCCGAGGAAGTGGCGATGGAAAAACTTTCCTATTTGACTATAGCCTGTCAGAAGACAGAAAATGCGGCCTTCGTTGCTTCGCAATTAAATTGCAGATATATAAAAACAACTGTTTCAGATGATATATATGGAACAGAATATTCTTCTGTTTTAAAAAATGTATTTGCAATAGCGAGTGGCATTTGTCATGGTATAGGATACGGAGATAATTTCCAGGCGGTATTAATTTCAAATGCAATACAGGAAATAAAACGTTTCGTAGATGTTGTACATCCTATAAACAGAGACATAAACAGTTCCGCTTACCTTGGCGATTTAATGGTTACAGCCTATTCCCAATTTAGCCGAAACAGAATGTTTGGTGCAATGATAGGCAAAGGATATTCTGTAAAATATGCACAAATGGAGATGAACATGATTGCTGAAGGATATTATGGGGTTAAATGCATTTATGAAATAAATAAAAAATACAATGTGGATATGCCTATTACCACTGCTGTTTACAATATCATTTACGGCAACTCTTCCCCCGCAAATGAAATGACTTTACTGACTGACAAACTTTCATAAAACAAACCCTGTTTAAAATGAAAAGAAGTAACAAACAAACCGTACCTCTACTTGTATTGGTTTTAGTTGCTTTAAGTATATTGTTATATCACAATACCATTACTTTATTTCCAGCCTTTATTCACTCCTGGACACAGAGCGAACGTTATGCACTGGCTTTAGGATTTCTTAATAACGGGTTTGATTTTTTTCATCCCTGCACTTTTAACCTTCAAACAATCAGCGGAATTACCCGTGTTGATTTTCCAATTAATGAATATATAGTCGCAGTGCTGATGAAATTATTCGGAAGCACATCTCCTGCTATTTTTAGAATCTATACGCTAACCATTAGTATTATCGGCCTGGTTTATCTTTATTTACTTTCAAAGAAAACCACTGCTTCTGAAATAAAATCCTTTGTTATTGTCTTTTTTGTTTCTTTATCTCCGCTCTATGTCTATTACCAGGCTGGTTTTATTCCAAGTGTTCCAGCCATTGCCTTTATTTTTATTGCTTACTATTATTACTTTTCTTATAAAGAAAATCAAATAAAAAAATACTTTTTTATCAGCATTATTTTCTTTTTACTTGCCGCACTAATTCGTATTCCTTTTTTATTGTTTTTAGTTGCAGTATTAGCAAATCAATTTTGGAGCTTTATTAAACAGCGAAAGATTAATTGGTCAGAAATTTTTGTTTTCGCTTTCTCGTTTCTTCTTTTTGGTATTTATTATCGCTACAATGTTCATTTGGGAAGAATGTACGGAAGTATGTTTTTGGATAGCTTTCTTCCTGCCAAAAATATGCAGGATTTTAAGGATGTTCTTTCACAGATTTACAATGTATGGTTGTTCCAATATTTTACTAAAGCACATTATCCTCTTCTCCTTATAGGCGGAGGTTTTACATTATGTTCATTCTTCTTTAGCAAAGAAAATTTAAAGAAGTATCGACCTTATTGGTTTCATTTACTTATTGTTTTTTGTGGTGCCGGATTGTATTTCATTTTAATGCTGAAACAATTTTATGACCATGATTACTATTTTCTTGATTCTCTTTTTGTCCCTGTTATTTTATTTTTTGTCTTATCCATCGTTAGTATAAAAATTGAAACCAATAAACAAAAATTGCTTTGGGGAATCTTTTTTTCAGCAACAATAGTATGGGCTTTCATCAATTGCTTTAACAACCAAACCGAACGTTACACTACTTTTCTTTGGGACAGGGTGGAAACTTCCCGTCAAAATTTTATTGGTACTGATAAATACCTTGATTCCATCGGCATTTCCAAAGACGCTAAAATCCTTGTTATAGATGCCTACTCTACTAACATTCCGTTAATCCTAATGAACAGAAAAGGATATACTGTATATCAAACAAGCCGTGACGATGCATTTATGCCATTGGTTAATTATAAATGGGATTATGTGGCTATACAGGATGTGTTCCTGGTCTCTGATGTAATGAAGTACTTTCCGGTTGTAACTGCTATGCTCGAAAAGATTGGTGGTAATGGAAAAGTTTCTTTTTATAAACGAAGTGCAACAATGAAAGGGAAATCATTGAAAGAGTTTCTTAAAATCACTCCCGAAAATACCGTTTATTCAACTAATGTTTGCTTCGACACCCTGATAAAAGAGGAACATATAAAATCTACCGAAAACACATCCGGCAAAAAGTTTTATACCTACCCTAATTCCGGATTGTTAAGCCCAACCTTTGAATACGGAACCTCCTTATCATTTTCAGGTAAGGAACTCCAACCTTATCACAACTTAAAGGTGTTGGTTACAGGTTATATTTATAACGAAAGTCCGATTGACGAATTGCAATTGATTGCCTCCATTTCCGATCCCAAGGAAACCTATTATTACCAAAGTCATGATATGAAATTGCAAATTAAACAAACCAACAAATGGCAAAAATTTGAATTGCAATTTGTATTGCCGGAAAACATTTTGGCCGGTACCAATTTCGGGGTGTATTTGTGGAATAAGAAGAAGGAAACTGTCTATTATGACAATTTGGAATTTGTGGTTTATAAGTAGTTTCCTTTCGAAATTTTCAAGTTTAATATCTTATCTTTTAACTCCGCATTTTGGGTAACTTTATTTGCTTTTATAATATTCCGAAACCAATTTACCTTTTGCTTTTCCAATCACCTCTACCAGTTCCTCTTCTTTCGCCTCTTTTATTTTCTTTACCGATTTAAAATGTGACAACAATTTATTTGCAGTAGTATCACTTATTCCTTTTATTTCTGTGAGTTCGGTTTTTAGGGTTCCTTTATCTCGTTTGTTCCGGTGATGTGTAATACCAAATCGATGCGCTTCATCCCTTATTTGCTGAATTATCTTTAATGTTTCACTACGTTTATCTAAATAAATAGGAATAGAATCTCCTGGAAAATAAATTTCTTCTAGCCGCTTTGCAATACCAATTATTGCCACCTTACCTCTTAACCCTAATTTATCTAAACTTTCCAAAGCCGAACTCAATTGCCCTTTCCCTCCATCAATTACAATTAGTTGCGGCATGGATTGTTTTTCTTCCAACACACGTTTGTATCTTCTAAAAATAATTTCTTCCATCGAAGCAAAATCATCAGGGCCTTCCACTGTTTTAATATTAAAATGGCGATAATCTTTTTTACTAGGTTTAGCATCTTTAAACACCGTCATTGCTGCCACAGGATATGCCCCCTGAAAATTAGAATTATCAAAACACTCAATATGTCTGGGTTCTTCTTTCAAATGCAAATCCTTTTTCATTTGCTCAAGAATACGCTTTGTATGGCGTTCCGGGTCAACCAAATTTTCTTGTTTTATTTTTTCTCTTCTATAATATTCCACATTGCGTTGTGATAGTTCAAGCAATTGTTTTTTATCTCCCCGTTGCGGAATCACAAATTCCACATTCGGAAATTCAGTTTCTATTTTAAATGGAACAATAATTTCTTTCGAATCGCTGCTGAATCGTTCTCGCAATTCGGCTATTGATAATGTGAGTAACTCTTCATCGCTTTCGTCCAGTTTCTTTTTCAATTCGATGGTATGTCCCTGAATGATGGAACCATTGACTACTTTAAGAAAATTGACATACCCACTTTTTTCATCCGTTAAAATAGAAAACACATCCACATTAGTAATAGCAGGGCTCACTACCGTTGATTTACTTTGATAACTATCAAGTAAATCTATTTTCTCTTTTATCAGTTGTGCTTTTTCAAACTCCATATTTTCCACACTTTCGTGCAACAGTCCTTTTAAATGTTTGGCAACCGTATTTATATTTCCTTTGGTTATTTCTTTTATGTTGGCTATCGTTTCGTTGTATTCATCTTCAGTTTCTTTGCCCACACATGGTGCTTTGCAATTACCTATATGATATTCCAAACACACTTTAAATTTATGCGCTTGAATATTTGATTCAGTTAAATTAAAATTACAATTCCGCAATTTGAACAACTGCCTGATTAAATCCAAAACCGTGTGCATTAATTTGCCGGAAGCATAAGGACCAAAATACGATGAGCCATCTTTAATAATAATTCTGGTAGAAAAAACTCTTGGGAAACGTTCGTTTTTAATACAAATCCAGGGGTAGGTTTTATCATCTTTCAATAAAACATTGTAGCGGGGTTGATACTTTTTTATCAGGTTATTCTCTAATAACAGCGCATCCAATTCTGTGTCAACAATGATATATTTAATATCGGCAATCTTGCGAACCAATATTTGTGTCTTACCGTTTTCCTGTTGTTCTTTATTGAAATAAGACGAAACTCGTTTCTTTAAATTCTTTGCCTTACCTACATAAATAATTTTTTCATCATTATCGAAATACTGGTAAACACCTGGATTGTCTGGCAATGCACGAATGATGTTATTTAAATGTTCCGATTTTTCCATTGGCAAGTTCAACAAAGATAAAACAAAAACGTCCCGCATATTTTTGCGAGACGTTCTTTAAATAGCTTGAATAAGTTTTATTTATTTATTGTAATTTTTTTTGTGCTGATGCTACTATCATTTTTAAAATTGATAAAATAACTGCCATTTGCCACATTCGACAAATCAAGGGTTTGTTTACCGTTAGCGTTTATTTCTTTTGTGACCACCACATTTCCTATAATATCATTTACAGAAACAATTGTTTTTCCTGTTGTTTTTCCTAAATCTAAATTGAATAACCCGTTTGAAGAAGGATTAGGAGAAACAGAAATTGCGTCAGTTGCATTCTCTTTTATTCCAACTGCCAAAGCTCTGCTTCCTATAAATCTTACGTTGTCAATACTAAATGTTCCAGTTCCTCCTTCCGAATTCCATCCGTAAAAACGGAAAGTAACCGGAGCAGAAAGAAGAGAAAAGTTCATTCCGCCAAGAATAATTTGGTTTCTGTTTTGAATAGTGGTAATATCTTTTTTTAGAAAAAACTCATTTCCCGGCTGAACAAAAACATTGGTATTCATTTGGGTAAGAAAAACATAATTTGCAGATAAATTAGAAACAAACCCGTCAACACTAGAACGAACGGCATACGTGCGAACTCCCGTTGCTGATCGTTCGAAAGCAAATTTTATAGAATCTATATTTAAAGTATATCCCGCAGCAGGACCAATGGTTACTTCATAATATTCAGTATCTGCCACAGCTCCCGTCATTCCCGAATACAGTGTATCTGCCATACCACCCACAGAGCCGGTTGACCAGCCTGTAAAATTAAAACGAGCCAATGTGCCTGTTGCCGGATTAGCTGGTGTGCCCGTTGCCGAAAAACTCCCGAACGTAACTCCCGTTATCACGGGCACTGCACTAGGGTCGGTTGTTCCTGTGGTGTCGGTAACACCAGCAAAATCGTAAAGAGCCATAAAAGGTTGTGCTATTGCTCCAAGTGAAAGAATAGTTAAAGAAACTAATAATGTAATTTTTTTCATGTTTTTATTTTTTAAAATTAATGATTGCAAAAATAGGAATATAAGTTTAACTAATTATTTATTTATTATTAAAGTTAGTCATTGTCAATTGTAATCCAATAGTAGCAAATGATTGTGCCATTTCTTTTGCCAGCTCCACCCGAGGCAACAATGCTTTTTGTTCGTCCGCATTCCATTTTCCGAGCACATAATCCACCTGCCTGCCCACAGCAAATTCGCTCCCCACTCCAAATCTTAATCGGGCATATTCGGTTGTATTTAATATTTCCTGAATATTTCTCAACCCATTATGCCCCCCATCGCTTCCCTTTCCTTTCATTCTAACTGTCCCGAAGGGCAAGGCGATATCATCGGTAACCACCAACAAATTTTCTTTTTTTATACTTTCGGCCTGCAACCAATAGTTCACTGCCTTTCCACTCAGGTTCATAAAAGTGGTGGGCTTGATTAAAATAATAACCTTACCCTTCCATTTATATTCTGCAACCGTAGCCAGTCTGCCGTTAATAAATTTTATTCCATGCTCTTTGGCAATAGCATCAACAATTGTAAAACCAATATTGTGACGAGTATTTTCATATTCTTCACCAATGTTTCCTAATCCAACAATTAAAAATTTGCTCATTTGGCTTCAAAAAGTTTTTCCAAAAATAATAAAACTTACCATGTTATTGACATAAAAAAAGTTGGCAGAACAAAATGTTCTGCCAACTTTAAAATAATACTTAATTAAACTTACATCCCTGAAAGGGAAAAGGAGTTAATTATTTTTTAGCTGCTGGTGCTTTTGCAGCTGCTGCTGCAGGTGCTGCTGCTTTTGCTGCTGCAGGTGCTGCTGCAGTAGTTGCTGCTGCCTTAGGCTCTTCTACAGACGCACGTGTTACCTGAACAGCCACCACCGTTACATTGGGCGCATTCAAAAAAGTAAGTCCTTCTACTTTAATATCTGCAACTCTAACAAAATGACCTATTTCCATTGTATCAATAGGAACAATAACCGCATCAGGCATGTGTTGTACCAACCCTTTTGCTCTCAATGTTTTTAATTTCTTAGATAATTTTCCACCGTTTCTAACCCCAGGAGATGTACCCGATGTTTTTATTGGCAATTCCATAACAACTGGTTTTCCTTCCACGATTTCTAAAAAATCAACATGCACCAAATGGTCTTTTAAGGCATGAAATTGTGTTTCCTGAACAATTGCATGGTATTTATTTCCTGCAATGTCCAAATCTACAGTGTGCACATGTGGCGTGTAGATTAAGTTTTTAAAATCGGCTGAAAGAACTGAAAAGTGAACTTGTTCTTTACCACCATAAAGTACACATGGTACCCGCTTTGCATTTCTCAATGCTGTTGCATCTGTTTTCCCTACGTTCGCTCTTGGCGAACCGCTAATAGATACTGATTTCATTTTGTTTTGTTTTATTTATTGTCAATTGATGCACCTTACAATCAACGGTTAATTTAAAATTTATTGGTGCAATGTCTTTTTATGATACTATAAAATTAGATGCAATCGATTCGTAATTATGCACGCTATGTAATACTTTAGCGAACAAATTGGCAACCGTCAACACTCTTATTTTACTGCTTTCCTGTTTCAATGGAATGGTATCTGTTACAACCAATTCCGTAATTCCCGATTTTTCAATGTTCTCGTACGCCTTACCTGATAATACAGCATGGGTACATACCGCTCTTACGCTTCTTGCTCCTCTGTCCAGCATCATGTCTGCTGCCTTGGTAAGCGTTCCTCCTGTGTCAACCAGGTCATCCACAAGGATAATATCCCTTCCTTCCACTTCTCCTATCACTGTCATACTGTCCACCACATTGGCTTTGGTACGCTGTTTATAACAAATTACTATTTCCGATTTCAGGTACTTAGCATAAGCATTAGCCCTTTTTGTTCCTCCCATATCCGGTGCTGCCATTGTTAAATTAGGCAAATTCAATCCTTGAATATAAGGAAGAAATATAGAAGATGCGTATAAATGGTCAACCGGGAAATCAAAGAATCCCTGTATCTGGTCTGCATGCAAATCCATAGTAATGATGCGGGTTGCGCCTGCTGCCGAAAGCAGATTAGCCACCATTTTTGCTCCTATTGCCACTCTTGGTTGGTCTTTTCTGTCCTGACGGGCAAAGCCAAAATAAGGCAACACTGCAATAATCTGATGTGCAGAAGCCCTCTTAGCAGCATCTATCATCAATAATAACTCAAATAAATTATCCGTTGGAGGGATAGTAGATTGTATAATAAACACATCACTTCCACGAACGGTTTCTTCATAAGAAGTTTGAAACTCCCCGTCACTGAACTTAAGTAACGAAACCTTTCCTAATTCCTGACCATACCCCTTGGCAATTTGCTCTGCCAAATGACGGGTGCATGAACCTGAGAATATTTTTACCTTATTATCCATGTTTTTTTTAAAAGGGATGCAAATGTAATTAAAAATGGCTTACTGCGAAAGATTTTTTTGCCAATCCAAATGATTTGAATAGTTTTGCACCCGATTTAAAAAGTTAATCAGGTAATTGAGCCAAATAAATAATTCAGGTGATGATTTTAAAAAACAACTAAATTACCTCAATTACCAATTAACCAAAACAACCAAATGCCCAGTTGGCGGAATTGGTAGACGCGCTGGTCTCAAACACCAGTGAGAAATCGTGCCGGTTCGACTCCGGCACTGGGTACTTAACCGCAAAACCCCTGATAAAGTCTTATTTATCAGGGGTTTTTGGTTCGATAAAGTCGCTTCTAAAAACACAACAGTTTATTTTCAAGTAATTACTTGTTCGAGTCCTGCAAGGGATTTCATGAAAAAACATTTTTACTCTTCTACCTCTTAGATGCGTAAAATATAAATGGTAATACTTAAATGTGTGAATTATGTAACTTTTAACAAAAGCTGTGTAACAATCATGGGTTTGAGATCTATTACTTTCGCTCGAATATATTTTTCAAACGACCGTTGACAAAGGCAGTGTCTAGGCGGAGATTGTTGGGTACTATATTGAAACAATCTAAAAACACTTATATGGTTCATAGTTCCTTTGTAGTCATTTTTTTAAGGCTCAATAATTAAGCTATGAGCGAAAAAAAACAATTGAATCCTCTACAATTTAACGACACATCAGATCTTGAAATTTCATCGTTATTAGAAGCCATTTATCAGAAATATGGTTATGATTTCAGGCAGTATTCCGAAGCACACATCAGGCGTAGGATTATGAATAGGATGTCAATGTCGGGATTAAAAGATGTTTCTCAAATACAATCTATGGTGCTAAAGGATGAAACATTTGCTTCACAACTTTTACAGGATTTATCAATAACGGTAACCGAAATGTTTCGTGATTCCGGTTTTTATAAATCATTACGAGACCACGTAATACCAATTTTAAAAACCTATCCGTTTATAAAAATATGGCATGCCGGGTGTGCTACAGGCGAAGAAGCATATTCAATGGCCATTATTATGCAGGAAGAGGGTTTGTATGACAGAACCACAATCTATGCAACAGATTTTAATCAACAAGCCTTGAACAAAGCGAAAGAAGGAATTTTTTCGAATAAAATGATAAAAGAATATACCATTAATTATCAATTATCAGGAGGAAAAGAATCTTTATCAAGTTATTATACTTCCAATTATGGCAATGTGATTATGAATCAATCTTTGAAAAAAAATATTGTCTGGGCAAATCATAATTTAGTTACCGATAGTGTATTTGCAGAAGTACACTTGATATTATGCAGAAATGTATTAATTTATTTTGATAAAGATTTACAAAATAAAGTGCAAAAACTTTTTTACAATAGTCTTATTAATGGCGGTATTTTATGTTTGGGTTCAAAAGAAGGTTTACGCTTTACAGATTTTTATGAGGAATACAAGGACGTAGATAAAAAACAAAAAATATTTAAAAAGAAATATCAATTAGCTTATGCTTTGGAAGGATGAGTTACGAAGCAATTGTAATAGGAGTTTCATCGGGAGGAATGAAAGCGATGAAAATCATGTTTTCACTTTTACCAAAGGGTTTCAAAACTCCGATAATTATTGTGCAGCATATTAGTGCACATTCAGATAGCCAATGGATACAACTGTTAAATGGCACTTATACTATTGATATAAAAGAAGCAGATGAAAAAGAAAAAATTGAAAACGGAAAAGTTTATTTCGCGCCACCTAATTATCATTTGTTGATCGAAAAAAATAAAACTTTTTCACTTACAATTGATGAACCGGTAAATTATGCAAGACCATCAATCGATGTATTATTTGAATCGGCTGCCGAAATGTATAAAAACAAGTTGATTGAAATAATACTTACAGGTTCAAATAGTGACGGAACAAATGGAATAAAGAGAATACAAGAATGGGGTGGCTTGGCGATTGTGCAAGATCCGAAAACAGCAGAAGCTGCTTATATGCCAACATCTGCTATGGCTGCTATTAAACCGGATTATATTTTATCGTTGGAGGATATACTTAAGTTATTAATAAAATTAGATAAACAAAAACAATGAGCCTTATGAATTTAACAATCAAGAGTAAATTAATTGGAGGCTTCACTATCATTTTAGTGTTGCTCATTTCTATAGCAGTTTTTATGACTAATAAATTGTCTGAATCCAATAATCGGATGCAAAATATTGTAGATGTATATTCAAAAAAAGTAAATCTTTCCAATGAAGTAATGATCGCTATGCTGGAAGCTGCCCGCCATGAAAAGAATATTATTCTGAACAAAGATCTTACTCAAAAGGACTATTTTAAAGATAAAATTTATCGTCAAATAGAAACTATTGATAAAAAATCAAAAGAGTTGAAGGAATTGGTTGATGATAAATGAAAAGTCATTCTGAAAGAATTTGAAACCACTTGGGCCAGTTATCAACCCGATCTCAGGAACATCATTTCATTGGTAATGAAGAATGAATATGAGGAAGCAACAAAAATTTCTAATGAGAATGGGTTGAAAGTAAGAGATGAGGCAAGAAGTCAGCTACAGAGGCTCGTTGATAAGAATCAATTGAGCATGGAGAATGCTAAAAAAGAAAATAATGCGAATTATACTGCGGCCATTAGTTTAATTATCGGTTTAATTATTGCAAGCATCCTAATTGCAATTATAATTTCTTACTGGATTATTCGGAGTATTACAAATCGAATTTCGGTGATAGCCAAAGAAGCTGAAAAAATTGCCAGCCGTGAATTTACAAATGACAAAATGGAAGATTCTACAAATGATGAATTAAAACCTTTATTTAATTCATTGGTAAGTGTGAATGAAAGTTTTCGGGAAATAACCGAAAATGCCAACAAAGTTGCTTCGGGATATTATGCCAATGACCTGACACCTCGTTCAGATAAGGATATGTTAGGTAATTCTTTAAAGAAGATGACACGCTCATTGCGTGAAACAACAGCCGCCAATGAAAAACATAATTGGTTAACTGCCGGGCAAAACCAACTCAATTCAACATTAAAAGGTGACCAAAGTATTGAAGAGCTTGCAAGCAATACCATTAGTTTTTTATGCACCTACTTAAAAGCGAACATAGGGGCTATATATCAGTTTAATGATAACGAAAGTGCATTGATACTAAGTGGACAATATGCTTTTTTGTCTCCTGAAGAAATCATACGAAAATTTACACTAAATGAAGGCTTGATTGGTCAGTCTGCACGGGAACAAAAACAAATTTCTTTAACAGATTTAACCGAAAATCAAATCCGCATCACATCATCCGTTATGAACGCCAAACCAAAGCATTTGCTCATTACTCCATTTATTTTTGAAGGTAAAACAGTAGGTGTAATAGAAATAGGAAGTCTTAATGATTTCAGTGAAACGGAAAAAGAATTTATAAATGCTTCTATGGACAGTATCGCTATTAGTGTTAATTCAGCAGTTTCAAGAAAACGAATACAGGAATTGCTCGAAGAAACGCAGGTTCAGACTGAAGAACTTCAATCGCAGCAGGAAGAGTTGAAACAAATGAATGAAGAGTTGGAAGAACAGGCGCAAAATCTGAAAGCCCAACAAGAAGAATTACAGATGTCAAACGAAGAACTGGAAGAACAGACGCAATCGCTGGAAGAGAAAAACAAAGAGGTGGAAGCTTCAAAAAATGACATTGAACAAAAAACAAAACAGCTTGAAATAAGCAGCAAGTATAAATCAGAATTTCTTGCAAATATGTCGCATGAATTAAGAACACCGCTTAACAGCTTACTTATTTTGTCAAAAGATTTATCGGAAAACAGAAAAAATAATCTGGATTTCATTCAGGTTGAAAGTGCAGAGATAATTTATAAAAGTGGTCATGATTTGCTTGTGTTAATTAATGAAGTGCTTGATCTCTCTAAAATTGAAGCCGGGAAAATGGCAATAAATATTGAAAGCGTATCATTGAAAGGTTTTACAGATAATCTGATGCGCGATTTCAAACATCAAGCTGAACAAAAGAGATTGAAGCTGACTTGTACATTGGATAAAGGACTACCCCAATCCATTCGCACTGATTCACAACGTTTGAATCAGATATTGAAAAATCTTATCTCCAACGCCATAAAATTTACAGAAAAAGGAAGTGTAAGTTTAAGTATTAACCGAAATTCGGAAACTACGTTAATCATTTCTGTTACCGATACCGGTATAGGAATAAAAGAGGATAAACAAATGGCGGTATTCGAAGCCTTTCAACAGGCGGAAGGAGGCACTTCCAGAAAGTATGGTGGTACAGGTTTAGGTCTCTCCATTTCACGGGAACTCGCAAAATTATTGGGAGCTGAAATTAAATTGAGTAGTAAATTAAACGAGGGCTCTACTTTTTCTCTCATTATTCCATTGGAAATTCATCCTGAAGAACAAGCTATCAGAACAGATACCTTGAAACCTGTTTCGCATAAACTCCGTACTGCAAATGAGGCCGAATTTCTGGATTATCCGTGCCTGGCAGATGACAGGAGTACAATTATCAAGGATGATAAAGTCGTTCTCATTATTGAAGACGATCTTGAATTTGCTTCTGTACTTTTAAAGCAAGCCAACAATAAAGGATTCAAATGTTTGTCCGCTGCAAGCGGGGAAGATGGTTTATTGCTTGCCTCCAAATACAAACCGCAGGCAATCATTCTTGATATTGGCTTGCCGGGTATTAACGGGCATAGTGTATTACTTGAATTAAAAGCAAATCCAAACCTAAGGCATATACCAGTGCATATTATTTCGGCAATTGAACGTTCACTGAAACCAATCAAAGAAGGTGCAGTTGAGTATCTCATGAAACCAATAAAGAAAAAAGATCTTGAAGAAACGTTTACAAAAATTGAAAATTTTCTCAGCAGGAAAATTAAGAATTTGCTGATTATTGAGGATAGTGAAAATTCCAGAAAAGCCATGCGCATAATCATTGGCAATGGTGATGTAAAATGTTTGGAAGCAGGAACCGGCAAAGAAGCATTGATTCTGTTTGAACAGAACCATATCGACTGTATTATACTGGATATTGGGTTGCCCGATATGAGTGGATTTGACCTCATCCATAAACTGGAAAAACTAAAAGGTCAAAGCATTCCTCCTATTATTGTGTACACCGGCAAAGAGCTTACAAAAGAAGAAAACAATGAACTTCAGAAATATGCCGAAACAATTATTATTAAGGGTATAAAATCGGAAGAGCGATTACTGGATGAAACCGCACTCTTCCTTCATAGGACAATAAGTAATTTACCGAAATCAAAACAAATGATTATACATAATTTGTATGATAAAGAAACCGTGTTTCATTCTAAAAAAATATTATTGGTAGATGATGATATGCGCAATTTATTTGCATTATCAAAAATATTAACTGAACGCGGAATGGAAATAATAAAAGCGGAAAATGGGAAAAACGCGCTGGAACTGTTAGATACACATCCTGACATTGACATGGTATTGATGGATATTATGATGCCCGAAATGGATGGTTACGAGGCTATGCGAAAAATAAGATCGCAGGCGAAATTCAAGAACTTACCTGTAATTGCACTCACAGCAAAAGCGATGAAAGAAGACAAACAGAAATGTATTGATGCGGGAGCCAACGATTACATTACTAAACCTATTGATATAGAACGCTTCTTGTCCTTGATGCGTGTGTGGTTGAGTAAATAAGATAACGTCATTGCGAACGTAACGCAGTGGAGTGAAGCAATCTCACTTACGAGAATGAGATTGCTTCGGGCGAAAAACCCTCGTAATGACGTAACAATAAGAACAATAATTTAAATTAAAAATGAAAACAAATAACCCTGGTAAAATTTTATTGGTAGACGATAAGGCGGAAAATTTATTTGCTTTAGAAGTAATTCTTTCCAGCGAGCATTATATATGTGTGAAAGCAAATTCAGGCACTGAAGCATTAAAGATTCTTCTTCAACAGCAAGATTTTTCCATCATTTTGATGGACGTGCAAATGCCTGAGATGGATGGATTTGAAACAGCAGAATTAATTCGCGGAATCGAAACACTTAAACATATTCCGATAATTTTTTTAACAGCGAGTATGGATAGTCATGTACATATCTTCAAAGGATATAAAGCGGGTGCAGTTGATTATATGATTAAACCATTTTCTCCTGAAATACTAAAAGCAAAAGTGGCTGTTTTTGCGGAACTATATAAAAAAAATTATGAATTATTGCGTCAAAAGGAAGAAATGGAAAGGCTTATTCGCGATTTAACAAACCAAAAGCGAATAGAAAATGAATTGATTGAAAGAAAAAATATTGCGGAAAAAGCCACTCAAAAAGCCGAAGAGTCAGCTAATTTAAAAGATGCGTTTCTTTCTATTATAAGCCACGAAATACGTACGCCATTAAATGCAATTTTGGGGTTTTCGAATGTTTTATTAAAAGGGAAATTAGGCGCAACAGAAAAAGAATATGTGGGCATAGTGAAAACAGCCGGAGAAAATCTATTGACCATTATTAACGATACAATTGATATGTCAATGATCGAAGCGGGAACAATGACCTTTACAGAAAACAATTTCAGTATTCGGGAAATTTTTCAAAAGATTAATATAATGTTCGAAGAAAAGGCCGAAGAAAAAAATCTTGCTTTACTATTTACCATTGATAAAGATGTCCAAGATATTTTGGTTGGCGACCAAACACGACTTATACAAATTATAAATAATCTTATTAGCAATGCTATTAAGTTCACGGAAAAAGGAACAATAAATGTGCGTGTCCGGGTTTTTAAAAATGAAAATTCTTTATTAGAGTTTTCGGTGACAGATACCGGAATAGGAATATCTGCAGATAATCTGGACACCATTTTTAACCGATTTAAACAGGTTGAAGATCATAACAATAGAAAACATGGTGGTTTAGGGCTCGGGTTAGCTATCGCAAAACGATTAGTTGACATTCAGGGCGGTGCTATGACTGTTGAAAGTAAATTAAATGAAGGCTCTACGTTTGCTTTTTCAATTCCATTCAAAAAATAATTTAAAGCGCAAATCAAAAAAATTTAAGCCTCTTTTAAAAGATGACCTTACAAGTCCCAAATCCCAGCAAGATTCCTTGTATCTTCAAGGATGTCGTTCATATTTGGTCTGAAAGGGGCTACTTAAAAAGGCAACTGATGATAAATCGGTTGCCTTTTTTTATTTTAAGGTTAAAAATTTACTCCTTCACCAGTTTCATTACCTGCTTCACTTCTGTTAATCCATCAGAACCCTCTGCCATCACCCTCACAAAATACAAACCCTTTGGCTCATTCAAATTAATAGTTAGTTGACTCACTTCTTTCTGATTCAAAGTATAAACCACCTGCCCAATCACATTCGTTATTTCTACAGTTACATTAGTATAATGATTGTTTAAATTGATAGTAAAGCTGGAGGTGGTTGGGTTAGGGTAAACAGAAAAATGAGGAATGTTATTGCCTTGCTCATTTATGCCAACCATCACTTCTGGACCACATAGAATACCATTCTTTTTATAATAAACTATTGAATTAGAACCCTGTTCATAACCTCCTGGATTGAAATTATGATAGTGCCAATAACTATAAATACCTAATCCGGGCACATAGTTTATATCTTCATCATAAGGCCATCCTCCCACATCATAATGTCCCCAGCAATTGTCTAATAAACAATATCCCCAATCATTGTCATAAGCATTTGAATTAAATCTCCACCGTTTAGTTCCGCAAAAATCCTGAAGCCATAATGAATTCTTATGACCATTAAATAACTCAAAAGGAATATTTGCAACTAAGGTTGAACGATAATATCTTAATACTATCGTACTTGTGAAGGTTGGTGTTGAATCAACATAAAATAAATCTTGCTGAACCTGGTAGATTAAAGAATCCGAAGTTGTTGTTCTGTTTAAAATCGTGTATTTCCTATAACGATCATAATAGTAATATGAAAAATTGGCGTATAAATAATATTCGTGATATTGTATTTCATCACCCGGCTGATAATCATAAAGCATTTCATTTGTTATTTGAAACAGACCTCCAGTTGGGTTAGTATTGCCAACTATAGTAAGCGGTTTTAAAATTTGAGGAAATGAATCAACCTGAAAAAACCTTACAAGTCCATAATTTTTTGAAAGTATAATCTTTTGATTGTTTAAGTTCGAATTAATAATGTTCCCTGACAAATCGGTATGGATAATTTTATACGACCTTGCAGAATCAATATTGTTAAGGATAGAAAGCGTATCATCGTTTTCATATACCATTAAAAAATTTTGAGTTAAGTCAGAATAAAAAGTGATTGTATCAATTGGATTAGTAGTAAAATTAAAACTCAAAGAATCATTATTAAGAGTATAAAATTTACTGAATGAAGTATCTGTATTAATTTGTTTCCCAATCCAGGTGGCTTGGTCAAGCTGATTACACTGGGGTCCCACCCAAAAATGACAAGTGTCTCCATTAATTGTTGAACTATTTAATTTGCCAAAATTATAATACACAGAATCATTTCCATTAAACCTTACCGAATCAAAAGAAATACTATATCCATTTTGATTAATTGGATATTCAGAGAACAATTTCTTTGAAGAAGAATTAAAAAGCCGGTAGTTCTGCCCCATACAAACCGAACTACAAACCACCAAAACAAACAATAGTATTTTTTTCATCGCAATAAATATTTTGTTCATCAAAGTTAACCTTTTCCTTTAACCTCCAACAGCAAAAAAAATTCTGCCTTGCTCAATAAAAAAAACTCCGTGGTTCTCTGTGTCTTCTCCATTTTTTCTCTGTGTTACAAAAAAAATCCCGCTCTCTCAAGCAGGATTTTTTTAAAATCATAAATCTCAGATCCAAAATTATTTCTCCTTCACCATTCGACATTTTTTCCTGATCCAAAATCTAAAATCCAAAATCCAAAATTACCCCACCATCACCTTCATCCTCGCATGTTTCCCCACACCCACCTTCTTCACAATATGTATCACCGCCCGGCCTTCCATCTCTATCTTCACATTATACACATCCGGGTGCAAATGCAAAAACACAACCTCACCAGTATCATCCGTTACCAGCACCTGTGCCACCCCCTTCTCACTCTGTATCGTCACCTTACCATTACTCACCTTCTCATTCGTACCCTTTTCCTTCAGCACCACACTTAATCGTGCATGACCAGCCCTTGCAATCATCCGCTTCACATCATACACCATAAACAAACCAAGCTTAGCCTCATCACTCCTAAACACTGCATGAGCATCATTCTGCACACCTTGCAAATCCGCATACACCACATTATCCGCAGTTATCTTCTTTCCCCGTATCGTCCCCTTTTGTTTCGATTTTATAAACTCACCATACTTCAATGCAAACCCCTCCACATCTTCATCCACCTTGCTCACAAATTCATCAGGCATATACCCATTCTCCAACTCAGTCGGATACTTTGCTATAAAATCCTTCATCTTCTTATTCATATCCAGCGTACTCGCCCAGTTATCCTTCTCCGATTTTTTAAACGCTGCACCACCAGCAGCTCCAAACTCTATTTTCCAAAACTCCTTACCCCAACCATCCCTGATATAACCCTTCAGCACCTGAAAATTCTCCCCGCAATCCTTCCGCATCTCTTTCAAATCTATCCTCAGCTGCTCTATTTTTAACCTCAGAGCCACAGCATCCGGAAGCTCCATAGCCTCATCCCTCCTCCCCCTCAAACCCTCCAAAAACCCCACCGTATACTTTCCCGGTTTCAGTGCATTAAAATCCTCCAGGTAACGCTCCAGGTTCCTGTAAATATCATCCGCTACCGAATACAATATAATCTGCGGCATCTTATAATTAGGTCGTAGTTTTTTCATTCTCTCTTTTTTTTCGCTTCGCAAATAATCAATTCAATTCGCTCCACAAAAATATAAAATTACCACATAATATCAAAAGTATCTTCCCAACATGCTATAAAGCATTCATTTAATCCATTTCACACCTCACCATTGTCCTCTTAACATATCACCCGAATATAAATACGCTAACAGTATAATCAAAATACAATATAAAAACACCCATCGCACAACAATACACCTACATTAATACACTATAATATATATAATCACACATCATTATACCCGCTCATTAACAATAAACCAATATAAATTATACACTATAGTATTATCTAATATACAATATTATCTAATCTAATTAACAATATAAATCCATTCATCCTACCATAGCAATCCAACCCAAACACTACATAACCAACACTTTCATACATAATAATTCCAACAATCATACAATACAAACCGAACCTACATATTCTTCACTCATTTAGCACATAATTGCTAACTAAGTTTTTAAAATCCGGAAAGAAAATTTTCCATAAAACCCAATTAAAACGAAAATCCGGTTTAGGTGGAAAGTGAAGTACTCTTTATTTCCTTTTTATACGAACCCTGATAAGGCAATATGAAAATTAAAACAGTCTTTTAACATTGTATTTCAGGTTGTTTTGCCGATTTGGGAATTCTTTTTGAAAAGTTGGGAATTTTATGTACTAAAAAGTACTTTAGCTTCAATAAAATTCATAACTTTTATAAATCAACCAACTCTTCATCAAATAAAATTCTCAACTTTTGTAATAAAAAGACTTTGCCTTTAATAAAATTCCTAACTTTTGTATTCTAATGTTCTTTCGTTTGGATAAAATTCCCAACTTTTGTAATAAAAAGTAGTTTCCCTTCAATAAAATTCCAAACTTTTGTAAAAAATTCCTAATATTTCAAAATTGCATTTCCAGATATTCAAAGCACTTGTTTTTGCCCTGTTTAATTTACCTCTTATTTTATCACTTTTCTTGAAAATATTCTACGCTTTAATATCCTTGATTTACAACCTCCTTTTCTACTATAACACTTATTCATAAATTCCCAAAACATTTTTATTCCATCTCCCAATAAAAAACTAATTTTAGGCTTTTAATTTTCAGCCTTAGGTAAACTATAAGAAAGGCAATTAGAATTTAATATTCAAAGAATATCTTCATTTATGTCAAAAGATAAAATATTGGTAATCGGTTCGTCCGGACAAATAGGAACAGAATTGGTACATAGCCTTCGGGCGATTTACGGGGTGGAAAATGTCATTGCATCGGACCTCAAACTTACCGATCAGGCAAAAGAAGGACCTTTCGAAGTAATAGACGTGATGAATACCACCCAGGTTCATGAAATAGTGAAGCGCCATGGGGTAACGCAAGTGTATCTGCTGGCAGCATTACTTTCGGCCACGGCCGAAAAAATGCCAAAACTGGGCTGGGACCTGAATATGCAAGGGCTGTTCAATGTGCTTGACCTGGCTAAGGAAAAGATAATTGAGCGCGTGTATTGGCCAAGTTCAATAGCTGTTTTCGGACCTAATACTCCAAGACAAAACACGCCACAGTATACCATTATGGAGCCTTCCACGGTTTACGGAATAAGCAAACAGGCAGGAGAACGCTGGTGCGAATATTATTTTAAAAAGTTTAATGTGGATGTTCGCAGTTTGCGTTATCCCGGCTTGATAGGTTGGCAGTCTGCTCCGGGAGGAGGAACAACCGATTATGCGGTTCATATTTTTCACGAAGCATTAAAAACCGGCACTTACGAATGTTTTTTATCAGAAGACACTATTTTGCCAATGATGTATATGCCCGATGCGCTGAAAGCTACTATTGGTATTATGCAGGCAGATGCTGATAAAGTAAAAATACGGTCGAGCTATAACCTTGCGGGATTTAGTTTTTCGCCAAAGGATATTGCAGAAGAAATCAAAAAACATGTTCCGGAATTTACAATTACCTTCAAACCCGATTCTCGCCAGCAAATAGCAGACAGCTGGCCGCAAAGTATTGATGCCTCCGAGGCGGCCAAAGATTGGGGCTGGAAACCCGATTTTGATTTAAAGCAAATGACGGATGACATGATGATGAATTTAAAAAGAATAAAAAAGGAAACCTTAATTGGTTCTTAACGTATAATAATTCCAAATGTTTATACAAGAAAAAATTATTTTACCTTTAACCCGATAATTACAGAACTGTTTTTAATTAAGAATGAAAAAAATACTGTTTATTTCCTTACTCTTCCTTTTTAAAGTTTCCGTTTTTCACGCACAGCAAAAAGATTCGCTCAATTTTACAGATGCCAATGATAAAAAACAAGGCAAATGGATTATCTACGGCAAAACAAATCACAAACCCGGATTTACTGATGACCAGAAAGAGGAAGAAGGAATATATGTGGATGGAAAAAAAACAGGAATATGGAAAGAGTATTATCCTAACAATGCCCTCAAAAGTAAAATTACTTACGAAAACGGTCGGCCAAATGGCTATGCCATCATGTACCATGATAATGGTAAAATAAAAGAAGAAGGTTTATGGCAAATGGCCCGTTGGGTAGGCGACTATAAATTGTATTACGACAACGGTCAGGTACAGCAGGAGTTTAAATTTACGGCAGGAGGAAAACGCGAAGGGGAACAAAAATATTATTATGAAAACGGCCAGGTAATGATAGAAGGAAACTGGGCTGGTGGCAAGGAATCAGGCATTATAAAAGAATATTACGAAAACGGTGATATCAGAGAAGAAAAGAACTTTAATGATGGGAATTTTGATGCCGCTACTTCCAAATCGTATGAACCTAAAAAGCCAGTAGTAGTAAAAACACCTGAAGAAAAGGAAGTGTCGCCACCTGTTATTCCTAAAAAAACAGAAAAGGATAACATGGGCAAAATGTTTAATGGCGAAGGAGTTTGGAAGTTATACAATTCAGACCGCCAGGTTTCTAAAGATGGTACCTTTCATGATTATAAACTAGTAGATGGAAAAGTTTATTTTTATAATTCAGATGGTTTATTAACGCGTATCGCCATTTATAAAGGAAGCAGATATGTAGGAGATGCCATTATTGAAGACCAGAAATAACTGAATCGTCCATCATTAAAAACTTAATACCTTTGGACTTATGAAAAATTCATAAGTCTTTTTTTTACTCCGACTGCGCTTTGGGCGCAGTTGGAGGTTTAAAGATAATGAACACATAAAGTAAGAAACATAAATTTTAAAATGCAAAACGAATTATTTATTTTTAATACGCTTACCAAAACAAAAGAAAAGTTTACTCCCATTCATCCGGGTCGTGTTGGGTTATATGTTTGCGGACCTACTGTATATAGTGATGTTCATTTAGGCAATTGCCGTACTTTTATTTCTTTCGATTTGATTTATCGCTACCTGTTGCACTTAGGATTTAAAGTTCGTTACGTGCGTAATATTACTGATGCCGGCCACCTGGAAGGTGACAGAGACGAGGGAGATGACAAATTTGCAAAAAAGGCAAAGCTGGAACAGCTCGAGCCTATGGAAATAGTGCAGAAGTACACCCTTGGTTTTCACGATGTAATGCGTGAGTTTAATACTTTACCACCGGGTATAGAACCTACAGCCACCGGGCATATTGGCGAGCAGATAGAAATGATTAAGGAAATTATTGCTAATGAATATGCCTATGAAATAAACGGAACCGTTTATTTTGATGTGGAAAAATACAATAAGGAATTTCCTTACGGGCAATTAACCAACCGCAAGCTGGAAGACCTCTTGGAAGGGACACGAGAATTAAGCGGTCAGGATGAAAAAAGAGGTCGACTTGATTTTGCTTTATGGATTGCTTCAAAGCCTGAAACGTTGATGAAATGGAATTCTCCATGGGGATGGGGTTTCCCTGGCTGGCATATTGAATGTTCGGCCATGAGCAGTAAATATCTGGGAGAAACATTCGATATTCATGGAGGGGGAATGGATTTGCAGGCAACTCACCATACCAATGAAATTGCCCAATCACAGGCTTGTAACCACAAGTCACCAGTAAACTACTGGATGCATACCAATATGCTTACTGTAAATAACGTGCGCATGAGCAAGAGTGCAGGCAATGGTTTTTTACCCGGAGAATTGTTTACCGGAAATCACCCTTTGCTTGAAAAAGGATATAGCCCAATGGCGGTCCGATTTTTTATGATGCAGACTCATTACAGGAGTACGCTTGATTTTTCTAACGAGGCATTGCAGGCGTCTGAAAAGGGGTATGCAAGACTAATGGCGGCAATAAAACTGTTAGCTAATCTTAAACATGCTTCCTCTTCTACCTCTGACATTGTGGCTTTGGAGAAAAAATGTTACGATGCAATGAATGATGATTTTAATGCCCCTATTTTAGTTGCCAATTTATTTGAAGGAGCAAGAATTATTAATTCGGCGAATGATGGGAAAGAAACCATCTCTCTGAATGATTTGAATTTGCTAAAGAAATTTATGCACTCCTTTGTAATTGATGTATTGGGATTAAAATCGGAAACATCAAATTCTTCTTCTGACAAAGCGCTGCAGGGAGCAATGGAAGTTATCCTAGAAATAAGAAAAGACATAAAGGCAAAAAAAGATTTTGTGGCGTCCGATAAATTAAGAGACGATTTGAATATACATAATATATTAATTAAAGATACTAAAGATGGTCCTGTCTGGTCGATTACAGAATAGAATAATAGCAGCGCTTGGTGTAATTGTTTTTGTTTTTGCTTCCTGCAATAACGAAACGCAACAACCAAAAGAGTTGCCAAAAGTAGTGGAAGCGCCCAGGCTTCCAACTCCTGATTTTAATGCCGATTCAGCGTATGCCTGCATAAAGGCACAGGTAGATTTTGGTCCAAGGATACCAGGAACAAAAGCGCATGCAAAATGTGCCGACTACCTGGTAGCTAAATTGAAATCCTATGGTCTTCAGGTAACAGTTCAAAACGGAACGGTGAAAACATATGATGGAAAACAATTTGTTTTGAAAAACATTATTGCAGAATACAAACCTGATTTGAGTAACCGTACTTTGCTTACTGCCCATTGGGATACGCGTCCATGGGCTGATTTGGATTCAATCAAAAAAGACAAACCTTTTGATGGTGCCAATGATGGAGGAAGTGGTGTTGCTGTATTGGTAGAACTTGCAAGACAATTAGGGATTTCTAAAATTGAAAAAGGTATAGATATTATATTATTTGATATTGAAGATTATGGCCAGCAATCATCCAGAACAGAACCTCAACAGGAAGATACCTGGTGCCTTGGTTCGCAATACTGGGCAAGGAATCCACATAAACCCGGTTACTTTGCTAATTATGGAATCCTGTTGGATATGGTAGGTGGAAAAAATGCTGTGTTCCCCAAAGAAGGAACTTCAGTTGCCTATGCATCAGGAATTGTGGATAAAGTTTGGGGCGTGGCTGCACAAATGGGTTATGGAAAATTCTTTACCAATGACATTACTGGCGAAACTACTGACGACCATTTGTATATAAACACACTTGCTAATTTGAAATGCATTGACATTGTTCATTACGAAGTGGCAAAACGTAACTATCCTTATTTCCATCATGCTCACTCCGACAATATGGATGTGATTGACAAAAACACCTTGAAAATGGTAGGTCAGCTTTTACTGGAAGTGCTTTTTACAGAAAAGTAAATTTTTCAACTTGAAAAAAATACTCATCATACGTTTCAGTTCCATTGGCGATATTGTTCTCACCACTCCTGTTATCCGTTGTTTAAAGCAACAAAAACCTGGAGTTGAAATTCATTTTCTTACTAAAAAAGTATTTAAAGGGATTTTAGAAAACAATCCTTATCTCACAAAAATCCATACCATTGAAAAGGATGTAAAAGAGATAACAAAGCAATTAAAGCAGGAAAACTTCGATTTCATTATTGATTTGCATAATAATATTCGCTCCATGCAAACAAAGGCTGCACTTGGAAAGCCGTCTTCTTCTTTTAAGAAACTAAATTTCAAAAAATGGATATTGGTTAAATTCAAGATAAACAAAATGCCTATCCTGCATATTGTGGATAGGTATATGCAAACAGCAACCCCCCTTGGAATAAAAAACGATAACAAAGGAATAGATTATTTTATTCCTGAAAAAGATGAAGTGAGTTTAGCTTCTCTTCCTCCTTCTCATCAACAGGGGTATATAGGTTTTGTAATAGGTGCAAGGCATTATACCAAACAATTGCCAACAGAAAAAATAATTTCTATCTGCAAAAAATTAAATCAACCCATTGTATTATTGGGGGGAAAAGAAGACATTAACCGCGCAAATGAAATAGAAAAAGCTGTGGGAGCAACTATTTACAATGCCTGTGGAAAATGTAACCTTAATCAATCAGCATCATTGGTAAAGCAGGCAACAAAAATAATTACTCACGATACCGGCCTGATGCATATTGCAGCAGCATTTAAAAAGGAAATCATTTCCATCTGGGGAAACACCGTTCCTGCATTTGGTTTTACACCTTATCTCCCCGCTCCAACATCAAAAATAGTTGAAGTAAAAAATCTTTCCTGTCGCCCTTGCTCCAAAATAGGATATGAAAAATGCCCTAAAGGACATTTTAAATGCATGAAAGAGATTGATGAAAATGAAATTGTAAACTGATTATTTCTCTCCAATAAAAAGGGCTTTCAGCTCACTTGCTTCTCCCGGTTTCATTTTGCCGGCAAGTATCAGGCTCAGTTGTTTTCTTCGTAAGGCTGCCTCAAAGCGTTTTTTCTCTTCTTCGGTTTCCGGCACCAGTGGTGGCACAGGCAGAGGGGAACCATTCTGATCGACAGCCACAAAAGTATAAATGGCTTCATTGCATTTTACTTTCTCTCCGCTCACAGGGTCTTCCACCCAGACATCAATAAAAACTTCCATAGAAGAATTAAATGCCCTTGAAACTTTTGCCTCCAGGGTTACAAGGCTCGCATGTTTTATCGGATTGTTAAAAGAAACATTATTTACTGAAGCTGTTACCACTACCCGCTTACAATGACGATGTGCAGAAATGGAAGCCACCATATCCATCCATTGTAATAACTGTCCTCCAAATAAATTTCCAAGTGTATTGGTATCGTTTGGTAAAACAATTTGTGTTTGTATAGTTAGTGATTCTTTAGGTGTTTTAGATTTCATTGGTTAAATTTTTGACAAAGGTAAATAAATTGAGAGAGCTAAAATTGAACTTTTCCATTCTCACCGCTAATAAGCAATCCAATCAAAAATCCTTTGTACTTTTACCGAAAATAAATTTATTAAATGACCTTTTTATACGTTTTAGCATTACACATTATATTTATAGTTACCTGGTTTGCCGGCCTGTTCTACATTGTCCGCTTATTTATTTATCATACCGAAGCAGAAACAATGGAAGAGCCTGCAAAAAGTATTTTACAGACTCAATATAAATTAATGGAAAAACGTTTATGGTACGGTATTACCTGGCCATCCATGTTTCTTACCATTATTTTTGGTGTTTGGATGGTGGTTCTTAATCCCTACATTCTGAAAGAAGCCTATTTTATAGTAAAACTTTGTTTTGTGGCAGGATTGGTATTGTATCATTTCCAATGTCATGTTATGTTTCGCCAGCTGAAAAATGATGAGGTGAAACATTCTTCTTTCAAACTCAGAATGTGGAATGAAGTGGCCACACTGTTTTTAGTTTCTATTGTTTTTTTAATTGTATTAAAAAGCAATACCGGCTTTATTTATGGAATACTTGGATTGGTAATATTTTCGGGAACCATGCTGCTTGCAATTAAACTCTATAAGAAAAGCCGCGAAAAAAAGGAGTAATAAGGAAATTAGTTTTTATACAACCAAACGTTAGGCAATTGTTTTCTTAAACCAGCCAATCCATTGTTTGCTTCTTTATAGGTAGCAAAATTACCACAACTCACCACAAACAGGTTTTTATTGTTTTTTCCAATAATGGCAGCATCTATGTTTTGCTGCTGAAGGGAGGTTACAAATTTAATAGCATTGTTTTCAATAGCAAAACAACCTGCAACCACATGATATTTAAAATCGAGGTTAACATCATTGTTCTTAGAAACAGAAGTTGAATCAGCCTTTACAGGCTCCACCAGTGTGGCGGCAGGAGTTTGAGTCTCGGTAATTACAGGCAATACAACAGTATCCTTTTTAATTTCTTTTAATGGTACTGCTACTTTAGACTTCGGGGCCTCCACCTTCATCTCGTGTTTTGCAAACGGATTCAAATTAGAGTAATTGGTATTCTTTAATAAATCGGTTTTTAAAGGAACCCAAATCATACCGAAAACTAAAGGTACGGCAATGGCCAAAGCCACTATTCGCTTTACATTTATTTTCTTTTTCTCTGCCGGAATAGCTCCCCTGTCTTTAAATTCTTTTTCTATCCGTTTACTGATGTTGTCGCGCTTAATAGCTGGAGACTGGAAAGATGATAATCCGAAAGCCTGCAATAAATAATTATGGGTCGATGGCTCAAATTGGATATTGCGCTCCACATCCAGGAACAAAACACCCACCTCGTCTATCTTTACTTTGGCTCCTTTCTTCAATTCCGCATTGGTATTTTCCACAAAACGGTTAATGTATTTCAATGCTTCCGGATAGTTTGTGTTTTCGAAAGTTACAATACGGTTAGCTAATAATCCATCATTGTTTTTTAAGTTTTTATTAAAAACAATATTCTTTGATGGTGGAGTAAAAGTATGTTGTGTAGGATGGATTTTTGCAGAAGCATAATTGGTAACAAAACCTCCAAGCTCAGGTACAATAACACAGTCGTGTTCGTATAACAGTTCGCTTATATGTTTCTCTACCTTTTCCATTTCTTTTTTTGGGGACGTGAAAGTACTACATTTTTACAAGAAATTAATCAATTTTTTTAAGTCTTCCGGTGCATCAACAGCAACACTCTCAAAATCAGTAATCTCAACTTTAATTTTATAACCATTTTCTATCCACCGGAGCTGTTCCAAAGCTTCGGCAAGCTCCAGGGAAGATTGTTTAAGTAACGTTATTTCCTTTAATACCTTAACTGTATAGGCATAAATACCCACATGCTTATAAAAGGTAAACCTATTCATCCATTCACTCTGTTCCACTCCTCTTATATGAGGTATTGCCTGACGACTGAAATAGATGGCTTCCTTATTTTTATTAATAATTACTTTCGGGATATTGGGGTTGAACAAATCGGTGCTTGTTTTCATTTTCATTGCCAATGTTGCAATTTCTACTTCCGGTGAGTTAAAGCAGGAAGCCACCAGGTCTATTTGTTCCGGATGAATAAAGGGTTCGTCTCCCTGTATATTTATAACCACATCCGTTAATCCCTGAATTTCATTTACCGCTTCAAAACATCTGTCTGTACCGCTTTGATGAGTTTCGCTGGTCATCACCACCTTTCCTCCAAAAGAATGAATATGTTCTTCTATCCGCTTATCATCGGTAGCCACATATACTTCCGACAAAGACTTTGCTTTTTTAGATTGTTCATACACCCGCTGTATCATCGACTTACCATGAATATCTATTAAAGGTTTTCCCGGAAACCGGGTAGAAGCGTATCTGGAAGGAATTATACCTACAATGTTCATCATCACAATTTATTTGTTACGAAAATACTTAATAAAATGTCACTTGTTCACAGAAATTATGCACAAATTGTTTGAAAAAAGGTAAACATTTTAAGAATGAAAAAGGTAGAATATAAGAGAATCAGTCGGGAAGTGTAGAGAACAAGTCGGAGAGTGTAAAGAACAAGTCGGAAAGTCATGAAAGAGACCGAAAATTAAGAATAATCATTCCCTGAAGGGAAGAAAGAAAGAGGTTAAGAGAAACGAATTTAACTCTTTTGCCTGTTTTTAGATTCCTCACTTCGGTAATGTAAAGTAGTTTTCATTTTTTCCTTTTCAAAACCCTACAAGAACTGCTTTTTTACTATGTTTGCATAAATGAAAACGTTACGCATTATTCCATATCTGTTTTTACTTTATTTGTTTTGGGGGGCAACCCTTCCAAAGGAAAATTTATCGTGCCGTACCATTATTAATCAAATGTTAGATAGCATTAAAATAATTAAAAATGAACGATTGGATGTAAAGGCTACCGAAAGAGTAAATAATACGCTCCATTTTGCTGAATCACGCATCAAAATTAATTTCAATCCAAAGAAAATATATTTTAACAGTCCTCTTAAAGGAATTGAAATATTATGGGTGGAAGGTACTAATAAGGGAAATGCCTTAGCGCATTCCCGCTCATTGCCTTTTATGAACCTGGATTTAGACCCTTACGGAAGTATCATGAGAAAAGACCAGCATCATACTATTTTTGAACTGGGAACGCCATATATTGGCTCTATTATTGCAAACACTATTATTAAGGCGCCTAAAGATTTTGATAAACATTTTAAATATGCAGGAGTTATAAAATGGAACAATACCGAATGTTATCAGTTGATTATTGATTACCCGGAGTATAAGTACATTGAATACACAACGCTGAAAGGGGAAACGGTTACAAGTATTTCACATAAATTCAGTACTTCTGATTTTAAAATAAGGTATAAAAATGACTTGTCCAGTTATTTCGGTGCAATTAAGGAAGGCAAAAAATTATTAATTCCAATTCCTTATTCAAATAAGGTAATTATTTACATTGATAAAAAAATGTTCCTGCCTATAAAAGTGATGGTATACGATGAAGGAGGAATATACGAAGAGTATGAATTTTACAATATCAGAATCAATACTCCTTTTGCAAGTGACGAGTTTTCAAAAAACTTTAAAGGTTATGGTTTTTAATTATTTAACAATCAACTTAAACATCCTGAATCTCAACAATCAATAAAAACCTATCTTTGCAGACTTTTAAAATAAAAATGAAACACAAAACACTTCGCCTTACTTTATTTGCTTCCCTTTTTATCATTTGTGGTGCATTGTTGTCATTTAATATTTTCAGGAAACCGGAACCAACTTTAAGTAACCGGGATTTAATTGAAAAGATTTTTGCGGCTGTTGACAATGTGAAGACCTTGCGCTATAGTTTGCAATGCAACGAAAGGATTAAAGGAAGAATGCAGCATACCGAATCGCACGTAAAACTGCAAATATCTCCCAGGAAAATTTATCTTTATATTAAAGGAATAGAAGTGCTTTGGTTACAGGGATGGAACAAAGGAGATGCCCTGGTAAATCCCGGTTCATTTCCTTATATCGACCTTTCTCTCGATCCTTATGGTTCATTAATGCGCAAAGACCAACATCATACTATTCATGAAATGGGCTTTCATTATCTTGCCGATATTTTGAGAGATGGTATGAAAAAAGCCGGGGATAAACTGGATAAGTATTTTTCTGTTTTTGGTGAAGAGGATTATGAGGGAAGGCCTTGTTATAAACTGGCTATCTCCTTTCCTGATTTTGCCTGGGGACCTTATACAGTTAAAAAAGGAGAAAATCTTACTACCATTGCAAGACGATTAAGAGTCAGTGAATATATGGTGATGGAAAACAATCCAAAGATTGCCAGTTTTAATGATGTTAAAGAAGGACAGGTAATTCAGGTGCCTAATGCTTATGCAAAACTTACTCTATTGTTAATTGATAAAGAATATTTGCTACCTGTAAATAATAAAGTGTTTGACGACAAGGGTGTTTATGAAACCTATGAATATCATGATTTAAAAGTGAACGTGCCCATTGCTCCTGAAGAATTTACTAAAAATTACAAAGGATACCATTTTTAATATTCTTAGAATCGCTGTTTCTTATTTATTCTTTTTTTCTTCCTCCTTTTGTTCATCCGTTTTCTTTTCGTTTGTTGTAAAAACGGGTACCATTATGTTTTATGGCTTTGTCTTCTCCGGCTTTTTCAAAGTGGGATTTTTGTGCACGGGGTTTATTATTCTGTTGGCTTTTACGGTGAAACAATCCGCTTTTATTGGTGGTGGTTTCTGTTTCCTGTGCAAATGAAACCACGAACCCGCACATCAAAAAGAAACAAAATACAATTCCCTTTTTCATTTTATCTCTTTTTTTTTGTTTGTTTTAAAATTTAATGGCAATAATTTAATGCCTCATGGCAAATAAAACGGCAGATACCACCACTCCCATGGTGACAAACGTGAGCAGAAAAATGGCAACAAACTTAGAAACACCAAACTCTCTTACCATATACCGGATAGGTTCTGTGATAATATAATTTACCAACCGTGTTACTTTTTGCCATGAACCGGGTTTCTTTATCACAAAATCTCTTGCTCCTTCTCTGAACGATTCAATTGCCAGCACGATGCTTTCGTTGCTTGACAGCATTATTACTTCTGTTTTTGGGTTAATCTCCTTGATTAGTTTTAGTATCTCCAAGCCGTCTATGCCATCCAGGTTATAATCCAGAATTACAATATCGGTAGTGGTGTCTACTTTTTCAAGGCAGCTTTCTCCATCATAAAATGTGGAAATATTAATACTAACTCCGAACTTATTTTTAATGTGTTGCTCGAGTGCTAAAACCATCAGCTTGTTATCGTCAACAATAAATAGGTTGGTTGGTTGTGTTTCCATCTGACTTTTTTTAATAATTATTTTCACGACAAAGGTGGCTACTTTAGTATTAAGAAGTGTTACAGAACTTTCCTGTAAAGTTGTATTATTTACTGTTTTGGGGTTCCTGCTCTTAAATAAAGGGTTATAAAAGCTAACGGGACAGCTTATACAAATCCACCTCTTTAGTTTTTATAGGAAACAGACTATAGTTCTGCGGAACAAGATTGTGGGGTAAATCTTTTCTGATGATGAAATAGGTGTGTTCCTTGTCGCAACACTTTTCGGAACTGATATAGAAGTTTCGTATTAAATATTCGCGCAAGCTCCAGTCGTTCCACATTTCTTCAGGG
The DNA here is from genome assembly GCA_947479085.1 of Bacteroidota bacterium. GTDB lineage: Bacteria > Bacteroidota > Bacteroidia > 2-12-FULL-35-15 > 2-12-FULL-35-15 > 2-12-FULL-35-15. The sequence continues at coordinate 35,668 of CANJYB010000011.1, read as the reverse complement.
ATAGTAACAACGTCTCCTTTAGGAACTGTTTTGCCAATATCATAAATATCCGACAGTAAATCATTATCGCGTTTGGTATTGCCTGTTTGTGAAACTGTAAAAATAATTGCTCCCCCCAATAAAGCTATGGTTGCTATTTTAAATGCATTAAAACCTGCCGAAGATATGTTTATGCTATTTATTAATGTTGCTACTCTTGGAGCAAGCCACATAGCAACAGCAATAGCAAAAAAGGGCAAAACGGTTACCAGGTAAAAACCTCGCTGCTCCAGGGTTACCATTAATGGTAATGAACCGGAGAACCCAATGAGTAACAGCCAGACAATGGTTCTGCAATGCATAGAACTGGTTATATCTCCTGTTTTCTTTTTTCGAGTGAACAGCAAAATCAATCCGCTAAGGGCAACTATTGGTAGTAGTTCCCAGAAAAGCCGTATCAGCAAATCAAAATGATTGTCGGTGGTTGCTCCTTTATTATTAAAGGTTCCAACCAGGCGTATTTCAAAATACTTTTTGAAACTCTCGTATACAGCCGGGTTGGTAATTAATAAAAAACCATAGATAAGGGCTGGAACACCAATCAAAACCAATGAATAGTAAATCATTTTCCGGAAGGAAAGATTACGAATCACTATCCAATATAAACCGGCTGCTACAATTGGGAACGTTCCCTGTACGCCTTTGGTAAGGCTGGACAGAAAAACAAAAACACCACCAAGCACAAGGTTGTAAATCGTTTTTTCTTTAAGAAATAATGCACAGTAAATATAATACACCGATGCAGTGGTAAAAACAGCCATTACCGTTTCTTCCACATGATTGGTATAAGCCCAGAAACAAACCGGTATGGTGGTCCAAAAGAGAACAGGAAGCCAGCTATGTATGACAATGTCCCTGTTGTTTACAAATATCTTTTTCCATAATTTATGAATGTAAACAGACGTAATTACATAGCATACAAAACAAAACAGCCGTTCGACATACATGCTTGTCCCGAATACCTTATAAAACAGGGCCAGCAATCCAAAATAAAGCGGGGGTTGTTCGTGAAAGGAGGCCATGCTGGTCTGACTGAAATGAGGATTCCAGAAGGTACCAAGACCATCTGCAAGATTTTTGCTTACACTGATGTAAAGCATTCCATCCATAAACACTCCGTCCTGTATGAGCTGGGAAACAACAATTCCAACCATAACGGCAAAGGTGAATATCCAGAAAGGAAACGACTTTGAATTCTTTATCATTTATTGCTTACAAAGCTATTAATTAATTCTTCCCGTGAGCCAACATACCTTGAGGAATGGATTGAAAACAAAAACGACTTTCCAAAATTGGAAAGTCGTTTTTATTAACTAATGACTATTGGCTAATGACCAATGACTAATAAACTATTCGTGTTTTGCTCCTGCTCCTTCTGCATGATGTTCTTCGTGATCTCCGGAAAGCGCTTTTTCATTCAGGTCTTTCTTTTGAATTACAATCAACTCATCCATTTTTTGTTTATGGTCTCTGCAGTAATTGGCTTCTGTAACACTTATAAACACAAGATATAATATGAATACTATATACGGTGCCAGTACACTCCATTTTAATAATCTCCTTTCTTCACCAAGGTGCATAAAACTCATTACAATATAATATGCTTTAGCAATTGTTAGCCCTATGAAAATTATCTTTAAGGTAGTTGATGAGTGTCTTTCTCCATCAAGCAAGCCCCACTTAAGTGCATATGAACCTATTATCAACTCGACAATAGTAACTGCTAACATAATCCAGAAAACATTCCATAGCTTTCTGCGTTTTGCTACTCCTGCTTCTTCACTGTGGTGAGCCATAAACTCATACTGTGGGTAATCATCGTGAAATTCTGACATAACTTTTTTAATTTAATATTTAATAACTGTAATCTTTTGTTTATTGAAATCGTATTGTTTCTATTATAATAGGTAGAAAAAGGTAAATACGAACACCCATACCAAATCCACAAAGTGCCAGTACAATCCTGTTTTTTCTATCATTTCATAATGTCCTCTGCGCTCGTACGTTCCTCTTACCACATTTATAAATATAACAAGGTTAATAATAACTCCACTGAATACGTGGAAACCGTGGAAACCTGTAATGAAGAAAAAGAAATTGGCAAATACCGGTAAACCATATTCGTTCACGGTCATGTTGGCACCATATATTGTTTTTTGTACCCATTGTCCATCTATAAACACACTACGTAAAGCTCCGTGCTCAGTTCCAACAATGAAGTGATACCACTCCCAAGCCTGTGAACCAACGAACATTGCCCCACCAATGATGGTTAAGAACAACCACATGGTTACTTTCTTTTTGTCGTTTCTATGTCCTGCTTCCACCGCCAATACCATGGTAACGGAAGACATAATCAAAATAAGTGTCATTAACCCCACATACGCCAAAGGAATGTGTCCTGAATAACCCGGGAAGTGAGTAAACACATCGGCAGGGTTAGGCCATACCTCAGGGTGTTTGTGACGCATAAAACCGTATGCACATAATAATCCGGAGAATGTTAACGCATCGGATACAAGGAAAAACCACATAAAAACTTTTCCGTAACTAACTCCAAACGGAGACTTACCACCACTCCAGGCGGAGCCTGAATCTGTTTCTGCAACTGAATGACTTGACATACTTTTTACTTAATTATAATTTATTACTGATTTTTTCGGGTGCTAATATGCAACTTTTTCGTTTACCTTTTAACGAACAAACAACAAAAATAAAAACAAATATATCCACAGGATATCTAAAAAATGCCAAAATATGGCGCAAAGCTTTATGCCTAATAGGTTTTCGGAATTATACTTGTTTCCCATCGATTTTACTAAAACAACCGAAAGAGAAATAATTCCCCCGGCAAGATGGACCAAATGCAAAAATGTAAGCATGTAAAGAAACGAACCAGCAGCATTACTGAACTTGCCTGCAAAATATACTTTCTGTTCGTACAATGTTGCCCAGCCATTTACCTGGCTAACCACAAAAGCAAAACCAAGCACCAATGTTAACATGGCTGCCAGCCTTACTTTTTTATAATCATTCTTTTTTGCGGATGCCAATACCCAGTTCATGGTAACACTGCTCAGCAGGATAAAGGCTGTGCTGATGTAAAACATGCGTGGCAGGTCAAACTGCAACCAGTCTCCCTTTCCTTGTCTTACCACATAAGCACTGGTTAAACCGGCAAACACCATCGACATGCTTATCATACCAATCCAAAGCAGCGGCTTGGCTACTTTTTCGCGGGTTTCGCGTTTTTCTTCTAATGTAATTGCACTCATAACTATACTCTTTAATTCAACTCTCTTTTCCAATCTCTTGTCAGATGCTACCCCTGTCAGGGTTTAGAACCCTAACAGGGGTAAAACCCAACTAGTACCCTATCATAATGGCTATCTGCACTACCGGCAAATAGATAAACGAACCAAACATTAACTTCCTTGCGGCTTCCACCGTACATTCCTTATATAAGTTGTAGGCCTGGTAAGTAAAAAACACTCCGCATATCATTATAACTATGGCCGACACAATGCCTGACATCTGAAATGCTATTGGCAACAAACTAATGGGCAATAAAAACAAGGTGTACACCAATACCTGGAAGGCACTGCTTTTATCTCTTCCGCCCAATGAAGGCAACATACGGAACCCAGCCTTTTTATAATCATCGTCCAGCACCCAGGCTATGGCCCAGAAATGAGGGAACTGCCACATGAACTGAATGGCAAATAATATCCATGCCTGAAACTGTATTTCGCCAAAGCCCGATGTGCTTGCCACATGGCCCAGCAATGGTGGTATGGCTCCCGGAATGGCTCCTACAAATACGGCAAAAGGGGTTATTCTCTTTAAAGGGGTATAAACCACAGTATATAATATCAATGCAAGTAAACCTAAAATACCACTCAGCGGATTCATGAACACCCAAAGGATGGCTATCCCGGCTATGCCCATTATGCTTGCCAGTATATACGATTCATTTACCCCCATCCTTTCTTTTGGCAAAGGGCGGTTCAGTGTGCGGTTCATCAGTTTATCAAGGTTGCGTTCTATTATCTGGTTAAACCCGTTAGATGCACCTGTAACTAAAAAGCCTCCCAATACGAGCAACAACATTTTGCTCCAGTTGACCTCATGCGACCCGATAACAAAACAAATGGCAGCCGAAAGAACTACCAACGAAGCCAGGCGAAGCTTTATAAAAGCTGCATAATCGCGTATTTTACTTACCGATTCCACCTGTTTTTCTGCTGTATTTATTTCCTGTGTCTGCACTTTTTTTGTTGATTTGTTGCCATAGCTGGCTGTTGTATTCTCAAATCGACTGCAATTTTACCAATAATTTAGCTAACAGGGGTGTTAAAAGTTAAAATTTAGACTATTTCTAAATATTGGGGTATGGAAAGGATAGTAAAATATTGTTGGGCTGTTGGTTTTATTAAAATGTTTTTTATACTTTTGTATATCAAATTAACGTCCGTAGCTCTTTTTGAAATGGCAAAAACAATAAATCTGAATCAATTACTAGCAGAAGTTAAGCTTTTGGATGATGCCGCTAAATTAAATTTAGTGGAACGAATTATTGCTCTTATTAAAACAGAGCAGAAACCAAAAGCTAAAATTTCTATTACCGATTTGAATGGCCTTGGTAAAGAAATATGGAAAAATGTTGACGTCAATAAATACATCGACAATAAAAAACAATTCATCGAACTAATAACTAATAACTAAACAAACATGGAACTATCAAACCACCAAAACGAAAAAATCGCAATGTTCAACCAACGTAAAGACTTCGTTGCTGCCGAACCAATCCACACACTATTTTATGGAAACATTAACGTAAAAAACAAAAACAACCAAATCATCGACATCCGCGTCCTGCTCGATAAAGCTGTTGCCAAAAAAATAGCCGATTCATCAGGTGTCAAACCTGCGCAAACATTAGCTCGCGACAAAGCAACAAAAAAACTTGGCAACAAAGCCCGTGCCTGTGCTGTTTATTTCCAGGAACCAGCACATCTCGATATAGCCATCGCTGCCACACTCAAAAAACCTAAATCCTATTACGACCACAAATCTGCCGAAAACATTCCAGCTACAATGGCAAACGTAAGAACAATCCTATTCGACAATGCAACTGCCCTAGCACCTTACGGAGTCGACACAGCCTATTTCACAGCACTCGACCTCCTCATCCAATCCATGATTGATTCTCTCCCCGCACCAACAAGTGCGGTTCAAAGCGAATACGCAGGCGACCGCCAAATAAACCAATACATCGCATCCACCGATACAGCTTACGAACAAATGGACGCACTCGTTATCGATGCCTTTGACGAAACCAACCACAACGATGTAACAGCATTCCTTGCCACAGCAAAACAAACAACCGTTGGCGTTCGCCACAATACTGTTGACATATCAGTCAAAAAAGCAGACGGAACAGGAATCAACAGAGTAGCAATCGAAATCCGCGACACAGTCACAGGCGAAGTCACAAAAACCATTTTCACAGATGCAAACGGCTTAGCCGAATTCATCTGCCCAAATCAGGACTTCTATGCAGTCGCCATCGCCTCCGGATTCGTCACCCAAACCATCCTCTTCCATCCCGTTTACCGTGGCACATTCCATCTCGATTTCGTAATGGCAGCAGTATAAACCAATTCCAATATTCCAAACCTTCAAGGTTTTAAAAACCTTGAAGGTTTAATAAAATAGTGGAGACCAGAAACCACTTAAAAAAACGGTGAATACTAAAACCAATGTGGCGACTACGCAAAAAAAACAAAATGAAATCAAACACAACAATCAGCACCCTACGGGGAAAAACAATGAAATACCTATTAGGTATATTCATAACAATGGCATCGCTAAATAGCTTTGCACAAAATGCCTACATTACAAATTATTATGACGATAACGTAAGTGTAATTAACCTTGCTACCAACACCGTAACCGCTACTGTTGCAGTAGGTAGCCATCCGTTTGGAGTAAGTGTAAGCCCCGATGGAAGCAAAGTATATGTTTCCAATCAACTTTCAGGAAATGTAAGCGTAATCAATACAACTACCAACACCGTAACCGCTACTGTTGCAGTAGGTACCAATCCGCGTGGAGTAAGTGTAAGCCCCGATGGAAGCAAAGTATATGTTGCCAATTACATTACCAATAACGTAAGTGTAATCAACACCGCTACCAACACCGTAACCGCTACTGTTGCAGTAGGTACCAATCCGTATGGAGTAAGTGTAAGCCCCGATGGAAGCAAAGTATATGTTGGCAATGCAGGTTCCAATGACGTAAGTGTAATAAACACCGCTACCAACACCGTAACCGCTACTGTTGCAGCAGGTAACGATCCGTATGGATTAAGTGTAAGCCCCGATGGAAGCAAAGTATATGTTGCCAATATCTTGGCCAATAGCGTAAGTGTAATAAACACCGCTACCAACACCGTAACCGCTACTGTTGCAGTAGGTACCAATCCGTTTGAAGTAAGTGTAAGCCCCGATGGAAGCAAAGTATATGTTGCCAATAACGGTACCAATAACGTAAGTGTAATCAATACCGCTACCAACATCGTAACCGCTACTCTTGCAGTAGGTAACGGTCCTATTGGAGTAAGTGTAAGCCCCGATGGAAGCAAAGTATATGTTGCTAATTTCGTTACCAATAACGTAAGTGTAATCAATACCGCTACCAACACCGTAACCGCTACTGTTGCAGTAGGTAACGGTCCGTTTACATTTGGTAATTTTATTGCTACACCGCCATCAGGCGGTTGCCCATTGCCTTCAGTGCCTGTTATTTCAGGTCCTTCGGTAATATGCGGTATTACACATCCAGTATATGCTGCTTCAAGCACAGGTGCTACTTCTTATACCTGGACAACACCATCCAACTTGCCAACCAGCAATATGGTTATTAATTCAGGACAAGGAACTTCTTCCATCACTACATCAGTAACAGGAAGTAACCTTTCAGGAAATGTTATGTGTACTGCTAACAATAGTTGCGGTACTACTGCTGCTGCTTCGTATATGGTAACCAAAAAACCACAAACACCTACCAGCATTACCGGACCAACAGATGTTTGCGGAATCACGTCTGCTACTTATTCTATACCTGCTACTTTCGGAGCAACTTCCTATACATGGACAATACCTGCCGGAATGACATTAACAGCAGGAGCAGGAACAACATCGGTAACCGTTACCATTGCTTCCACATTTACACTTGGAGCAGTAAAAGTAATGGCAGTAAACGCCTGCGGAAGTGTTCCGGGAACAACATTAGCTGTGTATGGTAAAACGCCTCCATCCACCATTACAGGACCAACCAATGTTTGCAGTATGACAACGGCAACTTATACTTGTAACACAGTAGTGAATGCAGTAAGTTACGGATGGCAGGTACCTGCATCGTGGACGTTTACCGGACAAGGAACAAACACCATAATTGCAACAATGCCAGCAAATATTAATAACGTTACTTTTTCAGGAGTGGTACGAGTGCACTCTGTAAATACATGCGGAAACAGTGCTGATAAAACATTAACAGTTAGTTACTGCAAGTCTGGTATTTCTATGAATGGAGCAGAGGGAGAGCAAAATACTATTTCATCCATTTATCCAAACCCTGCACAATCAGAATTTACAATAGATTTAACTTCTGATGTAGAAAAAGAGGTGATAGTAGAGATATATGATGTTTTAGGAAATAAAATAATTCAACAAAAACATACTGTTGGTATCGGTCAATCATCTTTAAAAACAAATGTTCAACAATACCAAGCAGGAATGTATTTTGTAAGATTATTAGATATGGATAATACTGTACTTTATACTCAAAGGGTAATTAAAGAATAATTCCCAAACCCGCGTTTGTAACGTGTGCGGTTGATAATTGCAATTGTATCGCAACATAAAAAAACTCCCTGCAAACCGCAGGGAGTTTTTTGTTGCAAAAAGAAAAGGAGTATCTTTGCAAAAAAATAAAAACTATGAACTTACAAACTCAAAAACTTAATATCATTGAATCTTTGCTTCAATTGAACGATAAAAATGTTCTTGCTGAAATAGAAACTTATTTAAAAAGTAAGTTGGCTGTTACGGTTGAAAACAAAAAGCCATTTACCAAAAAAGAATTAATAAGCAGAGCTAATAAATCAAATAAAAATATTGATTCGGGCAAAGTAGTAAAACAAAGTAAACTTGAAAAAACATCTGAATTGTGGTAATGGAAATAATTTGAACAGAATTTGCAATAAATGAACTTAAAACTATTTATGAGTATTATAAAACACATGTAAATACTACCATAGCTCAAAAAATCAAATCTAAAATTTTTGAATCCACTCGAAATTTATCCGAACAACCGCTGATAGGTCAGATAGAAGAAAATCTAAAAGAGCTAAATCAAAGCCATAGATATATAGTAGAAGGAAATTATAAAATTATTTATAAAGTAGTTAAGGACACAGTGTATATAACAGATGTATTTGATTGTAGACAAAATCCTAAGAAAATGAAACGTTAGTTTTATATATAAAAAACTCCTTGCAGAAATGCAGGGAGTTTTTTTATTTACCTTTGCTCCATGGATGTAGAATTAGAAGATAACTTTAAAGAAGTGCTGAAACGAATGTCGGAACAGTTTGGCGATGACTTGGATTTACAGGCGTTGCTGTTTTTAATAGGGGTTCAGGAACTTGGCAAAGGAAATGTGAAACTTAGTAAAAACGAAAAGCTGGATGTGATGCACATTGCCATTTGTACATTGCTTACTCCTTATGGATATTATGAGTACGAAGGGCTGGACAGGGACGGCTGGCCACACTGGAAAGCCAGTGAAAAACTTCCACCACTGAAACCCGCACAACAGCAACTGGTAATGAAACAGGCCATTGTAGATTATTTTAAAAGAAACGAATTGGTCTAAGGAAGTATTGAGAAGAAAGTATTAAGTACTAAGTACTTTTCACTCTTAGAAGAAATAAATTCTCTGTGGTTCTCTGTGTCTCCTCCTTTTATTTCTCTGTGTAATAAAAAAAATTTGTCACAAAGAAAACAATAAACAGGAAACTCTTATTGCTTAATGGTAATGGTGGTCCAATTGTCTTTTCTTGGTTCATCCAGGTTCAACGACCCTTTTCCTTCTCTTCTTGAAATTGGTCCCGGGATATCATCCTTAAAAACATAAACATCAAAAATAGCAGGTAATGCCACATCAAAGGAAGCTTCTCCCTGTCCGTCAGTTATTGCCGTGTATGTTATATCTCCATTAATACTGTAAGCATCTATTCTAACGGTTGCTCCTGCTACTTTTTGTGCTATCGAATCGTACACATTCACGTGTCCGTGGCAGGTCTGATCTTTCTTGCACGAAGAAATGGAGGTCGCTGCACCTATTAAAAACACAACGCCTGCAACAGCAAATAATTTTGAAATAAGAGTCTTCATCTAATGATTCGTTTTATTAAAGTTTGATTTTTTTATAGTATTTATAACAGTCTTAATTATCTTTACGGACAACAAATTTAATACTTTATTAATGAACTGCAAAAATAAATTTATTTCCCTGTTTACTGTTGCCTTTGTTTGTATTCTTTCGGTTTCGTTCAAACCCCTGATGGATGGAGGTTCCGGGCAAACAAAAGTGATGATACTGACCGACATGGGGGTGATAAAAATAAGGCTGTACAACGAAACACCACTGCACAGGGATAACTTTCTGAAGCTGGTGAAAGACCATTATTACGATAGTTTATTGTTTCACCGCGTGATTCAAAACTTTATGATACAGGGCGGAGACCCTGATTCGAAAAGAGCTTTGCCTGATAAAACATTGGGTGACGGAGGTCCCCCTTATACCATTCCTGCCGAGTTTAACCCTAAGCTGTTTCATAAAAAAGGAGCATTGGCAGCAGCCCGCGAAAGTGATTTGGATAACCCTTCGCAGGCGTCTTCGGGTTCGCAGTTTTATATTGTACAGGGAAAAGTGTTTACCGATTCCTTATTAAAAGTACAGGCAAAACGGATCACAAAAATGAAACTCTTCAACCAGATTATTAATCGCCCGGAAAACAAAACACTATTGGAACAATACACCCGGTATGCAAAAGCGGCTATTCCGGATAGTCTGAAATATATAAATGATATTATTAACAAGCAACTGGACACAGAACTTCCGGGTGTTGCACCTTATGCTTTTTCGGAAGAACAAACAAAAACATATACCACCACAGGCGGAACACCTCACCTGGATGGAAGCTATACCGTGTTTGGCGAAGTCTACGAAGGCTTTGAAGTAATTGATGACATTGCCAAACAGGATGTGGAAAGAAAAACATCACGGCCAAAGAAAGACATAAGGATTATCAGTGTTTCAATAATTCAGTAACTTCGCGGAATAATTTTTACCGAGTCAATGTTCCGCACTACCCCTGTCAGGGTTTGGAACCCTGACAGGGTTAACAACTAGTAAATAAAGATGAGAGACAGAATAGATAAATTATTAACGGAAATAGAAGAGTTCACCGCCAGCAGCAAGGAGCATGTGGAAGAATTCCGGATTAAGATATTAAGCAAGAAAGGAAAAGTAACCGAACTGTTTGACGATTTTAAAAACGTTCCGCACGAACTGAAAAAGGAAACAGGTCTGCTATTAAACGAACTGAAAGCCAAAGCCCAGGATAAAATCAATCACCTGAAAGAAAAGTATGAACATAAAGATGATGAAAAAACTTCAGGCCTCGACTTAACCCTTCCTGGCGAAACGGTTGCCGTTGGCTCTCGTCATCCCTTGTCATTGGTTCGTAACCAGATAGAAGACATCTTTGCCCGCATAGGGTTTACGGTATCCGATGGTCCGGAAATAGAAGACGACTGGCATAACTTTACAGCTTTAAATACTCCGCATGATCATCCTGCAAGAGACATGCAGGATACGTTCTACATCAGCGAAAACCCTGATATGGTATTAAGAACACAAACGTCTTCTGTACAGGTACATATTATGGAAGGTTCTCAACCACCTATCCGGACGATATCTCCCGGAAGAGTGTATCGCAACGAAGCCATTTCGGCACGTGCGCATTGCCAGTTTCACCAGGTGGAAGGATTATACATTGATAAAAAGGTTTCGTTTGCTGATTTGAAACAAACACTTTTATATTTCTCCAAAGAAATGTTTGGTGAGGAAACACAGATTCGTTTGCGTCCATCTTTCTTTCCGTTTACCGAAATCAGTGCAGAGATGGATATTTCCTGCCCTTTTTGTCAGGGCAAAGGATGTAACATTTGCAAAGGTGCCGGCTGGGTAGAGATTTTAGGTTGCGGGATGGTAGACCCTGCCGTGCTCGATAATTGTAAAATAGATTCATCCCAATACAGTGGCTTTGCTTTCGGTATGGGGATAGAACGTATTACCATGCTTAAATACCAGGTAAACGATTTGCGTTTGTTCTTCGAAAATGATGTTAGGTTCTTGAAACAATTTAAGTCAGTAATATAGATATTCCTGCGAATTACGAATCTCAACGAATAACGAATATGAGGTCATTTCGGGCTCACGTTTAATTTGTAATTTCAGGATATGTAATTCGAAATCATTCGTAATTCGTAGTATAAAATATGTCCACCCGCCTCCAACAACTTATTGAAATGTTAAAGGATGAACCTAATGATTCATTCTTAAATTATGCATTGGCATTGGAGTATGCTAAAAACAATGATGTTCCAACAGCTATAGAACTTACAGAAGCATTGCTGAAGAGAGATGAAAATTACCTTGGTGCCTATTATCAGTTAGGTAAATACTATGAGCAAACAGGGGCTATAGAAAAAGCAACAGATACGTATACAAAAGGTATTGCCATAGCAAAAACACAAAACAACCGCAAGGCACAGGGAGAGCTGAATGAAGCCCTGATGATGCTGGAAGATTAAGCTATTATTTCAGCCCAAGGTAAATCTCCGTTATTTTTAACTTCTGGTCTTTTGCCGCGCCTATCTGGAACTCCAGTTCTGTTGTAGATGCGTTCACATTTGCAGCCTTTAAATTATCAAGTTGTTGTGTGGCTTTCTTTTCGCGCTCTTCATACATTATGGCCAAGTCGCTGATGGACTTCTTTGCATAATAAGCCACCCATTTAATAGCGGTATCATCTTTTGCAATGCTCGCTAACAAAGCAACTCCCGAATTAACGGTTTCATCCTTCTTTGCATTCTTCAGAAAGGAAACATATTGCGTGATGAATTCAATGGCTGAAAAACCTTTGTATTTATCCTGAGCCTTCAGAAAAAACTCATTGTTATCGTCAGTGCCATAAGCTGAATATAATTCCGCCACAGCACTTAATATGTCCTTGCTTTTTTCGTTTTCAAACTGTCCGGCTATCTTCATTCCTTCCTGCGGATTGGCTTTAGCGTAAGCTTCCAATGCAATACCAAGTACACTGTAAGCTTTGTCGTTCAGTGCGTTTTTATAAACAGCCTGTAAGTCTTCGTCTTTATATTTAAGAGATAAAAACTCTAATGCCGTTGCACGTACTTCTGCCTTTTCATCCGTTTTGGCAATATTTACCAGCTTGTTCTTTATTTCCGTTTCGTGCCCGGGTGGAATATCTTTTAGCGCAACAATGGCTTCTTCGCGCAGCGCAAAAAATTTATCGTTTAATGCTGAAAGTATTATTGCTGTGGCAATGCTGTCTTTCGGTTTGTGCGCTAATTCGGAAAGAGCTTCTTCTCTATCCAAATACTCTGGTGCGTGCTTATACTGATAGGCCAATTCCCTTATTGTTTTGGTTTCGGTTTTTTCGCAAAGCAATTGTTTTTCAGCATCCACATTCACCAGGTCCGGCAAACCGGCAACATCAAATACCATCACCTCATCGGCTTTTGTAAGGGTGATTTTTTTTCTATCCACTTTACCGTTAACATATATGTCAACATACATGGGAATAGTATAAAGGGGCACCTTCTCGAAATTCTGTGTTTGTTTTATTTCTATCCGTTCTTTTTTATTTACTTCGTCATACTCTGTTTTTATATCCAATAAAGGATGGCCGGGAGACAGGAACCATTGATTAAAGAACCAGTTCATATCTTCCCCTGTTACCTGTTCGAATGCCAAACGCAAATTATGAATTTCAACAGAATTGAATTTGTTTGTTTCCAGGTACAATTTCAGCGAAGCAAAAAAGGCATCATCTCCCACATATTTACGCAGCATGTGCAGCACCTGTCCTCCTTTGTTATAGCTATGTGCATCAAACATGTCTTCCCTGTCATCATATTTATATCGAATCAAAGGCTCCTCTTTTCTTTTGGCTTCCGATAAATACCCTGCCCTCGATTCGGCACTATGATAATCTGCCATATCCTTTCCATATTTATATTCATCCCACAGGTATTCACCATAAGTAGCAAATGATTCGTTAAGAGGAGTGTTGCTCCAGGATTCCGTTGTAACATAATCTCCAAACCAGGAATGGAACAATTCATGTGAAATCACATCTTCATGATTTCTGTCCAGCATTTCTCTGTCCGTTTGCTGCAACACCTGAGAATGTAATGTGGCAGTGGTGTTTTCCATCGCCCCGGAAACATAATCACGAACCACCACCTGGGAATATTTTATCCATGGAAAAGGAACACCAAGCTTGTTAGAGAAGAATTCTATCATCTGCGGAGTGTTTCCAAATATGGCTTTGGCATAAGGTTCGTATTCTTTTTCCACGTAATAATTTACTTCCATATCTTTCCACTTATCCTTCACCACCGAAAACTCTCCTATGGCCATCATTACAAGGTAAGGGGCGTGAGGTAAATCCATTTTCCAGTAGTCGGTGCGGGTATTGTCTTCATTGTCGGTGGTTGAAATAAGTTCGCCATTAGAAAGCGTTACATACTTTTTATCAACTGTGATAAATATTTCTTCCGTCATTCTTTCGTTGGGCCTATCAATGGTAGGAAACCATACAGAGTTGGATTGTGTTTCTCCTTGTGTCCATATTTGTTGGGGTTTATCTTTTTCCTTCCCGTCTGGGTTAATGAAATATAACCCTTTGTCATCATTGATGGCGGCACTTCCTCCTTCTTTTTTTAACTCGTTAGGTTTAGAAACATAATCAATAAAAACGGTGTACTTTTCAGTGTTCTTATACTCCTTGTCCAATTGAATGGTAAGCAAATCGTTTTCGTATTTAAACTGAAGAGGGACTTTATTAAGTACAGTATCAAATGTGGTTAATGGTTCTTCTGTTTTCTTGTTTTTGGTTGAAGAGCCTTTCGAAGCATTATCCTGCTTTACATTTTGATTTACAGTAGTAACTACTTCCTTTTTTACCAGCGACACCTGCTTTATTTCCATTCCCCTTGCATCGAGCACAATGGTGGATGAAGGATAGAAATATGGTTTCGCTGTTATTGTTGCTTTACCATACATATATTGTTTTGCCCAGTCAAAGCTTACTTCCAGCCGGGTATGAATAAGATCTGTTAATCTTGTGGCAGAAGGTTGGTATTTTAAAGGTTCGGGAGCCTGTGCGGTTACTTTTACAGTGTCGAGATGAATTTCAGGAAGGTCTTCTTTGGCCGTTTCCTGCTGTCTTTTAAACAGGTTACAGGACACAAGAGTGACCGCAATAAAAAATACTGCTATGTGTTTTTTTGAATTCATTTTTTTGAAAGTATAAATTTGGTTCGCCAAAGGTTGGGAAAAAAAACCTCTTTTCAAATTATATTGTGATGGAAGGTGAAAATAAAAAGTTGGTATTGGCCTGAAAGAAGAAAAGCCAGAAGAAAGAAAGAGCTACAGGAACATTTCTTTCTTCAACCCCAGCCATTCCAAAGCTGAACCATTTAACAGCAATTCCTTGGTGGCATCATCATAGGGCATTGATTTAATAAGGCTTCCCGGTTCGTTTTCGCCAAGGGGAAAAGGGTAATCGCTACCAAGTGCCACCCGTTGCGGACCGAACATTTTTACAATATAATCCAACATAAGGGAATCATGTACGAGGCTGTCAATCCAGAATTTGCCTATATAATCACGTGGGTTCTTATTATTATGAATAGCTACCAAATCGGGACGGCAATGAAAACCATGCTCAATACGGCCTATGGTGGAAGGGAAACTACCCCCGCCATGGGCAAATGCAACTTTAAGGTTAGGAAACTTTTCCAGCACTCCGCCAAATATTAATGAACATATTGCTCTTGATGTTTCTGCGGGCATACCCACCAGCCACGGCAACCAGTAACGCTGAATGTGTTCTTCTCCCATCATTTGCCAGGGATGAACAAATACAGCAGCTCCAAGTTCCTGCGCTTTCTCAAATATCGGGAACAAAGCAGGAGAGCCAAGGTTCCAGTCTTTAATAACATGCGAACCTATCTGAACTCCCCGTAACCCGATTTTCATACATCGCTCCAGCTCCTTTACAGCAAGTTCGGGCGCCTGCAAGGGTATGGTTCCTAAACCAACAAACCGTTTTGGATGCCTTTTTACAATGTCTGCAATATGGTCGTTCAGAAACATGGATATCTCCAGGCAATCGTTCGGTTTGGCCCAGTAATTAAACATTACCGGCACCGTAGACAATACCTGTACATGCACATTATGATGATCACATTCTTCCATTCGCTTTTCTGCATCCCAGCAATTGCTTTCTATTTCACGGAAAAGATGCCCATCATCTTTCAGCATTTTTGCACAGCAGGGCTTATGATGTTCCAAATGTATAAATCCTCCATAACCGAATTTCTCTTTCCAGTTGGGAATGTTTTCAGGCAGAATGTGGGTGTGAATATCTATGGTAAGCGTGTTTGTCATCTTCTATTTTAAAAAATCTCCCACTAATTTTTCTGCTTCTGCCAGGGCGGTTTCCAGGTGGTCGTTCAATATTATATTATCAAACAGGCTTGCCTTTTTAATCTCCTGTCCTGCTTTTCCTATCCTCCTTGCAATGCTTTCCGGTGTTTCTGTTTCTCTTGATTTTAAACGCAATTCAAGGTGGTCAACAGATGGTGGCATTACAAAAATAGCCAATGCATTATCTCCAAACTGAAGCCGTAAGTTTAATCCTCCCATCACATCCATATCAAATATAATATGCTTCCCTTTCTTCCAGATGCGTTCTATTTCCGATTTTAATGTTCCGTAAAAATTGTCCTTATACACTTCTTCATATTCTGCAAATTCTCCATTCGCAATTTTCTGCTTGAACTCTTCAACAGAAATAAAATAATAATCCACCCCGTTGGTTTCGCCATTTCGCTTCTCGCGACTGCAGGCAGACACCGAAAACTCCAGCTGTGGATACACTTTTAATAAGTGCTGCACGATGGTTGTTTTACCTGCACCGGAAGGTGCTGAAAATATGATGACTTTGCCTTTCATTTTATTTTAGTCCAATGTCCAAAGTTAGATAGTTTAAAGTCCGTGCAACTTTGGACTTTCCAACTTTAAACTTAAAGTACATTTAGTAATTGTTCCTTTATTTTTTCCAGTTCATCTTTCATTTGAACTACCATCTTTTGCACCGTTGCATCATTTGCTTTGGAGCCAATGGTATTTATCTCCCTCCCTATTTCCTGGGCAATGAATCCCAGTTTTCTTCCGCTACCCAGCTCTTTCATTGCTTCTGAAAAATAATCAAGATGGGTTTTCAATCGTAATTTCTCTTCTGTTATGTCCAGCTTTTCGATGTAGTAAATAAGTTCCTGTTCAAAACGGTTTTCGTCTATCTTTTCCTTTTCTATTACCTCTGCTATATTGCTTTTTATCCTGTTTCTGATGTTCTCTACTCTCGAAGCATCCATGGAAACAACCTCTGCCAGTAATTTATCTATAATGCCAATTCGCATCTCGAATTCATCCGACAGTGTTTTTCCTTCATCGTCCCTGAACTTCTGAAAAGCTTCAATGGCTTTATCTGTTGTTGCTTTTACCTGTTTCCATTCTTCCATGTCCAGTTCCACAATCTCCTTTTCTGCCTTTAACACATCCGGCATTTTCATGGTAAGGGCAAGTAAATCGGTGGTGTCTTCGTTCAGTTCTTCAGCAAGCGCCTTTAATTCTTTATGATAGCTTTTGGCTAATGTTTTATTAATGGCAAGAGGTAAAGCTTCCTGTAGAAACTCTGTGTAAATAGTAATATCTACCTTCCCCCGTTCTATTTGTTTTGATATTTCAGCCCGCAGTTCCAGTTCCTTTTCCTTGTAAGAATAAGGCATTCTCAGGTTTAAATCCAGTTGCCTGCTATTCAATGAACGTACTTCAACAGTAATCTTTTTAGCGGAAAATTCATTGGTGGCTTTCCCGAAACCCGTCATTGATTTAATCATGGATGCTTTTTAAATTAGAAAACAAATGTAAACAAATATGTTTTTGTTACACAAATGCAAAAATAGATTTGTAAAATTTCAGAATAAAAACAGGCCTTTATTTCTTTGCGCGGGCAAACGGTTGGCTTACCAATGCTACACCAATAATAATAAGTATTGCCGAAATTATTTTATGGGCATCAAGGGTGTCGTTACGGTAATAATACACGGCTATCAAGGTCGCAAAAAACGGCTGAAGATAAATATAGATACTCACCACAGAAGGGCTTAACGCCCGCAAAGCATAGGTGTTTAAAACATAAGCGACAAAGGTAACGCCCAATACCACAAATATAACATCGCGCCAAACGGTGGCAGGCATGGTGGCCCAGTTAACCTGGGTAAACTGGTTATACCCAAACGGCAACACGTAAATAAACCCAAAGAGGAACACCCACTTAACTATGGTAAACGTATTGTACTTTTTCATTAATGGCTTTACCAATACTACATAACAGGCCCAGGAAATGGAGTTCATCAATATCATTACATCTCCTCCAATGGTTTCCGAACCAAAGGAAAAGTTTTTATTATACAATAGCATGAATGCTGCACCTGCTATTCCGCAGGCTATTCCTGCTATTTTCCCAAACGATATTTTCTCTTTCAAAACCACTGCAGCTATCAGTAGCACAATAATGGGGTTGGAAATCATAATGATGGAAGCATTAATAGGGGTAGTAATGCTTAACCCTTTCAGAAAAAGTAATTGGTTGCAGGCCACTCCGCATACTGCTAGGAGGGCCATCCTTGGCAAGTCTTTTTTGTCCACCTTTTCTTTAATAAAGATGGCACTCACTATCCAGAATAAAACCAACGCCCCTCCTACCCTCATCAGCACAAATGCAAATGGCTGAACGTATGCAGGCATTACTTCTTTGGCTATGGAATAATTAGCACCATAAATAAGGTTGACAATTAATAGTGCTAAATGCGCCTGAAGGGTTTTACTCATGTGTGTTAATAGGTCTCGCAAAGGCGCAAAGGGAAGAGTTGAACCATAATTGTCTTTGCGTTCTTCGCGTCTTTGCGTGAAACATTTTTATAATTCCGCTTTTGCGGCAGCTACATTACTTTTAGCGTTTCCAACAAATATCTTGCTTCCAATAATAATCACCGGTCGCTTTAAAAAAGTGTATTCTTCCAGAATATAGTTTTTGTAATCGTCTTCTGTCAGTTTCTTTTTATCTAACCCCAGCGCCCTGTACTTTAGCGCAACACGACTGAATAGCGCTTCGTAACTACCTGCCATCTTTTTCATTTCAGCTAATTGTGATGGCGTTATCTTTTCCGTTTTGATGTCCTGGAAAACAAATTTCTTTTCTTTCAAACCCAGGTCAGTTATTATCCGTGCACATGTAGAGCAGGAAGAGAGGTAATAGATTTTTTTCATGGTTTTATAGTTCTTGCTTCCCCCCTCTCCTTTGGAGAGGGGAAGGGGGTGAGGCGTTTATTTAATCTGCGAAAGCTTTAACATATTTGTCCTTCCTCTTTCTTTCATTGGCATCGAAACAATATTAATAACAAGGTCATCCGTATCAACCAAATGCCTTGATTTTAAAACTTCCAATATGTCTGAAATAGTTTGATCTGTACTTTCGTATTTGTTATAGTAAAACCCTTTAACTCCCCATACCAGGTTAAGCGTGGTGAGTAACGATTCGTTATCAGTAAATATATAAATCTTTGCCTGCGGGCGCTGGCTGGCCAGTTTAAAGGCTGTATAACCGGAATTGGTCATCGAAACGATTGCCTTAACATCCGCCTGTTTGGCCATTACGCAGGCATTAAAACAAATAGAATCTGCAACAAAACTCTGATTCTTGGTCATCGGTTCGTGCTCTTTGTAATAGATGGTTTCCTCCTGTTCCACATTCATAATTATCCGGGTCATGGCTTCAATCACCTTTACCGGATACTTTCCTACTGAGGTTTCCCCGCTCAGCATTACAGCATCTGCCCCGTCCAATACAGCATTTGCTACATCGTTCACCTCTGCCCTGGTAGGCGCAAAATTAACTATCATGCTCTCCATCATTTGTGTGGCAATGATGATGGGTGTGGAGGCTGCAAGGCATTTTCTTACCAGCATCTTTTGCACAAGCGGCACTTGTTCCATAGGCAATTCCACCCCAAGGTCTCCTCTTGCTACCATTATCCCGTCCGACATATCAATAATATTATCAATCCCTTCCAGCGCTTCCGGTTTTTCTATTTTTGCAATTACCCGTGCATGTTTGTTTTTCTTTTTAATAATTGCCTTTAAGTCCACGATATCCGTAACCGACCGAACAAATGATAACCCAATCCATTCCACATTCTGTTCCAATGCAAAATCAAGGTCTTTCAGGTCTTTCTCTGTTAAACAAGGTAACGACACTTTGGTGTTCGGCAGGTTCACTCCTTTTTTTGATGAAAGAATTCCACCATATACCACCACCGACTTCACCTCATCAATGCCGTTTGTTTCCAGCACCTTCAGCAACAGCTTTCCATCATCAATCAAAATGTTTTCTCCTGCTTTTACATCTTTCGGAAATTGCGGATAGGTAATATATACACGCTCTGCTGTGCCTACACACTCTTTAGTTGTAATAACTATTTCTCTTCCCACTATCAGTTCCACCCCGTTATTTTCCACCACACCAATTCGAAGCTTTGGTCCTTGCAAATCGGCAAGAATGGCCACATGTGTATTTAGTTTTTTATTGAGTTCTCTTACATTGTTAATCTGCACCAACACATTGTCGTACGAGCCATGCGAAAAATTTATCCTGCACACATTCACCCCTGCTTTTATCATGGCTTCCAATACATCACTCGTGGTGGATGCCGGGCCAAGTGTTGCAACTATTTTTGTTCTTTTCATTTTGTTTTTGTTTTTGTCTTTTCAACACAGAGTACACAAAGGGTAAAGAGTTTCACGGAGGAGGGTTTTATCTCTGTGAAACTCTGTTTTCTCCTTTTTCTCTGTGTTGAATATTTTAAAATATTAAATTTTGTTTCGATTTTAATTGGGTAACATCAATGCGAACTGCCGTTTGCACCACATCTATTTCCTTTATGTTTTTTACTAATTCTTCTGCTTCATCATCATCCACTTCTCCTCTTACCATAAAAAAGTAATTCATTTGCTTTTGTTCCGGGATAAGCAATTCGTTTTCCGATTGATCCTTTTTCGATTTATCATCCTCGTTGAACAAGGTGTTTTCTTTTGTCACCAGCGCTTTGTTTTCGCTGAAATTAGCAATCACCGAATACTCCAGGAAATCTTCTTCTTTATCAAAAATAAAAAAAGAAAAGTACGAAGGCGTGGTTTGTTTTTTACCTTTTATTTCCAGCGAATCCTGTTTTACCAGGTCTATTCCCAGCTTTTTATTCAATGCCCAGCAAATGCGGTAATCTTTCTCGTGAGAGGAAATTCCGATTAAGAGGAAATCATAATCGTAAGATATTTCTAACGTGTGTTTTGCCATGTTTGTTTCTCGCAAAGGCGCAGAGAGCGCAAAGATAAAAGAGGAATAAAAAAACATTTTTAATTTTAAAAACATCTTTGCGTCCTTTGCGTCTTTGCGTGACCCTTTTATTATTTCGGCAAAAGTACATAAATAAAGAATTAAACAACTTCGTGAAAAGCGAAACGACAACCGTTTTTTGCCAAACGAATACCGTCAGATGGTAAATGACTACGCTCATATAGTAAATGAATGCGTTCATTTGGTAAACGACTTCACTCAAACGGTAAATGACAACGGTCAAATGGTAAATGAGTATGCTCATATAGTAAACGTGTGTTCTCAAATGGTAAATGACAACGCTCATATGGTAAACGACTGCGTTCAGATAGTAGATGATTACACTCAAATAGTAAATGATTACGCTTAAATTCACTCGGGCGCCAAAAAAAACCATCCTCACCATAATTTTATGGCCTTTTTACGCGTTTAAATGCATTGTTTTTAACAGAATAGTCTTTTTTCGTTTTTTGTTAAAACTGTAAAATCGAACGTTTTTCTAAAAAACATGTCTCGTTTTATAAAAATTATAATATATGGGGCGGATTTTTCTACTCCTTAAAAACACCCTTAAAGTCAATTTTTGATTATAAAAACGCCCCAGGTTTTCGCTTTTCCTCCATTTCTACTTTTTCTTTAAGAAAAGATAGGTTTTCTTTAAGAAATGTATTTTTTCTTTAAGAAGAACCACACCTGTTTACAAGAAAACCTGTTTTCGCTTTAAGAAAAAGAAAACATTCTTTAAGAAAAACTACTTATTCTTTAAGAAATGTGTTTTTTCTTAAAGAAAACCTTGTCTCTCTTCAAGAAAAACAATTCTTCCTGTAATAAAAAATACTTTTTCTTAAAGGAAAAGTAGAAATGGAGGTTTTTACCCTTTTTAGCTCCCTACGGGAACTTGTTTTTTTGCCCCTGTTTGTGTTTCAAGAAACAAACGCCAAAAGAAATCTTTGGCTAAAGCTTTAATTAGTATTTTTAGAACTTCAAATATTAATATGTTAGGCGTAATTTAAGATCGTTTCAACGAAACTTGCTCCACGAACGAAACTTTAAGAAATAATTAAACAAAAACGCAATGAAAAAAATAAAAACTCTTTTACTGTTGTTAGGGCTGACATTACAAACACTTGCACAGACAGGTGAATGGACTTGGATGGGTGGAACACAAACAACTAATTATATTGGAAATTATGGAACGATGGGCGTTTCAAGCCCAACCAATAAACCTCGCGGACTTTATGAGGCAACTGAATGGACAGATAATCAAGGTAATTTTTGGTTGTATGGTGGAGTTAGTCATACTGGAACTATTGATGATTTATGGAAATATGATGTTAGTATTAATCAATGGACTTGGATAAAAGGTTCTGGAGGGTTAAATGATGTAAGACCAATCTTTGGAATAATGGGAATTGCTTCACCTGCTAATACCCCTGGAGAAAGAGCAGAAAGTGAATCTTGGACAGATAATCAAGGAAACCTCTGGTTGTTTGGAGGTACTAGTTATTATCAAACTGGTTTGTTATGTGATCGAAATGATTTATGGAAGTACAATATTTCAACTAATATGTGGACTTGGATGAAGGGTGATACAATACCTTCTTGCGGTGGTTATCAAGGCGTTTATGGTACAAAAGGAATTGAAAGCTCAACAAATGAACCTCCTCCTCAAGAAGAGATGGGTTTAACTTGGGCGGATAATAATGATAATTTATGGTTGCTTGATTTACGAGGTTGCCTTTGGAAATATAGAATAGCTACAAACAATTGGATTTGGGTAAATGGTAATATTTCAGGAGCTCCAGTTTATGGACAAAAGGGTATTCCTTCGGTAAATAATACGCCAGGAAATGATTTCTTTGCTTATACCAGATGGATAGATTCAAATAATAACCTTTGGTTGTATCACGCTGTTAGCAATCATCTTAAAGGAATTTTTAAATACGAAATTAACAGTAATATGTGGACTTGGGTATGGGGAGATACAACAAATACAGTCATGAATAACGCTGTTTATAGCGATACTACTTGTGATTATACATTTAATGGACAAAGTGATAATGTAATTCCACATTCTAGGGTTGAAACGAGAGCGTGCTGGATAGATGCATGCGACAATTTATGGATGATGGGCGGTGTAAATAATTACTTTGATTTTAACGATTTGGTATATTTCGATACTAATATCTTAAAATGGATTTGGGCTGCTAATGATACAATTCAAAATTATACTTCATCATTCGGAACTTTAGGTGTTTCTAGCCCCCTAAATAAACCTAGGTCAAGGTGTGGTGCGCTTCCATTTAAAGATAATAGTGGAAACCTTTGGTTATACGGTGGTTTAAATGATAACATCCATTATATTTATGGTGACCTATGGAAATATACTATGGATAATGGTTGTCCACCCTGCCATAACCCAACAGTTGGCATCAATTCAATTACTAATGAAGCGAATGGAATAAGTATTTATCCAAACCCGTTTAGTTATCATACCTATATTAAATTCAATACCGAACAAAAAAACACAACTGTCAAAATAATGAACTTACTTGGCAAAGAAATAAGAACAATAAACTTTACAGGCACCCAACTAATAATAGAAAAAGGCGAAATGGGTGCTGGTGTTTACTTTGTCCAGATAACAGACCAACAGAAAAACATTACAAACAAGAAAATAATTATCCAGTAAAAGTCTTAACTCAATAGCTTCTTACTACAACGGTATATTCCCGTGTTTTTTCTTCGGCAATTTAGCCACCTTGTTTTTAAGCATTGCAAAAGCCCTGATTAGTTTCTCGCGTGTGTCTTCGGGTTTTATAACCTCATCCACATAGCCTCTTTCGGCTGCACGGTAAGGGTTGGCAAAATGCTCAATGTATTCCTTTTCCTTTTCAGCAAGCTTGGCCACCGGGTCTTTGTCGGCTGCTATTTCTGCCTTAAATATTATTTCTGCCGCACCTTTTGCTCCCATCACT
This sequence comes from Bacteroidota bacterium, assembly GCA_947479085.1. Classification (GTDB taxonomy): domain Bacteria; phylum Bacteroidota; class Bacteroidia; order 2-12-FULL-35-15; family 2-12-FULL-35-15; genus 2-12-FULL-35-15. Next base: position 11,746 of record CANJYB010000011.1, on the reverse strand, counting down.
GCAATCTCTGCCGAAGGCCAGGCATAATTCATATCCGCACCTATATGCTTGCTGTTCATTACATCATAAGCACCACCGTAAGCCTTACGGATAATTACCGTAACCCTTGGCACCGTTGCTTCGCAAAATGCGTACAATAGTTTTGCACCATTAGTAATAATGCCATGCCATTCCTGGTCTGTACCCGGAAGAAAACCCGGAACATCTTCGAACACCAGCAAAGGAATATTAAAACAATCGCAGAAACGAACAAAACGGGCCGCCTTGGTAGAAGAATTAATATCCAGCACACCTGCCAAAAATGCCGGCTGGTTGGCAACAATACCAATGCTTTTGCCTGCCAAACGGGCAAAGCCCACCACTATGTTTTCTGCAAAGTTTTTATGTACTTCAAGGAACGTTTCCCTGTCAATCACCCCGTTAATAACATCTCTGATATCGTATGGCTGATTTGGGTTTTCAGGGATAAGCGTGTTTAGTTCCGGGCGTTTTTCGTTGCCGTTATTTTCATAAGCCACCGAAGGGGCTGTGTCTTCACAGTTCTGAGGCATATAGCTCAGCAATGCTTTAATATTGTTAATGCATTCTATTTCGTTGGCGCATGAAAAATGGGTAACACCGGATTTGGTACTATGGGTGGATGCTCCACCAAGTTCCTCTGAAGTTACCTCTTCGTGAGTTACTGTTTTTACCACATTAGGACCGGTTACAAACATATACGAAGTGTTTTCCACCATCATAATAAAGTCGGTAATGGCCGGAGAATACACCGCACCACCAGCACAGGGACCCATAATAGCCGACAGCTGTGGCACCACTCCAGAAGCCAATGTATTGCGATAAAATATATCCGCATATCCGCCTAACGAAACTACTCCTTCCTGTATACGGGCACCTCCGCTATCGTTCAGCCCGATAACCGGGGCGCCATTTTTCATGGCAAGGTCCATTATTTTGCAAATCTTTTCCGCATGTGTTTCCGACAAAGAACCTCCAAATACCGTAAAATCCTGGGAATACACATACACCATTCTTCCGTTAATGGTACCGTATCCTGTAATTACTCCATCTCCTAAATATTTTTCTCTTTCCAGCCCAAACTGTGTGGAACGGTGGGTCACCATCATTCCTATTTCTTCGAAACTTCCTTCGTCCATCAAAAAATGAATACGTTCTCTTGCCGTCAGCTTTCCTTTTTTATGTTGCGAGTCTATTCTCTTTTGCCCACCACCCAGTTGCGCTTCGGCTATTTTCTTCTCCAGTTCCTTTATTTTATTTTCCATCCTGATAAATATAAATATGTATTGTTTTTTTCATCCGCTTTTGCGGGATTGATGTTGTCAAAATTATAAAATAATGGATTGCAGATTAATTATTTATTTTTGAAAGAATTTCAGTACGCTGATTTATAGGTTTTAGTCTTGTACTAACGCATTTATCCTAACTGCAATCATAAATCATTTTTTATCTTTACCAATCATTAGCATCTGCGTACCAATTTTTTTTAATAAACAACAATGAACTTAGAAGAACTTCGCGAATATTGCATTTCAATGAAAGGGGTAGAAGAAACCTTGCCATTCGGTCCGGAAACACTTGTTTTTAAGGTAATGGGAAAAGCGTTCCTGTTAACAGGTTTTGAAAACAACCCTGTCCGGTTTAACGTAAAGTGCGACCCCGAAAAAGCAATAGAACTAAGGGAACATTATTCCTGCGTATTGCCCGGCTTTCACATGAATAAAAAACATTGGAATACCATAATTGCAGATGGAACAGCAACCAACAAATTATTAAAGGAATGGATAACCGATTCGTATAACCTGGTGGCAGAAGGACTTACAAAGAAAGAAAAGGAAAAACTGAAAGCCTTGAAATCTTAAATATCGTACCTGAAAATCGGCTCCACATTTTGAATGTCGCTATAGCTTACTTCCAGGTCTTTTATCAGTCCGTTGTCAAAACCATAAACCCAGCCGTGTATTTCGAGTTCCCTGCTTTTCCAGTGTTGCTGTACTATCTTTGTTTTTGCAAGGTTATGTACCTGTTCTATAACATTTAGTTCCACCAGCCGGTTTCCCCTTGTTTTTATATCGGTTATAGCATCCAACTCCTCGCTATTTTTGTTATACACTTCTTTTATATTTCTCAGCCAGTTGTTTACAAATCCTTGGTCTTTGTTTTCCATGGCTGCCATTATCCCTCCGCAACCGTAATGCCCACAAACAATAACATGTTTTACTTTCAATGTTTCCACCGCATAGTATAATACACTAAGCAAATTCATATCCGTATGCACCACCATATTTGCAATATTGCGATGCACAAATATTTCTCCTGACTCGGTATTGGTTATTTCGTTGGCCGGCACACGGCTGTCCGAACAGCCAATCCAGAGGTATTCCGGGTTTTGACCTAAGCTCAGTTTTTTAAAAAAATCAGGATTGTCTTTTAGCTTTTCTGCTGCCCATTGTTTATTACCTGTCAATAGTCTTTCGTAGAGTCTTCGCATATTGTAAAATGATTAATCAGAAAATTAAGTTCATTTATAACATCACAAAACTATAAATTAATTCCATTGCTTTAATAATAACAATCCTTTATGTTTCTAAAACCTTTCTTTCCTCTGTGGTTCTCTGTGTCTTCTCCTTTTTCTCTGTGTAACCAATCAATCTATAATGCTTATTAATAAAATAAAAAAAACACCTCCCTTTTTAAAGAGAGGTGTTCCGCACTCAATCAAAACACATAAACACAATGAATAGGGTAGTTAGGTGGTTTTGTATTTGTTTGACGAGATTATTAAAAAATAGTTTAATCAAACACGAAGATTTATTTAAGTAATTTCGCAGCAAATAAATGTTTAAATTATGTTGACAAAAGTTGTACGGTATTTTATCCAGGGATTGGTCATAACCGTTCCTGTATCCATTACCATTATTGTTTTTTACAAAGTTATTTCCTGGGTGGGCTCTTTGTTTTCCCTTTTTGGTACCATTGTAAGCCCTGTGGTCGACCCCATTATAATCCTTGTAAGTGCAGTCCTTTTAATCTTTTTTATGGGATTACTTGGCTCGTCCATCATCCTTCGGCCCATGTTCAAGCTGTTTGATTCAGCATTGGAACACACCCCTTTTGTTAAAATCATTTATGGTTCCATCAAGGATTTGATTTCTGCATTTGTGGGCAGCAAAAAGCGTTTTAATAAACCCGTATTAATTACCATTAACAAAGAAAACAACATTCAGCAGCTGGGGTTTGTCACCCAGGAAGATTTAAGTGAACTTCACATAAAAAAAGGAACAGTAGCAGTATATGTTCCCATGTCGTATTCCCTTTCCGGTAACCTGTTAATTGTCCCTTCTGACCATATAACGGTAGTTGATGCCTCTTCTTCTGAAGTAATGAAGTTTATCGTTTCGGGAGGAGTTACTGATCTGGACGAAGACTAAACAAATCCGTTCTTAAAAAACTATTCTCAAACTTCTCACCTGCTACCCTCTCCCTTTCGGGGAGAGGATTAAGGAGAGGGGTATTTAATTCAACCGGTACATTTTCCCGGGTAATGATTTTACAACACCCGAAAACTCAAGGGTAAGCAGCATTGCCGAAACCTTGCTCATCGGCAGGTTGCAGAAAAGGCATAAATCATCTATGGCAATGGCCTCTTTTTCCTTGATTACATTCACCAGTTTTTCTTCTTCAGGGTTTAGTTCAACAAATAGTTTTTGCTGCTTGGGTGCTTTTTTAGTTGTGTTTTCTTCCCATCCCAGCGCTTTTATTACATCCTCTCCCGATTGAATTAATGATGCTTTATTTTGTTTAATAAAAGCATTACACCCGGCAGAACAAATATCATCCACTCTTCCCGGGAAAGCAAAAACATCCCTCCCATAACCATTCGCAAGCTCAGCAGTAATTAATGAGCCGCCATTTATTTTAGATTCAATAACAATAGTTGCGTCTGATATTCCGGCCACTATCCTGTTTCTTTTCGGGAAATTTTCTTTGTCCGGCTTTGTATTACTTATAAAGTCGGTAAGCCAGCCACCATTCTCCAGCATTTTATTGGCTGTGGACGAATGAACAGAAGGATATATTTTATCCAATCCATGTGCAAGGGTACAAATGGTCGGCAGGTTGTTTTCTATTGCTGATTTATGTGCACAGATATCAACACCATAGGCAAGCCCGCTAACTATGGTAACATTATAAGGTGCCAAATCAGAAATAAGTTTCTCACATATCTTTTTTCCATATTCTGTTGCGTCCCGTGTTCCAACAATGCTAATCATCTTTTCTGCATTAAGATTGGTGTGACCTTTGAAATAAAGCATTACCGGACTATCATAACAATGTGTAAGTCTTTTCGGATAGCTGCTGTCTAAATAAAAAACAGGAACAATATTATTCTTTTGAATAAACCTTACCTCTTCTTCTGCCCGTTCAAAAATGTTTTGATTAATAACCGACTTTGCATTAACACTTCCTATCCCGGGAATTTTCTCAAGAGCGGTTTTCTTTTCTTTAAATACCATTTCTGCGCTTCCGCAATAGGCAACCAGCCGTTTGGCAAGTATGTCGCCTATACTTGGGATTAAAGAAATTGCAATTTTATATTTTAAGTTTTCTTCCATTAAACTTCTTTTAATCCATTTTTTTGCGAACTAAAATAATTTGTAACTTGCGCATTAATCAGACAAATTTATAATAAAATAATGTCTTCTCTTTTTCTTATTAATATTTATTTAAAACTTTTTTATCATGTCAATACAGCGTCCTTTTAGTTTCAAAAAATGGATTGACGAAAATCGTCATCTCCTAAAACCTCCTGTAGGCAATAAAGTAGTGTATGAAAACACGGAATTTATTGTTATGGTCGTTGGCGGTCCTAATGCCCGAAAAGATTATCATTACAACGAAAGCGAGGAGTTTTTTTATCAGTTGGAAGGAAACATTGTTGTCAACATTCAGGAAGATGGAAAAGCGGTGGATGTGCCCATAAACGAAGGCGATATTTTTTTATTGCCACCAAAAGTTCCACACAATCCCAAAAGAGGACCCAACACCATTGGCCTGGTGATGGAACGCAAAAGAAGAGATAACGAACGCGATGGATTACTTTGGTTTTGTGAAAAATGCAATACCAAATTATTTGAAAAGTACTTTCCATTAACCAATATTGTTACCGAGTTTCAGGCCACCTTTGCTGAATTTTATGGAAACGAAGCATTAAGAACCTGCAAAAACTGTGGGTATGTAATGATTCCTCCGGTGGTTGCCGCCAAACAGGAAACAACTTAAAACATATCGCCCCTGTCAGGGTTTAGAACCCTGACAGGGGTACATGGATAACCAGAAACAAAAAAGCAACACTTAAATTAAGTGTTGCTTTTCTTTTTAATATTATTTGGTTCTATTCCACCGTTACCGACTTCGCCAAATTCCTTGGTTGATCCACATTACAGCCTCTCATTACTGCCACATGATAAGACAATAACTGAAGAGGAACAACAGAAACCAGAGGTACTAATATTTCGTCTGTCTCCGGAATTTCAATGGTATAGTCCGCCATTTCAGTAACCTGTGTATCTCCTTCGGTTACTATGGCTATTATCTTTCCTTTTCGGGCCTTTACTTCTTGTATATTGCTTACTACCTTTTCGTAAGACGTTCCTTTGGTAGCAATAACAAATACTGGCATTTCTTCATCAATTAACGCTATCGGACCATGCTTCATTTCTGCAGCAGGGTATCCTTCTGCATGTATGTAAGAAATTTCTTTTAGTTTTAAAGCGCCTTCCAGGGCAACAGGGAAACTATAACCACGACCAAGATATAAAGCGTTGGTTGAATTTTTATAAATATCAGCAATGAATTTTATCTTATCGTTTTTCAATAAAACTCTTTCTATTTTTGATGGTATTGCTTCCAGTTCGCTCAGTAATTCATGAAAACGGGAAGAAGATATCGTTCCTTTTAAAAAGGCCACGCGCAAAGCCATTAAAGTAAGCACCGTAACCTGCGCAGTAAACGCTTTGGTTGATGCAACTCCTATTTCTGGTCCGGCATGAGTGTATGACCCGGCATGGGTAGCGCGGGCAATGGATGAACCAACTACATTACAAATTCCAATAATCGTTGCTCCTTTCGATTTTGCAAGTTCAATGGCTGCTAATGTATCCGCTGTTTCTCCAGATTGAGAAATAGCAATAACTACATCGTCTTCATAAATTATAGGGTTCCGATAACGAAACTCTGATGCATATTCCACCTCAACAGGTATTCTGGCAAGATCTTCAAATAAATATTCTCCTACCAATCCTGCATGCCATGATGTTCCACAGGCAATAAATATAATACGTTTTGCATGAATAAACTTTTGCTCATACTCTGCAATTCCTCCAAGATTTACAATTCCCTTTTCTGCACTCAACCTTCCGCGCATACTGTCTTTTATCGAGCGAGGTTGTTCATAGATTTCTTTCAGCATAAAATGGTCGTATCCGCCCTTTTCCAATGCTTCCAGTTTCATTTCCAATTCCTGAACATAAGGCGTTTTTGCCTTGTTCTTAATTGTTTTTATTTTTAATTCTTTTCCGCGTTCTATGTAAGCTATCTCTTCGTCTTCCATATACACCACGTTTTTGGTGAATTCCACAATGGGCGTAGCGTCCGAAGCAATAAAAAACTCATCTTCACCAATACCAATAACCATAGGGCTTCCCTTTTTTGCTGCAAATAGCTCATCAGGATTTTCTTTGGAAAGAATTACGATTGAATAAGCACCAACAACCTGGTTTAAGGCTATTCGCACAGCATCGCCTAATCGTACGTTTTCTTTTTCTTTAATGTCTTCTATCAAATGAATCAACACTTCTGTGTCGGTATCACTCAAAAAAACATGTCCTCGTTTCTTTAATTCTTCTTTTAAAGGAGAATAGTTTTCAATGATTCCATTGTGAATCATCACCATGTTTTTAGATGCTGAATATTGCGGGTGTGCGTTCACGTCATTAGGAACGCCATGGGTTGCCCAGCGGGTATGTCCTATCCCGATAGTTCCCTTTATATTTTTATCCCCTATAAAAGTTACCAGATCCGCTACTTTCCCCTTGCACTTATATACGTTCAGTTCGTTATTGTCAATAAGCGCAACACCGGCACTATCATATCCTCTGTATTCAAGACGTTTTAACCCGTTTATAATAATCGGGTACGCTTGTTTTTTACCAATGTATGCTACTATTCCACACATATTAATGAAGTTTTGTATAAGTTATATTTAATTTCATTTGCAGGTTGTTTGTTCCTGAAGTGTTATCCCCTCCTCCAATTACAACACGGTTGGCGTTTACCACTGCTCCATAAGATCCCGCATGTGGCACCACCAGATATAAACCATTGTTGTTGATTTTTTTATCCAATACCTGTTGAATATACCTTGACAATTTAAGGTGGTATTCATGTATAGAACCATCATAAGTACCGCTGTAGTAACCGGGTGTGCCGGACTGTTCAAACAGGTCAGATATTAAATAACTTGATCCGTTATCGGTAATACCAAAAAGATAAAGCAGTTGTGGAGGGCTAAACGAATCCTGATTGTAGGTTGTCTTTGAAACGTCTACCTTCACTATTAGCTCTGCTTGATTAATTGAAACCGGGCCCGACTTAACTCTTTCTGATAGTTTAGGCATGGTTATTTTTGTTTTTAACCCTGCCATCGACTGAACATACACTCGCTCGTAATTATGTGTTCTGAAAGTGTCAGCAACCTGTGTTTTAATATCAAGGTCGCGATTCACTGTATCTCTGTCAAAATGCGAAAAATGATTGGCTGATGATAAATTAAATGAATATTTCATGTTTGCTTGGTGTTGAGAGGTATCATTATGGAAATACAATTCCACTTTTGAGCTGGAGCTTTGCAAATCATAAGATAATATACGACCCTCTCCCGGAGCGAGCCCTGTTGTGTTTGTGGCGGTAATGTACAGGCCTTTAAAGAAATTCCGGAATGTTGCATCTGAAGCAATGTTTCCTGTAGTTTGATTATTAAGAAGGGTTTGACCAAACATATTATCAAGCGGCAACCTTAATTCCGGGCCCTGGTTTACACCATTGATATAAACATTACTTGCAATGTCCGGATTAAACAAATGGTTGCTTTGTACTAAATCTCTGGTCGAATAGTTCGGCCGCAATGTATCTGAATAATATGAAACTGCAGAACTAATGTCCTCCAAAACTTCATATACATTTATTTTTTGATTCTTAATCGGTCTTCTGCTCACCGCCTCTCCGTACCACGTTTTTGCATAAGCCAAAGACAAAACAACCGAATCACAAACAGGGTTTGTTCCAAAAGAATTATAAACAATACCTGTTGGTTGTCTTAGTTGCGTATACAAAGACGCCTCTGTTTCTCCAAAAACCGGGTCAATGTATTTCCCGATTAATCCAAAGCCTGTAGTATTTAAACCCTGGTCTGTCCTTAGGTGGGTTTCTCTTACTGTTTTTGTTATTAGTTTTGTGGTGTCGTCAAAGCCTACATTTAATAAATCATTCGCAGGCTGAACATCTAAACCAATTGGGCTTGATTTGTCACAGGAAGAAAAACTAATTAAAAAAGCTATTGCAAATGGGAACAAAAAAAACTTTGCTCCAGTAAGCTGGAGCAAAGTTTTGGGTATTCTTTTTATAAATAAAATCATATATCGTTTTTAGTCAACCAGTTCTTCTACTGTATCCATTACTTCATCATAAAAATCTGAATAAGCACTTACATACTCTTCTTCCGAAACGTAATCCAATACCAGTTTACCTGATTTCTTCAAATACTTTTCTACTTCTGCATTAATTTTCGGACTTCCTTTAATAACTCCGTCAGCCAAATCAATTGCCTGTTTGCTTAAGTTTACATAAGTTGGGTTTTTGTAATACTCCAAGTCCGACTTTTCAATTCCTTCGTGCATTAATTTTTTTGCAAAATCTTTATTTAGTGGCGTTGTGAAATCGTCATTATAAATAGAGTAAACTATTTTGGTTTCTGCAAACAAAGGATTATCTTTAAATGATTTTTTTAAGTACAAAGCTATTAAGCCGGTCATCCATCCCTGAAGGTGAACAACATGAGGTGCCCATCCTAATTTTTTTACTGTTTCAATAACTCCTCTGCAGAAAAATATGGCCCTTTCGTCATTATCTGCAAAATGTTCTCCCTTTTTATCGGTTAAAGCAAATTTTCTTTCAAAGTACTCTTGGTTATCAATAAAGTAAACTTGCATTCTTGCTGCCTGGATAGATGCAACTTTTATAATTAACGGGTGGTCATTGTTATCAATAATTAAATTCATACCCGACAAACGAATCACTTCATGCAATTGATTTCGTCTTTCATTAATATTCCCGAAACGGGGCATGAATGTTCGGATTTCTCTGCCTTTTTCTTGTATACCCTGTGGCAGGTGTCTGCCTATTTTCCCCATTGGGGTTTCATCTAAATAAGGGGTGATTTCTTGTGAAACAAACAGAACTCTAGCTTTCTTCTTCATGTGGTTAATTAGGTTAGGTTTATAAAAAGTCCACAAAAGTAAGCAATTTTTTTCGAATTTTCAAAGTATTAATATTAGATTTGCCCAATTTCATCGAAAAGAGGGCTCTGTTTGTGTTGATTTTGCTACTTTTCAACAATTATTTCGGTTGATGATTATTTTTTATTCTTCAGAAAAGCTTAAAAATCACTTAAATAGTGTTCTGAGCGGGCAAAAAACCATCGGGTTTGCTCCTACCATGGGCGCTTTGCACCAGGGCCATGTTTCATTGGTTGCTGCAGCAAAAAAGCTGTGCGATGTGGTTGTTTGCAGCATATTTGTTAATCCTACCCAATTTAATGATTTAAGCGATTTGGATAAATACCCGCGAACGCTGGAAGCGGATAAGGCTCTTCTTGTTTCTGCCGGTTGCGACATTTTATTTGCTCCTGAAATAAACGAAATTTATTCTGCTGAAGAGCTGGAGCTAAAAAGGCAACACAAAGAAGACAAAAGCTGGATGCTTGGAAAAAATGTTGATTTTGGATTATTGGATAAAGTAATGGAGGGGGCACATCGTCCGGGACATTTTAACGGTGTTGCACAGGTGGTAAGCAAGCTTTTCCGGATAGTAGAGCCCCACAAAGCTTTTTTTGGTCAAAAGGATTTCCAGCAATTATCTGTTATCAGAAGCATGGTAAAACAATTGGAGATGCCTCTGGAAATTGTCGCCTGTCCCATCGTTCGCGAAGCAGACGGCCTGGCAATGAGCTCCAGGAATACCCGGTTATCTGTTGAAGAAAGAAAAAATGTTACCAAAATATCCGGAACTCTTTTTTCAGTAAAAGAAGAATACAAAAACAAACCCGTTTCTGAATTAATACAACAGGTGGAAGATTTATTTAAAAACGACCCTTGTATGACCCTTGAATATTTTGATATTGTTGATTCTTCCTCTATCCAAACTATCGACTCTTTCGGTTCTGCCAAATCTGCTGTTGCCTGTATTGCTGTTAAGTTAGAATCAGTAAGGCTGATAGATAATATCGTTTTGTTTTAATTATTTCACGCAAAGACGCAGAGTTCGCAAGGGGATTGTCATATAAGTTGTTTCTTGCCGCTCCTTGCGCCTTTGCGTGACACCTTTTAGCTTAGCATTAATAATATCGTTTTGTTTTAAGATTAACTTATTTGTTTCACTCAAAGGTCGCGAAGGTTTTTTAATTCTCTTTTCTTTGCGATCCCTGCGTCTTTGCGAGACACCCTTTAGCTAAGCCCTAATTCCTTCAAACAGCTATCTTCCTGCTTCCTCATTTCCTCTTTAGCCGCTTTTGTTTTGTCTTTATATCCAAGCAAATGCAAGGTGCCGTGAATTATTACCCTGTGTAGTTCGTTTTCAAATGCTTTAGAAAATTTTATTGCATTTTCTTTTACCCTGTCTATACTTATATAAATATCTCCTGAAACAGGAAGAGTTTTATCCTCCGAAGAATAGTCAAATGTAATAATGTCAGTATAGGTATCGTGCTGAAGGTATTGTTTGTTCATATCCAACAAAAACGCATCAGAACAAAAGATAAAATTGAGTTGCCCCACAGTTCTTTTCTTTTTTTCAATCGAGGAAGAAACCCAGCGCTTAAGAACGGATTTGTTTTTTATAGTAAAAGGTATGTCTTGAGCATGGAATTGTATCATTCCTTTATTATTTTTCTGTTTACTATTCCCTTGTTTGTTTTTATTTCTGCAAAATAAATTCCCTTTGAAACATCTGTTAAATCAAATGCGGTGCTATTAATAATCTTTATTTCTACACCTAATATATTTTTTATCTTAACACTTAACACTTTGTACTTTGTAGCTATGCTAAACTCACCACTACTAGGGTTTGGGTAAATTCCTAATTCCTCATTAATTACTCCCAATTGATTTAACCCTACATCCAAACAAACAGTAACTGTTACTGTATCTGTGGTTATACTGCATGGGGTGGTTTGTGTTAAAATATAAGTAGTGGTATGCGTTGGTGTGGCAGTAGGATTACCAATTGCGGCATTACTTAACCCTATTGTTGGTTGCCATTCATAACCTACCCCTTCATAGTTATTTACTCCTAACTGAGCAGTATCATTTGTGCATATAGTAGTATCATTTCCTGCATTTCCACTTGGTATTTCAGATATACTTACATCGTCTATGTAGTAATAAGCATCAGG